>NZ_CP039697.1:0-600000 GCF_005145025.1 Novosphingobium sp. EMRT-2 | reverse complement strand
GACCTGCCCGAAGGCACCAGCCTGGAAATGACGTCGCGCGTGTTGGAACAGGCGGCGGCCGTAGCGCGCAGCGTGCCCGAAGTCGTGTCGATGGAAGCCTATGCCGGCACGTCCGCGCCGTTCAACTTCAACGGGCTGGTGCGGCACTACTTCCTGCGCAACCAGCCCGAAATGGGCGACCTGATGGTCACGCTTCTGCCCAAGGGCGACCGCTCGCGCTCAAGCCACGAGATCGCGGTGGCGCTGCGCGAGAAGCTCCGGGCCATTCCCCTGCCGGCGGGCGGGTCGCTCAAGGTGGTAGAAACGCCGCCGGGGCCGCCGGTGCTCGCCACCTTGCTCGCCGAAATCTACGGCCCCGACGAGGCAACGCGGCAAAAGACGGCGAAGCAGGTGGAGACGATCTTCCGGTCGGTGCCCTATATCGTCGATGTCGACAACAGCTTCGGCGCGCCCCGGCCCACGCTGAAACTGATCCCCGACCGGGCGAAGCTCGATCACTACGGCCTGTCCGAACGCCAGCTCTTTGACAGCATCGGGGCGCTGCTGGGGACGCAAGTCGTCGGCTATGCTCCGCGCGCGGCCGATCACGATCCCTTGCCCATCGAGCTTTCGCTCGATCAATCGCAACGGTCATGGTCGTCGGCACTGGCGGCAACTCCCGTCGCGACGACACCGTCCGGGCAGTTGATCGAGCTGGGCGAACTGGTCACCGCTAAGATGGTGCCGGGCGAACAAGCGATATTCCGGCGCGACGGACGCGGGGCAACGATGGTCACGGCCGAACTCGCCGGGCGCTACGAGGCGCCGATCTACGGCATGCTGGCGGTTGACGACGCCATCGACAGCTTCGACTGGCAGGCGCACGGCCTGACCAGGCCCGACGTCATCCTGCACGGCCAGCCCGAGGACGAAAGCAGGCCGTCGCTGCTGTGGGACGGCGAATGGGAAATCACCTGGGTGACCTTTCGCGACATGGGCGGGGCGTTCATGGTCGCGCTACTGGGCATCTACGTGCTGGTCGTGGGCCAGTTTCGCAGCTTCACGATCCCGCTGGTCATCCTGACCCCGATCCCGCTGACCCTGGTCGGCATCGTGCTTGGCCACCTGCTGTTCCGGGCGCCGTTCACCGCAACGTCGATGATCGGCTTCATCGCGCTGGCCGGCATCATCGTGCGCAATTCGATCCTGCTCGTCGATTTCATCCGGCACACCCGATCGCCCGACAAGAGCCTGCGCCAGACCTTGCTGGAGGCCGGGATGATCCGCTTCAAGCCGATCGTGCTGACAGCGGCCGCGGCCATGATCGGCGCTTCGGTGATCCTGACCGATCCGATCTTCCAGGGTCTCGCCATCTCGCTGCTGTTCGGGCTGGCGTCCTCGACCCTGCTCACCGTTCTCGTGATTCCCGCGATCTACATCGTCCTGCGCGATGACGGCCAACCTCTGGCGGATTCTCCATCATGACACCGGCCGATCGTTCGGACCTCAAATCCAACGCCAACGCGATGGCGGCCCGGCTGAAGCTGATGAGCCATCCGGAGCGCCTGCTGATGCTGTGCCGGATGGATGAGGGCGAGGTTTCGGTCAATGAACTGGTCGAACTGTCGGGCCTGTCGCAATCCTCCGTCTCGCAACATCTGGCGCTGCTGCGGGACGAAGGCGCGGTCAGCACCCGGGGCGCCGCGCAAACCCGCTTCTACAGCCTGCGCGATCCCGTGGTGCGCGGGATCATCCATGCCTTGTGCGAACTTTGCGAACGGCACTGCGGCTGACGCTGGCCCCCTGACAATTCCGTAGCTGGACGCCGAAGCATGACGTTTCGCGCTGAAGATGCCATGATCGTTGCAAAAAGCAGGAAGGCAGCATCATGGTCACGCGCCGCGCGTTCGTATCGGGTTCGCTCAACGCCATCGTCGCGGCGGCCGTGCCAGCGCGGGTCTGGGCCGCCACGCGCGGCGGGGTGGACGTGGCCTACGTCAACGCGGCGGTGTGGACGGGAACGGGACCGGACGTGCGCACCGACGCCATCGGTGTGGCCGGCGGGCACATCGTCGCCATCGGCAAGGATGCGGTGCGCGCCGCGTCCAGCCCGCGCACGCAGGTCATCGACCTGCAAGGCGCGTTCGTGACGCCGGGGCTGATCGATTGCCATACCCATTTCACCATCGGGTCGATGGCGCTGTCGCAGCCCTCCCTGCGCGATGCGGCGACGCCCGACGAATTCGTGCAGCGGATCGCGCAAGCCGCGCGCGCGCTGCCCAAGGGCGAATGGCTGGAAGGCGGCAACTGGGATCAGGACCGCTGGGGCGGCAAGATGCCCACGCGCCAGTGGATCGACGCGGTGACGCCCGATACGCCGGTGGCGGTGATCCGCTATGACCTGCACATGATCCTGTGCAATTCGCTGGCGCTGAAGCTGGCAGGGATCGACCGCAACACCCCGGACATGCCCGGGGGCGTGATCCTGCGCGACGAGAACGGGGAGCCGACCGGCATCGTCAAGGACGCGGCCAAGGATCTCGTCCTGCGCGCGATCGCGAAGCCGAGTGAGGCCCGGCTGGACGCCGCCTTGCGGCAGGGCATCGCGCTGGGCCTGAGCAAGGGCGTGACCGAAGTCCACGTCCCCGAACTCGACTGGTCCACCTTCGAGAACACCCGCCGCCTGCGCGCGCAGGGCGAAACGGGGATGCGATTCTACAACTTCACCCCGCTGAAGGACTGGGAACGGCAGGCCGCCATCGTCGCGCAGGAAGGGCGCGGCGACGACTGGGTACGCTGGGGCGGGTGCAAGGTGGTGTTCGATGGCTCGCTCGGTTCGCGCACCGCGCTGATGTATCTGCCCTATCTCGACGAACCGCACGCGCACGGCATCATGGTGACCGACCCCAAGGACCTGAAGGCGTGGATGACCGGGGCGGACAAGGCCGGCCTGCAGGTGACCTCCCACGCCATCGGCGACGAGGCGAACGACATCGTGCTGGACACGATGGCGGCGGTCGCCAAGGCCAACGGCGCGCGCGACCGCCGCTTCCGCATCGAACATGCCCAGCACTTGCGCGAGGAAGCGATCGGGCGGTTCGCCAAACAGGGCGTGATCGCCTCGATGCAGCCCTACCACGCGATCGACGACGGGCGCTGGGCGGTGCGGCGCGTCGGCCCCGAACGGCTGCGCACCAGCTTCGCGGTCGGTTCCATGGTGCGCTCGGGCGCGCACGTCTGCTTCGGTTCGGACTGGCCGGTGGCCCCGCTCGATCCGCTGACCGGCATCTACGCAGCGGTGATGCGCGAAACGATCGACGGGCTCAATCCGCACGGCTGGTATCCCGAACAGCGCATTACCATGGCCCAGGCGCTGCGGGGCTATACCCGCGAAGCGGCCTACGCAGGCCGGGTGGAGCGGCAGCGCGGCGCGATCATGCCCGGAATGCAGGCCGATTTCGCGGTGTTCGACCGCGACCTGTTCCGGATCGACCCGGAAACGATTCCCCAGGTCAAGGTGCTGCGCACCGTGGTGGGCGGCACGCAGCGCTTCGGGTAGAGCGGAACGACTCTGACTGCTTCGTCATTGCGAGCGCAGCGAAGCAATCCAGGGCCGTGCGCGTCGCTCTGGATTGCTGCGGGGCTTCGCCCCTCGCAATGACGAACGATGCCGCCGCCTCAGCGGCGCAGCAGCGCCACGGCGATCGGCGCCACGGACAGGGCAAGGCCCAGCGCGGCGAGGGCATCTTCCCAGCCATCGCCGGTCAGGCCGATGACGAGCCCGGCGAAGCTGACGAGGGCGATCGCCGCGATCGGCACGAGCGGGTGGCGCGTCATGCCGCGCGGCCCCGGCGCGCGGTGCGCGGCTTGCGCAGCCACAGATAGAGGCCGCTGCCCAGCACGACGATGCTCACGAGGTCGAGCACCGCCCACAGCAGCTTCATCGCCATGCCGCCATAATCGCCAAAGTGCAGTGGCTGCGCGAGCAGCAGCGCCTTCATGTACCACGGCATCGGCGCCACACCATCGACCTTGCCGGTGCGCGCATCGACCATGACCGGGGTCAGCAGCTTCGCGGTCAGCGGCGTCGCGCCCTGCAGATAGACGGCCAGGTGATCGCGGCTGCTGAAGGCCGCGCCGGGAAAGGCGATGAACTGCACGCGCATCCCCGGCACCGCGGCCTGCGCGTTGCGCAGCGCCGCGTCGGCAATGCCGGGGCGATAGGATGCGATCGGCCCGGAATGATCGCGCGCCAGATGGGCCAGTGCATCGGCGCGCCACCACGCGGTGATCGGCTCGGCCAGGGTGTTGATCGTGCCGGTCAGCCCCACGACCAGCGCCCAGGCCAGCGTGACGCCCCCGATCAGGTTGTGCCAATCGAGCCAGCGCGTGCGCGCGGTCTTGGCCTTGCGCACGCTGGCGAAGCCCGCCTTGCGCGCGAACGGGGCGTACAGCACGACGCCCGAAACCAGCGCCAGCACGAAGCACAGGCCGATCGCGCCGACGAAGTATTCGCCCACCGTGCCCAGCAGCAGGTCCTTGTGCAAATCGAGCACCACGTCCATCACCCCGCCGCCGGGCGCTTCGCCCTGCGGCGGCGCGGCGGTGCGCCGGTCGATCGGGTGGAAGCGCATCGCCGTCTCCGGCGCATCGCCGACCGGCCCGCTGGTGAGGTTCACCACCGGACGATCCTCGTCGAAGCTGAGGTAGATCGGCACGGCGCCCGGTTCCAGCGCCAGCGCGGCGGCAATCGCGCGGTCGAGCGAAACCAGCTCGGCGTCGTTCCAGCGTTCGATCCGTTCCGGCTTGCCGATGCCGTCGATCTCGTCGTGAAACACCAGCGGCAGGCCGGTCAACGCCAGGATCAGCATGAACAGCGTGCAGATCAGGCTCGACCAAGTATGCACCTTGCTCCAGGCGCGCAACGTCGCCGGCTTCATTGCGGGACCTCCCCGGATGCCTCTTCGCGCCACCACGGTGCGGCCGGGCTTTCGCTATCCCGTGCCAGCGTGGTGCCGTCGAACGCGATGCCGCCGCGCAGCACCAGCGCAATGCGCCGGGCGTTGGCGATGTCGGCGCGCGGATCGGCATCGAGCACCACCAGATCAGCCAGCTTGCCGGGCGTCACGCTGCCAAGGTCATCCGGCCGGCCGATGATCGTGGCGTTGTCGATCGTGGCCATTTCCAGCGCCTCCTGCGGCGTAGCCCCGCCCGCGACGAACGCGGCCATTTCCCAGTGGACGCCGATGCCCTGCATCTCGCCATGGCTGCCCACGCCGACCAGCGTGCCGGCGCGGCGCAACCGCATCGCGTCTTCGGCAAAGCGCCGCCAGGTCTGCCATTCGGACGGCGTCCAGTGCCGATCGCGCAGCTTGGCGGCCAGCACGAACGGTGGGGTGAACCGGCGCAGGCGCGGATCGTCCTGCGGGCGATCGTTCTGGATATCGGCGAACAGCATCGGCGCGCCGCCGTAAAGCACGGTCAGCGTCGGCGTGTAGGCGATGCCGCTGGCGGCGAAGAGGCGGATCACGTCGTCGTGGATCGGCGTGACCGGCAGGTTATGCTCGTTGCCGGAAAAGCCATCGATGGCGTGGGTCAGCTCCAGCACGAAATCGGCGGCGCCTTCGGTGGTGGGCATCATGCCCAGCTTGCGCGATGCCGCCACCATATACTGCCGCGCGGCCCGGTCGCCGACCATGTAGCTCTTGATATTGCGCGTGCGGTAGGCGTCGCGATAGCGCGTCAACACCTGCTCGGCCACGGCCTGCGAGGTGATGGCGCTGTTCACGAACACGCCG
Source organism: Novosphingobium sp. EMRT-2 (assembly GCF_005145025.1). Taxonomy (NCBI): domain Bacteria; kingdom Pseudomonadati; phylum Pseudomonadota; class Alphaproteobacteria; order Sphingomonadales; family Sphingomonadaceae; genus Novosphingobium; species Novosphingobium sp. EMRT-2. The sequence goes on along the minus strand of NZ_CP039697.1, from coordinate 594,223 downwards.
GGGCCGGTGCTGAACAGGCGCGGCCCCGTGGAAAGCCCGGCGTCCATCCGGTCGGCATAGGCGAAGATATCCGGCGTGAACGGCTGCACTTCCAGCACCGAGGTGACGCCATAGGCCAGCAGCGTCGGAAATTCCCAGTGCGTGCCATCGTGCACCCCGCGCGGGATCGGGAAGAAGTGGGCGTGCGCGTCGATCAGGCCTGGAATGACGAACTTGCCGGCCAGCTCGCGTATCCGCGCGCCGGCCGGAACGGGGATGGACCCGCGCGGGCCGACCGCGGCAATCCGGTCGCCGGTTATCAGGAGGTCGGCGTCCGCGATGACCTTCCCGTGGTCCATCGTCAGCACGGTAGCGCCGCGCAGCAGTTGCGCCGTCGCCGGCAGGGCACGCGGCACGCGGACCGAGAGATCGCGCGGGGCTGCCGCGGCTTCGGGATCGGCGGCCGCCAGCGCGCCGGCCGAGGCGGCGTGACGCCAGAACGGCCCGACCGTCCACGACAGGCCATCGCCGTCCCAGCGCATCGTATCGGCGCCCACCCCGGTGATCTGGCGGTGACCAGGCACGGCGTCCATCAGGTTCACCGGCTTGGCGTCGGCCGGCATCGGCAGAAGGTGCAGCTCGAACGCGGTGCGCGCCGCCAGCGTTCGCCCGTCGGGCGATAGGCGCAGTTCCTCGACCGGGCGCGGTTCCTTGACGTATTGCCCCATCGCGCGGGCGACGACCGTCGCGCGCGCCAGCAGCGTTCCGTCGGCCATCACTTCCTTGAGCGCGCCATCGGCCTGGACGAACAGACGCCCGTCCGCCGTCCGCTGCAGCGAGCGCAGACCCGCGCCATGGGCGATGACCGTCGCGGCACCACCGGGGGAAAGGCACACCACATCGACCGGCCACGCCGGGGCCAGCTCGTCCGGCGCGTGCAGGCGATCGAATTGCGCGGCGCGCAGTGCGATCAGGCTTTTACCATCGCGATCCCAGAGCGGTTCGGACCAGAAGGCGCCCTGCGGTCCGGCGGGGCGCGGCGGGCCGCCAGCCACGTCGAGCGTCCAGATGCCGCCGCCCTGCTCGGCAGTCCAGCGCGTGAAGGCCAGCGTGCGCCCATCCGGCGACCAGGCCGGCTGGAAGGCGTTACCATCGAACAGCTTGCGCGGCGGCGCGTTGCCTTGCGCCTCGGCGACGTACAGCGCGCCCAGCGCGGTGAAAGCGATCCGTTGGCCGTCCGGCGACAGCGCAGCGCCTTCGGCCAGATGCGTCCGGACCTCGCCGCCATCCTCTACCCGCTGACGGACCCGGCTTTGCGGGGCAAGCGCCAGCCGCACCGGCGCGCGAAACGGGATCGCCTGCTGCTTTCCGGTGACAAGATCGAGCCGCACGAAGCCGCCATCGCGCGCGAGCACGATGGCCTTGCCGTCGGGCGTGAAGCGGTAGCCGGGGGTAAGATCGTAGTAGTAGCCGCCTTCTTGCCCGTCGTGATCGATCGGCCAGGCGATCCAGCGGTCCTCGCCGGTAGCGAGGGTACGCAGGCGCAGGCCGGTTTCGCCGCCATCGCGCCGCGCGGCATAGGCCAGAAATCGCCCATCGGGCGAGAGCACCGGATGCATCCCGCCGGGAATCACCGTCTCGACCGCGCCGGTGGCCAGATCGCGCCGCGCGATGGACCAGGTGGGTGGGTCCTTCTCAGTCCAGGTGTGGCCCAGCTTGGTCGCGTACCACACCGCCTTGCCGTCGGGAGACGGGGTCGCGCCCATGGCGTTCACGCGATCGTCCCACCCCTCGTTGCCGCCGGGCTGGGCCGCCACGACCAGCGCGGGCGGGCCACCTTCGACGGGAACGCGCCACAGTTCGAACGCTAGCACCGCGTGGACGGCCCGGCTGACATAGACGCTTTTCCCGTCCGGCGCCCAGGCCGGCGAGGTCATCAGGACGAGCGCGGTGTCATGCGTCAGTTGCCGCGAGTCGCTGCCGTCACTGCGCGCGATCCAGAGGTTGGTGACGCCCGACCGGTCGGAAATGAAGGCGATCCAGCGCCCGTCGGGCGAAGGCACCGGGTTGCGTTCGAAGGCAGGGCCGGCCAGCACCGGTTGCGCATCGCCACCGGTGGCGGGCATCCGGTAGATGTCGCCCAGCAGATCGAACCACAGCCACGCGCCGTCCGGGGACAGCGCCGGCTGCGCCCAGGTCGCCTCGGTCGCCTGATAGGCAAGCAACCGGGCCTCTTCGGCGCGAAGAGGCCCGGCCACGAGAGCCAACGTTGCCGCGAGAAAGACGGCAACGCGGCGCATCAGAGCGACCAGTCGAGCCGCAGGCCCACCGTGCGCGGCCGCACGATCGATCCCGCCGGGGTCGCCTGCGACGTGAACGGCGCGTTGAGGATGCCGAACTTGTCGAACACGTTGTTGGCGAAGACCAGCACGCGCACCTTGTCCATCAGCGTCAACCCGGCGCGCAGGTCGATGATGTTGAAGTTGCCGCGCGTCGCGGTGTTGCCAAACGCCACCGGCGCCGACGACAGGTAGCGGTGCGCCACTTCGAACGAGGGCTTGAACGCCACCTCCTGGAAATCGAACTTGAGGTTGTTCGCCACCGACCACTTCGACGAACCCGGCAGCGTCGAGCCCGAGGCGTAGCCGCCGCCGACCGCGAACGTATCGGGCAGGAACGCGGTGAGGCTCGCTTCCTGACGCGTAACGCTGGTGCTGAAGCTCGCGACCTTGGCGATCTGCCAGGTGGCCGCCAATTCGCCGCCGACCACGTTGGCGCTGCCTGCGTTCGAGACATAGGAATAGTACGACGGCGCCGGGCCGAACAGACGGGCCTGGATGCCCTTCCAGTCGATGTTGAAGAAGGTGGCTTCCACATAGAGCTTGCCGTCGAAAGCGTGGAATTTCACGCCCGCTTCGTAGTTCTTCACCCGGTCGCTGTTATACTTGACCGGAATGGTCGGCAGCAGGCCGGCGTTCGGGTTGATGCCGCCGACGCGATAGCCTTCCGAATAGGTGGCATAGGCCAGGAAGTCCTTGGTCGGACGGGCGGTGATGGTCACCTTGGGGGTGAAGCCATCTTCCTTGTTCGACACCCGGCCCGTGGCGTCGACCGGGCTGTAGCCGCCCGGATAACCGCCCAGCGCGCCCGCCTGGTTGGTGACGGTGGCGTTGTACTTGTTCCAGAAATAGCGGCCGCCGAACGTGATCTCGATGCTGGGTCGGATCGCGTAGCTCACTTCGCCGAACACGCCGATATCCTCGTTGTAGGTATCGGATGCATAGCCATAGATGCGATCGCCCGGTGCCAGCACGCTGCCCGAAAAGCCGCCGAACGAGGCAGGGTTGGCGTTGATGTAAGCCGCCGCGCCGTTCTGGAAGATCTGGTCGTAGCTGAACTTCTTGGCCGCCATGTAGCTGGCGCCGATCAGGTAGCGGAACGGCCCGTCGCCCTTCGAGGCCAGCCGGACTTCGGCGGTCTTGATGTTGGCGTTGGCGTTGCCCGCCGAATAGGCCGCGCCCGAACCCGTCGTCACCCCGGTCACGTAGAAATAGGGATACGAGAACTGGGTGAAATTGTGCTTTTCGACGATGGAACCGATGGCGGTGAGTTCCGCTCCGCCCAGATCCTGATCGAGCCGCAGCGAATTCATCCAGAAACGCGTCTTCTGCGGTTCGGCCCGCGCGGTGTTGCGGATGTAGGGATGATCAAGGTCGAGGTAGGTCTGGTCCTCAAGATAGGTGTCCTGCCACGACGAGAGATAGCTGATCTTGGTCGCGCTGGACGGCGTCAGGACGATCGAGCCGCGCAGGCCCCGCGTGCGGAAATCGTTGCTGCCGCGCACGCCGGTGCCGGGGTTGTCGAGATAGCCCGCATCAAAGCGCTGCAGCGCGACCAGGCGCACCGCCAGCTTGTCGGCGATCAGCGGCACGTTGACCATCGCCTTGGCCGCATAGTTCACTTCGCCGTGCGAATTCTTGGTCGAACCGATGAGGCCAGATGCCGCCGCGTCGATCTTGCTCGTATCCGCGGTGTTGACCACGTAGTTGACCAGGCCGCCCAGCGTGGACGAGCCGAACAGCGTGCCCTGCGGGCCGCGCAGCACTTCCACGCGGTTGAGATCGAAGGTGTCCACATCGGGAATGCCGATCGGGAAGCCGGGTTCGACCAGCGGCACTTCGTTGAGGTAATAGCCGACCGTGGTCTGGCCCTGTTCGTGGTAGGTCGTGGCCGAGATGCCACGGATGATCACTTCGGAAACGCCGGGCTGGTAATCGTTGAACACCACGCCCGGCAGGCGGGTGACGTAGTCCGACAGGCTTTGCGCGTTGGCGGCGGCCAGATCCCTGCCCGATACCGCGCTGGCGGCGATCGGCGTCTGGTCGAGCGCGATGGCGCGCTTGGTCGCGGTCACGACGATCGTGCCCAGGCCGTTGTCGGCGGCATCTTCGGCGGCCAGCGCCGGCTCGGCGGCCATGGCCAGCATGGACGCGCCGGCAAGGCAGGCAAGGTGCAGTGTGGTCCTCATGTCTATTCCCCTCTGAATGTCATGGATCGCCCGCTTCGGCTATCCCGTCTCCCCGATGATCGCTTCCGCATCGTCCGCGTTAAGGCTGTCCGTTTCTAGGCGGTCGGCGTTGAGCCGCCGCATCCAGCCGGCCATCACCGGATCGGGATAGGCCGCCAGGATTTCCCTCAGCACGTCGACGTCTTCTTCCTGTCCCAGTTTGAATCGCGCGTCCGTAGCGTGAACCGTCGCACGAAAGCTAATGATTCTTGATAGCAAGTTTGGCAATCGCTCTCCGGCGTCCTCAACCTGCCAGGGCGGGGACTGCGGTGCTTCGGCGTGCGCGGTCAGCAGGCGGACCGCCGGCAGGGTTTCGCTGTCGTCCCCGAATGCGACTGTCACGTCGAAGGTTGCGACCGCGAAGTTCCAGGTCGGCGCCCAGTGCGGCCGCGACACCAGCGCGGGCGAGACATAGCCCTGCGGCCCCATGAACAGGATTTGCGCGCGCGGATCGGCGCGCAACGCGGCGACTTGCGCGTTGCGGCGCGAACAGTGGCCGATCAGCGCGACGATGGAGCCATCCGGCCCCGTTTCGGCGATCAGCGGCAGCGGCGTGGCGAAGAAACCGTCCGGCCCGCTGTTGGTGAGCCAGGCCAGCGGATAGGCGGCCACAAGATCGGCAAGATCGCCGTTGGTTCCGGAAGGAAAGTCCATGGCGACGTTGTCACCAAGCGATTGGCCCGGAAAAAGTGCCAGATCGGCAAAAGCAAGGGGACCAGTATCGTCGGCGGATCAACTGTGGCCCAGATGCCCCAGTATGCGTACGGCTTCCACCGTCCGTTCGCTGGAGTAACTCGCGAACCCGAGCCGCAGCCCGTGCGGGGCATCGGGGGCCAGCCGGTAGGAAGCGGACGCGGCGAAGGTGATGCCGGCGGCGGGCGCGCCGGACTCGATCCGGGCCAGGGCATCGAGATCGAGGAATTCCAGCCACATCGCCAAGCCACCCGCCGGCAGCCGCGCGCTGACGAAATCGCCCAGCGCTTCCCGCACCGCCTGCGCCAGCGCATCGCGCCGCGCGCCATAGACGCGCGTCGCCTTGCGCGCGTGGCGGCGGACCTCGCCTTCCTCCAGCAGGAGGGCGATGGCGTCCTCGGTCAAGCTGTTGCCCATGCCATCGCTAATCGAAACCTGGTGCGCGGCGGCTGCGATGACCGGCGCGGGCGCCACGATATAGCCGACCCGGAGCGCCGGCAGCAGCAGCTTGGACAGCGATCCGACATAGATCACCACGTCCGGCGCATAGGCGGCCATCGGCAGCAGCGGTTGCGATCCGAAGCGGAATTCGTGGTCGTAATCGTCCTCGATGATCGCGAAGCCGAACTGCCGGGCCAGCTCGACCAGCCGCAGGCGCCGTTCCGGGGCCAGCGAAACGGTGGACGGAAACTGGTGGTGCGGGGTGACGAACACCGCGCAGACCTGCCCGTTGCGGCACGCCCGTTCCACCGCATCGACATCGATACCGTCGTCGTCCAGCGCTACCGGCAGCACCGGCACCCCGGCGGCCTGGAAAGCGGCCACCGCCGGCTCATACGTCAGCGCCTCGGCCAGCGCGACCGCGCCGGGGCGAGCCAGCAGCCGCGCGGCGAGCGCGATGCCCATCTGGCTGCCGCGCGTGACGCAGACGTTCTCTTCGCTGACGACAAGGCCGCGCTCCTCGCGCAGCATCGCCGCCAGCCCGGCGCGCAGCCGCTCGCTGCCGCAGGGATCGCGATAGCCCAGCTGCTGCCGCCGCGCGGCATAGAGCGCGGCGGTGCGGAAGGCGCGCGCCAGCGCCTCGGGCGGGAACAGACTGCCGTCGGGGCTGCCTTCGTCCAGCTTGATGAGCCGCCCGGGCGGAACGGCGATCGGCCGCGACGGGGGCGGCACGAAGCGATAGATCGGCTGACGCCCGATCGGCGGGCTGCTTTCGGGGGTTTCCGGTCGGCCACGCGGCAGGCGGGTCGCGACCGCGGTCCCCTTGCGGTCCGCGGTTTCCAGCCAGCCTTGCGCGACAAGCTCCTCGTAGGCGGTCACCACGGTCTTGCGGTTGAAGCCCAGTTCGCTGGCGAGTTCCCGGCTACTGGGCAGCGGCGACCCCGGCTGGAGCCGCCCCCGCTCGATCTCGTGAATCAGCGCATGAGCGAGTTGCATGTAGAGCGGCGTCGACCCGGCGGGCCGGATCCGCTTTTGCAATGTCAGGGACCAGCCGCGTCGCATTGGCTCCCCTACTCCCCTCAAAATGCCGATAACGAAGGGACCAATCGGCCAGACCGCCCGGCAAAGTCAAGCGGCGGCCAAGGCAGCTTCCGCATATAAGGGTTTTGCTTGGGCCGCGGCTCGCCGCATAGTGCGGTCCGGACGCCAAAACGGGGGGCGTCAGACGGGGACATGGGCATGAGCTATTCGCTGACAGTCAACGGCAAACAGGTGACGGTGGACGCCGGCGCCATCGACATGCCGCTGCTGTGGGTGCTGCGCGACGTGATCGGGCTGACCGGCACCAAGTTTGGCTGCGGCGCGGGACTCTGCGGCGCGTGCAGCGTGCTGATGGGCGGCGAACGCTTCTTCAGTTGCCAGGCCCCGGCGCGCGCGTTCATCGGCCAGCCGGTCACCACGATCGAGGGTTTGCGCGACGATCCGCTGGGCAAGCGCCTGCAGGATGCCTGGGTCGAAGCCGACGTGGTCCAGTGCGGCTATTGCCAGCCGGGCCAGCTGATCGCCGCCACGGCACTGCTCAAGGCCAACCCCGCGCCCGACGACGCAGCGATCGAGGCGGGGATGAGCGGCAACCTCTGCCGCTGCGGCACCTACCCGCGCATCCGCAAGGCGGTGAAGCTGGCGGCGGCGGGAGGCAAGGCATGAGCGGCGGCGTGGCTGGCGGCCTTTCGCGCCGGGGCGTGCTGCGCGGATCGGCCGCGCTAGGCCTTGCGCTGGTGGTGCCGGTGGGCCGGGCCTCTGCCGCGAAGGCCGCCGCGCTGACCGCCAACGCTTTTCTTTCGGTCACGGCGGAGGGCGCCGCGCTCGCCCTGCCCAAGACCGAGATGGGACAAGGCGTGTTCACCACGCTCGCCATGCTGGTGGCGGAGGAACTAGGGCTGTCGCCCGCGCAAGTGGCCGTGACCATCCCCGAAGGCGACAGTGCGCGCTTCGCGCCTATCGACCAGGGCACCGGCGGGTCCAGTTCGGTGCGCGAACTCTACAAGCCGCTGCGGCAGGCCGCCGCCAACGCCCGCGCGGCGCTGGTGGGCGCGGCGGCGCGGCAATGGGGCGTCCCGCCCGAACGCTGCGACCTTGTCGGCGGCATGGTGATCGAGGCCACGGGCAGCCGCCGCCTGCCCGTGGGCGATCTGCTGGCCGCCGCCAGCGCCGCGCCGCTGCCCAAGGACGCGCCGTTGCGGCCTGGCAGCGCGTTCCGGGTCATCGGCAAGCCCACCCGGCGGCTCGACAGCCTCGCCAAGGTCACCGGCGAAATCGTCTATGGCATCGACGTGCGCCTGCCCGGCATGAAAGTAGCGATGCTGGCGCAATGTCCGATGTTTGGCGGCACGCTCGCCGCGTTCGACGAAAAGGCCGCGCGCGCCACCCCCGGCGTGGTGCAGCTCGTCAAGGGCACCGACGTGCTGTTCGTGGTGGCCGAGACCTACTGGGCGGCGATGCAGGGCTATATCGCCGCCAACCCGCAATGGACCGCGCCCAAGGCGCCGGCCGACCATGCGCATATCCTCACCGGGCTGGACGAGGCGCTGGCGAAGCCGGGGTTCGAGGCCAAGTCCACCGGCGATCTCGCCGCCGCCAAGGCGAAGGCGGCGCGTCCGTTCAACGCGACCTATCGCCAGCCCTTCCTGGCCCATGCGCCGATGGAGCCGGGCAGTTGCACCGCGCACGTCACGCCCGAAGGCTGCACGATCTGGGCGGGATCGCAAGTGCCCGCGCAGGCGCGCGACGATGCCGCCAAGGCACTGGGCCTGCCGGCGGACAAGGTCACGTTCCACAACTGCCAGATGGGCGGCGGCTTCGGCCGGCGGCTGGAAACCGACATGGTGGTGCGCGCGGTCGAGCTGGCGCGGCAGGTACCCTACCCGGTCAAGCTGATGTGGTCGCGCGAGGAGGACATGAAGCACGACATGTACCGCCCCGCCTATGCCGACCAGATCACGGCCGCGCTGGATGCAGGCGGCCGGCCGATCGGCTGGGAGCACCGGATCGCCGGCTCGTCGATCATGGCGCGGCTGCTGGGGCAGGGCTTCAACGGTGTGGATGCCGACGCGATCGAGGGCGCGGTCGCCATCCCCTACGCGCTCGACGCGCACCGCGTGACGTTCCAGCAGGCCGAAAGCGCAGTGCCGACAAGCTGGTGGCGCGGCGTGGGCGGGCTGCGCTCCGCCTTCGTGGTGGAAAGCTTCGTTGACGAACTGGCCCATGCCGCAGGGCAGGACCCGCTGGCCTACCGCCTCTCGCTCGTCACCGACCCGCGCATCCGCGCGGTACTCAAACGGGCGGGGCGCGAAGCGGGCTGGGGCACGCCGCTCCCCGCCGGGCAGGGACGCGGGATCGCGGTGCTGCAACTGTGGGGCACGATCATCGCGCTGGTGCTGGAGGCGCGCGTTGCCGATGGCGCGATCACCGTGCCCCGGGCGACCGTGGCGGTCGATTGCGGGCTGGCGATCAACCCGCTGGGCGTGGCCGCGCAAGTGGAAAGCGGCGTGATCTTCGGCCTCTCCGCCGCGCTTTATGGCGAAGTGACGATCAAGGGCGGGCGCGTGGAACAGTCCAATTACCACGACTACCGCATCCTGCGCCTGAACGAGGCCCCCGCCATCGCCACGCATATCGTCGACAGCGGCGCCGATCCCGGCGGCATGGGCGAACCGCCCTGCGCTGTGGTCGCTCCGGCGCTGGCCAATGCGGTGTTCGCCGCAAGCGGCAAGCGGTTGCGCACCCTGCCGCTGGCGGCGGCTCTGGAAGGGGTATCCTGAACCGGGCGACGCGCGCCCCGCTTGTTCCATCGCTATTTGTCATATAATTAATCGGGCAGCGCGATGGAGAGGTGCCGGGTGTCCAGGATCATCTGTTTTGGCGAAATGCTGCTGCGCCTGGCGGCCCGGCCGCCGGCGCTGCTGGGGCAGGAAAGCACGCTTGACGCCACGTTCTGCGGCGCGGAAGCCAACGTCGCGGTGGCGCTGGCAGGGTTCGGGCACGATGCGGAACTTATCACCGTGCTGCCCGAAAACCGCCTGGGCCGGGCGGCGCGGGACGCGATCCGCGCGTTCGGCGTGAACCTGGCCGGCAGCCCCTTCACCTCCGGCCGGATGGGGCTGTATTTCCTCTCGCCCGGCGCCATGGCCCGGCCTGCGGAAATTCTCTACGACCGCGCGCATTCGGCATTTGCCGACCTCTCCCCCGATCTGTTCGACTGGCCCGCTCTCCTGAACGGCGCGGACTGGCTGTTCGTGGGTGGCATCACCGCAGCGCTGGGCGAAGGCCCGCTGGCGGCGTTGCGGTCGGCCATGGCCACGGCGCGCGAGCGAGGCGTGCGCATCGCGTTCGACTGCAATTTCCGGCCGAGCCTGTGGCAGGATCGGGAAGATCAGGCGAAACGGATCCTGCGTGAACTGTCGCTGGCTGCAGACGTCCTGCTCGCCGACCCGCGCGTGATCGGCCTGATGCTGGACCGCACTTTCGCCGATCCCGATCCCGCCACGGCGTTGCATAACGCGGCGCAGGCGATGTTCGCGCTCGCCCCCGCCCTCACCCACGTCGCGGCGACGCACCGCGAAGTGTCCTCCAGCAACAACCAGCGCCTGACCGGGCTGCTTGCCAGCCGGTCCGCTGTGACCAGTACCGAGCCCGTTGCGCTGGACGCCATCGTCGACCGGATCGGCACGGGCGACGCCTTTGCCGCGGGCATCGTGCACGGTCTGGCGCGCGGCATGACGCCTGATCGCACCGTCACCTTCGCGACGGGCTGCTCGCAGTGGGCACACGCCGTATCCGGGGACTTTCTGCGCGCCAGCGAAGCGGACATCGAGAGCATCCTCGCCGGTGGCGGGGATGTCCGCCGCTAGGGTCAGTATCCGTTACCGCCGCGCCTTCGCCGCGTGGAACGCGGAAACGATCGCCCGTGCATCGTCGGCGATGGTGTCCAGCGGCTTACCGGGCCGGAACAGCGATCCCCCCATGCCGAAGCCGGTGGCACCCGCCTGGAGATAATCGGCCATGTTGGTGGCTGTGATCCCGCCGACGACGAAGATCGGCACCTGCGGCGGCAACACCGCCCGGACAGCGCGGACGCCCGCAGGCGGCATGGCTTCCGCCGGGAATATCTTGATGCCCGTCGCCCCCGCTTTCAGGGCCGCCATCATTTCGGTGGGCGTAAACACGCCCGGCAGCACGGTCATGCCCTTGCCCGCGGCATGGCCGACCAGCGCCGGATCGCAGTGCGGCGACACCACCAGACGCGCGCCAAGGCGCTCCAGTTCGTCCACCTCGTCGGTGCGCGTCACGGTGCCCGCGCCGATCAGCGCGCGATCGCCGAGCGAACCAACAAGGCTGGCGATGCTGGCGAACGGATCGGGCGAATTCATCGTCACCTCAAGGATGCCGAAGCCGGCCTCCACCAGCGCGTCCCCGACGGCCTGCGCCCTTTCCGGCTCAAGGCCGCGCAATACCGCAAACAGCGGCAAGGCATCGGCAAGCGTTACGACTGCCATGGCTGGGGTTCTCTCCTGTTCCCGATCGACGCAACGGCTTGATCCTGTCGCGGGGTCGCCTTAACACCATTTATCATATTAATATAGCGGCGATCCCGATCCCCAATTCGGGACGGGAGCAGCCCATGACCCCCTACGAAAACGGCGGCAAGGTTACCGCCCGCATTGTCGAAACGCTTGGGCGGGCGATCGTTGCCGGCGAATACGCGGATCGCCCTCTGCCCATTGAAGCGGACATCTCGGAACAGTTCAAAGCCAGCCGCAGCGTTACCCGCGAAGCCATCAAGATGCTGACGGCCAAGGGGTTGATCGCGTCCAGGCCCCGGCTCGGCACCCGCGTCGCGCCGGAGCGCGACTGGAATTTCCTCGATCCCGATGTGCTGCGCTGGCTGCTCAGCCGAGGCCTTTCGCTCGATCTGCTGGCGGAGTTCACCGCCTTCCGTAGCGCCATCGAGCCGCAGGCCGCATCGCTGGCGATCCGCCGCAACGATCCGGAGGCGATCACGCGCATCGGGGAAGCGGCGGAGCGCATGACCACGCGCGGGATAAGCCAGGAGGACGCTCTCCAGGCCGACATCGATTTCCATGTCGCCATCCTGCTCGCCAGCGGCAACCGCTTCATGATCCAGTGCCGGGATCTGGTCGAGACAGCGCTGCGCTTCAGCATCCGGCTGACCAACCGGCAGAAGGGCGTGGCGACCGCGGACAGCGACGCTCACCGGACCATCGCCAACGCGATTGCCGCTGGCGATGCGGAACGGGCCGTCAGCGCCAGCCGCGATCTTCTCAACGAAGCGGCCGCGCTGATCGAGCAGGCGCGCCGGGCAGGGTGAAGGCGGAAGGCCTATGCGCAGGGTTCATACCCCGGATACGACCGCGCCCGTGCCCTTCAGAACCATAGGCAGGCCGGCCGCGACGAACACGACCTCGTCCGCCATCGCCGCGAGCCGCTGGTTGAGCCACCCCGCCTCATCACGGAAGCGGCGCGCCAGCGCATTGTCCGGCACGATCCCCAGCCCCACCTCGTTGGCGACGAGCGCCACCGGCACCGGACAGGTGGCGACGGCTTCGACCAGCGCCATGCCTTCGCGCTGCACGTCGCGATCCGCCAGCAGCAGGTTGGACAGCCAGAGCGTCAGGCAATCGACCAGGATCGCGGCGTGGCTCTCGCCGGCTCGCGCAAGGGCGGCGGCAAGGGCAAGCGGTGCCTCGATGGTGTGCCAGCGCGCATCGCGATCGGCGCGGTGCCGGGCGATCCGGTCCTCCATTTCGGCATCGAGCGCCTGCGCGGTGGCGATATAGGCCAGCCGACCCCCGCACGCTTCCACGCGCTGCTGCGCATAGCGGCTCTTGCCCGAACGCGCGCCGCCCAGCACCAGCAGGCTGGTCATGCAAGGCCCGCCCGCGCGAGCGCCAGCAAGCCGTCGACATCGAGATGCCGCTCCAGCTCGCCCGCCAGTTCGTCGAGCGCGGCGTCGACCGCATGATCGTGGTCCGCGCCGTTCGAGCGCGCGCCGATCCGCGCCAGCACGGCCGCGCGCAGGCCGGGTGCGGCGAACAGGCCGTGGCAATAGGTGCCGAACACATGCCCGTCGGCGCTGATCGCTCCATCGGCGCGCGCGCCGTCCAGACAGGCGAACCCATGCGCCGCGCCCGGCCCCGTGGTTTCGCCCATATGCATCTCGTAGCCCTCGAACGCCGCGCCGAGCGCCACGCCCCGCACGCGCCGCAACGCCTTGTCCGGCGTAAGCACGGTTTCCACGTCCAGAAGGCCAAGCCCGGCGATGGCGCGCGGATCGCCCTCGATCCCCAGCGGATCGGCGATCCGGCGACCAAGCATCTGGTATCCGCCGCAGATCCCCAGCACCGCGCCGCCGCGCCGGTAATGGGCATGGATGTCGATGTCCCAGCCCTGCGCGCGCAGGAAGGCCATGTCGGCGATCGTCGCTTTTGATCCGGGCAGCACGATCATCGCGGCATGGGCGGGGATCGGCGTGCCGGGCGGAACCATCGCTACCTCCACCTCCGGCTCTTGCCGCAAGGGATCGAGATCATCGAAGTTGGCGATGCGCGGCAGGATCGGGCAGGCGACCAGCTTGCGCCCTGGCGTGGCCGGGGCCGCGCGGTCGAGCACCACCGCATCCTCGCTGGGCAACCGGGCGGTGGCCGCAATCCAGGGCACCAGCCCGAAGCCCGGCCAGCCCGTCAACCGGCCGATCGCCTCGTAGCCATCGGCGAACAGCGCGGGATCGCCCCGGAACTTGTTGACGATGAAGCCCCGGATCATTGCCGCGTCGGCCGGATCAAGCACCGCGCGCGTCCCCGCCAGCGACGCGATCACCCCGCCCCGGTCGATATCGCCCACCAGCACCACCGGCACCCCCGCCGCGCGCGCGAAGCCCATGTTGGCGATGTCACCATCGCGCAGGTTGATCTCGGCCGGCGAGCCGGCGCCTTCGACCACCACCAGATCGCAGCGCGCGCGCAGGCGGTGCCAGCTTTCGAGCACTTCGGGCAGCAGGCTGCGCCGCCCTTCGCGGAAATCGGCCGATCCCAGCGTGCCGCGCACCCGGCCATGGACCACGAGTTGCGACATACGATCCGCCTGCGGCTTGAGCAGCACGGGATTCATGTCGGTATGCGGCGCGGCGCGTGCGGCCAGCGCCTGCAACGCCTGCGCCCGCCCGATCTCGCCACCATCGACGGTGACCGCCGCGTTGTTCGACATGTTCTGCGGCTTGAACGGCAGGACGCGCACGCCGCGGTTGGCCAGCGCGCGGCACAGCCCCGCGACCAGCACCGATTTGCCCACGTCGGAACCGGTCCCCTGCAGCATCAGGCCAGCCATGCCATTCCTCCCGCCATCAGCCACAACAGCCCGCAGGCCCGGATATAGACGCGCCGCGCCGCGATCAGCGCGGCCAGACCGGCTTCTCCTCCCGCACCGATCCACGGTTTGTCCAGCACCTGTCCGTCATAGCAGGCGGGGCCGGCCAGCCGGACGCCGAGTACCCCGGCCATCGCCGCCTCGGGCCAGCCCGCGTTGGGAGAGGCATGGCGGGCATGATCGCGCCACACGATGCCCCAGCCGCCCCCGCCCGCCAGGCACAACAGCAGCGCGGAAAGGCGCGCGGGCGCCAGATTCAGCAGATCGTCGCTGCGCGCCGCCGCCCAGCCGAACGCACGCAGCGGTGGCTCGGGATGGCCGATCAGGCTGTCCGCCGTGTTGACCGCCTTGTAGGCCCACACGCCCGGCAGCCCCAGCACGAGCAGCCAGAACAGCGGTGCGACCACGCCATCGCAGAAGCTTTCCGCCAGGCTCTCGATCGCGGCGCGGGCGATTCCGGCGTGATCGAGCGCGGCGGTATCGCGGCCCACGATCCTGCCCACGGCCTTGCGCGCGGCGGGCAGGTCATCGCGCGCCAGCGCCGCGATCACCGGGCGCACATGGTCGTCGAGGCTGCGCTGCGCCAGCGCGGGCCAGGCGGCCAGCGCGAGCACCGGCCAGGCCAGCGGCCCCACGCCCCAGCGGATCGCGCACTCCACCGTCAGCGCCCCGAGCGCCGCAAACGCGATCAGCAGCGCGACCGTGGCCGTGCCCAGAACGCGCCGGGCAAAGTCGCCATACCCGCGCCGGTTCCAGCAGCGCTCGCACCCCGAAACAAGCCGCGCGAACGCGCCGACGGGATGCCCGGTCCGCGCGTGGAGCCGGGCCGGCCAGCCCAGCCCGGCGTCGAGCGCCAGCGCGGCCAGCGCGACAGGCTCAGCCATCGGCCCGCCCCTGCGCCAGCGTCGCATCGAGCCGCGCCAGCCCCGCGTCATCGGCCGGCAGGCCAAGGCGCAAGAGGCCGGGATGGTCCGCGAAAGGCCGGGTCAGGATGCGGTGGCGGGCCAGCGTGACAAACAGCCGGCCTGCCTCCGGCGTCCGCACCAGCCGGAACAGCGGGCAGGCGCCCTCCGGGGCAAGGCCATGGCGGCGCAGCACGCTATCGAGCGCGGCGGCCCGCACGGGCAACGCCTGCCGGGTCTGCGCGATCCAGGCCCGATCACCATAAGCCGCCGTGCCAAACGCCAGCGCGGCGGCATGAACCGGCCAATCGCCCAGCAGATGGCGCAGCGCCGCCAGGACGCCCTCCGGCGCGATCACGAAGCCCAGCCGCATCCCCGCAAGCCCGAAGAACTTCCCGAACGATCGCAGCACGATCAGCCGCCGGTGCGGCGCGACCAGCGCGGCGAGGCTGGCGTCCGGCGCGCCGTCCGCGAAGGCTTCGTCCACGATCAGCCAGCCGCCGTGCGCCTCCTGATGCGCCAGCAGGGCCAGCGCCCGCGCGGGCGACAGCACCGTGCCATCGGGGTTGTTGGGATTGCCGAGGACGATGGCGGTGGCGTGGGATGGCAGGTCTGCGCGCGGCGCCAGGGCCTCACCCCGCGCAAAGGCATCGCGATAGGTGCCATAGGCAAGCGGCGGATAGCGACCCGGCAGGTCCAGCAGCCGGGCCAGCAGGCGCAGCGCCACCTCGCTGCCGGGCAGGGCCATGCAGAGGTCGGGCTGGACGCCGAAATGCCCGGCCGCCCGAGCTTCCAGCAGGGCGAGCGCCTGCGCTTGGGGAAGCCCGCGCCAGTCGATCGCCAGCGCCGGCGGGGGCTGCCACGGCACGGGATTGATCCCGGTCGAAAGGTCGAGCCAGTCCTCCGGCGCGCCGCCGAACCGCGCGCTGGCGTCCGCCAGCCGCCCGCCGTGATGGGTGAAAGCCCCCGTCATCCGGTCACCGCCAGCACGAGCAGCCCGGCCGTTTCGAGCAGCTCGATCCCGGCGCCGTGCCCGTCGCCCGAAAGGCCGCCGATCCGCGCGCGCAGCCACCACGCCCACAGCGGCATCAGACCGAGCATCAGCAGGAGCGCCGGATTGGTCAGGAAAGCGCAGACAGCCAGGCAGGCGAGCCAGATCGCGAGAACCCGTCCGCTCGCGCCTGCCCGGAACAGCGTGCCCATCCCCGCGTGCAGGGGTGGCAGGGCGATCGCCCACGCGATCGGCCCCAGCCGCGCCAAGACCGGCACCAGCAGCAGCGCGGGCGGCACCGACATGCGCAGGACAAGGTGGAGCAACACCAGCTTGGCCAGCACTTGCAGCACGATGGCGACCACGCCGAAGCTGCCGATGTGCGGATCGGTCAGCACGGCGGAGACGCGCGTCCGATCGTGGTGCGCCGCCCCGGCGGCGTCCGCGACGTCGCCCAGCCCGTCGAGGTGCAGCGCGCCGGTGATCGCGATCCACGCCGCCAGCGCCAGCAGCGCGGCCAACCATGCGTCCCGGTGCAGGCCCACCCATGCCGCGACAGCGACCGCACCGCCAACGACCAGTCCGGCGACGGGAAACCAGCGGATCGCCCGGCCGAAGTCCGCCTCGTCCGCCGGGATCATTGGAAGCGGCAAGCGCGTCAGGAATTGCAGGGCGAGCAGCAGCGGCTTCACGCCCCGCCCCCGGCCTGCAGGCCCGTAATCTGCCCCGCCGGTTTCTCTCCCGGCCAGACCCTGAACGAGAGCAAGGCGCCATAAGGCAAGTCGAACGCCCAGACGGCGCGGTGATCCAGCCCGGTCAGGGCCGAGACCGCCGCGCGCATCGCGCCGGCGTGGGTCACGACCAGCGTCGTGCGGCCGACTTCGCGGATCGCCTGCCCTACCCGATAGCACAGCGCCGACCAGCGCTCTCCCCCCGGTGGAGGCCAGGCATCGGGATCGTCCCAGAACCGCGCGAGATCGGTCTGCGCGAGGTCTTCAGGGGCACGGCCATCCCAGTCCCCGAAATCGAGTTCGCGCCAGCGCGGATCGACCGCCAGCGGCAAGCCCCGCGCCAGCGCGAGCGCTTCCGCCGAAGCCCGCGCGCGCCGGAGATCGGACGTAACGATCCTCGCAACGTCGAACGCCATGGCCGGCGCGAGCAGCCTTGCGCAGCCGGGATCGCGCGCCGCATCGTCGGTGCGACCCAGCAACAGGCCCGGCCGCAGCGGCGCACCGTGCCGCAGGAGGTGCAGCGCCACGGCTTTCATAGGGCCTGCGCCACCGCTGCTTCGGCAAAAGTCGCCATGCCGTTGTGGGCGGCAAGGGCAGCGCGCACCAGCGGAACCGCCACCGCCGCGCCCGATCCCTCGCCCAGCCGCATGCCAAGCCGCAGCAACGGCTCCAGCCCGAAGTGCCCGAGCAACCGCGCATGCGCCTGTTCGGCCGAGCAATGCGCGGCAAGGCAATGGTCGGTAAACGCGGGCTGTGTGGCGACCAGCGGGGCAATCGCCGCGCAGCAGATGTACCCGTCGAGCAGCACCGGCACGCGCAGCAACCTGGCGGCAAGGATCGCGCCGGCCATGGCCGCGATCTCGCGCCCGCCAAGCCGGCGCAATGTCTCGAACGGGGTAACGCACTGCGCGCCATGCAGCGCCAGCGCGCTTTCGACCGCCGCGATCTTGCGCGCGACGCCCGGGCCGTCGATGCCGCTCCCGTGCCCGCACCAGTCCGCCGCCGCGCCGCCGAAGGCTTGCGCGCACAGCGCGGCGGCGGGCGTGGTGTTGGCGATCCCCATTTCGCCCACGAACAGGAGATCGGTGTCCGCCGCCACGCCTTGCGCCCCGGCGTTGAGCGCGGCGAGGCACTCCTCCTCGCTCATCGCCGCCGCGCTGGCGATGTCGCCGGTCGGGCGGTCAAGATCGAGCGCGACCACGGACAGCGCCGCGCCGCACGCCCGCGCCAGCGCGTTGATCGCTGCGCCGCCGGCCTGGAAATTCGCGACCATCTGTGCGGTCACCTCCACGGGAAAGGCGCTGACGCCGCGTGCGGCGACGCCGTGGTTGCCGGCAAACACCGTTGCCCGCACCCGGTCGAGCGCCGGCCGTTCGCGCCGCTGCCAGCCCGCCATGAACAGCGCGATCTCCTCCAGCCGCCCCAGCGATCCCGCCGGCTTGGTCAGCACCGCCTGCCGCGCGCGCCCCGCGGCCAGCGCGGCATCGTCGGGCTGCGGCAAGGCGTCGAGCGCGGCCCCGAACACCGCCGGATCGTCAAAGCGGATCATGGCCAGACAATCATGGGCAGACATAGCCTTCGGGCGGGGTGCGGGTGATGAAATGGCCCTTCACGCCTTCCGGCCATTCGGCATAGGGCACCACGCCTTCCGCGCTTGCGGCGTGGCGGGCGGCATAGCCCAGAATCGCGCGGGCCGAAGCCTCGTCGGGCGTGAACCCGCCCAGCACATAGCCGATCCGGCCCGGCGCGCGGATATGGACCGTGCAATGGCGCTGGCAGGCGAACAGGCAGGCCATTTCCTGCACCGCCACGCCGGCAAGGTCCGGTTCCTGCGCCTGCACCTGCCGCAAGGCCTCGGCGAGCAGCGCGCCACCGCGCCGCCCGCCTTCGTCCTCGCGCCGGTCGGCGGACAGGCGGCAGGTGGAGCAGACCACCACTGCCGGCCCGTTTGCAACCGCGCGCAGCATCAGAACCGGCTCCGCAGGCCGATATAGACCGTCCGGCCCAGGCTGCCGTAACCGCTGGCCGTCTCGTAATGCCGGTCGGCCAGGTTCTCTATGCGACCATGGACCGTCAGCCCGCCGGCCACGAGCCACTGCACCCGCAGGTCGACCAGCCAGTAATCGGGCAAGGTCGTGCGGCTGCCCGCGCGGTCGAACGTCGCGCCGGCATAGCGCGCGGCCACGCTGGCCTTCACCCCCTGCGGAAGATCGATCCCACCCTCGACGTTGGCGAGATGGCGCGGCACGCGGGCAAGCTGGCGGCCGAAGTCGGCGCCGCCGGGCGACCGGTCCTGCGCCGCAATCCAGCTGTAGTTGCCCTGCGCGAACAGCACGCCGATCCGGGCATCACCGCTCAGCTCAATGCCCCGCGCGTGCGCCTTGCGGACGTTGGCGTAGTAGCCGAAGCGCGTTGTGGTCGTGCCGGGCACATAGCAGGATGCAGGCAGCGGGCCGCTGGTGGGGCAATAGGCGAAGTCGATCAGGTTGTCGGTGTCGCGCTCGAACCATGTCGCGGAGCCGCGCAGCACGCTGCCCAGCGCCTGCTCGAAGCTGACCGACCAGCCCTTCGCCTTTTCGGGCTTGAGATCCGCGTTACCGTAGAGGCTGAACAGCTGGTAGAGCGACGGGGCCTTGAACCCTTCGTCATAGCTGGCGCGCAGCACCGTCTTGCCCGCGTTGGGCGTATAGACGCCGCCGGCGCTGAACACCGTGTTCCCTCCGAACCGCGACTGGTGATCGTAGCGCACGCCGCCGTTGAGCGTCAGCCCGGCGAGAGGCGTCGCGCGCAACTCGCCATAGAGGCTGTCGGTCGAAGCGCGCTGCGGCACCAGCGCATAGGGCGCGGTGTTGTTGCCGGGCGAGGCCGTGGTCATGCGCTGTTCCTCGCGTTCGGCGCCGAACACGGCCTGCACCGCGTCGGAAAAGCGGAACGACCCCTGGTATTCGAAGCGGCGGACGCGGCCGTGCGCGTCGAAGTTCAGCGGGCGGATCGCGCGGGCGGGATCGTAGTTCTCGCGGTCGGTCTCGGTCTGCATCGCCGCCAGCCGGTTGGTGAAGCGGCCGTCGAGCAGCGCGAGATTGAGCCCGGCATAGCCCGACCATTCCTTTGTCAGGCCATAGACGAGCGAGTCGCCCGAGGTGCCGTCGAAATCGTTGCGCGCGTCGGCCCAGTAGCCGCGCAGGTCAAACGACAGGTTGGGCGTCAGCTTGAACGTGGCCGTGCCACTGGCCGAGGTGCGGCGGTATCCGTCCGGCTCGGTGCCATTGCTGCGGGCCGAAATGCCGTCGGTGGAGAAGGTCGAGGCGGACAGCCGCCAGTCGACCAGCGTGCCCGTGCCGCCGACGCCGGCTTGCGCGTTCACCGTCTTGTGCGTGCCCGCCTCCACCGCCAGGCTGCCTTCCAGCGGTTTTTCCGCGCGGCGCGTGGTCACGTTGACGACGCCGCCGATCGCGTCGCTGCCCCACAGGATCGATTGCGGGCCGCGCAGGATCTCGATGCGTTCGATGTCATCGACGAACAGGTTGGAAAAGGCATAACCGCCGGACGTGGCGGACGGATCGGACAGCCGCACACCGTCGATCACCATGACCGACTGGCCGGCGTCCGCGCCGCGGATGCGCAGCGAGGTGGCGGTGCCATAGCCGCCGTTGCGCGAAAGGCTGATGCCGGGCGTGCGGACCAGGACATCGGTCACGGCCAGCGGCTGCACCTGCCGGATGGCCGCCTCGTCCAGCACGGTGACGGTGGACGAGACGCGATCCTGCGCGACCGGCGTGCGCAGCGCGGTCACGACGATGGAGGTGTCAGGCGCCGCGTCGGGCGCCGGATCGTCGGGGTAAGGGGCGGCATGGGCGGCCACGGGAAGGCCCAGCGAGAGCGAGAGGACGGAAACAACGGAACAACGGGTCAGGCGCATGGTGCGGTTCCCTGGATACGAACGGCGATGACCTGCCGTTCGGACCGCATGGAAAACGCCCGCCGCGCGACGCCCCGGCGAGATCGCCGGAGGGCACGAGACGACGCTTCCCGCACGGTCTTCCCGGCAGGCAGTGGCTGTCGTTGCGCGAGGGATCGTCCCGCCTTTGACGCGGGAACCTCGAACGTCCGGTGCACCCTGCCCGAACGAAGAACGACCGCGTCAGGCAGGTCTCCTGGCTCGCGGGTCAATGCTGGTCCGGCCGCCTTCTCAGGACGGTGAAGTCCCAATGGCGTGATGGCCGGTCGGCTCGCCGCTTACAGTTGCAGGGGCAGCCGGGGTTTCGCACCCCGTTCCCTTTTGATCCCCTTTCGGGGAACCTGTCGCAGAGCGGCGGATAGCTTCGCGCCGGCCATGCCGCAAGCGCGAATGCTTGCGGCGGCGCATCGCTTCGCTTATCACCGGCAGCGTAACGGGTGCCCGAAAGGGCTTAATCGGGAAGTCCGGCCGGCGGAAATCCGCCGAATCCGGCACTGCTCCCGCAACTGTGACCGGTGAGCGCATCGCCATCACGCCATTGGGGTTCCGGCCCTGAGAAGGCGGCGACAGGCGCGATGATCCGGGAAGTCAGGAAACCGGCCCGCTACCGTCGTTCCTTCGCGCGGGCGGGATGCACCGGGCGGACGAGGGCTTCTCCCTTGGCGGACGACATATGTGCGTTTGTTGCCGAAGGGGGCCTGTGATGAACTGCGTCTGACATCCACGACACCCGCAGCAGGCGTGCGCCCCGGCCCCGAGCTTTCGGTTCCGCGCCCGCCCGCGCACCGCAAAGGCCCCCGCGCCGCAGCCGATGGTCGCGTGCGCGGCCACAACGCGAAATCCAACCCGTTCAGGAGACCCCTCATGGTCCGCAATACCCGATTCGAACTGTCCGTCTTCGGGCTTCTCGCACTCGTCATGCTCGTCACGCGCAGCCATTCGCTTAGCCAGGTCATCCACCTGCCCGATACCAGCCTCGCCAGCTTCTTCGTGCTGGGCTTCTTCGTCCGCCGCGCGGCGGCGTTCGGCGCGCTGTTCCTGCTTGGCTATGCCATCGACGTGGTAGTGATCGGCTGGTTCGGCCAGTCGAGCTTCTGCTTCACGCCCGCCTACTGGATGCTGGTGCCCGCCTATGGCGTGATGTGGCTGGCCGGACGGTACGCGCAAACCCGGCTGGGTGCGAGCCTTGCCGCCCTGCCGATCATGGCCGTGCTGCTGATCTGCGCCACCTTCGCGTCCGAACTGCTTTCCAGCGGCGGCTTCTACTTCCTCGGCGGCCGCTTCGCCGATCCCACGCTCGCCGGCTTCCTGCCGCGCATCGGGCGCTATTTCCCGCCGACGCTGTGGGCCACGCTGGGCTGGAGCGGCCTGGCCGCCGCCGCGTTCTCGCTGCTGTCCCTGATCCGGCCCGAACTGCGTGAAAGCGAGCGCCGGTGAGCGGAACCGACGACAGCGCGCACCGCGAGCGCACTCGCCGGCACAAGGCGGTGGTCGACGCCAAAATCGCCGCCGCCACGCGCGACAAGGGCCTGCTGCTGGTGCTGACCGGCAACGGCAAGGGCAAGTCCTCCAGCGCCTTCGGCATGGTCGCGCGCACGCTGGGATACGGTCGCAAGGCGGCCGTGTTCCAGTTCATCAAGGGGGCCGAGAACGTGGGCGAGCGCGCCTTCTTCTCGCGCCATCCCGACGTGATCTGGGAAAAGTGCGGCGAAGGCTTCACCTGGGAAACGCAGGACCGCCAGCGCGACATCGCCGCCGCGCGCGCCGGCTGGGAAAAGGCCAGGGCGGCGCTCGCCGATCCCGCGATCAGCCTGGTCGTGCTGGACGAGCTGACCTACCTCGTCACGTATCGCTACCTCGCGCTCGACGAGATCATGCCCGCGCTGGAAGCACGGCCTGCGATGCAGCACGTCGTCATCACCGGCCGCGCCGCCGACGAGGCGCTGATCGCCGCCGCCGACACCGTCAGCGCGATCCGCGACGTGAAGCACGCCTTCCGCGACGGCGTGCGCGCGCAGGAAGGGATCGACCGGTGAAGACGGCGCGTTGCCCGGCCCTGCTGGTCAGCGCGCCGGCATCCGGACAGGGCAAGACACTGGTGACGGCGGCGCTGGCCCGCCGCCACCGCCAGGCCGGGCGCAGGGTTCGCGTGTTCAAGTGCGGCCCGGACTTCCTCGATCCGATGATCCTCGAACGGGCAAGCGGCGCGCCGGTCTATCAGCTCGACCTGTTCATGGTGGGCGAAGCCGGATGCCGCCGCCTGCTGGCCGATGCCGCGCGCGAGGCCGATCTCATCCTCGTCGAAGGCGTGATGGGCCTGTTCGACGGCGATCCGTCCGCCGCCGATCTGGCCGCCCGCTTCGGCCTGCCCGTGCTGGCGGTGGTGGACGGCAGCGCCATGGCGCAGAGCTTCGGCGCGCTGGTCCATGGGCTGGCCACCTACCGCGATGACGTGCGCGTGATCGCGGGGCTGGCCAACCGCGTTGCGGGAGAACGTCATGCGGCCATGCTCGGCCACAGCCTGCGCGGCGGCGTGCAATGGCTGGGCGCCCTGCCCCGCGATGCCGGGATCGCCTTTCCCGAGCGCCATCTCGGCCTTGTGCAGGCGGACGAGATCGCCGATCTCGACGGGCGCATCGACCGGGCGGCGGCCGCGCTGCCCGACGAAGCCTGCTGGCTGCCGGCGCTGGTGGATTTTGCCAGACAGGACGCTCCATCCCCCGCGCAACGCGATCTCGCCGGGCTGCGGATCGCCGTCGCGCGGGATGCGGCGTTCGGCTTCCTCTATCCCGCCAACCTCGATTGCTTGCGCGCGATGGGCGCGACGCTGGCGTTCTTCTCGCCCCTCGCCGATACGGCGCTGCCCCCATGCGACGCGCTGTGGCTGCCCGGTGGATACCAGGAACTTCACCTCGACCGGCTGGCCGGCAACCACACTATGCGCGATGCGATCCGCGCGCACCATGCGGCGGGAAAGGCGGTGCTCGCCGAATGCGGCGGCATGCTCTATTGCCTGGAGGCACTGGACGACGGCAAAGGCGCGCACGCCCCGATGCTGGGCCTGATGCCGGGCCGGGCGACAATGCAGGCGAGCCTTGCCGCGCTGGGATTGCAGGACATGGCGCTGCCCGCCGGGAGCCTGCGCGGCCACACGTTCCACTATTCCCGGCTGGAAACCCCGTTATCGCCTGTTACCCGCGCCACGAACCCAAACGGACGAACCGGAGAGGCCCTGTTCCGGCAGGGATCGCTGCACGCCAGCTACATGCATTTCTATTTCCCCTCCTCGCCCGCCGCTGTCGCCAGCCTGTTCGGCGCATGAAGACGGACGATTCCTGCGCAGATCGCATATAACCCGCGTGGCGCAATGCGATAAATCCGGCGCAGTTTCGCATCCCGGGAGCAGGCAGGCAATCGATGGCAACCAACGTGACCACGACCATAGACGGCCGGCTCAAGCGCGTGCTGCGGCACATGCCCGCGCCGGTGGGCATCGTCACCAGCTTCGATCCCGCAACGAACACGCCGGTCGGCCTCGCCATGTCCGCGATCATGCCGGTGTGCCTCGATCCCTGCGCGATGGCGATCTGCGTCAACCGGTCGGGATCGAGCCACGACGCGATGATCCGCGCGGAGCGCTTCTGCATCAACCTGCTGCATGACGCGCACGACGCGCACATGGCGCCGTTCGCCGGTGCGGCCGCGCGCGAGGAACGCTTCGCGCAGGACGACTGGCGTCAGCATGGCCCGGTCTGGTTCATCGAAGGGGCGCCCGCGAACATCTTCTGCGCCATTCGCGAGCGCGTGCCCTATGGAACGCATGACCTGCTGGTGGGCGAGGTCTATGACCTGTTCGACAACGGCGGCGAGGATATCCTTGGCTGGGCGAACGGTGCGCTCGGCCGGATCAATCCTCTGCGCTGACCAAACTCAGGCCAGAACCGCGCGATAGCGGGCGGCGACCTCGCTGCGGGAAAGCTGGGGGCCAAGCGCCACGCGCGCCGACTGCATCGCTTCCCACCCGGCCAGATCGGCCAGCGGCGGAATCGTCACGCTCTCGCCGCGATCGAGCCCGACCAGCGCGGCATCGACCAGATCGTTCACGTCCATCACCATTTCTGCCGGGAAGGCATCGATGTCCTTGCCCGACCGTTCCCATATCTCCGTGCGCGTCGCGCCCGGAAGCACCGCCTGCACGTGCACGCCGCTGCCCGCCAGCTCGGTGGACAGCCCCTGCGAGAGGTTCAGGATGAACGCCTTGCTGCCGCTGTAGGTGCCATCGAACATTTCCGGCGCCAACGCGAGCACCGACGCGAGGTTGACGATCGCCCCGGCGCCCTCGTGCGTCAGGCGCAGCGCCGCGGCGCGGGCCAGCAGCGCCGGCGCGGTGATGTTGAGCGCGATCAGGCGCACCACTTCGTCGGCCGGACTGGTAACCAGCGTGCCGGTGAGCGACATGCCCGCGTTGTTGACGAGCAGACCAAGGTTGGGGATCGTGGCGATCCGGTCGGCCACGCGCGCGACGGCGGCAGGATCGGTGAGATCGGCCGGCAGCACCTCGATGGCTCGGCCGGTCTCCGCGCGCAGACGCTCGGCCAGCGCGTTCAGGCGGGCAACGTCGCGCGCGACGAGGACCAGATCGTGCCCGCGCCGGGCCAGCCGATCGGCATAGACGGCGCCGATACCCGTGGAAGCGCCGGTGATCACGGCGGTCGAATGGTGAGGGATAGTCATTTCGGGGATCCTTCAGTTGGAAAGTTGGACGTTGGCGGTAACGGAAAGGCCGGGACGCAGCGTGGCCAGCGCGGGCTGGCCGGGATCGAGCCGTATCCGCACCGGCACGCGCTGCACGATCTTGGTGAAATTGCCGGTCCCCGGCTCGAACGGCAGCAGGGCGAACGTCGAGGCCGATCCTGGCGCCAGGCTTTCCACCGTGCCCTTGAGCTTCGCGCTACCCAGCGCATCGACGCGGATGGTGGCGCGCTGGCCGGGGTGCATCCGGCGCGTCTGCGTTTCCTTGAAATTGGCGGTCACATAGAGCGCCTGCATCGGCACCAGCGTCAGCGCGCGCGTGCCGGGCTGCACGTAATCGCCCACACGCAGCTGCCGGTTGGCCACCACGCCATCGATCGGCGCGCGCACCTCGGTATGGCGCAAATCCTGTCCGGCAAGATCCAGCGCGGCGCGGGCGCGGGCCTCGCCCGCCTGTGCCTGCGCCAGCGCGGCCAGCAAATCGCCGCGCCGCGCGCCGACGACCGCCACCTGCCGGCGCGCCACGGTCAGATCGGCCTCGGAACGGGCAAGCGCCTGCCGTGCCGCGACTGCGCCCGTGCGGATGCTTTCCGCATCGCGCGCGGCCACCGCGCCGGTCGCCAGAAGCGCGTCATAGCGGCGCTGATCAGCCGAGGCGTGCCCGGCATTGGCCTCCGCCGCGCGGATCGTCGTCGCCGCCGCGCCGGCCTGTGCGCGGGCCAGCGCCTCTTCCGTACCCTGCCTGACCAGGGCGGCACGCGCCGCCGCCACCGCCGCCCGCGCGTCGGCGAGATCGGCTTCAGCCGTCGCCCGGCGCGCGCCGTATTCCTCGGGATCGATGCGCAGCAGCGGCATGCCCGCGCGGACCGACTGGTTTTCCTCGACCAGCACCGCGCTGACGAAACCCTTGATACGGGGCGCCACGCTGGTCGCATCGGCACCGACATAGGCATCGTCGGTGGACTGGCTGGCCGGCTCGGACAGGATCCAGGCCGCGCCCAACCCCGCCGCGACAAGCGCCGCCCCTGCCGCGATCACCGCGCGCGGCGCCCTGCGCCGGGGTGCCGGCACCACCGCGTCATCAACCTGGGATTCCGATGTGCGCTGAAGCATGGAAATGCACTCTTGTTGATATGATGAAAATAATATATATGTTGCCCATCATTCGTCCAGAGGGAAAATTGCCGCCATGCCCAGATGGTCTTTCGCGCGCTTCGGCACGGACTGGTCGGACGATCCGACGGCCATGCCCACGGCCCGCAAGTTCCTGATCTTCGGATTGATGGCATTCGGGCAGTTTCTCGCCCTGTTCGACATCCAGATCGTCTCCGCCTCGCAGCGCGAGGTGGCGGCCGGGCTCGCCGCCGGAGCGGATGAAATCAGCTGGGTGCAGACCGCCTACCTGATGGCCGAACTGGTGATGATTCCCCTGTCCGGCTTCCTCGCGCGCGCCCTGTCGACGCGCTGGCTGTTCGTGGCTTCGTGCACCATGTTCACGATTTCCAGCCTGCTGTGCGGCCTGTCGTGGTCGATCGGATCGATTATCGCCTTCCGCGCCTTGCAGGGCTTCACCGGCGGCGCGATGGTGCCGCTGGTGTTCGCGGTCGGGTTCACGCTGTTCTCGGGCAAGCAGCGCGCGCTGATCCCGGCCATCCTCGGCACCGTCAGCGTCCTGGCGCCGGCGCTCGGCCCTTCGGCGGGCGGATTGATCACCGACGCGCTGGACTGGCGCTGGCTGTTCTTCGTCAATGTTCTTCCGGGCCTGGCCATCGCGACGGCCTGCGCCATGCTGCTGCGGATCGACAAGGCCGACACCAGCCTGTTGCGCAGGATCGACTGGGCGCACTTCGTGGCCATGGCGGTGTTTCTCGCCGGCCTTGAATACGTGCTGGAGGAAGGCCCCCGTCACGACTGGCTGGGCGATGAAACCATCGCTATCGCCGCCTGGCTTTCACTGGTGGGGCTGGTGCTGTTCGTGGAGCGCGCGCTGTTCTCGCCGATGCCGGTTGTTTCGCTGCGCCCGTTCCGCCGGCCGATCTTCGCCTTCGCCTGCCTGTTCAACCTGGTGATCGGCTTTGGAATGTATGCCTCGATCTCGCTGGTGCCGGTCTATCTGGCTCAAGTGCGCGGGTACGATGCCCTGCAGATCGGCAAGACGATCTTCGTGGTCGGCGTGGCGCAACTGGGGTCGACGGTCGTCGCCGCGTCGCTGTCGCAGCGCATCGACATGCGCTGGATGATCAGCGTCGGCCTTTCCCTGTTCGCGCTGAGCCTGTGGCTGACGTCGGGCATGACCAGCCAGTGGGGCTTTTCGGAACTGCTGGTGCCGCAGATGCTGCGCGGCTTCGCCCTGATGCTGTGCATTGTTCCTTCGGTAAACATGGCTCTTTCGGGCGTGCCGCCGCAGGATCTCGGCGCAGCCTCCGGCCTGTTCAACCTGATGCGCAACCTTGGCGGCGCGATCGGCATCGCGGTGGTCAACAGCTGGCTGCAGGACGATACGCGCATCGCCGCCGCGCGCCTTTCCGAAGCGCTGGGTCGTCACGCGCGGCCCGCCAGCGATGTCATGGCCAGCCTGGGGCAGCGGATTGCCACGATGACGCCCGACGGCGCGCGCGCGCAGGACATGGCGCAGGCCGTGATGGCGCGCGTGATCGGGCGCGAGGCGCTGGCGCTGGGGTTCGACGACGTGTTCCGGGTGATGGCCTGGATGTTCATCGCGGCACTGGTGCTGGTGCCGTTCTGCCGGCAGGAGCCGGGCGCGACGCCCCCTCCCGCCGATGCCGCGCATTAAGGAGAAGTCTCATGCGTTTCCGCAATCTGCGCCCCGTCGCGCTCGCCCTGATCCTCATGGCCGCCACGCCGGCGACGGTTCACGCCCAGCCTGTCACCGGTGCGTGGTGGCAGGCGTTCCACGATCCGCAGCTCGACGAAACCGTCCGCCGCGCGCTGACCGGCAACCTTGACCTCGCCGCCGCCGCGGCGCGCGTCGATCAGGCACGGGCCATGGCCAAGGGCGCGCGCGCGGCGCTGTTGCCCTCCTTCGACGCCACCGGCGCGGCCGAAGCCGACCGGCAGTCGCTCCATTCGCCGATCGGTGCGGCGTCGCGGCAACTGGGCTTGCCCCGGAACTACGAACTCTATCAGGCCGGGGTGGAAGCCCGCTGGGAAATCGACCTGTTCGGAGGGCTTTCGGCGCGGCGCAAGGCCGCGGCGGCCAACGCGGCGGCTACGCTGGCCGAGCTGGATGCCATGCACCTGGCCATCGCCGCCGAAACGGCGGACGCCTATCTCCACTTGCGCGGGCTGCAGGAACGGCTCGCGCTGGCGCAGCAGCAGGCGCAATTGCGCGGCAACCTGGCGGCACTGGTGCGCCAGCGCGCCGATCAGGGCCTGGCCAGCGATTTCGATGCCAACCGCGCCGAAGCGGCCCACGCCGCCACGCTCGCCACCTTGCCGCCGCTGCGGCAGGCCATCGAAGTCGACATCGACCGGCTGGGCGTGCTGACGGGGGGAAGCGACCGGGCGTGGCTGGAACGCCTGCGCGAAACGGCCGCCATCCCCGCCCCGCTCGATCCGGCGCTGGATGCCGATCCCGCGACGCTGATGCGTCGCCGCCCCGATCTGGCCGCTGCCGAACGGCGCGTGGACGCCGCACGGGCGGGCATCCGCGTGGCGCGGGCGGAATACTACCCCCACCTCTCGCTCGGCGGGCTGGTCGGGCTGGTGACGCTGGGCGGCGCCTCGTTCGGATCGGGGGATTCGGTTTCGGCCAGTGGCGGGGCGACGCTGCGCTGGCGCTTGTTTGACTTTGGACGGCTTGATGCGGAACTCGCCGCCGCGCGCGGGCATGAGCGCGAGGTGCTCGCGCTGTGGCGGCAGGCCGCGCAGGTCGCCAGCGCCGAAGTGGCGGACGCGGTCGCCGCGCTGGCCGAAGGCCGGCGGGAACAGGACGAACTTGCGCGGCAGGTTTCCCTGCTCCGCCGTGCGCGCGATCAGGCGCGCGAAGCTTACGCGCAGGGAATCGTCGCCCTGATCGACGTGCTGGATGCCGATCGCAATCTGCTGGAGGCGACCGATCGCCTTGCGCAGAATCGCGAGGCGCTTGCGCGCGCCTCGGTCGCGGCGGTACGGGCGATGGGCGGCGGCTACGGCCCCGGCGAGCAGGAGGCGGATCACCATGGCTGACAAGAGCGCCCACAAGGCCAAAGTGCGCGCCCGGATTCTCGACGAGGCCGCCATCGCACTGCGCAGCGGCGGCACCGAAGGGTTGAGCGTCGCCAATCTGATGAAACGCGCAGGCCTGACGCATGGCGGGTTCTACGCCCATTTCGAGAACCGCGACGATCTAGTTGCCCACGCCGTCGATCGCATGTTCGAAGACAGCCGCGCGATGCTGGAACGCTTCCTGGGCGACCGGCCCGACCTTGGCGGGCTGATCGACCACTACCTGTCGGAAGCGGCCATGCGCCGGCACGATCTTGGCTGTCCCCTGCCCTGGCTGGCGGGTGAGGCCCCGAGAATGCCCGAGTCCGCACGCCTCCGCTTCCAGGCCGGCATTTCCGCCATGCGCGATGCCATCGCCGGCGCGCTGGTCAGAAGCGGCCACCCGAAGCCCGAAGCCGATGCCCTTGCCGCCTCGACGGTCGCCGAAATGGTCGGCGCCATGACTCTCGCCCGCGCGCAGGGCGAAGGCGAGGAAGCGGTCGCCACGCTGAAGGCCGCGCGCGCGGCGCTTCACGCACGCGTGGCGTTACGGCCTCACTGAAACGGGCCGCGGACTCAGGCGAAAGGCGCCAGCCCGGTCAGCACCATCCGCACCAGATCGGCCTGCCCGGCGGCCCCGGTCTTGGCATAGATGCGCTTCGAATAGTTCCGCGCGGTCTCGCTGGTCAGGCGCAGGCGGCGGCCGGCCTCCACGATCGTTTCGCCCATGCTGATGGCGTGCGCCAGCGCCGCTTCGCGATCCGACAGGCCATGGACCGCCGCCAGCGTACGGACCGCTTCGCGCGCGGCTTCGCGGTGTTCACGGCGCAGCGTGCCGATCACTGCCGGGAAGGCGCAAGGCTCCACCAGGGCAAGGTCCGACTTGCGCAGCAACACGTCGAGCGCCGAGCGCTCGTCGAGCCGGATCACCCGCGTTCCGCCCGCCGGACCGGCCGCCAGCGCGGCGCAGGCTGCATCGAGCGCGCGCGCGACATCGGGAAGCACCTGCAACCGACGGCCCGGCGCCGGCCCCGGCTCCGGCGTGAACGCCAGCAGGGCTTCCGCCCAGGGATCGGCGGCCATGACCCGCCCACCAGCATCGAACGCCAGTTGCCCCACGCCCAGCCGCGCCAGCGCGGCCTGTGCCATGGCGGCCAGCAGGCGCTGTTCGATCAGCGCGACCAGCGTGCGCAGGGCGGCGGTCAGGTGCGGCGCGATCGCCGCCAGCGCGGAGACGGCGGCGGCGCTGAAGTCCTCGCGCTCGCGCACCAGCAGCAGCCAGGCGTCGGCCGCGCCACCGGCGGAAACGCGCAGCCAGCGGCCATAGCGAATACCCATGGCGTGCAGCGCCGCGCGCTGTTCGGCAAGCCGGGCGGGATGGTCGTAGTCCAGCATTTCGTCGAGCGCATAGACCCGCCCGGGGCGCAGCGCGCCATAGGGATGCAGCCGCAGCGCATCGAGCCGGCGGAAATCGAGCGGTGGCTCCTGCGCCGCGCGCGGCGCGGCGACATGGATCACGGTCGGCTCCTGCGTGGGTGCGGCATTGGCCAGCGTCACGATCAGGAACGCCCGCCGGGCATAGGTCCGCGCCACCAGATTGCGCATGAACGCGCCCCACGGGGGGCTTTCGTGAATGCCCTCGATCAGGGGCAGGAATAGCTCGCGTTGATCGGCCGAAAGAAAAGCCATGTGTTTTTGCTCCCATATGGGAGCTTCATGGTCAAGCCGTTACGCCGATGTGACGGCCAGTCACTCCCGTGGAGTCATCCATGTCCAGTTCGTTGCACCGTTCCTCGCTGACCCATCTCGAACGGCTCGAGGCCGAGGCGATCCATATCCTGCGCGAAGTCGTGGCCGAGGCCGAACGCCCGGTCATGCTCTATTCGGTGGGCAAGGACTCCGCCGTGATGCTGCATCTGGCGCGCAAGGCGTTCTATCCCTCGCCGCCGCCCTTCCCGCTGCTGCACGTCGATACGACCTGGAAATTCCGCGACATGTACGCGCTGCGCGACCGGATGGCGCGCGAAAGCGGCATGGAACTGCTGGTCTATCGCAATCCCGAAGCGCTGGAGCGGGGCATCAACCCGTTCGACCACGGCGCGCTCCACACCGACATGTGGAAGACCGAGGGGCTGAAGCAGGCGCTCGACAAGTGGGGCTTCGATGCGGCCTTCGGCGGGGCGCGGCGCGACGAGGAGAAGAGCCGCGCCAAGGAGCGCATCTTCTCGTTCCGCACCGCCAGCCACGGCTGGGACCCGAAGAACCAGCGCCCGGAGCTGTGGAGCACCTACAACGCCCGCAAGAGCAAGGGCGAATCGATCCGCGTCTTCCCGATCAGCAACTGGACCGAGCTGGACATCTGGCAGTACATCCACCTTAACGACGTGCCGATCGTGCCGCTCTATTTCGCGGCGGAGCGCCCCACCGTGGAGCGCGACGGCATGCTGCTAATGGTCGATGACGATCGCTTCCCGCTGCGCCCCGGTGAGGAACCGGTGATGCGCTCGATCCGCTTCCGCACGCTGGGCTGCTATCCGTTGACCGGCGCGGTCGAAAGCAGTGCCGCCACGCTGCCGCAGGTGATCCAGGAAACGCTGCTGACCACCACCAGCGAGCGCCAGGGCCGCGCCATCGACAAGGACGCGGGCGGCGCCGGCATGGAAGTGAAGAAGCAGCAGGGGTACTTCTGATGTCCGAAGCAGAACCCATCTACAAGACCGATGCCCTCATCGCCGAGGACATCGACGCCTATCTCGAAACGCATCGCAACAAGACGATGCTGCGCTTCATCACCTGCGGTTCGGTTGATGACGGCAAGTCCACGCTGATCGGCCGGCTGCTCTACGATTCGAAGATGATCTTCGAGGACCAGCTCGCCGCGCTGGAGGCCGACAGCAAGCGCGTGGGCACGCAGGGGCAGGAGATCGACTTCGCCCTGCTCGTCGATGGCCTTGCCGCCGAACGCGAACAGGGCATCACCATCGACGTCGCCTATCGCTTCTTCGGCACCGAAAAGCGCAAGTTCATCGTCGCCGACACGCCCGGCCACGAACAATACACGCGCAACATGGTGACGGGCGCCTCCACCGCCGACCTCGCCGTGATCCTGATCGACGCGCGCAAGGGCGTGCTGACGCAGACGCGGCGGCACTCGTACCTCGCGCACCTGATCGGCATCCGGCATATCGTGCTGGCGGTGAACAAGATGGACCTTGTCGATTACGACCACGCCGTGTTCGACGGCATCGTCAAGGACTACACCGCGTTCGCGCGCTCGATCGGCATCGAAACCTTCGTGCCGATCCCGATCTCGGGCTTCAAGGGCGACAACATCACCGCCCTTTCGGCGAACACGCCTTGGTACAAGGGGCCGACGCTGATGGAGCATCTGGAGACGGTGGAAGTGGACGCCACCATCGACCAGACCAAGCCGTTCCGCCTGCCGGTGCAGTGGGTCAACCGTCCCAATCTCGATTTCCGGGGCTTCTCCGGCCAGATCGCGACCGGTTCGGTGAAGCCGGGCGACGCGGTGCGCGTGCTGCCTTCGGGCAAGACCAGCACCGTCACGCGCATCGTCACGCTCGATGGCGATCTCGAGGAAGCGGTCGCCGGCCAGTCGATCACGCTGTGCTTCGCCGACGAGATCGACTGTTCGCGCGGCGACGTCATCGCCGCCGCGGACAATCCCCCGCAGGCCGCCGACCAGTTCGAGGCGACGTTCGTGTGGATGGCCGACGAGGCGCTGATTCCCGGCCGCGCCTATTGGCTCAAGCTGGGCACGCAGACGGTTTCGGCCACGGTGCAGCAGCCCAAATACACCGTCAACGTCAACACCATGGAACAGCTTGCCGCCAAGACGCTGGACCTCAACGCAATCGGCGTGGCCGAACTGACGACCGACCGCGCGGTGGTGTTCGAACCCTACGCCGAAAGCCGCGCGCTGGGCGGGTTCATCCTGATCGACAAGATCACCAACGCCACCGTGGCGGCGGGGATGCTGAACTTCAGCCTGCGCCGCGCGCAGAACGTCCACTGGCAGGCGCTCGACGTGACCCGCAAGGCCCACGCCGCGCTTAAGCACCAGACGCCCGCGGTGCTGTGGTTCACCGGGCTGTCCGGCTCGGGCAAGTCCACGATCGCCAACCTCGTGGAGAAGAAGCTCCACGCCTATGGCAAGCACACGTTCCTGCTTGATGGCGACAACGTGCGCCACGGGCTGAACAAGGATCTCGGCTTTACCGAGGCGGACCGCATCGAGAACATCCGCCGCGTCGGCGAAGTGGCCAAGCTGATGACCGACGCCGGCCTGATCGTGCTGACCGCCTTTATCAGCCCGTTCCGCGCCGAACGCGAGATGGTGCGCGCGATGCTGCCCGAAGGCGAATTCATCGAGGTGTTTGTCGACACCCCGCTGGAGGAAGCCGAGCGGCGCGACGTGAAAGGCCTCTACAAGAAGGCGCGGTCCGGCCAGCTCAAGAACTTCACCGGCATCGACAGCCCCTACGAAGCTCCTGAACGGCCGGAAATCCGCATCGACACCACGCGCGAAACACCCGAAGATGCCGCCGAACGCATCGTCGAGCGCGTGATCGGCAGCTGGAGCCCCGTGATATGAACGACACCGAACTGGCCGCCCACCTCGCCGACGTGGCAGGCAAGCTGCTGATTACGGTGCGCGAAAGCGGGATTCTGAGCCTCAAGGCGCTGGGCAAGGCAGGCGATGCCACGGCCAACCAGTTCCTGTGCCACGCGCTGCGCGAACAGCGCCCGGACGATGCGCTGCTCTCCGAAGAGGAGAAGGACAGCCCCGATCGACTCGACGCCGCGCGCGTGTGGATCGTCGATCCCGTCGATGGCACGCGCGAATATGGCGAGGCGCGGACCGACTGGGCGGTCCATGTCGGGCTGGCGGTGGACGGCGCGCCTGTGCTGGGCGCGGTGGCGCTGCCCGGCGCCGGGGTGATACTGCGCTCCGACCGGCCGATCCCCCTTCCCCCCGCACCGGCGCGGCTGCGCATGGTCGTCAGCCGCACGCGCCCCGCGCCGGAGGCGACCGCCGTAGCCGAGCGGCTCGGCGCGGACCTGGTGCCGATGGGCTCGGCCGGGGCGAAGGCCATGGCCGTGATCCGGGGGCAGGCGGACATTTACCTGCATTCGGGCGGACAGTACGAATGGGATTCCTGCGCGCCGGTCGCCGTCGCGCTGGCGCATGGCCTCCACGCCAGCCGCATCGACGGCAGCCCGCTCGTGTACAACCAGCGCGATACCTACATGCCCGATCTGCTCATCTGCCGGAAGGAACACGCGCAACAAGTGCTTGATCTGGTGCGCGACGTGCGCGTGGAGGCATGATCACGCACTAGCCTGGACACGGCACCGCGGCGCGATCCGACAGAAATGAAGATGCGGAAGGGGAGGACAGTTTGATGGCGTTGAATGCACAAGTCGAAGCCCTGCTCGCGATGTTCGCGCAGATGCCGCCCGTCGATTTCGCCGCGATCTCCGCACGGGCGCTGCGCGAAATCAACGACCAGCGGCCGATGCAGATGGGGCCGCCGCCTGCCGTGGCGATCGTCGAGGACCTGTCGCTGGATCTGGCCGGGCGGACGATCCCGGCGCGGCTCTACGTTCCCGAAGGTTCGGGCGAGAACCCTCCAGTGGTGATCTATTACCATGGCGGCGGCTGGGTGATCGGCACGCTCGATACGCACGACGGGACCTGCCGCGCGCTGGCGCGGGCCAGCGGCGCGGCGGTGCTTTCCATCGGCTACCGGCTGGCGCCGGAGCACCCCTTCCCGGCCCCGTTCGACGATTGCTACGACGCGCTCGTCTGGGCGCGGGACCATGCCGCCGATCTGGGGGTGGACGGCACCCGGATCGCCGTGGCGGGCGACAGCGCCGGCGGCAACCTGGCAGCGGCGGTGGCGATCCGCGCGCGCGACGAAGGCGGACCGGCGCTGCGCCACCAGTTGCTGATCTATCCCGTCACCGATGCCGATTTCTCGCTGCCGTCCTATGCCGCCAACGGCGGCGGGCAGTATTTCCTCTCCACCGCCGCCATGCGCTGGTTCTGGGACCAGTATGTCGGAACCGAGGCCGACGGGCATATCCACGGCGCGACCGTGCTGCGCACCGAAAGCCTTGCCCGGTTGCCGTCCGCCACGGTCATCACCGCGCAATACGATCCGCTACGCGACGAGGGCGTTGCCTATGCGGAACGCCTGACGGCCGCCGGCGTGCCGGTGGAGGCGGAGGAGGCGCCCGGCATGGTCCATGGCTTCTTCTCGATGTTCGCGTTCGTGCCGGATGCCATGGCCTATATCGACCGCGCCGGCGCGCGCCTGAAGGCGGCTCTGGCCTGATCGAAGAAAAGGGGTGGATGGCCATGCCACCCACCCCAGTTTTGCGCAGGGTGAGGATCCTGCGCGCCCTTCGATAGCTCGTCAGAAGGTGATCGAGGCTTCCAGGCCGAACGTGCGCGGCGGGTTGAAGTTGCCGTAATCGCCCAGCACCGCATCGTTCGCGCCCGAGCGGCGATAGATATGCGTTTCGTTGAACAGGTTGCGCGCCCAGGCGGCGACCGTCAGCTTCTGGCCGTTGCCGTTCATCGGAATGTCCGCCAGCGCGAGCCGGCCGTTGACGATGAAGCTGTCGTCCGTCTTCACGTTCTCGGACTGGAAGCTGTACATGCTGCTCGCATAGTTGGCATCGATGTGGAAGCGCAGCGCAGTGCCCGCGGCGCTGAGCGGGACTTCGTAATCAGCGTAGGCCGACGCCGCGTTCCGGGGCGTGTAAACCACGAAGACCTGCGTCAACTGCCCGAACGTCGGCCCCGGGTTCGGGTTCGCCGTGGCGGGGATGTTGGTGTACGTATAGGCATAGGACGCGCCCAGCGTCATGTTCTCGACCGGACGCACCGTCAGGTCCGCTTCCACGCCACGGATCTTGGAGGTGCCCGGCGCATTGGCGGTGTTTTCGGTGTGCAGGTTGTAGGTCGGGTTGGGCGAGCCATCGGCCAGGAACTGCAAGGTATCGACGTTGTCGAAATCGATCTGCGTGCCGGTGCGATCCATGATGTAGCCGGCAAGGTTCAGGCGCACCTTGTGGTCCAGGAAGTCCATCTTCGCGCCGAGTTCGTAAGCCTTGACCTTCTCCGGTCCGAACGCGCCGAACGTGCTCGACCGGTCGTTGGCGCCGCCGGCGCGATAGCCGGTGGAATACTTGGCATAGACGTTCACGCCGGAGGACAGGTCGTAGGCCAGCGTGACCATCGGATCGAACCGGTCCTTGTCGAACCGGAACGTCCACGGCGTGGCGACGCCCGAAACCGTGGTCAGCGCGCCGTTGCGCTTGTCCTTGGTATAGCGACCGCCGACGGTGATGTGCAGCGGGTCGATCGGCGACCAGGTGACTTGCGCGAAGGCGGCATAGCTGCGGGCCGTGGCGTGGCTGTCGCGCTGGATGAAGCGCGAGCCATAGGCCCAGCCGTTGTTCGACGCGGTGATCGCGCCGTTCACGATCTCGCTGTTGATGATGTAGCCGGTGCCGTCCGCGTTCCAGGTGTTCGACGAAGGCGTCGCCGCCGATTCCTGCGCGTTCTCGGTGAAATAGTAGAGGCCGACCACATAGTCGAAGCGCGCCAGGCTGCCCACCGCCTGCAGTTCCTGGCTGAACTGGCGCTGGTGCAGGTCGGAAAGGCTGTAGCGGCTGAACGTGGCGTTCGGCAGAAACACCGTGCGGTGCGCGCCGCCGGAATTGTCCCACTGGTTGGTGGTCACGCCGCGCCATGCGGTGATCGAGCGCAGTTCGAGGCTGGGACTGACCTTGTACTTGAGCACGGCGGAAAACCCGTCGGTCTTGTCCACGCTCGGCTGCTGCGGCACGCCGATGTCCGCAACCGACATGCGCTGGTTGCCGCTCACCACCACCAGAGGCGAAAGCGGCGCGATGAAGCCCTTGGGCAGCTTGCCGCCGTTGGCCTGGATCTGCGCCAGCGTGGCAACCGGCAGGCCATTGGGGTTGTAGTTGATCAACTGGCTGTAGAACGGCGTGTTCTCATCGCGCGACTGATCATAGGAAAACTCGGCCGAAAAGCCGTCGAACGGCTTCCACAGGGCGGTGGCTCGGCCGCCGACGCGCTGATACTGGTTCCAGCCCGCCTGACCCGCCAGCGGGTTCTTCACAGTCGGGTCCTGATGCTGGACCACGCCGTCCAGCTTGAAGGCAATGTTGTGGAATTCGGGCAGGTTCACGTGCAGTTCGCCGTTGTAACTGCCGTAATTGCCCACGCCCGCCAGCACCCGGCCGCCGAATTCGCCGGTGGGCTGCGCGGTGACGATGCTGACCGCGCCGCCTTCGGTGTTGCGGCCGAACAACGTGCCCTGCGGTCCGCGCAGGACTTCCACGCGCTGCACATCGAACAGCGCGGCGTTCAGGCCCTGCTGGCGGCCGAGATAGACTCCGTCGAGATAGACGCCCACACCCTGGTCGCGCGCGGTCTGGTTGGCGTCGAACGGCACGATGCCGCGAATGCCGACCGTCAGCGCCGACTGGCGCGCTTCGAACGTGGCCACGCGCAGCGACGGAATGGCGCCATCGGCGAGATCGATCAGGCTTTGCACATGGCGATCGCGGATGACCGTGGGGGTCACCACGGAAATGGCGATCGGGGTCTTCTGCAGATTGGTCTCGCGCTTGGTCGCGGCGACCACGATCTGCTCCAGCCCGCGGCCGGAGTCGGGGCTTTCCGCCTCGGCGGCGGCGGGTGTCGCATCGTCAGCGGCGTGCGCCATGGCGGGCGCGAACGCGAGCGGCAGCGCCAGCGGCAGGGCCGCCAGCGACGTATGGAACTTCATTTCCGAATTCCTCCCTGGGGTGAAGGACGGGCTGCGACGATCGCTTGCACCCAAGTCCTTCGACACCGCGGGAGCTAACTTTAGTAATTTTCATTCACGTTACAGAAACAGTGTGGAAAATTAACTTTAGGTAATCTTCGACAGATTCCTGCGCGACCGCCACGATCAGGCCCAGCCGCCGCCTACGGCCTTGAACAACCCGACGGTCGCTTGCTGCCGGCGCGTGTCGATCTCGATCGCCTGCCGCTGCGTGCGCAGCGCGGTGGTCTGCGCCGTCACCACGTCCAGGTAGCTCACCGCACCCTTCTCGTACCGCCGCGTTGCCAGCTGCTCGACTTGCGCCGCCTGTTGCGCCGCGCGCTCTTCGGCGGCGGCTTCGTCTCCCAGGTGATGCAGGCGCGACAGTCCGTCCTCGACATCCTGCATCGCGCCCAGCACGCGCAGGCGATAGTCCGCCGTGGCCTGCTCCCACCCTGCCCTCGCTTCGGCAACGCGCGCCCGGTTGCGACCGCCATCGAACAGCGTCAGCAGGACGTTGGGACCGACCGACCAGAACAGGTTGGGCGCGCTGGCCAGGCCCGCCAGCGCGGTGTTCTGGACACCCCCCTGCCCGCCCAGCAAAAGCGAAGGGAAGAAGGCCGCTTTGGCAACGCCGATCCGGCGGTTGGCGGCGAACATCCGGCGTTCGGCCGCCGCCACGTCTGGCCGGCGCTGCAGCAACGTCGATGGCAGGCTGACCGGCACCTCCGGCATGGGCAACGGCGCGGAGGAAGCGGCGATCGAAAAGCCCGACGGCGTGGTTCCGACGAGCGCGGCAATGGCGTGTTCGGTCAGCGCGCGGGCGTTGCGCAGATCGGCCAGCTGGCCCTGCGCCTCGGCAAGCTGCGTGGCCGATTGCCCGGTTTCCATGCCATTGGCGATACCACCCGCGAACCGCCGGCGCGTCATGGCATCGGCGCGGGAATAGGCATCGACCGTCCTTTGCAGCAGATCGATCTCGCGATCGTAGCCGCGCAGGGCGATGTAATCCGTCGCAAGCTGCGCTTGCAGCGAAACCCGCACGGCCGCCAGATCGTCGGCACTGGCCTCCGCATCGGCGCGACCGGCCGCGACGCTGTTGCGTACCCGCCCCCAGAGGTCGGCCTCGTAGCTCACCTGTGCGCCCAGCGTATCGGCGGCATAAAGGTCTGGCTGCTTCTGTCCGCGCAGCGGGCGATTGTCCGACTGGCGGTTCTGCGTGACCGTCGCCTGCGCCCCGATCTGCGGGAACAGGCCCGCGCGCACTTCGGCGAGATAGGCCCGCGCCAGGTCATAGCGGCCGACCGCCGCCGCCAGCGATGGATTATCGGTGGCGAGCCGCGTTTCCAGCGCATCGAGCGTGCCATCGCCGAATGCGGTCCACCAGGTTGGCGACGGCGCGGCATCGCCGGGCGCGGCCGGCACCCATGGGCCGGCCTCCGCATACGTCGCCGGCACCGACACGGCGGGCGGCTGGTAGGGCGGCGCCATCGAGCAACCCGCCAGCGCGGTCAGCCCCAGCAGCGCGGCCAGCGCGCGACGGTCAGCCATGGCGGCTCTCGTCGACATGGACCGCTTCGCCCGTGGCGATCGAATCCGGCGGGTTGTCGACGATGCGCATGCCCGGAGAAAGGCCGGAGAGCACCTCTACCGTGCTGCCGAGATCGCGCCCCAGCGTGACGCGGATCAGGCGGACCTTCGAATCCGCGCCCACGGTCGCGACCTGGGTGCCGGCGGCCCGGAACACCAGCGCGCTGGACGGAATTGCCACGGCGCCCGTGCTGCCCGGCAGGTCGAACGAAACCTGCGCATAGCCTCCGGCGCGCAGCACCTGCCCCGGATTGTCGGCAACAAGCTGGACCTGCAGGGTCCCGGTCTGCGGATTGATCGCGTCCGACGTGCCGACAAGGCGCGCGGTGAACTGCCGCCCCGGATAGTCGGGCACGGTCAACCGCGCCTGCAAGCCCGGCTTCATCGCCGCCGCGTAATTCTGCGGAACGCTGACGTAGAGGCGGATGCGGCTGATGTCGGCGATCGTGAACATCGGTTGCTGGCTGGACGCGCCCGGCCCGACAAGGTCGCCAATGTCGGCATTGCGGGCGGTGACCACGCCGGCAAACGGGGCGCGGATGGTGGCATAGGCCTTCATCGCCAGGAGCCGGCCGAGATCCGCTTCGGCCCCTCGTACCGTCGCCACCTGCACGGCCAGATTGCCGTTCTTCTCGTCCGCCTCCTGTTGCGACACCGAATGATCGGTCAACAGGTCGTTCCAGCGGGCCGCCGTGCTGCGCGCCAGGCCGGCGCCAGCCCGCGCCCGCGCCAGGGACGCCCGCGCCGCGACGATCTGCTGGTCCAGTTCCGGCGTGTCGATCCGCCCCAGCGGCGTCCCCAGCCCCACGGCCGCGCCGATGTCACGATCCCAGGACCGGACGTAGCCCGGCACGCGCGCGAAGATGTGCGCGGTGTTCCACGCCGCCATCGTCCCGGGCAGCTCGAGCTGCCCGTTCGCATCGGCGCCGCGCACGGGGATGAGGTGGACCGTGGGCAGCGAGCGCGCGTCGCTCCACGCCTGCGCGCGGCTGGTGTCGCTGGTGCGACTGATCATGCCGGCGGCCACCACGGCCAGCGCCAGCGCTCCGGCAACGATCCCGGCGGTTTTCAGCCCCCGTGGGGACGCGGCCGGCGTTTCGGCAAGCCGTTCACTCTGCATGGACAAGGTCTCCCGTGGAGGAATGGGGCGCGGCATCGGACGCGGGGCGGTCCTTGC
The DNA here is from genome assembly GCF_005145025.1 of Novosphingobium sp. EMRT-2. Classification (NCBI taxonomy): domain Bacteria; kingdom Pseudomonadati; phylum Pseudomonadota; class Alphaproteobacteria; order Sphingomonadales; family Sphingomonadaceae; genus Novosphingobium; species Novosphingobium sp. EMRT-2. Next base: position 552,921 of record NZ_CP039697.1, on the reverse strand, counting down.
GATGCGCGATGGAGAAGACGACCGGCACGAACACCAGCGTGGCGATCGTGGCGCAGATCAGGCCGCCGATCACGGCGCGGCCAAGCGGCGCGTTCTGCTCGCCGCCCTCGCCCAGCCCCAGCGCCATCGGCGCCATGCCGATGATCATGGCCAGCGCGGTCATCAGCACCGGACGGAAGCGGGTCGATCCGGCTTCCACCGCGGCGGTCACCGCATCGCCCACGGCGGCGAGGCGTTCCCGGGCGAAGCTCACCACCAGCACCGAATTGGCGGTGGCGACGCCCATGCACATGATCGCGCCGGTCAGCGCCGGCACCGACAGCGGCGTGTGCGTGGCGAACAGCATCCAGGCGATGCCTGCCAGCGCGGCCGGCAGGGCCGAGACGATCACGGTGGGATCGATCCAGCTCTGGAAGTTCACCACGATCAGCAGGTAGATCAGTGCGATAGCGCCCAGTAGGCCAAGGACCAGGCCGACGAACGCGGTGTTCATCGTTTCCACCTGACCACGCAACTTCACCGTGGCGCCCTTGGGCAGGTCCGCCTTCGTCGCGTCCAGCACCTTCTGCACGTCACCGGCGACGGCTCCCAGATCGCGGCCTTGCGTCGTCGCATAGACGTCAAACGCCGGCTGGACGGCATAGTGCGAGATCACGGCGGCCGACGGTTCGCGATGCATCGTGCCCAGCGCGCCAAGCAGCTGCACGTCGCCCGGCCGGCCGCCGCTGACCGGGATGTTCTGGAGATCGGGAATGGTGTCCGTCCGGTACTGCGGCGTCTGGACGACGATGGGATAGGACACGCCGTTGCGGGGGTTGAGCCAGAACGCGGGAGCGACCTGGAAGCTGCCGGCAAGGTTCACGGAAAGGCTTTTCGTCACGTCGTTCTCGGTCACGCCGACGCGGTCGGCGGCGGTGCGATCGACGTCGAACCGCAGTTCCGGATAACTGCTGGCCTGTTGCAGGCGCACGTCGGCGATGCCGCCCACGTGCTGCATTCGCGCCACCAGTTCGTGCGCATAGGCTTCATTCTCGCGCACGTTCGGGCCGGTCACCATCACGTCGATCGGCGCGGGCGAACCGAAGTTCAGGATCTGGCTGATGATGTCGGCCGGCAGGAACGAGAACGTCGATCCGGGGAAGACCTGGGGCAACCGTTCGCGCAGGGCACGGACATAGCCCGCCGTGGGCCGATGCCCTTCGCCCAGCGTGATGAGAATATCGCCGTCCTGCGGGCCAACGCCGCCGGTATTGGAATAGGCGCGGTTGATCCCCGATACCGGCAGGCCGATGTTGTCCACCACCGAGACCAGTTCATCCTTGGGCACGGTGCGCCGGATCTCGTCCTCGATATGGTCGAACAGCGCCGCCGTTTCCTCCAGCCGCGTGCCCACCGGCGCGCGGACATGCAGGCTGATTTGCCCGGAATCGACGCTCGGGAAGAAGTTGCGGCCCAGGAACGGCACCAGCGCCAGCGATGCCAGGACCACCGCCATAAAGGCCGGAACGAACACCCTGCGCCGCTCCAGCGCGAACACCAGAACCGAGACGTAGTAGGCGCGCACTTTCTCGAAACGGTGCTCGAATCCCTGCTGGAACCGTCGCAGCGGATGGCCGCGCGGCGCGCGGCCCGCCAGCGCGTCGTGACTCGCCATGATTTCCGCCGTGTGCTGCGAGGCGTGGTCGCGCAACAGGTAGTTGCTCATCGTCGGCACCAGCGTGCGCGACAGGACGAAGCTGGCGATCATGGCGAAGACCACCGCCTTGGCCATCGGCGCGAACAGGAACCCGGCGACGCCCGGGAGGAAGAACATCGGCACGAAGGCGATGCAGATGCACAGCAGCGACACGAAAGCCGGGCGCACGATCTGCTCCGCGCCGTCCATGATCGCGGCGCGCACGGTCTTGCCCTGTTCCAGATGCCAGTTGATGTTCTCGATGGTGACCGTGGCGTCATCGACAAGGATGCCGACGGCGAGCGCCAGTCCGCCCAGCGTCATGATGTTGAGCGTTTCGCCCGCCGCCGACAACCCGGCGACCGCGGCCAGAATCGCGAGAGGGATGGATGTCGCGATAATGACCGTCGATCGCCAGGAACCGAGGAAAAGCAGGATCATCAGCGAGGTAAGGCCTGCCGCGATCACGCCTTCGCGCACCACGCCCGACACGGCCGCCTTCACAAACAGCGACTGGTCCGAAAGCAGCTGCACCTTGAGATCGGCAGGGAGCGTCTCCTTGAGCTTGGGCAGCAGCGCCTTTACCTGGTCGACGATGGCGATGGTGGAAGCGGAGCCGGACTTGAGGATCGTCATCAGCACGGCGCGGCCACCGTCCACGCGCACCTCGTTGCGCTGTGGCGGCGAACCATCGCGGACGTGCGCCACGTCGCGCATATAGACCGTGATGCCATCAACCGTGCGGATCGGCAGGTTGTTGAGCTGATCGACCACTTCCGGGCTGTTGTTCAGCCGGATATTGTATTCGTACTGGCCGATCTTGGCGGTCCCGGCGGGCACGATCTGGTTCTGCGCCGCCAGCGCCAAGCCGACGTCAGTCGCGGAAAGGTGACGCGCGACCAGCGCGGCGGGATCGAGATCGATCTGGATCTGGCGTTCGCGCCCGCCATAGGGCGAAGGGATCGCCGCGCCCTGCACCGATGCCAGCGACGGCCGGATGAAGTTCTGCCCCAGATCGAAGATCTTCTGTTCGGACAGGCCCTTGGACGACAGCGCCATCTGCAGGATCGGCACCGTGGAGGCGTTGTAGTTCAGGATCAGTGGCGGGGTGATGCCCGGCGGCATCTGCTTGAGCACCGTCTGCGAAACCGACGTGACCTGCGCCGTCGCCGTGCGGATATCAACGCCGGGACGGAAGAAGATCTTCACCACGCCGATCCCGTTGAGCGACTGGCTTTCGATATGGTCGATGTCGTTGACCGTCGTGGAAAGCTGGCGCTCGTAGTAATAGACGACGCGGCCCGACATGTCCTCTGGCGGCAGGCCGCGATAGGTCCATACCGCCGCGATCACCGGGATGCGGATGTCGGGGAAAATGTCGGTGGGTGTCCGCACCCAGGCGATCGAGCCGGACAGCACGATCAGGATGGCGAGGACGACGAACGTATAGGGCTTGCTCAAGGCAAGCTTGACCAGTTGCAGCATGGCAGTTCCGCAAATCGCGCTCGCGCAACCGGGGCCGGAAGGGGGGAGGCTGGTTGCGCGAGCGCCAAAGTTTGCCGTGGTCGCCCGTTGCGTGCGCCGCCGGCCGGCGCCTCAATTGCGCCAGCGCGGCCCGAGCGCCAGTGAAATGAATTTCACCTGGCCTGTTGCGCTTCCACAGGCGCGACGATGCGCGCGCGCAGGCCCGGTTCGGCGGGCAAAAGCTCCAGCGCGAACTGGTGCAGATGCACGATCGCGGCCACTACGCTGAGGCCAAGGCCCGATCCGGGCACAGCCGCGGACGCCACGCCCCGGTCATAGCGCCGCAGCACGGCCTGCAACTGGTCCACCGGAATACCCGGACCGTTATCGCGTACCTCGATCACCACGGAACCATCGTCATTCGCCAGCCGGATCGACACGCCCCCTCCCTCCGGCGCGAACTTGATCGCATTGTCGACAAGGTTGCTGACGGCCTCGAAGATCAGCTTCTCGTCGCAATACAGGCGCACAGGCGGCGCACCGCGCCACCGCAGCGCGACATCGCGCTCCTCGGCAAGCGGGCAGTACAGTTCGACCACCGTGTCCAGCAGCCGATCGATGCGGCTCATCGCAAAACCCTGGCGGCGGCCGGAGGCCTCTAGCTCCGAAATGCGGAGCAGCGCCGCGAACCGCGCCAGAACAAGATCAAGATCGGCCATGGCCGCCTCGATCCGCACGACATCGGCCGGCGCCATGGCCGGATCGTGGCTGGCGCGATAGAGCTGGTTGCGCACCCGGGTCAGCGGCGTCCGAAGATCGTGCGCGATCGCGTCGGTGACGGATTTCACCTGGTCGACGGTGCGCTCCACCTCTCCGATCATCCGGTTCACGGTGCCGGCAAACAAGTCCAGCTCGTCGCCCCGCCCCTCGATCGGCATCCGCGCCGCCAGCCGCCCCGATCCGATCTCCAGCGCCACGCGCTGCAGACGGTCCACGCGTCGGAGCGGCCCAAGACTGACAGCGAACCCCGCCGCCAGCAGCAAGGGCGCCACGAACAGGCCGCTGAGGACGAGAATTTCCACCATGCGCCCGCGCAGATCGACGATCGGCCGCACATCGCGGCCGACCATGAGCAGCGCTCCGCCCGGTGTTCGCATGGCCAGGATGCGCAACGGCCCGCGCACGTCCGGCCCGTCATCGCGCTCGTAGGGATGCCCGACAACCAAGGGCGGGCTCGCCCCGAGATCCCCCGCCAGCCAGCGTCCGCCCGAGGACAGCAGGCCGAAGTGGTTGAGACCACTGATGCTCGCTGCCGAGGATTTATCGATTTCCGCCGGCAGGTCCGCCTCCGGCAAGGCTGCCAGCCGCGCGATTTCGGTGCGGAGGATACGGTCGCTGCGGCCGTTCAGTTCGCGTTCGGTCAGGCTGTAGATGATCAGCAGCAGCAGGAGCACGCCAACAGTCGCGGCTCCGCCCAGGGCCAGTGTCAGCCGGAACGTGCTGGTCTTGCGAATGTCGCGCAGATGCGGCCAGTCACCCGGCATCGAAGCGGTATCCCTCGCCCTTGACCGTCGCGATCAGCGACGCGTGCCCTGGCCGGTCGATCTTCTTGCGCAGCCGCGCGATGTGCACGTTGATGAGGTTCGCGCCCGGATCGAAATAGTACCCCCACACGCGTTCGAAGATGATCTGCCGCGTGACGATCTCGCCCGCGTTGCGCATCAGGAATTCCAGCAGGCGGAACTCCATGTGCAGCAACCGCACCGGATCGCCATCCACGCGCACCTCGCGACGGATCAGGTCCATCTCGACCGGTCCGCCCCGCAGCATGGCGGCAGCCGTTTCCAGTTGCCGGCGCCGTCGCAGCAGGACTTCGACCCGCATCGCCATCTCGTCCGGCGCGAAGGGCTTGATCAGATAGTCATCGCCCCCGGCGCGCAGCCCGTCGATCCGCGCATCGACATCGCCCAGTGCGCTGATCATCAGCACCGGCGTAACGATGCCGGCGTCGCGCAGCCGCGCCACGACGGCCAGACCATCCAGGCCGGGCAGCATCCGGTCCAGCGTGATCGCATCGAACGGCTCGCGCAGGGCGCGCTCCAAACCGTTCTGCCCATCCGCCTCGGCATGGACGGCGTGACCGTGCACGCGCAATTCGTCCGCAATCTCGCGCGCCGTTTCGGCATCATCTTCAATGACGAGAATGGAAGCCATGTGCACCGTCGATCGGGCCACTGCCCTGAAAGCTCGCCCCTCATAGCGAACGGCACCGATGCGGCGCACGTTACATCTGCGTCACGTGGCGGGCCGCATTCCGCGCAGCGCGCGCGGAGCCAGGCCGCCACGATGCCGCTTGATTTCCTGCGCGGCATCGCGTGAATGCGCGGTCGCACACGGACAGGATACGGCATGACGGACAGCCCCGCGCCCGCAAGCGCGACACCCTACGAAACGCTGGGCGGCGAACCGTTCGTGCGCGCGCTTTGCGCCCGTTTCTATTCGCTGATGGATACGCTGCCGGAAGCCGCAGCCTGCCGGAACGTGCATCCGCCGTCGCTGGCCCGGGCGGAAGAAAAACTGTTCGAGTATCTTACGGGCTGGCTGGGCGGCCCGCCGCTCTACACGGACAAGTACGGCCACCCCCGCTTACGCCAGCGCCACTTCGTCGCGGCCATCGGACCGGACGAGATCGAGGGCTGGCTGCTGTGTTTCCATCGCGCATGGGACGAACTGGCGGAACCCTCGCCCGTGGCGGATGCCATCCTCGGCAAGATCGACGCGCTGGGTTGGCACATGCGCAACCAGGCGGGCGCGACGCCGGTGGCCTGATCCATCGTCCGGAATCCGAATCGGCGCGGCGACGCACGGCGCCCGAATCGATTCGGGCGTGGCCTTGGCGAACATTCCGTGACGACCCTCGCCTCGGTCACATCCTAGCAGGATTAACCGTTTTGCACGGAACGGACGGTTGGGATGGTGGTGCGCATATGTGCCCCGATAGTGCGGCCAAATGCAGCTTAACAACTGTTTTAATTTGATTTTTTACGAGCGCCTTCCGGCGTCGACCAGTCGTATAGTGCCCGAAAAAAGATATTGGTTTACAAAGAGTTAACAGAATTGCCCGGAAACCGCCCTTAGAGGCGCAAAACGCCCTGCGGGGTAGTCGTGCATAGGACGCTGAACCTTCGCGCTTCCACGGGCTCCTGAGCGCAAATTTGAACGCATCGGTTCCGCGGGGATGATCGGGCTGGGCGATCCGGAAGGGTCGAATGCGCCAAATCGGCCTTTCCTGAACCCACAATGCATCATCCGTTGCGTGTTGAAGCATTTTCGTGCATGTGTGTTGAACAAAGCTTCATATCCGCGCGCGGGGCAGTCCATGAATGAAATTGTAGCCCAGATCGGCGATCTTGCCGATGCCGGCGAAAAGATGATCGAGCGGCTGCGGCGCAAGGCCTTTCTGCCCGAAAGCCGCAAGGGGCTCAACTTGCGCTTCGGCATTGCCGAGGCGGCGCAGCTTCTAGGCTGCTCCACCAACCGCATCCGGATGGCGGAGGACGACGGACGCCTTCCCCCTCCCCCGGCGGGAGAGAACGGCCGTCGCGTGGGCTACACCATCGAAGAGCTGCTCAACATGCGCGAAGTGCTGGGCGCCGCGCCGCATCGCGCCCCGCTCGATGTCCCCGCCGTGATCGCGGTGCAAAACTTCAAGGGCGGCGTGGGCAAGTCCACGGTGACGACGCACCTTGCGCACTACTTCGCCGTCCAGGGCTACCGGGTGCTGGTTGTGGACTGCGACAGCCAGGCAACCACCACGACGCTGTTCGGCTTCAACCCGCACTTCAACATCACGCGCGAGGAAACGCTCTACCCGTACCTCTCGATCGATCCGACCCAGGCCGACCTGCTCTATGCCGTGAAGCGCACACCCTGGCCCAACGTGGACCTGATCCCGTCGAACCTCGAACTGTTCGATGTCGAATACGAGCTGGCCGCAGGCGGTGCGGACGGGCAGTCGGTCCTCGCCGCGCGCTTCCGCAAGCTGAAGGCGGGCCTGATGGACCTCGCGCGCGATTATGACGTGGTGATCCTCGATCCGCCGCCGGCGCTGGGCACCATCAGCCTGGCGGTGATGCAGGCGGCCAACGCCCTGCTTGTTCCGTTGGCCGCCACCACGCCGGACTTTTGTTCCACGGTGCAATTCCTGTCGATGATGGACCAGGTGATCGCGCAGCTCGTGTCCGCAGGCATCACCGTCGATTACAATTTCGTCCGCCTGATCTGCTCCAAGTTCGACAGCAACGACCCTAGCCACGCGATGATCCGCACGGTCATGGAACAGACGTTCGGTCCGGCCCTCCTTCCCGTTCCGATCCTCGAATCCGCCGAGATCAGCCACGCGGCGATGCGGATGATGACCGTGTACGAACTCGAAAAGCCGATCGGCACGCCGAAGACGCACAAGCGCAGCAAGGCCAATCTCGACGAAGCGCTGGGTCAGATCGAACAGCTGGTCCGGCAAGGCTGGGGCCGCGTGGCCCCTGCGCGCGAGGAGGATGTTCTCAATGCCGCATGATGCCCCTTCCCCCCATGGCCTGACGCCATCCAGCGAGAAAATCCATGGCGCGTAAGCAAAGCGACTATCTTGCCGCGCTGCTCGCGGACGATGAACCGATTGAAAAATCGTCGAAAGATGACCTGATCCAAGCGGAATCGCAGACGCCGGCCGCCCCGCCTGCCCCAGTCGAGACCCCACGCGCCGAACGGCTGCGCGGAACCACGCTGCTGGGGCGCGAAAGCGCTCTTGCCCGCGTCGCCAGCGGCGAGGTCCGGCAGGTTACGCAACTGTTGCTCAATCCCGAACGGGTGCGGATCTGGCCGGGGAACGCCCGCTCCTATGAGCATTTGACCGAGGAATCCTGCCGCGAACTGATCGATTCGATCGTGGCGGAAGGCGGCCAGAAGGTGCCTGCCGTGGTCAGGCGCGTCGAAGGCGACCCGGAGCACGATTACGAAGTGATCGCCGGTACGCGGCGGCACTGGTCGATCGCCTGGCTGCGCCGTCATTCCTACCCGGACATGATGTTCGTCGCGCAGGTTGCCCAGCTTGACGACGAGGCGGCCTTTCGCCTTGCCGACCTGGAGAACCGGGCGCGCAAGGACGTGTCGGATCTCGAACGCGCGCGCAACTACGCCCAGGCGCTCAAGGATCATTACGGCAACCACCAGACGCGCATGGCCGAGCGCCTCAGGCTGTCCAAGGGCTGGCTTTCGAAGATGCTCAAAGTCGCCGCCCTGCCCGACGACGTGGTCGCCGCGTTCGCCTCCCCGGCCGACGTGCAATTGAAGCCGGCCTACCCGCTTGCGCAGGCGCTGGACGATCGCGGCGCGGCGCAAGCCATTCACCGCGAAGCTCGGGCGCTCGCCCGGCTTCAGGACGCCCGGCGCAAGGCGGGCGACGCCACGCTTCCCGCCGCGGAAGTGCTTCAGCGGTTGCTCGCGGCGCCGATCGGCGACAAACGCCCTGCCGGCCCGCTTGCGGAATGGGTCAACCCCCGCACGCAGCGCGCGGCGGTTTCGGTTCTGTCGTCCAACCGGCAAGGCGCGACGGTGCGCCTGCACGCGGGTTCGGGATCGAACACCGAAGATCTGCTGAACGGCATCCGCGATGTGCTGGAGAGACTGGCGGCGGACGGCAAGGGCGTACAGGCTTGAGGACGTGCGATCGTTTCCTGCCCGTCCACGCATGGCCCCTGCCCCGTCCTGACCGCAGGAACGCGCGCCGAACAGCTGCCCGGGTTTCCCCGGGGAAACTTTTACCGTGAGCCGGGCACGCAAGGCTGGCGACACGGACCAGTTTGACCTGTTTCTTCCCTATATCGCCGACCTCCCCTTGCGCGATCAGCGCGAGATGATGGAGCGGCCGTTCTTCAGTCTCGCCAAGTCGAAACGCCTCAAGCCGATCGATTACACCTCGCCCGACGGGAAGCTGTGGGTGCATGTCTCGGCGAATCCGGATTACGGCATGGCGACGATCTGGGATGCGGACATCCTGATCTATTGCGCCAGCGTGCTTGCCGACATGGCCCGGCGTGGCGTGAACGACGTGCCGCGCAAGCTGCACATCATGCCCTACGACTTGCTGCGCGCGATCGACCGGCCCACCACGGGACGCGCCTACGAGCTGCTGGGCCAGGCGCTAGACCGGCTTGTCGCCACAACGATCAAGACCAACATCCGCGCCGAAAACCGGCGTGAAGCCACGTTCTCGTGGCTGGATGGCTGGACCCAGCTTGTCGACGAGAAGACCGAACGGTCGCGCGGCATGACCCTGGAGCTATCCAACTGGTTCTGGGAAGGCGTGATGATGAAGGGCGGCGTCCTCTCGATTGATCGCGCCTACTTCAAGCTGACCGGTGGCCGCGAGCGCTGGCTTTACAAGGTCGCGCGCAAGCACGCAGGCGGCGCCGGCGATGACGGGTTTGCCATTTCCATGCCGGTGCTGTTCGAGAAAAGCGGCGCCGAAGGCGAATACCGCCGCTTCAAGTTCGAGATCGTCAAGCTGGCGGAAAAGAACGCCCTGCCCGGCTACACGCTGGCCATCGAGCCCGGCAAGAACGGCGAGCCGCTGCTGCGGGCCACGCGCACCGACGGCAAGGATGGAGGCAGCCGCCCGCCATCCCAACGGGCAACCGCGACGGTTTCCCCGGGGAAACTTCCCTCCCCTGCTCCGCTTTCGCCGCCCGCGTCTTCCGCCGTTCGGGCTGCCCCGGCACCGATAGACCAAGCCCCCGCCGCTCCGACCGACGACGTCGACATGACGGTCGAAGCCGGCGCGCTCGTCCGAACTGCCCTCGCCGGTTTGACCAGCGCCTCGACCCGCGGCTTCGTCACGGGCGAAACCGCGGAGTATCTGCGCGAGACCTGCCCAGGCTGGGACCTCTATGCCCTGCATGCGGAGTTCGAACGCTGGGTCGATGCAGACCCTGAACGCACGCCCGCCAATTGGCAGCGCGCTTTCATCGGCTGGGTCAAACGCCATCACGCCAAGAACCGGAACAGCCTGCGCTGAGTTCCGAGCCGCGCGCAGCACCGCGACGGCCTGTCCGATCAGTCCCCGCACTCTCCCTCCCGGAAAGGGCAACGCGGGAAGGGGAGGGGAGATGTTCCTTCATCTCGTCGGCCCGGACCTTTTGTCGCCGCTCGCGATGAAATCCCACACACCGCTGTGTCGATACGATGCCCCGTTCTTTCTCTGTGAAGCGCTGCAATATGCCAGCGCTCTTGCCGTCGTCCGTTCCTGAAGTGTCGGGCCGGCGATCACAGGCGGCACGTTCCGTAACGAGCGCCCAAGGCATCTGCGCGATTTTGAACCTCGTTCCGGGCTCATTCGCTGGATTTGATTCAAACCCGCGTGCCAAAAATCGAGCGGCAGGCCATCATCGACCTATCAGGAACACCGGATCGGCAGATTTCGATCCTTCGGGAACGCCAGGACGATCCTTCGGGAACGCAAGATCGATCCTTCGGGAACAGATTAGCGGCACATCGGGAACGCGATCATCGTGCGACTCGCGCTGAATCAACGAGTCGGAAGGGCGTTTTTCCCTTTAACTCCTCTAAAGGCATTTAACCGTATCTAACGCCTAAGGAAATTTCATGCTGAAAATGGATACTGGAGAATGCGCGTCCCATAAGCGAAACCGGAACACCAACCGTTTCGGCCTCCTAACGCACGGCCTGCCACTTCGCATATCTTGTAGCGATTCCGCGACATCGAGCCCGATGGAGACGGTGAGGGGAAGGGGGGGAGGGAGGACAGCCCGGACAAACCGTAACCAACGCCTCGGCTCCTTTCACACAGGCCTCGCCAGCCCGGTGACGCCCGACGTCAACGAGAAGTCCGCGCGGTGCTGGAAGGAGCGACCTCGCCAGCCCGATTCTCTTCCAGATGGCGAAGCAACCGCAGCAGGCGAGGGCCGGCAACATAGCCGCCGCCTTCGCTCCGCGCGAGATAGCCCTCCGCCGCCAGCGTCACGACCTGGCGATGCGCCGTCGCCGGCGGAATGGCGAGATCACGCGCGATCTCCGTGATTGGCCGGTCCGCACCCCCCAACAACACGGCGTCGAGCGTTGCCAGTGTTCGCCTGAGCGAGCTCATCTGTGGCGTTCCATTTCTCACAATGTAAGATTGTAACGTTTGTTGCAAGAATGTCAAGAGGGAAGGGGTGGAGCGGTGTCCTAGGGAGAAGAATGCCGGGACGGCCTGGCGTAGGAAGGTGGCGTCAGCGCCAGCGTGAGCCCCATACAGCGGTGTGCCGGCACGTGCCGGGGATCGGCCGAGTAAAAGGCCTGTGCGCGCTTGTGGGGCCATCGGACGGGCCTTCACGGATGGAGCGCTCCTGGTGACGTCAGGAAGCTGACAGTGCCGGCGGCGGTTTTCTCGGTCGCGCGGCATCACGTGCCGCCAAACAGGCGACAATGGGTTATCCTTGGCCCGTCCGGCCCATGGCGAGCCGCCACAGGCAGGTCAGGTCAGGCTGTGCTGCATCCGCGCGGTATCGGGCCGGTGGCCCGTGATAATCTCCAGCGCCAGCGCGGCCTGACCCACGACCATGCCGATACCGTTGATGGCGCGGCATCCCTTGCTTCGTGCGACCCGAAGCAGCTCGGTTTCCGGCGGGAAGTAAATGATATCGGCGACCCAGTGACGCGGGGCGAGGGCATCTAGAGGGATCGGCGTGCCCGGACGTGCCGCCATGCCGATCGGCGTGGCGTTGACGATGCCGTCCACGCTGGCGGTATCCAGATCGGCGAGCGCGGTGGCGAAAACCTGTGCGGAGGGAAACCGTTGCGTCAGTTCCTGTGCCAGCAAGGTGGCGCGGGCGCTATCGACATCGACCAGTTCGAGCCGTTTCACCCCCAGCGAGAGCAGCGCGTTGGCCACAGCCGCGCCCGCGCCACCGGCGCCGAGCTGCATCACATGGTCCAGCCGCGCGTCGGGGAGGCCGGCCAGCAGGCTGTCGCGAAAGCCGGGCATGTCGGTGTTGTGCCCGATGAGTCGGCCGTCGCGCACCGCCACGGTATTGACCGCGCCGACCATCGCCGCGCTTTCGGAAAGTTCGTCGAGCAGCGGGATGATCGCCTGCTTGAACGGATAGGTCACGTTGAACCCCGCAAAGCCTTCGTCGCGCAGGCGCGCCACGATCGCGGGAAGATCGGCATCGTCCAGGCCCCGTTCGGTAAAATCGAACAGTTCGTAAGTCAGGTCCAGCCCGAGCGCCTTGGCCTCCTGCTCATGAAGCCAGGGAGAGCGGGAGGCCATGATGGCGCGGCCCAGAAGCCCGGAACGGATCATTGTTGCCTTTCGCAAAAAGGCCCGGCGCCGCGAGGGAGCGGCGCCGGGAGAGGGTGGATCAGAAACTGACTTTCGCGCCTATGTAGAAGGAACGCCCGATCGCGTCATAGAGCGCGACGTCCGTGCCGTTCTGCGAACTGGCGACATAGGGCAAGCCCTTGTCGAACAGGTTGTTCACGCCGCCGCGCAACTCGAAGTTCTTGCCGACCTTCACGGTGCCGAACAGATCCCACAGGTTGTACGCGCCCACGCCCACCTGCGCGGCCGACGGCGTCAGGACGGAGGTGGTGTCGGCCATGCTGCTCTGGAAGCGCCAGCGCAGGCCCATGCCGACCCGGTCGGAACGATAGCCGAACGTGGTCAGCGCCTTCCATTCGGGCGTGGCGCGCGGGGGCACCGAGCTGGGGCCGGCAGCGCCGTTGCTGATGCCGGTATAGTTCAGGAACGGCCCGCCGGGCAGCAGTTGCACCTTGTAGCTGTGCAGCCAGCCCACCGCCGAATTGATGTAGAGCTTGCCGGTCTGGCCCAGGAACGGCGCGGGGACGCCCCAGTTCGCCTGCACTTCCACACCGTCGGTCTTGAGCGAGCCCAGATTGAGATAGGGCGTGGCGACGTTGACGATCTGGCCGGTCGAATCCCGCTGGATCAGCTGGCAGTAGAGGTTGTTGACCGAATAGCCGGGATTGGAGCCATCGAGGTTGTAGCACTTCGACAGCACGGTCAGGCCCGGCACGGTCGAGATCACGTTCTTGATGCTGATGTTGTAGTAGTCGACCGACAGCGAGAAGTCCGCGAGCGGGCCGCTCTGCGCGGGCGAAGTGAACACGAAGCCCACGTTGAAGGTGTTGGCGCGCTCGGGCGTCAGCTTGGTGTTGCCGGAAACCAGCTGTCCGGTCGCGGTGGTGGGGAAGGTGTAACTGGAAATCGCGGCCTGCGGCACGCCCTGCGCGACGCAGAGGTTGGCGACACTGGTCCCGTTCGCGCCGGTGCGGGCGGTGGAGCGGTAGTCGCAGGGATCGCCCAGTGCGCCCGGCGGCGTACCGATCACCAGCTGGCTGCCCTGCTGCGGGGAGAACAGTTCGCCGATGTTGGGCGCGCGCACGGCGCGCTGGAAGCTGCCGCGGAACAGAACCGCATCGACCGGGCGCCAGCGGGCGTCGGCCTCGAAGCTGGTGACTGACCCGGTGACCGAGTAATCGGACACGCGCACCGCGCCACCGATGCCGAATTCCTTGAAGAACGGCTTGTCGGCAAGCAGGGGCACGTCGATCTGCGCCGCGAATTCCTTCACGGAAATGCGGCCCGATGCGGGCAGCGAAGCGATCACGGCCTCGATGTTCTGGGTCCGCAGGTCGCTGTCGGGCACGAACGAATAGGTGTTCTTGCGGTAGTCGGCGACAAGGGCGATCTGCGCGGGGCCGGCGCCAAGGTCGAACAGCTTGCCGTTGACCTGCGCCTGCACCTGCGTCTGCCCCAGCTTTTCGCGGCTGAACGCATCCTTGGTGATATAGGCGGCGCAGGCGGGCGACAGCGAACGGGCGTTGGCATCGCCGAACGGGTTGAAGCCGCCGGCGCACAGCGAATTGCCGCCATCGGCCGCGTTGAGCAAGGTCTGGACCCGGCTCTTGAGCACGGCGTTGTGCAGCGTCTGCTGGTGGACCGACTGGTCATAGGACGCGAACACGTCAAAGCTCCAGCCCGGCGCGATATCGCCTTTCAGGCCGGCCAGGTATTGCTGGACCTGGTAGTCTTCGTCCCAGGACTTGTAGGGCACGCCGACATAGCGTCCGTTCCAGGTGAACGGCGCGGTGGCGTTGGGGCGCGAGGCAAGGATCGTGCGCAGATCGTTCGGAATGAACGGATTGGTGACCGGAACCGTGGTGAGCGTGCCGAATTGCGTAAGGCTGCCGCCGCTGGCGGTGTGGACGTTGAGATCGACGAACAGGAACTGGCCATAGGCGGTCAGCGACGGGGTCAGGTCATAGTCCGCTTTGACGAAAGCGGTCTTGCGCTGCAGGCCGTTCTGGAAATCGATCTGCTGGCCCACCGGCATGCGCACGTTGCCGCCGACCAGAAGATAGCCCATGCCGTTGGTCGGGCCTTGGTAGTTGGCGCCGCCGGTCTGGAAGAACAGGGTGCGGTTGTTGTTGAAGCCCATATTCTGGAGCTGGTAGTTCGCCGGCAATCCGCTGGTCACGCCATATCCGGCGAATACCGACTGCACGACAGCCGCGTTGGGCGCGTTGGTGGCGCTGGGCACGAACGTGCCGGTGCCGATGAACGAGGACGGCGTCTTGTCGTAGAAGAACGACCGGCTGCTGCCGTTGACCGGGTCCTGCTTGGTGTAGCTGAATGCGGCGATGACATGCCCGCGATCCTGCGCGAACGAGGAGCCGAAAGCGACCGAGCCGTTGAACTTGTGGGCATCGCCCCGTTCGCTGATCGAGTTCTGGACGTCCATCTTCACGCCGTCGAAGGCGCGGATCGTCTTGAAGTTGACCACGCCCGACATCGCGTCGGACCCATAGACCGCCGAAGCGCCGCCGGTAATGACGTCCACGCCGCCGATGATCGATTCCGGGACGATGTTGGTATCGACGGTGCCGTTGATGTCGGACAGCGGCAGGCGCTTGCCGTCCAGCAACACGAGATTGCGGTTCGCACCGAGGCCGTGCAGGTTGACGGAGGCGCGGCCGCCGGTGCCCTGGCCGCCGGTGCTGGAATTGCCGGCCGTGGTAAAGCTGGGGAACTGGTTCAACGCATCCTGCAGGTTGACGTTGCCGCTTTCCTTGATCGCCTGTTCGCCCACCGACACGATCGGGCTGACTGCGGTGTTGTTGGGCCGCTGGATCAGCGAGCCGGTGACGATGATTTCCTTGGTCGATGGATCGTTGCCGTCCGCGCTCTGCTGATCGGCGGACTGGGGCGCCTCCTGGGCCTGAACGGGGCAGGCGAGCGCCACGGCCACCGACAGGACGGACGCGGACAAGACAAGACGGGTGCCTTTCAAACGCATGGTCAATCCTCCCTGGGCAGGCTTGGATTCGCCTGCCTTCGTATTTTCATTTATGTTACGAACTAGTTCCTGTCAAATTATTCAGAAACATTCCGGGAGAGACGATCGACGGTCGCGGAGGCCAGCGCGCAGAGCAGGAGCGGGATGCAGTAGCTGACGAATAGCAGCGGCAGACTGGCCTTGGCGGCCATCAGATAGCCGCCCATCATCGGGCCGATGACGGCGCCGGCGCGGCCGATGCCGATCGCCCAGCCCACGCCCGTCGCGCGCATTCTCGCGGGATAGACCGAGGCGGCCAGCGGCCAGACGCCGTTGTATCCACCCTGCAGCAGCACGCCGATGAGGAAGGCCACGCCCAGCGTTTCGGCGACCGGCATCGTCACGGAGCCGAACAGCAGCATCGCGCCGGCCGCGCCGACCAGCATGGCCGGGACCAGCCTGCCGAGCGGCACCCGCACGGCCAGCAGGCTCATTGCGGTCGTGCCGACGAAGGCGCCGAAATTGTAGAGCGCGCCGGCATAGATTCCGTTGGTTTCGGAAAGGCCGGCCTGGATCGACAGCTTGGTGATCCAGCTGACGATGAAATAGAGCACCATCAGCCCGAAGAACACTGCACTCCACAGGGCGATCGTGCGCTTGCGGAAGGCCGGCGCGAACAGCGTGCCCACGCGGCCCGCTTCCCCGGAGGCCTTTCCGTCCGCGCCGGCAGGGCCACGTGGCAGAATCAGGGCGGCGGCGGGAAACAGGATCACGGTGATCGCGCCCGCGACGATAAGCAGCGCGTGCCAGCCCGTGACCGGCAGCAGCCGCGCCACGATCAGCCCGGTGAACACCGCTGCAAAGGGGTAACCGGCCTGCACGATGCCCACGGCAAGGTTGCGCTGCACTGCGGGCGCGCTTTCCGCGGCGAGGGCCGCCATCGCCGCCAGCACGGTGCCGATGCCCATGCCGACGATCAGGCGCATCGCGAACAGCATGGGAACGCCCGTGGCGAAACCGCTGGCGACCATCCCTGTCGACATCAGCGCCAGCGCGGCCAGGATGATGCGGCGGCGGCCCAAGCGATCGGCCAGCGGCGCGATGCCCATGCCGCCGATCGCCATGCCGATCAGCCCGGCGCTGAACAGGTTGCCCATCGTGTCCGATCCGATGCCCCAGTCGGACTGGAGCCGGGGCGCGATGAACGACAGGATCGTCACGTCGACGCCATCGGCCATATTGATGGCAAAGCACAGCGCCACCACGGCAAGGCCCGAGCGCGTCCACTGCGCCGGCCCCGGACCAGCGCCTTCATTGATGGGGGCAGCCATATCCTCTCTCTCCCACATTCGTACCGGGTGAAAGAGGACGGGACGCGGGCGCTGCGCGGAGCGCGTCGCCCGGTTCAGTCCTTGTGCGTCACCCAGGCGATGATGATGTCCGCAACCTGCGTGGCCCTGCGCGCCACGGCTTCGGGACTGGTCATGTCCACGCCGAAGTTGTGCGCGAAGGTGAACTGGTTGGAGACGTTGTAGAAACTCAGCGCGGTCATGTTCATGTGCAGTTCGACCGGGTCGATGCCCGGGCGGAAGCTGCCTTCCGCTTCGCCGCGGGCGATGATCCGTGCCAGGATGTCGATCACGCTGTGGTTGCCCTGCGGAAGCCCTTCGATCTGCCGCAGGTGCTCGGCGCGGTGGATGTTCTCGTTCATCACCAGCCGCACCAGTTCCTGATGTTGCGAATGGTAATGCACATCGTGCTCGATCAGCCGGCGCAGGGCCTCGACCGCCGTGCCCTGCTCGATATCGACGTTGCTTTCGCTGGCGCGCACCCGGCGATAGGCGCGTTCCAGCACGGCGCGATACAGCTCGTCCTTGCCTTCGAAATAGTAGTAGATCTTGCGCTTGGTGGATTTGCCGGCGATCTCGTCGATGCGCGCCCCGGCCAGCCCTTTTTCGACGAATTCCTGCGTGGCGATATCGACGATCTGGTTGATCGCCTGCTCTCGTGTTTCCGCGCGCGAGCGGCGGGCGGGCTTTTCCGGCTGGGCGGCGGTCTCGACGTCGGACAAGGGGCACTCCTCGGCAAGGGCGCGGACGATCGTGCCTCCGCCCACGGCGGAAGCGGTTCCGATCCCGCCCGTTGCCATCCTTTGCCGCACCCGTCCCCCGTTGCACAAGCCCGCATGCCTGTTGGCTGCGGACATATGAAGCCTTGTGCATTAATGTAACGAACTAGTCCCTAACATTTCTGCTTTTGTCAAGGACGGCTCCGTGATACCGCTCTGCCGATCAGCCGGATGATGCTGACGTCCGGGACGGGATTTGCGGGCAGGACGCCATGAAAACTGCACTTTCGAAAAACGCGCCTTTCCGGACCTCGATCGCGACCGTCTCGATCAGCGGGACGCTGGATGCCAAGCTGCAGGCGATCGCCGGCGCGGGGTACGACGGCGCCGAGATCTTCGAGAACGATCTGCTTTCAACGCATCTTTCCGCGCGGGACATCGCCGCGATGATGCGCGATCTGGGGCTGGCCTGCACGATGTTCCAGCCGTTCCGCGATCTCGACGGACTGCCGCCGCCGCAGCGCGCGCGCGCGTTCGACCGGCTGGAGCGCAAGTTCGACGTGATGCAGGAACTGGAGACCGACCTGCTTCTGGTCTGCTCCAGTTGCTCCCCTCTGGCGGACGGCGATCGCGAACGGACGATCGCCGATCTCACCGAAGCGGCCGAGCGCGCGGTGCGGCGTGGGTTACGCCTGGGGTACGAGGCGCTGGCGTGGGGCCGCCATGTCAACGATCACCGCGAGGCGTGGGGCATCGTGCGCGATGCCGATCATCCCGCCCTGGGGTTGGTGCTCGATTCCTTCCATTCGCTTTCGCGCCGGATTCCGTCGAGCAGTATCGGCGATATCCGCCCCGACAAGCTGTTCATCGTGCAGGTGGCGGACGCGCCGATGCTGGACATGGATTACCTTAGCTGGAGCCGCCATTTCCGATCGATGCCGGGGCAGGGGGATTTCCCGCTCGACGACTGGGCGGCGGCGATTCGCCGGATCGGGTACGAAGGCTACTGGAGCCTCGAAATCTTCAACGACCGCTTTCGCGCCGGATCGGCGAGCGGCGTGGCGCTGGATGGCTATCGTTCGCTGCGCCTGCTGGAAGGGGGCATTGCCAAGCCGTCGGCGGCCGCGCCCGACCTGCCGCCGCGCGCGGGGACATCGGGCGTCGAGTTCATCGAGTTCGCGGCGAGCCACGAGGAAGCCGAAACGCTGTCCGCCATGCTCCGCCCGCTGGGCTTCCGGCCGACCGCGCGGCATCGCAGCAAGGACGTGACGCGCTGGACGCAAGGACCGGTCAACATTGTGGTCAATTGCGAGCCGGAAGGTCTCGCCCACAGTTTCGACGTGGTTCACGGTGCCTCGGTCTGCGCGATCGGGCTTGCGGTGCAGGACGTGCCGGCCGCGCTCGCGCGCGCGGATTTCCTGCGCGTGCCCCGGTTCGAGCAGGCGATCGCGCCCGACGAATGGCCGATCCCCAGCGTGCGCGGCGTGGGGGGCAGCCTGATCTACTTCGTCGACGCCGCCACGCGCGATGCGATGTGGGCGCACGAATTCCCCCATCCGCTGGAAGCGCCCGACGACCGACAACATCTCGCGCGCGTCGACCACATCGCGCAGACCATGCAGTATGAGGAATTCCTGAGCTGGCTGCTGTTCTATGTCGCGCTGCTCGACTTTTCGAAGACGCCCCAACTTGAAATCGCCGACCCGATGGGCTTGATCCAGAGCCAGGCGGTTGAGAGCGCGGACCGTTCAGTCCGCTTCACGCTCAACGGCTCGCTCGCCAGCCAGTCACTGTCCTCGCGCTTCATCCAGAACTACTTCGGCGCGGGCGTGCAGCACATCGCCTTCGGCACCGACGACGTCTTCGCGGTGGCGGAAGCGGCGTTGGCCGCCGGGCTGCCCCGGCTCGAAATCCCGCGCAATTACTACGACGATCTCGAAGCGCGCTGGGATCTCGATCCAGCGCTGATCGAGCGCATGGCCGCGCTCGACATCCTCTATGATCGCGCGCCGGACGAGAGGGGGGCCGAGACCGAGTATTTCCAGTTCTACAGCCGCGCCTTTGCGCGCCGCGTGTTTTTCGAAGTGGTCGAGCGGCGGGGATACGCCGGATACGGCGCGGTCAACGCGCCGATCCGCCTGGCCGCGCAGGCCCGCTACAAACCCGAATTTCTCGACTGATCCTGAAGACCGATAACAAGGGAGAAAGTGATGGCTGCAAAGGCCTTGTTGGGCGCGATCGCGCTGATCGCCGCCATGCCTGCCGCAATGCCCGCCGCGCAGGCGGCGGAGCGGACGTTTCCCACCGCCGCGCAGCCGGTGCTGGCGGACCGGTTTCCGCAAGTGCCGGTGGCGTTTCCGGGCGGCGTGAAAGCCTATCGGGACGTCACCTACCAGCAGTTGACGGGCTACCGGCCGCAGATCGTCGACATCTACGTGCCGGCAACGCCGGGGCCGCATCCGCTGGTGCTTTACATCCACGGCGGCGGCTGGGTGGCCGGGCACACGCGGCATTCCGGCGCGTTTTCGGACTGGCCGAAAGTGCTGGCGGCGCTGGCGGCGGAAGGCTTTACCGTGGCCAGCCTCGAATACCGCCTGGCGGGTGAAGCCAAGTTTCCCGCGCAGTTGCAGGATGCCAACGCGGCGCTGCGCTTCCTGAAGGCCCATGCGGCGGAATACCGCATCGATCCCGCGCGCGTCGGCATCTGGGGCGGTTCGGCGGGCGGTCATCTGACCGCGCTGACCGCGCTCGCCTGCGGCAATACCAAGCTCGATCCCGCCGCGGCCAACGATACTTGCGCCCGCGCCGCGGTCACCTGGTACGGCGTCTATGATTTCGCGGGAATGACGGCCGCGCCCGACGGCAATTCGGCCGGCGCGAGGCTGCTGGGCTGCGACGGACCTTGCAGCGAGGACAAGTTGCGCGCGGTCAGCCCGGTGACCTACATCGACGCCAAGGCTCCTCCGTTCCTGCTGATCCACGGCGAGGAGGACAAGACCGTGCCCGTCGCGCAATCGCGCGAGGGCGAGGCGAAACTGAAGGCGGCTGGCGTTCCCGTGCAGGCGATCTACATCCCCGGCGTAGATCACAGCTTCATCGGCAAGACGCCGGAAGAAACGCGCCGGGCTTCGTTGCAGGCGATCAACGCCACGTTCGATTTCTTCCACGCGAAGCTGGGCGTGCCCCAGCAAGCGGGGCAGCAGGCGGGCGGGAAGTGATACGCCGGCTGCTGGCGGCGCTGCTGCTGGCCGGGGCCAGCCCGGCGCTGGCAGATCCGGTCGCCGTCGACGGGGGCCTGATCGAGGGCACCACGCTGCCCTCGGGCGTTTCGGCCTGGCTGGGCGTGCCTTTCGCCGCGCCGCCGCTGCGCGATCTGCGTTGGAAGCCGCCGCAGCCCGTCGTGCCCTGGCAAGGCGTCTATCATGCCGACCGTTTCGCGCCGGAATGCCTCCAGCCGCTGCGCGGTTCGCTGCAAAACCACTATTTCGGCAACGAGGCGACAAGCGAGGACTGCCTCTATCTCAACGTCTGGGCGCCCAAGGAAGCCCGCAAGGCGCCGGTGGTGGTGTGGATCTTCGGCGGCGGGTTCAACATCGGTTCGGCCGCCATGGCGAACTATTCGGGCGAACCGCTGGCAAAAGACGGCGTGGTGCGCGTGAACGTGTCCTATCGTGTAGGCGCGCTGGGCTTCCTGGCCCATCCCGGACTGACGGCGGAATCCGGCTACAAGGGATCGGGCAACTACGGGTTGATGGACCAGATCGCCGCGCTGCAATGGGTCCGGCGCAATATCGCGCGGTTCGGCGGCGATCCCGACAACGTCACGATCGCCGGCCAGTCGGCCGGGGCGATGTCGGTTGCGCTGCTGCAGATGAGCCCGCTGGCCAAAGGGCTGTTCGCGCGCGCGGTGGCGATGAGCGGCAGCCCATTTGGCGGGATGCTTGGCCCGGCGCCACTGGACGCGGCGGAGAAGCAGGGCCTTGCGCTCCAGAAGGAACTGGGCGCGGCGTCGCTCGCGGACATGCGGACCCTGCCGGGGGATCGCATTGCGGCGGCCGCCACGCCGCGTTCGGCCATCGTGCTCGACGGGCATGTCGTGACGGGCACGGCGGAAGAGGTCTTTGCCGGTCGCCGCCAGAACGATGTGCCGGTGCTGATCGGCTACACGCGCGACGAAAGTTTCCGTCCGTTCGGACCGATCCAAAGCCGCGCGGAACTCGAAGCCGCCGTGCGCGATCGTTTCCCGGCGCAGGCCGAGGCGATACTCAAGGCCTATGCCGATCCCGATCCGGCGCGCGCGGCGGCCGACATCGCGCGCGATGCCACCGTGGGCCGCCAGATGGCCGATTGGGCCACGGCGCAACACCGCTATGGCAAGCAGCCAGCCTATGCCTATCTGTTTACCCGCCGCCAGCCCTATGCCAGCGGCATCGCCTTCAGCGATCACGATCCCGCGACCGTCGGCGCCTACCACACCGGCGATGTGCCGTACTGGCTGCGCACCCGCGATTCGCTCAACCTGTTCCGGGTGACGCGGGCGTGGGAGCCGGTGGACAAGGTGTTGGAAGACGAGATGGCCGGCGCCTTGCTGGCCTTCGCGCGCACGGGCGTGCCGACGAGCGCGGGAGTAGGGACATGGCCGGCCTTCGATCCGGCGAAGCCACGTCTCGTCTGGCTCGGCGCTCGTTCGCGCGTGGTGCCATGGCCGCACTATGCCGACCTGGCGATGCTGTCGGGCGCGGCGACGGAGGCGCGGCCCGCCGGCCCCCGTCCGCGCGATTGACCATGCTTGCGCTGCGCCTGCTGCCGTTGCTGCTGGCACTGGCCGCGCCCGCCGCGCGGGGGCAGGGGCGCGAGCTGTGGCTGGGTTCGTTCCAGTCGGCGCGGATCGGCATCGTCCCCATGCCCGAACCAGCCGATACGCCCGCAAGCAGGCCTTAGCCGGAGGTGAAGCGCGGGCCGGTCCGGCTTGGACCGGCCCGCGCCTCGCGTCAGAACGTGGCGATCCGGGCGACGAGGCGGACGGACCGGCCGGGCATGACCACCAGGTCCTTGTTGAAGGCCGTGGCGTAGCGCTGGACGTCGTTGGTCAGGTTCTGGCCGACGATCGAGAACTCGACGCCGGGATGCGCCTTGAATGGCCGCGCGGTGAGATGCGCGCTCAGGGCGTTGTAGCCGTCCGTCGGGGTGTCGAACACACCATAGTCGTTCTGGCGCCCGTAATGGATCAGCAGCATTCCGGCATCGAACCGGGGGCTGGTCCAGTCGAACCCGCCGCCGATCCGATACGGCGCGATGCGCGGCACATTGTTGCCGTCATCCAGCGTGGCGCGGGTATAGTCGCCCAGCATGCGCGCCGTCAGCACGCCCTTGCCGCTTTTGAGCAGGTCATAGGTCGCTTCTGCCTCGATTCCCCTGAAATGCGCGCCCTGCTGGCGATAGAAGACTTCGCGCAGGTCGTTGCCGTCGCCGACCACGCAGGTGCCGTCGTCGTCGCAGGTGCGCCCGGTGAGATCGCCGTAGATGTAGTTGCGGAACCATGTGCTGTAGAGGCTTCCGTCCAGATGAAACGGCCCCTTGTTGACGCGCAGGCTGAGTTCCAGCGCGTTCGCGCGTTCGATCCGGAGGTTGGGATCGCCGGTTTCGTAAGTCTGCGGACCGTCATGCCCGCCGCGCGCGAACAGTTCGGTCAGCGCCGGGGCGCGACCGGTGCTGGAGAACGTGGCCCCCAGCTTCACGCCGTCGGTGGCGGTGAACAGCACGCCCAGCGCGCCGCTGACCGGGGTATAGGTGCGCGCGGTGAACTGGTCGGTGTTCGGCGTGCCGGTGATGTGGACATTTTCCACGCGGCCGCTGGCTTCCAGATGCAGGCGTTTTGCGAGTTCGACCTCGGTGAACAGATAGCCGGCAAAATTTTCCGACGTGGCGGGGGACAGGTAGGAGCTGTCGTCTCCGATCGCCGAGAAGTTGCGGTGCTGGTATTCGAAACCCAGCGCCGTGTTGCTGATCGGCCCCAGGCGGTTGAGCAGCAGTTCGCTGCGCAGGTTGTATTCCTTGTTCTTGAACGTGGTGTTCACCGAACCGTCGGGGTTCTTCTCCTGGTGCTGGTAATTGCCATAGCTGCCGTCGATGTTGAGCGACTTGAACAGGCCGGCGCCCAGATCGAACACGTCGCGCGTGATCACCTTGGTCTGGCGCATGTCGATATAAGTCGTGTCGCTGGGGATGCCGTACTGCGCATCGTAGTGCGTCACCGCGAGGCCGACGTGGCTGCCGCCGTCCTTGAGGAAATAGGAGCCGCCGACCGATCCGCCCCAGCCGTGGAAGAACGAGTTGGCCTGCTGGCCCAGCGGCGTGTCGTAATCGTCGGTGTGCCGGTAGTACCCATCGGCATGGAGCGCGAGGTTACCGGACTTGGCATCGACCAGCCCCGCCACTTCCGCCGCGTTGTTGACGCTGCCATAGCTGCCGGTCAGTTCGGCGTTGAGCGGATCGGCGGGAAGGCTCATCGGCACGCGGTTGTTCAGCGTGTTGATGACGCCGCCGATCGCCTGGCTGCCATAGCGCAGCGTGGCCGCGCCGCGCACCACTTCGATACTGCGCGCGGAGAGCGGATCGATCGGCGTGCCGTGGTCCGGGCCGATGTCCGAAACGTCGGAGATGCTGGTGCCGTCTTCCAGCAGGCGCACGCGGTTGGAGTCCATGCCCCGGATGATCGGACGCGAAGCGCCAGACGCGAAGCCGGAGGCGGAAACGCCGGGGACGGTCTGCAACGCATCGGCGATGCTGGCGCCGCCGGCCTGGCGGATCTGGTCCGCATCCACCCTGGCCGGGATCGAAGGTGTCTCGTCCTGCGTGTGGCGGAAGGGTGTTGCCGTTACGATGATCGCGGGATCAGTGGTTCCGCTCGCCGGCGCGGAAGCGTCATCGGCGAGGGCGGGGGAGGTCCCCAGCAGCACGGACAGCAGCGAGCCGCCGGCGAGGAGGAACGGGTAGCGCATGACAGCGTCCTTTCAAACAAAACGCATTCTCACTGTCATGAATCGCAAACGTGGGTCCGGGCGGGGCCATATCCGTATCGCTCGAATGTTACAAGATAACATATCAATAAGGCGGCGAATGCTCGAGCGCGCTTTGATTTCTGTCGCTGGACGAGGTTGGATCCGAGATCGGGGCGTGGCGGACGGACTTCAACGCGTCCCGATCTCGCGCCCCAGGAGGGTCAAGCGCGGGCGCCAGGAGTGACACCGCCTTCCACGGCAATGCGCACCATCTCCGATGCCCGTCCTGCACCGAACTTCTTCATGATCTTGCCGCGACAGGCCTCGATCGTGCGCGCGCTGACCCCGAGCCGCTGTGCGATCTCGCGGCTCGATTGCCCCTCGACAACGCCCTGGACAATGCATTTTTCCCGTTCGGACAACAAACCCACCTTGTATTGCGCTATGGAATCACCGGCGTGATTCCAGTTCACGCGGGCGATCGCATCCTCCACCGCGCCGGTGAATTCGGCGTCCGTGAAAGGCCAGACAAGATAGGATTTTGCGCCGTTCAGCGCCGCCGTAATGATGCGCTGCGCATCCATGTCGCGACAATAGGCAACGATCGGCAGGCGTTGCCCCTTGATCGCTATCTTCAGCGCGGCATCGGCGATCATGTCGTTGCGATCATGGACCAGGAACACTGCGTCATCATGGGCCATCCGCACCGCTTCATCCACGGAATCAAAAGGTTCGGCATGAAATCCGCGTGAGAACAGATGGCTGCACATCTGCGCGCGGCACCCCTCCCTGTCGTCCACAACATAGATTTTCTGCATTATGACAGTAATCCTACGAACCCCCAACGTGCCTGAAAATATCGTCCATTTCGGCGAAAGCTTTGATCGTTATCAAGAATAACATCCGATATGGAATGTTTATTCGGTAAATTATTTCTTCAGAATCAACGTCCGGTGCGATTCGTTTCGCCTCGTCATTGATCCAGATCAACGTAAGCGCGATCGTTTGAGCTATGATCTTCCGTACACAGGATAAGGGTATTGCCCTTGTGGATAAAATTACGCGTATTCAAAGCTTTACGGGTCAACGGCGAAATAGCGGAGGTTGTTGAAACCAGGGCATCCGATCCTGCGCGGCAAGGCGCAGACCAGCAGACATGCCTTTTTCTGAGCGACGGCACGGAAGTGTTGCGCGACGATGCGGGCGGTCTTATTCTTTCAACCACCGGCGAAAGGTTGACGATTCTGGACGAGGGTGATCCGACACGCGGCCAGTCCAACTAGTTCGCATGCCTGCGGCCTTGCGTGAACATCGGCCCGGAGGCGTGGGGATCACGGCGATTTGCGGTATGGCAACTGCGCTGATTGGGGCAGGCCCGGCAAAGTTCCACCGTATTCACCAGCCAGCAATCGAGCTTGCTTAGCTGAATCCGTTCGTAGAACTGGAAGCCCAGACGCCCGTTCACCTGCCAGCGGACTTCCGCCGGGCGTTGCAGGAAGTTCTTGATGGACACCATGATCTGCGTGCCATGTGGGAAAGTACGCGGCGTCTTCAGCGTGACGCCGCCACCGCCCGGCGTGATATCGATCAGACTGGCTTCCACTTCCAGCGCCGCGGTCGAAAGCAGCACGCGCGAGCACCGCTGGATGCGCGGGGTGGATCGGCGCGCATCCTTCGGTGTCGTTGCGGACAGGACGTTTTCCACGTCGATGCAGTAATCGAACTGCACGCCAGCCGTCCCGGGCCGCACCCAGCGCACCGTGGCGTCCACCGAAAGGCTGCCGCCGAATTCCAGCACAACCCGATCGTCCACGCGCAGCGCCTGCTGCGTCCGGATCTGGGCACCGGACGAGGATACGTCCCGCACAAGGCACATGTCATCGGCATCGCCACCAATGAGCCTTGCGACCAGCAGCACCGAATGGGACCGTTGCGATGCCCTTCGCCCCAGCGGCCCGTCGGTCATCGTCCCGGGCTGCAACTCGGCGGGTTTCAGAAAGTCGATTGCGGTCGGCATGGAACACCTCTCCGGTTCATCACGCGGCCAGGATACCCCAAGCAAGAAATGAATTCGTAATCGCACCTTGCGGTTAAATGAAATGGAAAAACGTTGAAATATTAATCATAGATGAGGTTGATTTGTCTTATAAAATCCCTGTCTATTTTTGAGATCGTTATGAAAATCACTGGTTAATTGCAGGCCCTTCGAAACGACTCGCCAACATATCGATATCGATCATGAAGCGGGTGTCTCCGGGGCTGACCGCATCGCCCAGCAGGCCGGACAGAGCGCGCAACTGCTGGCCGATCAGATCGATCGCCTGCAGTTCGCGCAGGTGGTTGGCGATGACGTTCGCGTCGGCGCACAAGCGTGTTCCCAGCGCTTCTACATCCTCGCTCAGCTCCAGCAGCACGTCCGCCGCGACGCGGACATGCGCATGTCCCGATGCTCCGTTCATGCCGCACACCCCAGCTCTTCCGGCGCATCCTCGAGGATGGCCTCAAGGTTGAGCACCATCACCATCCGGTCGCCAACCGTCGCAAGCCCTTCGAGAAATGGCACGATCGCCTCCAGCGATACGGCTGGCGGTGGCTGCATCGCATCGGACGGCACGGTCACGATGTCGCTCACCGAATCCACGATCAGCCCGCGCGCCTGGCCGCGCACCTGCGTGACGATGATCGCGTGGCGCGGGGAGGCGTCGGTAACCTGCCAACCGAGGCGCGCGCTCAGATCGATTACCGGCAGCACGCTTCCGCGCAGGTTCACCACGCCCGCGACATAGTCCGGCACGCGCGGCAGCCGGGCGGCCGGCGTCCAGGCGCGAATTTCGCGGATCGCCATGATGTCTATGCCGAAGATCTGCCCGGCCACTTCGAAAGTAATCAGTTCGCGATGCATGGCTCGCTCCTTCTGTCGATCAATGTGCAACACGCCGCACGGCCGCCACCAGCTTTTCGGCGTCGAACGGCTTGACGATCCATCCGGTGGCGCCGGCGTCACGGGCGCGCGCCTTCTTCTGGTCCGAACTTTCGGTGGTCAGCACCAGGATCGGCCGATCGCGATGCCGGCTGCCCGCGCGCAGGCGCTCGATCAGCCCGAAGCCGTCAAGGCGCGGCATGTTGATGTCGGTAATGACGACGTCGGCCTCGTTGGCGGCCAGCCATTCGAGCGCGGCCTGGCCGTCTTCGGCCTGAACGACGCTGAAGCCGTGGCTGCTCAGCGCGTGGTTCAGCAACGCGCGCATGCTGGCGCTGTCATCTACAGTCAGAACGCGGGTCTGTTTGTTCATGGGCGGGACTCACTTTCAGAAGAGTTCGACATCGCCGTTGGCGCGGCGCGGTCTGGTTTCAGGCACTTCGTGCGGGGCAAGGCTGTTCACCACATGGCGGCAGCGGACCTGTCCCCGCACCGGACGAAAATCGACGCGTCGGGCGTTGGAGCCGCCAAGGTCTGCGTGCTGCAGCACGATCCGTTCGCGTTCCAGAAAGTTGCGCGCGAAATCCGCGTTCGCCGTACCGATGGCTTTCATCCCGGTTCGCAGGTTGGCTCCGCCGTAAAGGTGCGCGCGCAAATCCGCCTTGCAGGCGCCCTGCGCCAGCATCTCGTTGATCAGCATTTCCATCAGATAGGTGCCGTAATGCACGTCGATCCTGCCGCCACCGTGCGCGCTGGGCGGCTCGGCCAGCAGGAAGTGGTTCATGCCCCCGACCCCGGCCAGCGGATCAAAAAGGCAGGCGGCAACGCAACTGCCCAGAACGGTGCTAAATTCGTCACGCGGATCGCTGGTTGCGCGCGCATCCCCCTGCAGGATCGTAATCCGCCGCATCTCCTGCATCGGGGGGAACGGAGTATGGTGCATGGTCATGCCGCGCCTCCCGCAAGCAGGTGATCGGCGATGCGCTCGATCGGCGCCACGACACGCGCCGCGCCAAGCGAGATCGCCGCACGCGGCATCCCGAACACGATGGACGTCGCCTCGTCCTGCGCGATGGTTTTCGCGCCGGCCCGCGCCATCGCCAGCAGGCCTTGCGCGCCATCGCAGCCCATGCCCGTCAGCACGGCGCCAGCGGCACGCGCGCCCACGGCCTGCGCGGCCGATTGCAACAGCACATCCACGCTGGGCAGGTGCCCCGCAACCGGATCGCCGGTCCGCAACTTGATGCATGGCGTGGCCGATCCGCCGATCCGCATGTGGCGATGATCGCCCGGCGCGATATAGACCCGCCCCGGATGCATCGGCATGTCCGGTTCAGCCACCACCACCTCCGCATCGCAGATGGCGTTCAACGAATTGGCGATCGCCGGCACGAACCGGGCGTTGACGTGCTGCACGATTGCGGTGGGGGGGCAATCGGCGGGAAATCCGCGAAGCAGTGTCTGCAGGGCCTCTATGCCGCCGGTCGAGGCACCGATCGCGATCAGGGCCGGTCGTGCCGCACCACTGCGTGCGACCTCCCGGCTTGCCATCGTACCGCTAGCCCGCGCGTGCCGCGCCCCGCTGAAGCGTACCTGCGCCGCCTCGTGGATCAGATCGGGCAGAGCATCGCCGCCGGACCGGTCCACCGTGATGTCCGCCTTCGAACAGCATGCGACCGCCCCCAGCATGAGCGCCCGGGCGGTAACCTCGGCGCCCTTGGTGGTCGCCCCGGACACGATGATGACCGGCGTGGGGCGCAGGGTCATGATCTTTTCCAGGAAATCGAGCCCGTTCATTCCGGGCATCTCGATGTCCAGCGTCACCACATCGGGATTCAGGCGCTTTATCAGGTTGCGCCCCTCGACGGCGTTGGCGGCTGCGCCGACCACCTCGATCCCCGCTGCGCCCGACAATCGCGATAGCAGCAAGGCCCGCATCGTGGCGGAATCATCGATCACCAGGACACGAATGGTCATGCCGCTGCCTTTCGGTAGATGGTGGGGCCTACCGGCCGCAGGATGCGCGCCGCCGGTCCGGTCACGCGCTCGCTGTGCCCGATGTAAAGGTAGCCCCCCGGGGCAAGAGCATCGGCAAACCGCGCCACGAGTTGCTCCTTCGTCTCCGCGTCGAAGTAGATCATCACGTTCCGGCAGAAGATGACGTCGAATGGATGCCGCATGGGCCACGGCCCCAGCAGATTGAGCACGCGAAAACGTACCAGTGCGCGCGTCAGGTCGCTGAGGGTCGCCGTCCCGTCGGTTTCCTGCGTCCAGCACCGGCGCAGTTCCTGGGGTACCGGTTCCAGATCCTTGGCCGGGTAGGTTGCGGCTTCGGCCTGCCGCAGGACATGCGGAGCAAGATCGGTCGCCAGCATCTTCAGATCGCGCGCGGCCAGCCTTCGCCCGGCAAGCGGTTCGCCGCCCAGCAGGGTCATGGCCAGCGACCACGTTTCCTCGCCGCTCGAACAGCCCGCCGACCACAGCCGCACGCCGCGCCCGGCTTCCAGCGATGCGACGAGCGTCGGCCTGACCTGTTCGGCGAAATGCGCGAAATGGTGCGGCTCCCGATAGAAGAACGTGTGGTTGGTGGTCAGCGCGGCCACGGCGCGCGCTTCTTCCGCCGTATCGCTGCGCAGCCGTGCCACGTAGTTCCCGAAACTGCCGCATCCGGTTTCGCGCACCAGCGGCGCGAGCCGCGAATAGACAAGCATGGCCTTGCCTTCCGGCAGCATGATGCCGGCATGGGCATAGGCGATATCGGACAGCGCCCGGAAGTCGTCCACCGAATAGACCGCCGGGCTGATACCGGGCAGCGGTTCGGCAAAACCGGCGTGCGCGGCGCTCATGCTGCCTGCCTTTCGGAAAGGATGTTCATCGCGCCGGCGGCAAGGCCATCGACATCGAGGATCAGCGCAACCTGCCCGTCGCCCAGGATCGTCGCGCCGGCCACGCCTTCGACCTGGTGAAAGTGCGTATCGAGGCTCTTGATGACGAACTGGCGCTGATCGTGGATGTGATCGACCAGCAGCGCCGCCTTGCCGGCCGCTTCGGTATCGACCACGACCAGCACACCCCGTTCGCCGTCCGGCGCGGACCCGCCGATCCCGATCGTCTCGCCCACCGGCAGAACCGGGATGTAGCGTCCGCGCAGGTTGATCATGTGGCGACCGCCCATCGCTTGCAGGTCGCCGGGTTCCGGCCGCAGACATTCGACGATGTGAGCCAGCGGCACGACCATGGTCTCGTCACCAACCCCCACGACCATGCCGTCGGCGATGGCCAGCGTCAGGGGCAGCGTGAGCGTGAACGTGGTGCCTTTGCCGAAATGGGATTCGATCGTCACGCGACCGCCGAGATCCTTCACGTTCTGACGCACCACATCCATGCCGACGCCCCGCCCTGAAACGCTGGTGACGCTGGCGGCGGTCGAGAAGCCCGGCGCGAAAATCAGATTGTCGATCTCTTCCGGCGAAAGCTGCGCATCGGCCGAGACCAGCCCCTGCGCCACCGCCTTGGCCAGCACGCGTTCGCGGTCGATGCCGCGTCCGTCGTCGGCGATCCGGATCAGAATGCGGCCTGACCGATGCTCGGCCGACAATGTCAGCGTACCATCGGCCTCCTTGCCCGCGGCAAGCCGTTCCTCCGCGCTTTCGATCCCGTGATCGACCGCGTTGCGGATCAGGTGGGTCAAGGGTTCGCCCAGCCGTTCGATCACCGTCTTGTCGAGCTCGGTCGCTTCGCCCGCCAGCGACAGGCGGACATGCTTGCCCGTGGACGCCGCCAGTTCGCGCAATATCCGGGGCACGCGGCTGAAGACCGTGCCGATCGGTTGCGCGCGGATCGACATGGCGCTTTCCTGGATGTCGCGCGTCAGGGAATCCAGCAGGTTCAGTTCCTCGCTCGCGGAAATCCCCTGGTTCGCCATGCGCTGCGCCACCATCGCCTGCGCGATCACCAGTTCGCCCACGGAATCGATCAGCCGGTCGAGCTTGGCCAGGTCGATGCGGATGGTCTGCCCTGCGGCAGCCGCCGGGGGCGTCGCGGCAGCGGTATCCGCAGCGGCGTTCGCCGGGGCGCTATCGGCCGGCTGCGGCCGGGATTCGGCAGCCTGCTTCACGCCCGCCGCCGGCAAGTCGCTTGCGATACGCGGTGCCGGAATGGCCGCATCGTCACCGATCGCGATCGAACAATCGTCTCCCACGAAATCGAAGATGTCACGCGCCTCTGCCTCATGGACATGCGCGGGCATGCGGAAGGTCCAGCCAAGGTATCCCTGCCCGGGGACAAGCAGATCGAGTGGCGGGACGTTCGCCGTGTCGCACAGGATGCATTCCCCGCCGAGGCTGGCGACTTCGCGCAGCAGCAGAAGCGGTTCCCCGCCGTTGAGCATGGCCCCGGCATGCGGACGCACATGCAACAGCCAGCCCTCGGCCGTTTCATCTGCGTCCGCGGTTGCAGGCTCATCCACCCCCACAAGGTCGTCCAGCAGCGAATCAAGGTCGAAATCCATTTCGACCTCGTCCGTCGGCGCGGCTGGTCCGGAATCATCGACGGCCGCGGCCACCGCCTCCTCCGCCGGCTTCGCGCCACCGCATCCCTGCGCGGCGGCCAGCTCCGCAACGACGGCGGCATCGTCGACATCCGGCCCGCCATCGCGCACCGCCGCGACATGATCGCTGAGCACATCCAGAGCGCGAAGGAGCAGATCAACCAGACCCGGCGTCAGGTCGACCATCCCTTCGCGCACATCCGAAAGCAGCGTTTCGAACGTGTGCGTATAGGCCTGCAGCGCGGCAAACCCGAAAGCGCCGGCGCCTCCCTTGATCGAATGCACCGCGCGGAAGATCGCGTTGACGGTCTCCGCATCGTGCGTCCCCGCCTGGCAGGCGGCAAGACCGGCTTCGGCGGCCGCCAGCGATTCTTCGCATTCTACGAAGAATATCTGCTGAAGTTCCTCGTTGGTCATGCCGGTTCACTTTCGTTCAGGACAGCGGCGAGTCCCGCCATGCGCGCGATTTCGGACAGGGCTTGCGACGGCACGATGCGAACGGTGTCGCTGGTCCTGCGCGCGCTGATGATGAGCTGCAGCAGGGCCTGGCTGACGTGAGTCACCTGCGCGGCGTCGATCGTCAGCGGACCTGTGCCGACCGCCGCGGCAAGATCGGGCAGCAATGCCTCTACGGTCGCGCGATCGCAGCGGGGGGGGAGCGGAAATGTCTGCATGATGAAACGGCGTCCTTTGCGGGCTGGCGCGGATCAGAATTCGGACCAGTCGTCCGCCTGTTCGGCGACAGTGGCCGCCGGTTCCGGCGCGAGAGCGAGATTGCCTTGCACCCTGGGCATCGACGGGATTGCGGGCCTGGACCGCGCCGCCGGGTGATAGGCGGGGCGGTCTTCGCTTTCGCCCATGCGAAACCGGTCCACCAGCGCGGTCAGTTCATGCGCTTCGCTGGCGAGACTGCGCGCCGCAGCCGTGGCCTATTCGACCATCGCCGCGTTCTGCTGCGTCATGCGATCCATCTCGCCGACCGAAGCGTTGACGTGGCGCAGGTTCTGCGCCTGCTCGTGCGCGGTATCGGCAATCTCCGTAACCAGCGCCGAGATCTCGCCGACACCCCCGACGATCCTTTCAAGCAGGCCGCCCGCTTCACCCACCAGCATCACGCCATCGGCAACCTGACGTGAACTCTGGGTGATCAGTTCCTTGATGTCTCGCGCGGCGTTGGCGGAGCGCTGGGCCAGCGCCCGCACTTCGTTCGCCACCACGGCAAAGCCCTTTCCGGCATCGCCTGCGCGCGCCGCTTCAACCCCGGCATTCAACGCGAGCAGGTTCGTCTGGAAAGCGATGCCGTCGATCACGTTGATGATCTGGCTGATCTCGCGCGCGGACGACTCGATCGCGGACATCGCCTCGGTCGCCCGCGTCACCACCTCTCCGCCTTCGCTGGCTTCGCGATGCGCGGCCCCGATGGTCTGCTGCACTTCGCCGGCGCGTTCCGCCGTCGACACCATCTTGCCGGTGATCTGGTTCATGGCCACCGCGGTTTCTTCGAGGCTGGCCGCCTGGCGTTCGTTGCGCTGGGCAAGATCGTCCGACGCGGCCCGGATTTCCGACGCTCCGACCAGCACCCCGGCGGCCGCGGCCCGCACCGACTGGAGCGCGGTGGCAAGGGCTTCGGCCGCCGCGTTGAAATCCCGCCGAACGGCATCGTACGCGCCGGGGAAGGGCTTCTCGAGACGGAATTCCAGATTATTGGCCGCAAGGTGCCCCAAGCCGTCGCTGAGGCTGTTGATGATTTCGCGCTCCTCGGCGGCGCGGCCTTTGCGCAGTTCCAGTGCATTGTTGCGAAAGATCGCCATCGCCTTGGTCATCCGGCCAACGCAATCGCGGTATTCGGTGAAGCGGACCGGCGCATCGACATCGCCCGCAGCCAACGCCTCCATGCGTTGCACGGTCTGGACATAGGGCGTGCAGATCGCGCCGCGCGCGTATGCCAGGATCGCCACCGCCGTCACCGCAAGGGCCAGCGCGGCCGCCATCACCGGGGCGCTGCCGCCGGCGGCGAGCACCAGAATCACGCCAGCGCCGGAAAGCACCGCCTGAATACAGATCAGAACGGCGAATTTCGTGCGGATCGGCGCGTCTTTGACAAACCAGTCTAACATCGGACCTCCTGCACCAGTTCCATCCCGCCAGCGCCATCTGGCCTCGCGGGACTTGCGGTGTGGTGCAGGGTTTATCCCTACGTAATGAACGCAAGGCCCTGTTCGGGGATCGTAAATCTACGATCAGGCGGCAGCGGTTTGCTTGCTTTTGGCGGTTAGAAGGGACCGGTGCCCTCACGGCCAACGAATCCACCAATACGTTGAAATGAAAGACTTATGCCATGCATGACGCCAGGGTTCTCGTGGTCGACGACTCCGCAGCGATGCGCGCCCTCTTTTCCGATCTGCTGGAACAGTCCCGCAACGTCCGGGTCGTGGGAACCGCTGCTAACGTCAACGAAGCGCGCGAACAGATCGAACTGCTACGCCCCAACGTCCTGACGCTCGACGTGGAAATGCCCGGCATGAGCGGGATCGAGTTTCTCGAAGAGATCATGGACAGCAATCCCATGCCGGTCGTCATGCTTTCCAGCCTGACGCAGAGCGGCGCGGTGACGACGCTGCGGGCTTACGAACTGGGCGCGGTGGAATGCTTTCCGAAGCCGTTGAAAGTCAGCCCTGAACAGTTCGCCAAGAACGTCAGCAAACTGGGCAAGATCGTGCTGGCGGCCGCCAACAGCAACGTCCGCCAAAAGCGGCCCCATCACGTGAATCGCTGGCACAAGGAGCAGTTCCACTGGAACGGCACCATGATCGCCATCAACGCATCGATGGGCGGGTTCGAGGCTCTGACGGATCTGTTTGCCGCCTATCCGCCCAATTGCCCGCCGACGGTGGTGGTTTTGCAAGCGGAACCCGAAGTGGCCAATGCGTTCATCCAGCGGCTGAACACCGAACTGGCCTGCACCGTAACGCCCGCAAAAGACGGTACGCCGCTGCTCCAGGGCGGCATCTACATTGCTTCCGATCCGGATTACCACGTCGTGCTGGAAGCGGGCGAACCGGCGCAGTTGCGCCTTCTGGCGAGAGAGCCGGCCAACGGGGTTCGCCCGTCGGCCGACCTCCTGTTCGGAACGATCGCCCGCGCCGGCGTGCCGGCCATCGGCATCATGCTGTCCGGCCTGGGGCAGGACGGGGCCAAGGGCCTTTTGCTGATGCGCAACGCGGGCGCCGAAACGTTCGCGCAGGAACGTGGCAACGCCATCGTGCCCGAGGCCCCCACCGCCGCGATCAACCTGAACGCGGCCATGCACGAACTGCCAGCCGACCAGATCGGCGCCGAAGCCATCAAGGCCTGCACAGAAAAATAGACCTGCAAACGTCTCAACCGATCGCGAAGGACCACTCATGAGCAATATCAACGTAAACGAATTCGTGAACGAGCGCGTCGATTTCTTCGGTATCGACGATGCCGATTATGGCAACTTCCCCAGGATTGCCGAAGCACTGGCCCGTCATGCCCCCGCTGCGCTCGATCGCTTCTACGACAAGGTCGGAGCGACTCCCAAGACGGCGGCCTTCTTTTCGTCGCGACAGGCGATGGATCACGCCAAGGGCAAGCAGATCGCGCATTGGGCGGCGCTGTTCTCGGGCCGGGTGGATGGCAGCTACATCGCCAAGGCGGAACAGATCGGCACGGTCCACGCCCGCATCGGGCTGGAGCCGACCTGGTACATCGGCGGCTACGCCCGCGTCCTTTCGGCCATCATCACCACCATCTGCGACAAGGGCTCGGGCCTGTTCGGCAACAAGGCCGCCGGTCGGCAGGTAGCCACGCTGGTCAAGCTGGCTTTGCTCGACATGGAAATCGCGCTGTCCGCCTATTTCAAGGCCGAGGAGAAATCCCGCCTTGCCGTGATCGAACAGCTGGGACACGCGCTGGCGGAAGTCGCCAACGGGCGTTTTTCCACCAAGCTCGAAGGACTGCCCGAAAACTATCGCCAGATTGAAGCCGATTTCGAAACGATGCGTCTCGAAATCGGCGGCGCGCTGGCGTCGGTTGCCGAGGCGGCATCGACGATCAACACCGGCGCTGCCGAAATCCGCCAGGCTTCGGACGACCTTGCCAACCGCACGGAACGGCAGGCAGCGTCGCTCGAGGAAACAGCCGCCGCGATGCAGGAACTGACCACCGGCGTGCGCGAAGCGGCCGATGGCGCCGTTCACATGACCGGCTCTGTGGCGGAAGCCGATCACGAGGCCGTGCAGGGACGCAACGTGGTCAAGGAGGCCGTGGGCGCGATGGACGGAATCCATCGCACGGCCACCGAGATCAGCAAGATCATCGACGTGATCGATGGAATCGCCTTCCAGACCAATCTGCTTGCGCTCAACGCGGGGGTCGAAGCGGCCCGGGCGGGCGATGCCGGCAAGGGCTTTGCGGTGGTGGCCAACGAAGTGCGGGCGCTGGCCCAGCGCTCGGCCGACGCCGCCAGCAATATCAAGCACCTGATCAACGGCAGCGTCGAACAGGTCGAACGCGGGGTCAAGCTGGTGGGGCAGTCGGGCGAGGCGTTCGGTTCGATCGCGGCGCGCGTTGGCGAGATCAAATCGCTGGCGACGGGCATCGCCGATCTCGCGCAAGCCCAGGCGCTGAACCTGCAGCAGGTTAACGATGCGGTTCGTGAAATGGACCAGATGACGCAGCACAACGCGGCAATGGTCGAACAATCGAACGCCGCGTCGCGCAGTCTGGCCGGAGAAGCCGAACAACTGGCCACGCTGGTTTCGCGCTTCAATGTAACCGGCGCCGCGGTCGTGCCCATTGCCAAAGCCAAGGACCGGCGCAAAGCGCCAGCGGCCACTTCCCGTCCTGCCCCCGCCGCCCGCAAATCCGCGGGAATGGCGGCCACGGCAACGGCCGAGGACTGGTCGGAATTCTGAAGCGGCAGCCGGCTCATGACGCCGTGCATCTGCCCGGGACTGCGCGGTTTCGCTGGCCGGAACCGCCACAGCCGAAAGACGCCTAGCCATGCGCGAATATTCCAGCAGCCACTTCGACTTCCCGGGCAGTGACGGACTGCCCGGCGAGGCCGCGCCGGAAAAGGTCTCCGACGGCGCGGCCTCGCCCCTCCATGATCCGCACAACCCAACGCAGATCGGCGTGCGCAGCCGCTTCTACAAGCACGCGTTGGACGAAGCGGCGGTGGTTGCGGTGACGGACCGCAAGGGGACGATCGTTTCGGTAAACCGGAAGTTCTGCGACCTGTCCGGCTATGCGCGCGAGGAACTGATCGGCCAGAACCACCGCCTCTTGAAATCCGGCCGCCATGATCGCGCATTCTTCCGCGAGTTGTACCAGACGATCAGCCAAGGTGGCGTCTGGCATGGCGAAATCTGCAACCGGGCCAAGAACGGCGGCCTTTACTGGGTGGATACCACGATCGTGCCCTATCGGGGCGCCGATGGCGAAATCGAACGGTTCATCGCGATCCGCTTCGACATCACCCGCCAGAAGATGGCCGAAGACCGGCTGTGGCATCTTGCCAACTTCGATCCGCTAACCGGGTTGCCAAACCGTCTTTGGTTCATGAATGCAATCAAGGGATGCATCCACCAGGGCCTTGAACGCATAGCGCCGTTCGCGATTGCCATGCTCGATCTCGATAACTTCAAGGACATCAACGACAGCCTGGGCCATGCCGCCGGCGATAGCGTGCTGCGCGCCGTGGGCGACCGTTGTCGCGCGGCGATCAGGAACGGCGATTGCATCGCACGCATCGGCGGAGACGAATTCGCGATCATCATGCACGACTGCGGCGATCCGAAAATGGCGATGGAACGAGCCGACACCCTATTGCGAGCCATCGCCCCGCCGGTTCACGTGAAGGATAGCGACCGGACAATCTCCGCCAGTATCGGAATCGCCATTTTCCCTCGTGACGGCTGGGATCACAACGAACTGCTGAAATGTGCGGATATCGCGCTCTACGCCGTGAAATCGAACGGACGAGCGCGTTGCGCCCTGTTCGACAGCGA
This sequence comes from Novosphingobium sp. EMRT-2, assembly GCF_005145025.1. Taxonomy (NCBI): domain Bacteria; kingdom Pseudomonadati; phylum Pseudomonadota; class Alphaproteobacteria; order Sphingomonadales; family Sphingomonadaceae; genus Novosphingobium; species Novosphingobium sp. EMRT-2. The sequence goes on along the minus strand of NZ_CP039697.1, from coordinate 514,856 downwards.
GATGCGCCAGGCCGTGCTGCAGCGCGCGCGCATACGCGCCGATTTCGAGACCGCGCTGCACACCGGTCAGTTGCGCGTGTTCTATCAGCCGATTATCGAGAACGGAGCCGGTTCGCCGATCGCGATGGAAGCCCTGCTGCGCTGGCAGCATCCGCGGCAAGGCCTGCTTTCGGCTGCGGCGTTCGCGGACGCGTTGATCGACGAGAGCCTCGCCGCCAGGGCCGACATGTTCGTGCTGCGCACGGTGATCGGGCAGATTCGGGCATGGCGCGATGCGGGGGTGCCATTTCGCTCCATTTCGATCAACGCCACGATCGCGGATTTCAGATCACCCGACTATGTCGACCTGATCATCGAAGCTGTCGAAAGCGGCATGATCGACCGACGGGATATCTGCGTGGAAATCAACGAGGATACGCTCCTTGGAAGCCAGCAGAACGAGGCAATCCTGCAAATCAGCCGCTTGCACGACGCGGGCGTGGGAACCGCTTTCGATGATTTCGGCACCGGGTTCGCATCGTTGCGGCATCTGCGCGATATTCCCGTGGACACCGTCAAGATCGACAAAAGCTTCATCGATTCCGTGGAAACCAAGCCATCCGACTGTGCGATTGTGACCAGCGTGATCGAGCTGGCCCATCGGCTCGGCAAGAAGGTGACGGCCGAAGGCGTGGAGACACCGGCGCAAGCCGATATCCTGCGACGGCTGCGCTGCGACAGCATCCAGGGCTATCTGGTCGCTCCGGCGATGGACAACGCCATGATTGAACGGTTCATCGGTCACGTCGAAGCGTAATCCGGCAAAAGCGAAGCGGGATGAACGGGAAGTTCAGCGCACGGCCTTGACCCAGCCGTGCATGTCCATCCAGCGCACGAACGCATCGAACCAGCCGGTGCTGGTCGTTGTCTTGGGGTACATGCCGAATCCGTGCCCGCCCTGTTCGTAGAGGTGGAATTCGACCGGGCGTCGGGCGGCGCGCCAGCTTTCCACCAGGCCGAAGCCATTGTTGGCGAAGAATGGATCGTCCGCGGCAATGGCAACGAACATCGGCGGTGCATCGGCCGGCACGGTGACGGGGGCAAGCGGGCCATAGACAAGGCCGATGAATGACGGTTTGGCGTCCTGCCCGGTCAGTTCGGTCGCCAGCGTCAGCATCGCGCCGGCGGAAAAGCCGACCATGCCGATGCGGTTGGGGTCGACATGCCATTCGCCGGCGCGCTGGCGGATCAGCGCGAAAGCGGCGCGCGAATCGGCAAGTTGCGGCGCAAGCGCCGCCATCCGTTCTTGCGGGGTCGGCTGGGATTGTGCCGGAGACTGCGAAGCGCGGGCCACCCCCGCGAACATGGCGCGCATGGACTTGTCGAACTCGGCCATCGTCGCCGGGGTCTGGTTGAGCCGGTACTTCAGCACGAAAGCGGCGATGCCTCTGGCGGCAAGCGCCTTTGCCACGTCGGAGCCTTCGTTCTCCATGGAGAGCGTGAGAAAGCCGCCGCCCGGCGCCACGATCACCGCCGCCCCGCTGGCCTTGGCGGGATCGGGCAGATACGGGGTGAGCGTCGCGATCGTCACGTTGCGGGCGAAGCGGCTGCCGTACTGCGCATGCCACGTCTCCGGGTTGCGCGCGCCAGGCAAGGGGCCGGTGCCGAGTTCGATCGCGCCAGGCTGCGCCGGTATGGGGATCGGCGTCATGGCGTCGTTCTGCGCCCGGAGCGGTGTTGCCATGGCCAGTGCCGCCGCCAGGCTCGCGACGGCAAGCCGCGCGGCAAAGCGCCGGGTTGCGCGAGATTTGGCCTTGCATCCATGCTTCATGACATCTCTCCTGAAGGTGCGCGCCCTGTTTTCGAGGATCGGCGGTCGCACAGTTGTCTCTAGTGTTAGCGATACCATTTTGCTTGGGCAAGGGGGGGCTTCCGGATGATGACGCGCTTGGTCGATCCGAAGCGGCCACCGTTATGCCGGGCGGTGTGCTGAAATCGAATGCGCATCCCTGCGCACTTGATATTGGTGGTGTGGCCTCGTAAGGTAGCGCTATCAATTAGAGAAACAAGGGATGCATTGATGGGTATGAGCCTTACGGCTTGCCTTCCGCACGACTTTACGGACGGGGCCTTCATCGGTCGTGCGCAAGCGCCCGATGGGCCGCATGTGATCGTCCTTGAAAGCGGCAGAATCCGCGACATCACCGAGATTGCGAGCACGGTTTCCGGTGCGCTGGCGCGGGGCGTGCCCGATGGGGGCAAGGACCTGGGCGCCATCGAGGACGGCTTGCCCGAAGGCTGGGAGCTGCTTTCGCCGATCGACATCCAATGCGTGAAGGCCTGTGGTGTGACCTTCGCCGTTAGCGCTATCGAACGTGTGATCGAAGAACGCGCGCGGGGTGACGCGGGCGCGGCGGCCGAAATCCGCATCGGCCTGGAAGCCACGATCGGCGCGGGCATCCGCGCGGTGGTTCCGGGCAGCGACGAGGCCATGGCGCTGAAGCAGGCGCTGATCGCGCAAGGCATGTGGTCGCAGTATCTCGAAGTGGCGATCGGGCCGGACGCGGAAGTGTTCTCCAAGTCGCCCGTGCTTTCGACCGTCGGCCACGGCGCGCCGATCGGGGTGCGTTCGGATTCGAGCTGGAACAACCCCGAGCCGGAGGTGGTGCTGGTGGTCGATCCGGCCGGCAACGCCGTCGGCGCCACGCTGGGCAACGACGTGAACCTGCGCGATTTCGAAGGGCGCTCGGCGCTGCTCTTGTCGAAGGCCAAGGACAACACCGCGTCCTGCGCCATCGGCCCGTTCATCCGCCTGTTCGATGCTGGCTTCGGCATCGACGACGTGCGCCGCGCCGATGTGGAACTGGTGGTGGAAGGGCAGGACAACTTCCGCATGGAAGGCACCAACCGCATGACCGAGATCAGCCGCGATCCGCTCGAACTGGTCCGCCAGACGCTCAGCGAACACAGCTATCCCGATGGGTTCGTGCTGTTCTGCGGTACTCTGTTCGCCCCGACGCAGGACCGCGACGAACCCGGCGGGGGGTTCACCCACAAGGTGGGCGATCGCGTGACGATCCGTTCCGAACGGCTCGGCACGCTGACCAACACCGTCACCACATCGCGCGATGCGCCCAAGTGGGCGATGGGCATCGGCGCCTTCATGCGCAACCTGGCCGCGCGCGGCCTGGTGGACCGGGCGTGAACGCGGTGCCATCGGCCGCATCCGGGGCTGCTCCGCAAATCAAGGGAAAGCAGGTGCTTGCACAGACAGAAAGCCGCGCGCTGACGGCACAATACCCCAGCATCCGCGACAAGCGGGTGATCGTGACCGGTGGCGCGAGCGGGATCGGCGAAGGCATCGTCGAGGCCTTCGTGCTGCAGGGCGCGCAGGTCGGCTTCGTCGACATCCTGCCCGAAGCCGGCGAGAGCCTCGTGCAGCGGCTTGGCCATGCCGAGCACGTGCCGGTGTTCCGCGCGCAGGACGTATCGGACAGCGACGGGCTGGCCGGCGCGATGACCGCGCTGGCCGGCGTGCTGGGCGGCTGCGACGTGCTCATTAACAACGCCGCGAGCGATGACCGCCACATGCTCGACGATGTGACGCCTGCCTACTGGGACGAGCGGCTGGCGGTGAACCTGAAGCACAAGTTCTTCGCCTCGCAGGCGGTGTGGCCGGGGATGAAGGCCGGCGGCGGCGGCGTGATCCTCAACCTCGGTTCGATCTCATGGCATCTGGGGCTCGATGAACTGGCGCTCTACCAGATTGCCAAGGCCGGCGTGGAAGGCCTGACCCGCAGCCTTGCGCGCGAGCTGGGGCCGTATAACATCCGCGTCAACACGATCATTCCGGGCAACGTGCAGACCGAGCGCCAGATGCGCTGGTACACGCCCGAAGGGGAGGCGGAAATCGTCGCGGCACAATGCCTCAAGGGTCGGCTGCAGCCGGTGGACATCGCCGCGATGGCGCTGTTCCTCGCCTCGGATGACGCGCGCTTCTGCACGGGGCACGAATACTGGGTCGACGGGGGATGGCGTTGAACGCGGCCCGCAAGGCGGAGCCGGTGCTCGCGCTCGGCTGTACGCTGGGCGAAGGCCCGGTGTGGGACTCGGCGCGCCAGTGCCTGTGGTTCACCGACATCAAGCAGCGCCGCATCCACCGCTTCGATCCAGCGAACGGGCACCACGCGAGTTACCCGGTGCACGAGCAGGTGGGCTGGGTGCTGCCGACCGGCGGCGGCCAGCTGCTCGCCGGGATGAAGGACGGGCTGCACCTGTTCGACCCGGCTACCGGCGTTTCCCGGCACATGGCGCATGTGCCGGGCGAGCCGGCTGGCAACCGGCTCAACGATGCCTGCGCCGATAGCCGCGGGCGCGTGTGGTTCGGATCGATGGACGATGACGAGACCGCCGCGAGCGGGCGGTTCTACCGCGCGCAAGGGGGCCGGATCGTGCCGCAAGGCCCTGACCGGGTGTGCATCACCAATGGTCCGGCGATCGCGCCGGACGATTCCCGCCTCTATTTCACCGATACGCTGGCGCGCACGATCATGGTGGCAGAGGTCGATGCCGAGGGCGCCGTCGGCCCCGCGCGCGCCTTTGCCGACGTGGCGCGCGATTTTCCGGAAGCGTATCCCGACGGGCCGGTGTGTGATGCGCAGGGCTGCGTCTGGACCGGGCTGTGGAACGGCTGGGGCGTCGCGCGCTATTCGCCAGAAGGCGAACTGCTGGAAAAGGTCGAGGTGCCGGTCGCCAACGTGACCAAGCTGGCGTTCGGCGGGCCGGAGATGACGCGCGCGTTCGTCACCACCGCGCGCAAGGGGCTGGACGCGGCGGCGCTAGCGGCACAGCCGCTGGCGGGCGATCTTTTCGCCTTCGACGTCGACGTGCCGGGCCTGGCGCCGGCGCTGGCGGACTTTCCCGCGTGATACGGCTGGCGCTGACGGGGCTGGCGCTTGGCGTGGCCGCTCCCGCATTGGCGGCGCCCGCGCTCGAACTGGGCGCGGTGTGGAGCGACCATGCCGTGATCCAGCGCGACCGGCCGGTGCTGGTGGAAGGGCGGGCCGCGCCCAACGCCGTGGTGTCCGGCACGCTGGGCACCGAGCAGGCCGAAGCCAAGGCGAACGCCACGGGTGATTTCACCTTGCGCTTTGCCGCGCGGACGGCCTCGGCCGACCCGCTTGAACTGGCGGTGACGGCGGACGGGCAAAGCCTGCGCGTCACCGATCTGGCGGTGGGCGATGTCTGGCTCTGCTCCGGCCAGTCGAACATGGAGTTCCCGCTGGCGCGCGCGCTGAACGGCGGCATGGAAGTGGCGCGGTCGGCGGACCCCGGCCTGCGCCTGCTGCAGGTGCCCAAGGCGATGGCGTACCTGCCCGCGCGCGCGTTCGGGAAGCCGACCCGCTGGGCCGCCGCCGGGCCGGACACGACCGCGGACTTCTCGGCGGTGTGCTATTTCATGGCGCGCGAATTGCGCCGGGCGCGGGGCGTGCCGATCGGCGCGATTCACGCCAGCTGGGGCGGATCGAAAGTGACGCCGTGGCTGGACCCGCAGGCCGGTGCCGCGATCGGCGGGGCCAGCGACATGGCGCTGCTGGGCCTGTTCGCGAAAGACCGGCTGGCTGCCGTGACGCAATTCGCACCGCGCTGGCAGGCATGGTATGCGGGCGAGGCTGGCGGCAGCGCGCCGTGGGCTAGGCCCGACGACCTGCCGTGGCAACCGGTGCCGGCGATCAGCGGATGGCTGGCGTGGACCGGCACGCCGCTGGCCACCAAGGCGACCGGCACCGTTTGGCTGCGGCGGCAGATCACGCTGACGGCGGATCAGGCGCGGGCCGGGGCGACGCTGATGCTGGGCGTGCTCGATGACATGGACATGACCTTCGTCAACGGCCACGCGGTGGGCAACACCTTCGGCTGGGACGAGGAGCGCGCATACAAACTGCCGCCGGCGTTCCTGCGCGCGGGGGTGAACGAGGTCATGGTCGCCGTGACCAACACTTATGCCGACGGCGGGCTGGCGAGCCCGGCCGACCGGCTGGCGCTGGTGACGGGTGACGGCCAGCGCCTGCCGCTGGCGACCGGCTGGCGCTATGCGATCGCGCCCGTGCGCAGCTATCCGCCGCGCCCGCCATGGGATGCGAACGCGGGCATCGGACTGATGCACAACCGCATGATCGCGCCGCTGGGCCATTTCGCGATGGACGGCGCGGCCTGGTACCAGGGCGAAAGCGATGTCGACACGCCCGATTACGCGCGGCGGATGAAGGCGCTGATCACGGGCTGGCGCGCGCGCTTCGGGCCGGCGCTCAGGATCGGCATCGTGCAACTGGCGAATTACGGCGCGACTGCGGACAAGCCGGTATCATCCGACTGGGCCAGGACGCGCGACGTGCAGCGGCGCATCGTGGCGGAGGACGGCAACGCCGCGCTCGCCAGCGCGATCGACATTGGCGAACCGACGGACATCCACCCGGCGAACAAGCTGCTGGTGGGGCAGCGGCTGGCGCTGGGCGTGCTGGGCAAGCCCGTGCCGATGCCGTTGGCGGCGCGGCGCGACGGCGGTGCCGTGCGGGTGACGTTCGGCGGCCTTGAAGGCGGGCTGCACGCGCTGAGTTCGGCGCAGGCGATCGGCTTTGAATTGTGCGATGCAGGCGGCGTCTGCCGTTTTGCTCCGGCGCGGGTCGATGGCGACGCGGTGGTGATCGCCGGGGACGGCGGGCCGGTGGCCAAAGTGCGCTATGGCTGGGCCGATAGCCCGGTCGTCAACCTGTTCGACGCGCGCGGGCTGCCGGTGCCGGGGTTCGAAATGGACGTGGCGGGCGAGTGACGATCGCCTGCGGCACGTGGACACATTCCGCTTTGGGGGATGACCGCTATCGGAGATCGCCGGCAAGGGGCCGAGCGGCAGGAATGGCGGGGGAAGCGGATGTTGCGCATGTTGTCAAATTGTGCGCTTGAGTGACCTTTTCGGCTAGATAGCTCGCCTGATTGCGGAATCAACATCGCCGAACTGCTCCTTGAAGCAGTTGGACTGAACGGCTTCCTCCAACTTCATTCGCGCTAGGTCGAGCCTTCCCGCCGCAAGAGCGACATACCCAGCCAAATAAGAGCGCGAGGGTGAGGGATTCCGTCCGAAGCCCCAAAGAACGTTCATGTCCTCGTCTTGATTGAGCAAGATGGCCAGCACCTCGGATTTGTCAGCCAGGCGATCAAACCATGCTTCCACATCCGGTAATTGCTCAGCAACGTCCTGTATACACCAAAGCAAGTTCCTGCCCTGCTCATCTACATTCCAAATGTCGGCGTGCTCCTTGCCTAGGGATGTCACGCTTCGCATGAGCCGCCGTCTGAAATGACATTCAGCCTCGTTAGGTATCGGTTGGCCGTCCTTGACCTTAACCGGCCATTTGGACGGCACGTAATTTAGATAACTGCCGAGATTGACACAAAACGAGAACGAAGTGATGCCCAAGACGCTGGCGTTGTAGGAATTGAAAGACTGAAAGTTCAGTACGTCGATCTTGTCGCCGCGATATCGCCAAGCAGTCCGTGGGGTGAACCGGCTAAAGCCAATGTCCTTCAGGAGCGGCCATATCCGCGCCCTGATTTCCTTATTTACAGCCTTACTGTCCATACATTGAAGGCCGTTGTTTCGGTCATTACTCGCGATGCTAGCCCGCGAGATTCGACGCCACAAGAAGAACTCTGAGCGTCCGCAATCGCGTCGTGTCCGGAAAGACCGCTCCCATGGCAAAATATCGGATAGCTGCCGCTCCGGCCACGCCGGAATCTGTCCACGCCGGCTAGACTTTGCCGGGCGGCGCGGCATCGGATTCGCGCCGGACCAGTTCGTAATCGAGCGTGGCGAGGCGCGGCTGGGTCTTTTCCTCTGCGCGGTCGGCGCGGATCTCCTGCGCGAGAAGCTCCAGCGCCGTCTCCGCCATCTTGCGGATCGGCTGGCGGATCGTGGTCAGCTCCGGCCAGATCGTGGAGGCGAACGCGGTATCGTCGAAGCCGCACACGGTCAGGTCGCGCGGCACTTCCAGATCGTTGCGGTGCGCTGCCGCCACGCAGCCGGCCGCCATATCGTCGTTCGAGGCGAAGATCGCGGTCGGGCGCTGGGGCAGGGCGAGCATGTCCATCGCCGCGTCCAGCCCGGAGCGGTACGTGAACTGCCCCTGTTTGACGAGCGCCTCGTCCACGCCCACACCGGCTTCGGCCATGGCATCACGGAAGCCGGCAAGGCGCAGCGCGCTGGCCGATTGGCGGGGGTTGCCGATGATGAAGCCCACGCGCTTGTGGCCAAGGTCGAGAATATGGCGCGTCATGTCATGGGCGGCCTGGTAATCGTCGATCATCACCACGCCGTGATGCGCTTCGGCCTGGCCCGGGCCGACCAGCACCGCGCGGGTTCCGGCGCGGCGCAGGCGGGCGAGCAGCGCGGTGTCGTCGCACAGCGGCGGTGGCAGCAGGAAACCATCGACCGCGCTTTCCACCAGCCGGGCGATCATCTTCGCCTGATCACGATCCGGGTCGCAGCGTTCGACCATCAGGTGGGCATCGAGCCGGGTTGCCGCGTCCATGCAGCCGATCAGCAGTTCGCTGAGATAGGACGCGGACGGGTTGGCATAGAGCAGCGCGATGCGCAGCTGCGATGCGCCGGCAAGGCTGCGCGCGGCCCGGTTGGGCGCGTAGTTGAGCTGCTTGATGGCCGCTTCGACCGCAAGACGCGTTTCCTCGCGCACGCCCGCGCCGCCGTTGACCACGCGGCTGACGGTCATCGGCGAGCACTGGGCCAGGCGCGCGACGTCGTTCACGGTGGGGCGCCCGGACTGCCGACGGCGCGATCGGGTATCGTTCATTTCTTGCTGCTCCCGCTGCGGATTTCCTGACCGTGCGGCTCGCCCTTGGCAAGCGGGATTGTCATTTAAGCAGACTTAAACGCATTTCGCGCTTGCGCCGCGCGATCGGCGCTCTATTTAGGTAGCGCTATCATCAAGCGGCAAGACGACGTCGGAAGAACTGGTGACAGCTCAAGCAAGATCGTCGATTCAAGGCGAAATGCGTGGCAATCAGCGCGCATTGAACGATTCGGGAGAGGGAAATGGCGGCAGTGCAGCAAGACCGGGTGAACATGGCGCTTGTGGGCGCCATCGTGTCGGTCGCCACGATCGGTGGCCTGCTGTTCGGATACGACAGCGGTGCGGTCAACGGCACGCAGGCGGGCCTGAAGGCGGCGTTCGCGCTCGATGACAATGGTCTTGGCTTCACCGTGGGATCGCTGCTGGTCGGTTGCGCCGCCGGCGCCTTCACCGCCGGGCGCATGGCCGACCGCTTCGGGCGCAAGCGCATCATGGTGCTGGCCGCGATCCTGTTTCTCACCGGCGCGCTGGTGCAGGGCCTTACCGGCAATCACACCCTGTTCGTGATCGCCCGCTTCTTCGGTGGCATGGCGGTGGGGGCGGCCAGCGTGCTATCGCCCGCCTACATTTCCGAAGTCGCGCCGGCAGCGATCCGCGGGCGGCTGACTAGCGTGCAGCAGGTCATGATCATCACCGGCCTGACGCTGGCCTTCGTCGTCAACTACGTGCTGGCCCGGGAAGCGGGGGATTCGCTGGGGCAACTGGGCGGCGTTCCGGCCTGGCGCTGGATGTATATCGCGCAGGCGATCCCGGCGGTGGTGTTCCTGATGGCGCTGCAGTTCATTCCGGAAAGCCCCCGCTACCTGGTCAGCAGCGGCCACGCCGACGAAGCCCATGCCGTGCTTTCGCGCCTGTTCGGTGAGACCGAGGCCCGCCGCAAGGTCGACGAGATCCGCGCGTCCTTCGCCACCGATCACCGCCCCCGCCTGGCCGACGTGCTGGCGCCGGGAACGGTGCTGCGCCCGGTCGTCTGGGCGGGGCTGATCATTGCCGTGTTCCAGCAGTTCGTCGGGATCAACGTGATTTTCTACTACGGCGAAACGCTGTGGAAGCTGGCGGGCGTTTCCGAACAAGCGGCGCTCGAACGCAACATCATATCGGGCCTCGTTTCGATCGCGGCCTGCTTCGTCACCATGGCGCTGGTCGACAAGGTGGGGCGGAAGCCGCTGCTGCTGATCGGATCGGCGGGGATGACGCTATCGCTCGGCGCGATGAGCTGGGCCTTTTCGCGCGGCACGCTCGACGCCACCGGGGCGCTGCAGATGGACCAGCACCTGGGCCTGATCGCGGTGATCGCGGCCAACATCTACGTCGTGTTCTTCAACGTCAGCTGGGGGCCGGTGATGTGGGTGATGCTGGGCGAGATGTTCCCCAACCAGTTGCGCGGATCGGCGCTGGCGGTGTGCGGGCTCGCCCAATGGGGCGCGAACTACGCCGTGGTGCAGAGCTTCCCGGCCATGGCGAGCGGCCTGGGCCTTGCCGAAACCTATGTGCTCTACACGCTGAGCGCGGCGGTGAGCTTCTGGCTGGTCAAGGCCTTCCTGCCCGAAACCAAGGGCAAGGAGCTGGAGCAGATGGAAGGCTGGGGCGGACATTAAGCCAAAACGTTCCCTCGCTGCGGCCCCAATCCCTCCCCTCCCGGGGCCGCCGCAGTACCTGAGAAGGCCCGGAAAGCACACGCTTTCCGGGCCTCATTTTTATAGGCGGGACGGGGAGTCAGCCGCCGCGCAGGGCGCGCAGTACCATCGCGCGAATAGGGCCATAGCCTGCCCCCTTTATCTCGCGCAGCACGCCGCGCCGGTCTTCCGGCAAATGGGCGAGGGGGTGGCCATCCGGCCGGAACACGTAATGATCGAAGAACGCGCGGAACGCCGCGCGCTCCGCCTCCGGCCGCTCGGCGATGGCGATCATCGAGAGCAGCATGGCCAGCAGCGGGGCATCGGGGCCGATCGCGGTCGCATCCCACCAGTAATTCAGCATCACGTTGACCGGCGCGGTCGCTTCCACCTGATGCCACCACAGCTTGGGCAGGAACAGCGCGTCCCCGGCGGCGAGGTCCACCGTGATCGCGCGGTCCCGCGCCGCGGCGAAACGGGGATAGCGCTCCGGGTCCGCACTCGCGGTGGCAAGGCTGGCAGGCTGGCCGGCCATCGTGTGATCGATCGGCCCGACATAGAGATCGCCGATCGCATCGGGCGGATAGAGCGTGAAGCGCCGCGCGCCCGCCAGCACGCAGGCGAGGTTTTCATAGGCATCGTAGTGGGTGGCGGCAGTCGACGGGTTGCCGATCCACAGCCGCGCCTCGACTTGCGGCGGCACGATCGGCACCGCGTTGGCTTCGGCAAAGCCGGGAAGATAGGCGGGCGCGACCAGCGAGCCGAGATAGGCGGTGGGCGCGGACGGATCGTCGGCATGGCGCAGCATGTGCGCGAAGGCCTGCGCCAGCGGCAGTTCCACGCGGGTGAAATTGAAGCCGGAAAGATCGTCGCTGTAGTAATAGCGGCCGCCGATCGCCGGATCGCCGAGAAAGACCTGTGGCCGCCGCCCCGTATCGAACGACAAGACATGGTCGAGCGCTGCGCGGGCGGATGCGCGCGCCGCCTGCGCCGCCGGCAGATCGGCGCACAGGCTCCGGATGACAACGGGCGTGCCCGCAAGGATCACGCCGGCGTGAAAGCTCTCCGCACTCGCCAGTTCGGGCGCGCCGGGTGCAAGCTCCGCCAGCATCAGGCTCAGTTCCAGCCGCCCGCGAGCCGGTCGTTGCGGCGGCGGGCGAGGATGCCAACCTGCAGCAGCGAGCCGTGGATGGCGAGCGCGGCCTGGAGCCAACCTTGCCGGAATAGTCTGATGATTGTCGCATTCTCGAGCGCCGACAGCGCCTCGCCGCTCACGGAATAAAGGCCGTTCAGCGCGATCGTCTGCCCGTCGTCGAAAGAAAGCGAAATGTCGACCGGTTCGATCAGTCGTTCTTCCACCAGCATGGCGATGAATTGCTCGGTTTGCGGGGCGGTGCCCATGAGGTGGCCGATCGCGCGCTGGACCAGGCGCATCTCGTCGCTCGGCCCGCCCATCGCATCGAACAGGGGCACCGTGCCGCCGGGCGCGAAGCGCGGATGGGCAACGTCGATGGCGATGTTGTCGTCGGCGGCGAAGAAGCCCTGGCGTTGCAGGTCCAGCGGACGAAAGGCCGCGTTTCCGGTCTCCGCGCCTTCCACCAGCACTTCGCCGGGCTGGAATCCGAACAGCGCCACCAGTGCGAATCGGCCCGTCTCTGGCGATTTGGCGAGCACCACCGGACAGCAGGCGGCGGCGCGTGTCACCTCGGTAACGACGATCTGCACCATGTGCGGATGCGCGCCTGCAAGCGGGTGCATGGCAAGATCGCGATGGGCATCGCTGTTCAGAATCTCGATTTGCTCCGCCAATCGTCCTCTCCTGCATTCTCGCGTGTTTTGCGATGGTTATTACGTGATATTGCGGGCCGCGATGTGCGCGCTAACATCGAAACTCTAACCGGAATCGTGGGCTTTGTGCAACACTGCGGGGCACCAGTCTGATTGCGCAGACAATTTCATGCTGATAGCGCTACCTTTATCGGTTACTCAAAATGGGCAAGGTGACGAGCAGAGCACCGGCGTGGCGGAGAGATGGCTGGCAACCGCAGTTGCAGGGCATTGTCCTCAGCGACCCAGGCGCTCCCGTTTCGGCCCGTTCAGGAGGCAGTGAACGGTGCGAGCGATGTCGTCTCCTTCCCGGGCGGGGGGGCCGTCAGACAGAGCAGTGGAGAGGGTATGAGGACTTCAATCAATTCGCGGTTCCTGCTGGGCGGGGCATCGGGCGCCATCGCGCTCGCGATCGCCATGCCGGCGGTGGCGCAGCAAGCGCCGGCCGAGAGCGCAGGCCCGGCCGATGCCGAGGTCAGCAACGAGCCGGGCTCCGAAATCATCGTCACCGGCATCCGCGGTTCGCTCCAGCGCAACATGGAGATCAAGCGGAACGCGTCGGGCGTGGTGGACGCGATTTCGGCTGAGGACATCGGCAAATTCCCCGATGCCAACGTGGCCGACGCTTTGCAGCGCCTGCCCGGCATCTCGATCCAGCGGTCGGGCGCGCGTGGCGAAGCCAATGGCGTGACCGTGCGCGGCTTCGGCGGCGACTTCAACGATACCCAGTTCGACGGCCGCCACCTGTCGACCGCATCGGGCAACCGCGCGGTGGACTTCACCACGATCGGTTCGGACTTCGTCCAGAATATTTCGGTTTACAAGACGCCCGACGTCGAACTCGGCAACAGCGCGATCGGCGCGACGATCAACGTCGCGCTGCCCAAGCCCTTTGACAGCAACGGCACCAAGCTGGCGCTGAAGGCATCGGGTTCGGTGCAGGACCGCAGCGGCCGGGTCGTTCCCTCGGGCGCGGCGCTGGCCAGCACGACCTTTGCCGACGATACCATGGGCATCCTGGCCTATGTCGCCTACAAGCGTGCCGACACGACGTCCAACCAGGTCTTCATCCCCGGCTGGATCGGCAACTACTTCTACCAGTGCCAGTCGCAGCCCGCGTGCCAGACCAGCGACTTCACGCCCGCCAAGAAAAACGTGCTGGGCTGGTTCCCGCAGCAGGTCGGCGCCAACCAGGTCAATACCAAGGACGAGCGCATCGACGGCCGCCTTGCCTACCAGTGGCGCCCCAGCGACAAGGTGCTGGTGACTCTGGACGGCAATTTCACCCGCCAGACGCTGCACACCGCGACATACGGCTACGGCGCGTGGTTCAACGGCGATGACCTGCGCAACGTGAAGCAGGACAGCAACGGCACCGTGGTGGACTTCAACCAGTTCGGCACGCCGATGGACTTCAACGCCAATCTCGCGCGGGACATCAACCAGACCTACATGGTGGGCGGCAACCTCAAGTGGGAAGCTACCGACCAACTGAGCTTCGATGTCGATGCCTCGCTGTCGCGCTCGGTCCTGAACCCCGGCAAGAACGGTTATGCCAATGCCATGGACATCGGCTATGGCGGCACCAATGCCACGGCGAATGGCCCGTTCCTTTCGACCGGTTGTACCTATCCGGCCGGCGCGACGCCGACCACGCCGCCAACCTCGTGCACCAACTATTCGACGGTGCTGGGCGCCAACACCGGCGTCACCATCGGCGGTCCCAGCTCGGGCTACCTGCCCAGCATCCACGACGTCGGTCCGAACGGCAACGTCGGGAAGTTCACCGACCAGTCGCTGATCGGCAGCCACGTAATCGCGGGCTTCCCCAATTATTACACGGACCTGGTCAAGCAGGTCAAGATTTCGGGCAAGTACGAAAGCGACGCGATCAAGATCCACTTCGGCGCGAGCTACCAGGAAAACAAGTTCCACAAGGAAAACCAGAGCCCGTTCGTCAACGGCACGTTCTTCCGTTACGGCGGCTATGGCGCGCCGTCGGGCCGCACCGGCGCGGTGGCGCCGCTGCCCAGCAGCGTGTACCAGGGCACGATCAGCACCGCCAACTTCATCCCCGGCTACAAGGGCAACCTGGCGCCCGCGATCATCGCCTACGATCCTCTGGCGGTCTATCGTGCGCTCGAAGCGACCGGCGGTGGCACCACCGCGCCCGCGTTCGATCCGGCCAGCGTGCTGAATGTGCGCGAACGGACCTTCGCCGGCTATCTGCGCATCAACTTCGACAGCATGGTCGGCAACATGCCGATCCACATCAGCGCCGGCGTGCGTGACGAATACACCAAGCTGACCTCGGGCGCGATTGGGCGCAACCCGGTGACGCTGGTGACGGTGCCGACCGACCCGACGCTGATCTCGGTGGGCTCGTACACTCCCGACCAGCTCATCACCCGCGAGACCAGCTACAATTACGTCCTGCCGAGCCTGGACGTGAAGCTGGAAGTGACGCCGAAGCTGCAGCTGCGCTTCGACGCTTCGCGCACCCTGACCCGGCCGGTGCTGAACGACCTTAGCCCCACGATCACGCTGGGCACGCTGCGCAAGGGCAGCCTGGCGGCATCGGGCGGCAATGCCAACCTCAAGCCCTACCTGGCCGATAACCTCGATCTGGGCGCCGAATACTATTACGGCTCCAACTCGTACTTTGCGGTCAACGGCTTCATGAAGTTCATCTCGAACTTCATCGTCGGCGGCGTGCGCACCCAGACGATCAACGGGGTGACCGATCCGTTCACCGGCCAGGCCGCGCAGTTCCAGGTGAACGGCAAGGTCAACGGGCCGGAAGGCGTGGTGCGCGGCGTGGAAATCGCCTGGCAGCACGTGTTCGGCGAAACCGGCTTCGGCTTCAACGCCAACGCCACGCTCGTCAGCACCAACCGCACGTTCGACACGAGCGACATCTCGGGTTCGGCCTTCGCGATCACCGGGCTGGCCAATTCGGCCAACCTGATCGCGTTCTACGACAAGAACGGGCTGGAGGTCCGCCTCGCCGGTAACTGGCGCGACAAGTACCTGCTCAGCCTGGGCCAGACTCAGGGTGGCACCTTCGGCGCGGAACCGGTGAATGTGAACCGCCAGTTCCAGATCGACGCCAGCGCCAGCTACCAGCTGACCAAGCAGGTTTCGGTCTTCTTCGAAGGCACCAACCTCAACAACTCGACCTACAGCACCTATGGCCGGTTCTCGAACATGCCGCTCGATACCTGGTCCTACGGTCGCCGCTTTGTCTTCGGCGCCCGTTTCAACTACTGATGTGACGTGGCGGCGGCACCGGTTCCCATGCCGGTGCCGCCACTCCCAATAGTCGTTCGAGTAACGGGGCAGGACGCGGATGGTGCGTGCAGTGCGCGATGTCGTGATTGTCGGCGGCGGGACCGCCGGATGGCTGACCGCGGCGATCATTGCCGCCAGGCACCGCCCGCGCATGGGGCACGACTTTTCCGTTACCCTGGTCGAATCCCCCAACGTTCCGATCATCGGCGTGGGCGAGGGGACCTGGCCGACCTTGCGCTCCACGCTGAAAAGCGTCGGCATTTCCGAAACCGACTTCTTCCGTGAATGCGATGCCGCCTTCAAGCAGGGCGCGTTGTTCGCCAAATGGACCACCGGCGCGGATGACGATGCCTATTACCACCCGCTGGTGCTGCCCCAACGCTTCGGGCAACTGAACCTCGCGCCGCACTGGCTGGCGGGGACGCTGGCCGAAGACGATGACGCGGACGAGACGTTCTGCGATGCGGTATGCCCGCAGGGCCGCATCTGCGACGAGAACCTCGCACCCAAGACCATGGCCGATGCCGAGTTCGAGGGGCAGGCCAACTATGCCTACCATCTCGACGCGGGAAAGTTCGCGCCGTTCATGCAGCGGCATTGCACCGAAAAGCTGGGCGTGCGCCACGTGCTCGCCGACATGCGCCAAGTGCTCCAGGACGAAAGCGGCGACATCCGAGCGATCGTGACCGAGCAGGCGGGCGAAATCGCGGGCGACTTGTTCGTCGATTGCACGGGGATGCGCAGCCTGCTGCTGGGCGAGACGATGGGCGTGGGCTTCAAGGACTGCAACGACGTGCTGTTCTGCGATACCGCGCTGGCCGTGCAGGTGCCCTATCCCGATCCGGACGCGCCGATTGCCACGCACACCATCTCCACCGCGCAATCGGCGGGCTGGATCTGGGACATCGGCCTGCCGACGCGGCGCGGCGTCGGCCATGTCTATTCGAGCCGCCACATTAGCCGGGAACAGGCCGAGGCCGAGCTGCGCGCCTATATCGGCCCGGCCGCCGATGGCTTGGCCGTGCGCAAGATCGATATCCGTTCGGGCCACCGCGAATTGTTCTGGAAGGGCAATTGCGTGGCGGTGGGGCTGGCGGCGGGCTTTCTCGAACCGCTGGAAGCCTCGGCGATCGTGCTGATCGAGCTTTCGGCGAAGATGATCGCCGAACAGATGCCGCCGGCGCGCGAGGTCATGGACATCGTCGCCCGGCGCTACAACGAGAAGACGCTGTACCGCTGGGGCCGGATCATCGATTTCCTCAAGCTGCACTACGTGCTGAGCCAGCGCCGCGACACCGCCTTCTGGCGCGACAACATGGACCCGGCGACGATCCCCGAACGCCTGCGCGAACTGCTGGCGCTGTGGCGCTGGCAGCCGCCCTATATGCACGAGGAGTTCGACCGGGTGGACGAGGTATTCCCTTCGGCCTCCTACCAGTACGTGCTCTATGGCATGGGCTTCCGCTCCGAGGTCTCCGCGCGCGCGCTGGAACCCGAGGTGCGCGACGCCCGGCGGGCGAGGGGGCAGAACGCCGATGTCACCGCGCGCATGCTGACGGCGCTGCCGCGCCATCGCGACCTGATCAACCGCATCGTGGAATATGGCCTTCAGCCTGTCTGACCACGCCTGCCCGTCTGACCCCGCTTGAACGCCGGCCCGGGTGCACCCGGACCAGAAGACCAGAGAGGACATCTTCGTGATCGAGAGTTCGATGCCCGCGCGCCGTCATGCGCGCTCGCTGCTCGCCGCCGCAAGTATGGTAGCGCTAACGTTCTCGCCGGCCCAGGCGCGCGAGGCCGCTTCGGCGGCGCCCGAGGCGTGGACGGAAGCGGACCGCGCCGCCTCGGCGCTGGTCGCGAAGATGACGGTCGACGAAAAGGTCGAGCAGCTGCTCAATGTCGCCCCGGCGATCCCGCGGCTGGGCATTCCCGCCTACAACTGGTGGACCGAGAGCCTGCACGGGGCAGGTGGCGCGGTGCCGACCACCAACTTCCCGCAATCCATCGGCCTTGCCGCCACGTTCGATCCGCCGCTGGTGCATGACGTGGCGCGCGTGATCAGCACCGAGTTGCAGGGGTTGCATACGCTGGCGCGGCAGACCGGGCATCTCGGCAAGATCGGCACCGGGCTCGATACCTGGGCGCCCAACATCAACATCTTCCGCGATCCGCGCTGGGGGCGCGGGCAGGAAACCTACGGCGAGGACCCGTTCCTCACCGCCCGGCTGGGCGTCGCCTATGTGCAGGGCATCCAGGGGCCGAACCCGGACCTGCCCGACGTGATCGCCACGCCCAAGCACTTCGCGGTGCATTCCGGGCCGGAGCCGACGCGCCACACCGACAACATCATGGTTTCGCGCCATGATCTGGAAGATACCTACCTGCCCGCCTTCCGTGCCGCGATCGTCGAGGCCAAGGCCGGGTCGATCATGTGCGCCTACAACCGCGTGGATGGACAGCCGGCCTGTGCCAGCGACTTGCTGCTGAAGGACCGGCTGCGCGGTGCGTGGGGCTTCAAGGGTTATGTCGTTTCGGATTGCGACGCGGTGGTCGATATCTACGACCGCCACAAGTATGCGCCCGATGCCGCCTCGGGCGTCGCGGCGGGGCTGCTGGCGGGCGTGGACAACGAATGCCACACCGGCACGATCGGCGAGGCCCCCGGGCTGGCGGACCGCTACAAGGCGGCGCTCAAGGCCGGATACCTGACCGATAGCGACATTGACCGGGTGCTGGTGCGCCTGTTCTCGGCCCGCTACCGCAACGGCGACCTGCGCGGGATCGCCGCGCGCAAGCCCAATGCCACGCCGGTGAGCGCGGTGGGCACGCGGGAGGGATGGGAGCTTTCGCTCAAGGCGGCGGAAAAGAGCCTCGTCCTGCTCAAGAACAACGGCGCCCTGCCGCTCAAGCCCGGCGTGCGCGTCGCGGTGATCGGCCCGCTGGGCGATGCCACGCGCGTACTGCGCGGCAACTATTCCTCGCCCAATTCGGCGCCGCCGATCTCGGTCGTCGATGGCCTGCGCCGGGCCATGCCCGAAGCGAAGGTCACGCTGGTGCCGTTCGCGCCCTCGATCACCGACGGCGATCTCGTCACCGACGGCAATTTCCTGACGCCCGATGGCCAGCCGGGCCTGCGCGCGGTCTATTACAACGCGATCGATCCCGCGAAGCCGCGCGGCGAACGGACTTTCTCCGCCAGGCCGGTGGTTACGCGGATCGAGGCCAATCTCCAGAGCAGCGCGATGCAGCTGAAAGAGGTTTCCGACGCGCACAAGGTGGTGTGGGACGGCTTCTTCGTCGCGCCGGAAAGCGGTCTCTACAAGCTGGGCGTGACCGGGGTGAAAGGTGCGCTGGAGATCGACGGCAAGCCGCTGGTCCGGTCCGACCGCTATTCGCTGTGGGGCGAAGCGCCCAAGTACGTCGAGGTCCAGCTGAAGAAGGGCGAGCGCTATCCGCTGCACTTCGATCTGGAAGGCGGCGGCGCGGCGGGGCCGGGCCTGTTCTGGAAGCGCATCACCCACGATCCCTGGGGCGATCTGGCGCGGGGCGCGGCCGAAACGGACGTGCTGGTGGCGGTGGTCGGCCTGACCTCCGATCTCGAGGGCGAGGAAATGCCGCTCAAGATCGAAGGCTTCGACGGCGGCGACAAGACCGGGCTGGAACTGCCGATGGACCAGCGCGAGCTGCTGATCCGCGCGCGCACGCTGGGCAAGCCGCTGATCGTCGTGACGATGAACGGCAGCCCGATCGACTTGTCGTGGGCCAGGGACAATGCCGATGCACTGGTGGAGGCGTGGTATCCGGGGCAGGCGGGCGGCCTTGCCGTGGCCAACGCGCTCTCGGGCAAGGTCAACCCCTCGGGCCGCCTGCCGCTGACCTTCTACAAGGACACGGCAGACCTGCCGGCCTTCACCAACTATGCGATGGCGGGGCGGACCTACCGCTACTTCACCGGCAAGCCGGTCTATGGCTTCGGCTATGGCCTGAGCTACACCACGTTCGGCTATGGACCCGCGCGGGTGGAGCCGGTGGACGGCAGCACCGCGAACGGCATCCGCGTCACCGCGCAGGTCACCAACACCGGCACGCGCGAGGGCGAGGAAGTGGTGCAGGCCTACCTGCGCTTCCCCGATCAGCCGGGCGCGCCGCGCGTGGCCTTGCGCGGGCTGCAGCGGGTGGCGCTGAAGCCGGGCGAAAGCAAGGCGGTGACGCTGGAACTTTCCCCGCGCGATCTTTCGGCAGTGCGGCCCGATGGCGTGCGGCAGGTCTTCGCCGGAGCCTATCGCCTGAACCTGGGCGGCGGTCAGCCGGACAGCGGGCTGCCGGGCACAGAGACCACGTTCAAGGTTGATCGCGTGGTGGATCTGCCGAAGTGAGGGCGCTGGTGCTCCTTGCCCTGCCGGTCGCGGCATCGGCCTTGTCGGCGGCTGCCCCCGCCGCCGCGCAGCCCGCGAAGAAGGCGCAGGTTACCGAGGCGTCCACCGCCCCGCCGGGTGTGGCCTTCACCCGGCATCAGGAAGCGCCGCTGTGGAAAGTCACGCGGCATCCCGGCGACGGCAAGGGCGCCTATGCTACGGGCGCCTACCGCAACCTGTTCAGCGAACTGCTCGGGGTGCCGCGCGAGGCGGTGAAAGCTCGGATCGACGCGACCTGGCGCGCCTACTTCCAGGGCGACGGGCAGGAGCAGCGTCTCTACTTCGAGACCGGCGCCAACGCGAACGGCACGCTGGCCTACGTCACCGACTGGGCGAACAACGATGCCCGGTCCGAAGGCATGAGCTATGGCATGATGATCGCCGTCCAGCTGGACCACAAGCGCGAGTTCGACGCGCTGTGGAACTGGGCCAAGACTTATATGCAGGTGACCGATCCGGCCAATCCCTCCTATGGCTACTTCGCGTGGTCGATGGGCACCGATGGCAGCCCGCGCAGCACCGGGGCCGCGCCCGATGGCGAGGAATTCTTCGCCATGGCGCTCTATTTCGCGGCGAACCGCTGGGGCAACGGCACCGGCATCTACGACTACAAGGCGGAAGCCGACCGCATCCTGACGGCGATGCGCCACCGTGCAGTCATGACCGGGACGCCGCCGTTCCGCATCCATCCGGGCGACGCACCGTTCGTGCAGCCCGACCATCCCTGGCCCAGCATCAACAACCGGGCCGAGGCGGCGGCGCTGGCGGCGCAGGGCAAGTCGCCTCCGCCGCCATGGCGCGATCCCGCGCCCAAGCCCCATGCGGTGGGGCCGATGACGGAAGAGAGCCATGCGATGGTCCGCTTCGTGGCGGACGTGGGCTATCCGGGGTCGGACGCGTCCTACCACCTGCCCGCGTTCTACGAACTGTGGGCACGCTGGGGGCCGGAGGCCGATCGCGCGTTCTGGGCGAAGGCCGCCGATGTCAGCCGCGATTACTTCGTGCGCGTGACCAATGCGCGCACCGGCCTGGCCCCCGATCACAGCTATTTTGACGGGAGCACCATGACGACGGGCACGGGCGAGCCCTATCCGTTCGGTTACGACAGCTGGCGCACCGCCAGCAACTGGTCGGTCGATGCCAACTGGTGGGGCAAGGACCCGCGCCAGAAAGCGCTGAGCACCGCGATCCAGACCTTCCTGGCGGGCGAGGGGATCGATCGCTTCGCCGATCGCTACACGCTGGACGGCAAGCCCCTGTCGCAGCGCCATTCGCCGGGAATGGTGGCGGCCACGGCCGTGGCCGGGCTGGCGGGCACGCCCGAGCCGCTGGCGCGCGCCTTCGTCAAGGAGTTGTGGGACACGCCGATGCCCGAAGGCGAGCAGCGCTATTTCGACGGCATGCTCTATCTGATGAGCATGATGCACCTGGCCGGCGAGTACCGGATCATCACGCCGCCGGTGCGGTAGCTATCAGGCGCGCGCGGGCGCGTCGATATCAGCCAGGGCCAGTTCGATCAGCGTCTGCATCGCCGCGCGCGCGGCCGGGCCATCGCCATCGGCCACGGCATCGAACAGCACGCGGTGATCGGGCAGGGGATCGCGCGGCAGCTTGCGCTTGCGCTGCTTGTAGATCGTGGTCCACCGCACCGCCGCCGAAATCGTGCTGGCCAGCGAAATCAGCGCCATGTTGCCGGTGGCCTTCAGCAGCGTGGAGTGAAAGGCCTGGTCCGCCGCCTGCCCCAGCGGGGAGGCGAGCGTGTGCTTCGCCATTTCCTCCAGCGCGTGGCCCATCTGCGCCAGTTGCGCGCCGGTGCGGCGCGTGGCGGCGATCTCGGCGGCGGCTGGCTCGATGATCAGGCGCAGTTCGAACAGGTCGTCGATCGCCGCCCGGCTGGGCTCGCCCTCGAAGGTCCAGGCCAGCACGTCAGGATCGAGGATGTGCCAGCGCGAGGGGTCGGTGATCTTGGTGCCCGCCTTGGGGCGGCTTTCGACCAGACCCTTGGCGGCAAGGATGCGGATCGCCTCGCGATAGGCGGTGCGCGAGATGTGGTTGCGCTCGGCAAAATCGACCTCGCTGGTCAGCACGTGGCCCGGCGGGTACTTGCCGGTGACGATGGCGATGCCAAGGTCGCGCGCGATGCTGCCATGCAGCCGCAGCGATTTGTCAGACCTGTCGATCCCGTCCCCGACCGGTTCCTTGCTTCGCGACACGTTCCACTCCTTGCCCTTCCCCCCTATTCGGGCGCAATTCCGCCAAAGTCCAGCGGTTCGATGATGCCGGGCGCCGGTGCGATCTGTCAGTCCTTTCGGATCAGGGCCGGCGGAACGTCCACTTGCCCGCATCGGACGCTGGATCGAAGCGGACAAGGCGCGGCGTGCTGGCGCCCACGGCCGACAGCGCAAGGGGCCTGAACGGATCGGGCGTGGACTTCGGGATGATCCGGAAGGCGCCGTCGGCAAGCTGGTCGATCCGCCAGAGCTGTTCGGGCGCGCCGGTGAAGGCGGGCACGGCCACGACATCGCCCGACTGCGTCGCCGCCAGCGCGCGGCTGGTGCCGGCGATCACGATCCGCACATAGGGCGCGCCGAACCAGCCGCCGGCGCCGGCCACCGGCTCGATCGTCCAGTGCTGGTGCGGCCGCACCATGTAATCGCCCATGTCGACCGGGATCGGCCCGGTCGGCCAGGTCGCGCGGTTCTGCTCGAGCGTCTGGTCGGGCACCGGCACCAGCGGTTCCTTGGGCGGCCCGAACCCGGTCCATTTGAACGGCAGCCGCACCTCGTCCACCGCCAGTTGCAGCGCGCCGCCGCGTTCGGACTGGATCTCGTAGGTTCCGGGGCGCAGGTTTTCCTGTCCTACGGGCCAGCCGTTCTTCCAGGTGAGCGGCAGGATCGCCAGCACGCTGCGGCCCGAGCGGTCCATGTCAGCCTCGTAGTGGAACGAGAATTTCTCCACTCCGTCGCCCAGATCGACCAGGCCGAAATGACCCGCGCCCATGCCGCGCCCGTTCGATCCCCAGACCAGCTTGCCGCCGCCCTTCAGCAAGGGCACGCCGAAGTTGTCCAGATACGGTCCCAGCGGGCTGCGCGCGCGGCCGACGCGGATGTTGTAGGTGGAATTGGGGCCGTCGCAGCAGGTGCCGTGGGTGCCCAGCAGGTAGTACCAGCCATCGCGGTGCAGCAGCGCAGTGGCTTCCATGTCGATCGCCACATCGACGGGCTGGTTCCCGGGCAGGCGCTCGGCGGTTTTGGGATCGAGCTCGATCATACGAATCGTGCCGAAATAGGTGCCGTAGCTCAGCCACAGGTGCCCTTCGGCCAGCAGGAACGCCGGATCGATCGCGTCGTGCAGTTCCACCCCGTCGCTGGAGGCGACCGTGCCGATCTCGTGGAAGCCGAAATCCTTGGACGCCGGATCGAGCGACTTCGTCCACATGATCTTGATGTCGCTCTTGTGTCCGCCGTTCATGCCGCCGCCGCCCACGGCCCAGGCGACGACATAGCGGTCGCCCAGCTTGATCACGTCGGGCGCGACGCCGCCGCCGGGGCGCACCGGGCCGCTTGTCCAGGTCCATCCGTCGCTGGAGACGAGCCCGCCGCCGAACGTGCCGAACGTGTAGAACTTGCCATCCGATTCCACGATGGTGGAAGGATCGTGGATATAGGGTTCGCCTTCCAGCTGGGCGACGGGGTTGCTCTGCGCGAGAGCCGCCGCCGGCAAGAGGGCGAGCGCGGCGGCAAGCATATGGCGCTTCATCGGCATTCCCCTCACTGCGCGCGTACCGCGAGATCGCGGATCGGCTGGCCCTTGCCGTCGACGAAGCGGACGCAGAAATCGCTGAGGCCGGGGCCGTTGATGACCGCGCCGATCAGCACGTTACGGCCCTTCTTCAAGCCGGCTGCGGGCGATACGACATCGTCCATCACCATGCGGCGATCGCCGAACAGCGCCGCCGTCTCCGCGCCGTTGAGCCACCAGACCGAGGCGGAATTGGACCCGGCGGCCAGATTCGCATCGGGGATGTCGCGCGGGGCGTCGATCACCGTCACCGCCCAGAAGATCACACCGTAGGTCGGCTTGCCATAGGCCTGGGCGAAGCCGAACAGCTTGACGTCCCACGGCGTGGCATCGAGCGCGTGCCAGGTGAGCGAAGCGCCCTTGTGCGCGATGGTCTGGCCATCGCGCGGCAGTGCCTGGCCAGAGCCGGTACCAAGCCCCGCCGGCCGGTCCGCGGCGAAGGCGGCGCGGACATAGGTGCTGGTGAACAGCTGGTTGGTGCGGTTGGGCTTGGCGATCGGTTCCAGCAGCAGCCAGCGCCGGATGAAGCCATCGGCATCAGGCGCGGCGCTTCCCGCCGTCGCAGGGGTGAAATGGGGCGCCAGCGGCGGCGCCGCGCGCGCCGCCACCGGCACGGCGCTGGCGGCGAGCAGCGCAAGCGCCGCCCCAAGAACACGGGCCTTGTGCATCATCACCTCTCCCCAGCCACGTACCGCTCTGACGCTCGCCGTCAGAACCGGTTGAGCATGTTCTCCAGCCATTCCTGCCGGCCCGAAACCGGCTTGGGGGCCAGATCGCGCGCCACGGCGAGATCGGCGATTTCGGCAAGGCTCGCGCCCTTGATCGCCTGGCCCAGTTCGCCATTCCACCCGGCGTAGCGTTCGGCTCGGAAGGCATTGATGCGGCCATCGGTGATGATCGCCTCGGCACGCAGCAGCGCCCTGGCGATCACGTCCACGCCGCCGATGTGGCCGTGGAACAGGTCCGCCGCATCGACGGACTGGCGGCGCACCTTGGCATCGAAATTGAAGCCGCCATCGGTGAAGCCGCCGGCGCGCTCGATCTCGATGCAGGCCAGCGTCAATTCCTCGACCGAGTTGGGAAACTGGTCGGTATCCCACCCGTTCTGCGGATCGCCGCGATTGGCGTCGATCGAGCCGAAAATGCCCAGCGCGCGCGCCATGGCGATTTCGTGTTCGAAGGTATGGCCCGAAAGCGTGGCGTGATTGGCCTCGATGTTGACCTTGACCTCGTTTTCCAGGCCGAAGCGCTTGAGGAAGCCGTACACCGTCTGCGTATCGAAATCGTACTGGTGCTTGGTCGGCTCGTGCGGCTTGGGCTCGATCAGGATCGTGCCGGCAAAGCCGATCTTGTGCTTGTGTTCGACCACGAGGGCGAGGAACCGGCCGAAGTTCTCCTGCTCCACCGCCAGATCGGTGTTGAGGATCGTGTCGTAGCCTTCGCGCCCGCCCCACAGCACGTAATTGGCGCCGCCCAGCCGGTGGGTCGCTTCCAGCGCGTCGCGCACCTGGCTGGCGCCCCAGGCATAGACTTCGGGGCGGGGGCTGGTGGCGGCACCCGCGAGATAGCGCGGGTGGCCGAAGAGGTTGGCCGTGCCCCACAGCAGTTTGCGCCCGTGCGCGGCCTGCAGTTCTTCCAGATGATCGACCGCGCGGGCGAAGCTGGCCCGGAATTCGCCGATGCTTTCGGCCGGGGCCATCACGTCGACATCGTGGAAGCAGTAGAACGGCAGGTCGAGTTTTTCGACGAAGGCCAGCGCCGCCTCGCGCTTGGCGCGCGCGGCGGCTTCATCCTGCGGCACGTTGAGCCACGGGCGGTCGAACGTGCCCGCGCCGAACACGTCGCTGCCCGGCCAGCAGAAGGTGTGCCACATGCACACGGCAAAGCGCAGGTAATCCTCCATGCGCTTGCCGAAGACCACGCGGTCCTTGTCGTACCAGCGATAGGCGAGGTCGTTGGCGCTCTCGGGGCCTTCGTACCGGACGGTGTCGAATGCATCGAAATAGGCAGCGGACATTGCAGGCTTACTCCTTGATGGCGCTGAGCGCCTGATAGGCGGCGCGGAAGCGTTCCCGCTTCGGCGCGAGACGGGCCGCGAGATCGGGATCGGGTTCGATCACCGCGCGAACGGGGGGACGGGTGCAGACATCGGCGGCGCTGGCGCCGGTGGCGGCCATCTGCGCCAGGCGCGCGCCACCCAGTGCGGGGCCGACTTCGCCGCCGTGCAGATAGACGAGGCGGACGCCAAGCACGCTAGAAAGGATGCGGCCCCAGTGCGCCGAGCGCGAGCCGCCGCCGATCACGCACAGCTCCTCGATCCGCGTGCCCGCGCCGCGCAGCGCGTCGATCCCGTCGGCATGGGCGAAGGCCACGCCTTCGAGCACGGCGGCGGCCAGGCGCGGCGTGGTGCTTTCGTTGCCGAGGCCAAGGAACGCGGCGCGGATGTGCGGATCGTTGTGCGGCGTGCGCTCGCCGGAAAGATAGGGCAGGAACAGCTCGCCGCCGCTGGCCGCGCCGGCCTGTTCGGCCAGCGCGAAGAATTCGGCCGGCCCGGGCACGTTGCAGGCGCGCGCCGCCCAATCGATGCACGAGGCGGCGGAAAGGTGCACGCTCATCTGGTGCCACACGCCGGGCAGGGCATGGCAGAACGCGTGGACGGCCTGCGCCGGATTGGGCCGGAACGCCGCGTTGGCGACGAAGATGACGCCTGACGTGCCGAGCGAGAGCATGCCCTGGCCATCGTCCAGCACGCCGACGCCGAGCGCGCCCGCCGCGTTGTCACCCGCGCCCGCGACCACCGGCACGCGGCCCATGCCCCAGTCGCGCGCGACGTCCTCGCGCAGCACGCCGGTCACGTCCGGGCCTTCGTGGAGGCGCGGCATGTGGCGTTCGTCGAGGCCGGTGGCGGCCAGCATCGCCCCCGACCAGGCGCGCCCGGCCACGTCGAGCCACAGCGTTCCCGCCGAATCCGACATGTCGCTGGCCTTCTCGCCGGTAAGGGCAAGGCGCACGTAGTCCTTGGGCAGCAGCACGGTGCGCGTGGCGGCGAAGACATCGGGTTCGTGCTTGCGGACCCAGGCCAGCTTGGGCGCGGTGAAGCCTGGCATGGCGATGTTGCCGGTGATCGCACGCGTGCGCGGCTCGTCCGCTTCCAGCGCCGCGCATTCGGCGAAGCTGCGTCCGTCGTTCCACAGGATCGCCGGGCGCAGCGGCCGGTCGTCGGAACCGAGCAGGGTGGCGCCGTGCATCTGCCCGGCAAGGCCCACCGCCTGCACGCCGCCGCGCAGGGCGGGATCGATGCCGAGCACGGCCTTGTGCGCCGCCTCCACCCAGTCGGCCGGGGCCTGTTCGGACCACAGCGGCTGGGGGCGCGCCACGGAAAGATCGGCGCTGCTTTGCGCCAGCACCTCGCCGCTCGCGGCGGTGATCACTGCCTTCACGCAGCTCGTGCCGACATCGATGCCAAGGAACATGGGGGGTTACTTCGCCTTCATCGGATCGATCGTCTGGATCGTGCCGTCGGGGTTGAAGGTCAGCTCCGTCACCTTGACGTTGCGCAGGTGGTTTTTGTTGGAAAGCTGGGTGTCGGCGTAGAACAGCCACCATTTCTCGTCGTGCTGGATGATCGAATGGTGCGTGGTCCAGCCCTGCACCGGCTTCAGGATATGGCCGGCATAGCGGAACGGGCCATAGGGGCTGGTGCCGATGGCGTAGTTGAGGAAGTGCGTGTCTCCCGTGGAATAGGTGTAGTAATACTTGCCGTCCTTGCGGAAGACCCACGAGGCTTCGAAGAAGCGGCGTTCGTGATCGCCGCCGGTCACGGGCTTGCCGTCCTCGCCCAGGATCACCGCGTCGCGCGGGGCCTCGGCAAAGGTCTTCATGTCGGGGTTCATCCGGACGACCTTGCCCGAAAGCGCCGGCTTGTCGTCCTGCTTGAGGTCTGTGTCCGATCCGTTGGGATCGTACCGGCCGTTGGCCCAGCGCTGGAGCTGGCCGCCCCAGATGCCGCCGAAATACATGTAAGCGGTGCCGTCATCGTCCACGAACACCGCCGGGTCCATCGAGAACGAGCCGGGGATCGGCTCCTTCTCGGCCACGAACGGACCCATCGGGTTTTTCGAGGTGGCCACGCCGATGCGGAACGCGCCCAGGCCGTTCCGGTCCTTCGATTTGTCGCGCGCGGGGAAGTAGAGGTAGTAGGTGCCGTCCTTGTAGGCGGCATCGGGCGCCCACATCTGCTGCGAGGCCCAGGGCACGTCCTTCACGTCGAGCGCGACCGGGCCGACCGTGACCTTGCCGCCGACCTTGTCCATCGAAAGCACGCGGTAGTCGCGCATGGCGTACTGGTTGCCCAGGTCGTCGTCGGGCGTCGGCGTGGCGATGTCGTGCGAGGGATAGACGTAGATCTTGCCGCCGAACACGTGGGCGGAAGGATCGGCGGTGTAGATCTCGCTGACCAGCGGCTGATCGCAGAACGCGCTGGCGGGCGCGCCGCCGTTGCCGGGCTGCTCCACGTTGCCCGCTTTGGTGCAGGCCGCGATGGCCAGGACGCTGGCGAGGCACAGCGCGGCGGTGGTGATTCTTGCCTTCATCGTCGGACATCCTCTTGCAGGCCGCTTTTCCGGGCCTTTCGCATGATCGCTCGAGTAATGATAGCGCTACCTAAATAGTACGGCAATTTGAAATGTGCATCTTCGATCAGTCTGCTGCGCCGGGAAGGCAGGTGCGGTAGCGAGGAGACGATCCCGCCGTCGCGCTCAATCCTCGAACGGATCGACCGCAACGCGCGTGCCGCGCAGGAAGGCGTCCGCCACCAGGCGCAGCGGATCGATATCCACGTCGCTGCGGCCGGTGCGGATCAATGTGCCGAATCGCGCATAGAGGCCGGGGTATTCGTGGTCCTCGTCGCGCTGGGTGCCGGAAGGCAGGGTCAGCACCGCCCCGCCGCTGGAGAGTCGGAGCGTGCCGGCATCGGTTTCCACCGCGATGTCCCAGCTTTGCGGGCCGGTCTGCCGCCAATCGAGGTCCATGTGGACGACCGCGCCGCCGGTATCGCGAAAATGCAGGTCGGCGGCGATCGGCGCGGCGCGGTTGGCGGGAATTTCCAGCGTGGCGGCCTCAAGGAAGATCGGGCGCGGCAGGATGCGGGTGACGATGGACAGCGCGTTGATGCCGGGATCGAACACGCCCAGGCCGCCCGGCTCCCAGATCCACGCCTGCCCGGGGTGCCAGACGCGCACGTCCTCGCGCCAGGTGATCTCCACTCGCTCGATCCGCCGTTCGGCGAGCCAGGCGCGTGCCGGGGCGACGCCGGCGGCAAAGCGCGAATGCCATGCCGCGAACAGCGTGGCGCCGACCTTGTCCGCTTGGCTGTGCAGCGCGGCGACTTCCGCCAGCGTCGCTCCGGGTGGTTTTTCCAGGAACACATGGATGCCGCGCGCCAGCGCCGTGCTCGCCAGATCGTGACGGACCTGCGGCGGCGTGCAGAGCGCCACGGCATCCACCGCAGGGCCGCCGGCCAGCAGCGCGTCGAGGCTGGCGAAATGCGGCACGCCCTCGACGCCCGGATCGTGCGGGCTGACCGTGGCGGCAAGGCCGAACGCGCGGTTGCCGGCGATGGCGGGCAAGTGCTGGTCGCGGGCGATCTTGCCCACGCCGACCACGGCGATGCGGATCGGGTCCATCGCGCTAGAGCACCCGCACCTTCAGCGGGACCGAAGCGTCGCCCCCCGTCCGCGCCAGCGGATTGCGGCAGGGCAGGGTGAACGGCGCGGCCTCGATCTCGAAGACGTCGCCTACCTGCGTGCGCACCGCATCGCTGAACGAAAGCGTGGCGGTGCCGAAGAAATGGACATGGACGTCGCCCGCACGGCGGAACAGGTCGTACTTGAAGTGATGGTGTTCGAGATTGGCGAGGCTGTGGCTCATGTTGTCCTCGCCGGTCAGGAACGGCTTCTCCCACAGCATCGCGCCATCGCGCAGGATGCGGCTGGTGCCGCGAATGTCCGTCGGCGCGTCGTCGATGAGCAATTCGGGGCCAAGCGCGGCGCGGCGCAGCTTGGAATGGGCGAGCCAGAGGTAATTATGCCGTTCGGTCACGTGGTCGGAAAACTCGTTGGCCAGCGCGAAACCGAGGCGGAACGGCGTGCCGTCGGGGC
The DNA here is from genome assembly GCF_005145025.1 of Novosphingobium sp. EMRT-2. Taxonomy (NCBI): domain Bacteria; kingdom Pseudomonadati; phylum Pseudomonadota; class Alphaproteobacteria; order Sphingomonadales; family Sphingomonadaceae; genus Novosphingobium; species Novosphingobium sp. EMRT-2. The sequence continues at coordinate 484,845 of NZ_CP039697.1, read as the reverse complement.
CGATCAGGTAGATCCCGGCCAGTTCCGGCTCCTCGCCGCCGTCCTGCGCGAAGGCCGGCATGTCCAGCGGCTCGCCCGGGCCGACAAGCTGGCTGCCATCCCCCTTGTAGAACCATTCGGGCTGCTGGCCCACGCCGCCATCGGCGGGCTTGCCGCCTTCCAGCCCTTCCAGGAACATGCGCATGGAATCGGTCTGGTGCGCGGCGGCGGCGGCTTCGCGGTGCATCTTGTCGCGCCCTTCGGCCGAGCCGAGGTGGGTGAGGCCGGTGCCGGTGAGCGCGAGATGCGCCGGGTCTTCATGGTCGATCGGCGCGAGGAAGTGGCCTGCGTGGAACTCGGCAGCAAGGTCGATCGTCGCGCCGGCCGGGCACTTCCGCGCCTCCACGGCCAGCGTAGTGCCGGCCGCGATCGCGCGGCGGGCCAGGTCGGTGGTGCGCGCCACGCCTTCAAGGACATGGGCCGCATCGCCATCGGCAAGGACGACGCGGCGCGTGCCGTCACCGGCGCGGTGCTGCAGAAGGCGGAGTGCCATGGATGAAATCTCCCGTGCGGGGTTCAGAGCGTCAGCGTGCCGTCGATCAGGCGGGGCGCGCCATCGCCGCGCGCCTCGTCGCGCAGTTCGGGCGGCAGAACCGCCGGGCTTAGGTTCTGGTAGCTGACCGGACGCAGGAACCGGTCGATCGCCAGGCTACCCACCGACGTGGTGCGCGGGTCGGACGTGGCGGGGAAGGGGCCGCCGTGAACCATGGCGTGACAGACCTCGACGCCGGTGGGCCAGCCGTTGGCGAGGATGCGCCCTACTTTCGCTTCCAGCACCGGCAGCAGGCGCGCGGCCAGCGCCTCGTCGTCGGCGTCCATGTGCAGCGTGGCGGTCAGCTGGCCTTCCAGCCCTTTGAGCACGGAGACGAGTTCCACCTCGTCGCGGCAGACGACCACGATCGAGGATGCGCCGAACACCTCGTGCCCCATCGCCTTTTCGGCGAGGAACGCCTGGGCCGTGGTGCGGAACAGCGCGGCGTGGCCCTGCATCGCTTCGCCGGCCAGGCCCTCTGCCAGCTTTTCGACTCCGGGGGTGGCCTCGAGCGCGGCGACGCCGGACTGGTAAGCCTTGCAGATGCCTCTGGTCAGCATGGTCTGCGCGGCGGCGGCGCGGGTCGCCTCGGTGGCGGCGGCCAGGAAGGCGTCGAGCCCTTCGCCCTCGATCGCGAGGACAAGGCCGGGGTTGGTGCAGAACTGGCCGGCGCCCATCGTCAGCGAACCGATGAAGGCCGCGCCGAGCGCGCTTCCCCGGGCTTTCAGCGCTTCGGGCAGCAGCAGGACCGGGTTGATGCTCGACATTTCGGCATAGACCGGGATCGGCACGTCGCGGCTCTGGGCGAGCCGCACGAGCGCGAGGCCGCCCCCGCGCGATCCGGTGAAACCCACCGCGGCGATGCGCGGGTCCTGCACCAGCGCGGCGCCCAGGTCGTTCGAGGGGCCAACCAGATGGCCGAACACGCCGGCGGGCAGGCCGGAGGCCGCCACCGCGCGGGTGATAGCGGCGGCCACGAGCGCGCCGGTGCGCGGATGGGCGGGGTGGCCCTTGACCACGACCGGGCATCCGGCGGCGAGCGCCGAGGCGGTATCGCCCCCGGCGGTCGAGAAGGCCAACGGGAAGTTCGATGCGCCGAATACCGCGACCGGGCCGACCGGGATCATGCGCAGCCGCAGGTCCGGGCGGGGCAGCGGCTGGCGATCGGGCAGGGCGGGGTCGATGCGCAACTGCTGCCACGCGCCCTTGCGCACGACATCGGCGAACAGGCGCAGCTGGCCCACGGTGCGGCCCCGTTCGCCTTCGAGACGGGCGCGGGGCAGGCCGGATTCGACCATGGCGGCTTCGATCAGCTCGTCGCCAATAGCCAGGATTTCGGCCGCGATGGCTTCCAGAAACGCGGCGCGCTCCTCGCGCCCGGTGGCGCGGTAGGAATCGAAGGCCGCGGCGGCGGCGGCGCAGGCGGCATCGACTTCGCCCGGGCCATCGATGGGGAAGGCAGGGCCGGTCGGCTCACCCGTGGCGGCGGCCACGGAGCGGAATTCGGTCATGGGAATCTCCTGATTTACTCTGACATATTGCCAGAGGTGCCGGAACGCAACCGGTGGCGCGTTCCGCAAAGAGTTGCGGCAAGTTAAGTGTTCAGGCGGTTTCGCCGGCCGGGCGCGATCCCCACAAGGCGTAGAACAGCACGTACAATTCGCAGGCCGCCGTCAGCAGGAAAGATGCCTGCAGGCCATAGGCATCGGCCAGCCAGCCTTGCACCACCACCAGCGCGCCGCCCGCGATCGCCATGATCAGCAGGCCGGAGCCTTCCTCGGTCAGCGGGCCGAGCCCGCGGATGCCGAGCGTGAAGATCGTGGGGAACATGATCGAATGGAACAGGCCGACAAGGATCAGCGACCACATCGCCGCTGGCCCGGTGGTGAAGACGGTGACGAGCATGACGACGAAGGCGCCGACCGAGAACGCGGCAAGCACCCGCGCGGCATCGATCTTCTGCATGATCGCCGAGCCGAGGAAGCGGCCGACCATCATGCCGCCCCACAGGAACGTCAGATAGCGGCCCGCCTGTTCGTGCGTGAGGTTGGCGATCGTGGGTTGGCTGACGAAGTTCACGAACAGGTTGGCGACGCCGATTTCGGCGATCAGGTAGATGAAGATCGCGGGCACGCCGAACACCAGGTTGCGGTGCTTCCACAGCGAGAGCTTGCGGCGCTCCTCGGGCGCGAGGCGCAGCGTGGCGTTGCCCATGGCGGGCAACGGAAAGCGCGCGATCACCACGGCCAGAACCACCAGGACGATGGCGACAAGACCGTAGGGCAGGATCACCGACTGGGCATCGGCCAGCCGCTCCGCCGGGGTCAGCACCACGTCGGCGCTGGCCGTGCCGCCCTTCGACCGGCCCAGGATCAGGTAGGCCCCGAACATCGGCGCCAGCATCGTTCCCGCCGAATTCATCGCCTGCACCAGGTTGAGGCGCGACGAGGCGGTTTCGGGCTTGCCGACCACGGCCACGTAGGGGTTGGCCGCGACCTGCAGCAGGGTGATGCCGCTGGCGATCACGAACAGCATGGCCAGCGTCACCCCGTAGGACGGGATCGAGGCGGCCAGCATCATGCCGAGCGCGCCCGCCGCCATGACCAGCAGGCCGATCACCAGCGCCTTCTGGTAGCCCGCCTTCTCGATCAGCTTGGCAGAGGGGATCGAGGCCACGAAATAGGCGATGAACCACACCGATTCGATCAATGTTGTCTGTGTATAATTGAGATCGAACACGCTGCGCAGATGCGGCAGCAGCGTGTTGTTGATCACCGTGATGAAGCCCCACATGAAGAACAGGCTGGCGAGCAGCGTCAGCGCCGGACCATATCGCGTATGGGAATTGGCCTCGGGCAACGGATTTCCTGCTGGATTTCCCTGCGCATTCGACTGTGATGAGGCCACTGGTGGCATGGTCTCGGCTTCCTCTCGTCTGCTTCGTGCGAGTGACGGCCTTGCTTACCGTCTTGCGCAATCTCTATTTGTCAGACTATATCTGCGGAAAGGTCGCGTCAATGGGCGGCGACGGTCACGACCGGTTCCGAAAGGATGAGAGGATGAGGATTGTGGGCAAGCCGAAGGTGGGCCTCGCGCTGGCGATGGTGCTGGCGGCACCGGTGATGCTGGTGGCGCAGGTGGCTGGCGCTGCCGAAGCGAAGCAGGAAAGCGCCGGCAGGCTGGCCGACGGCTCGGAGGCTTTCGCGATCACGCTCAAGGCGGCCAACGGTGTCTCGGCGCGGGTCCTGACCTATGGCGCCACGCTGCAATCGCTGATGGCGCCGGGACGCGATGGCGCGGTGGCCGATGTCCTGCTGGGGTACGACGATGTCCAGTCCTACGAGGCGAAGCCCAACTTCTTCGGCGTGACCGTGGGGCGCTACGCCAACCGCATTGCCGCCGGCCGGTTCACGCTCGACGGCAAGAGCTACCAGCTTCCGCAGAACAACAACGGCAACAGCCTGCATGGCGGCGCGAAAGGGTTCGACAAGCGCAACTGGCGGATCGTTTCGGTCACGTCCGGCGCGGTGGCGAGCGTCGTGCTGTCCTATGTCAGCGCCGATGGCGAGGAAGGCTATCCCGGCAAGCTCGACACGAAAGTCACCTACAGCCTCGACGAGCGCGGCAACCTGACCATCGCGTTCGAGGCCTCGACCGACAAGCCGACGATCGTCAACATGACCAACCACGCCATCTTCAACCTGGCCGGGGAAGGGTCGCCGATGGGGGCCATGGGGCACCGCCTGACCATTCCGGCATCGACCTATACTCCGGTGGGCGCGACGCTGATCCCCACTGGCGAACGGCGCAAGGTGGACGGCACCGTGTTCGATTTCCGCGCGCCGCGCCGCGTGGCCGACGGGCTGCGCGACGGCACCGACCAGCAGATCGTCTATGGACGCGGCTACGACCACAACTTCGCGCTCGACAAGGGCGCGACGGCTGCGCCCCAGCTTGCCGCGCGGCTGGAAGACCCGGCATCGGGCCGCGTCCTCGAAGTCCTGAGCACCGAGCCCGGCGTGCAGTTCTACACCGGCAACTTCCTCGATGGGACGCTCGTCGGCAAGAAGGGGCACGTCTATCGCATGGGCGATGGCATCGCGCTGGAACCGCAGAAGTTCCCCGATGCGCCCAACCAGCCGTCGTTCCTGTCCGCGCGCGTCGATCCGGGCAAACCCTATCGCCACGTGATGATCTACCGCGTCAGCAAGGCGCCGCCGGCGCGCTAACCCTTTCCGCCTCTCCAGCACCCGAAGGCCGCAATGACCGATTCTTCCAGCAAGCGCCCCGCCCCGAAGCTGCGTTCGCGCGCATGGTTCGACAACCCCGACAACATCGACATGACCTCGCTCTATCTCGAGCGCTATCTCAACTTCGGGTTGAGCCTTGAGGAACTGCGATCGGGCAAGCCGATTATCGGCATCGCGCAGACCGGAAGCGACCTTTCGCCCTGCAACCGCCACCACATCGTGCTGGCCGAGCGCGTGCGCGAGGGCATCCGCGAGGCGGGAGGGATCGCGCTGGAAATCCCGGTCCACCCGATCCAGGAAACGGGCAAGCGGCCGACCGCCGGGCTGGACCGCAACCTGACCTACATCGGGCTGGTCGAGGCGCTCTATGGCTATCCGATCGATGGCGTGGTGCTGACCACCGGCTGCGACAAGACCACGCCCGCGTTGCTGATGGCAGCGGCGACGGTGAACATTCCGGCGATCGCGCTGTCCGTCGGGCCGATGCTCAACGGCTGGTTCAAGGGCGAGCGCACCGGATCGGGCACGATCGTGTGGAAGGGCCGCGAACTGATGGCCAAGGGCGAACTGGACGAGGAAGGCTTCATCAAGCTCGTCGCCAGTTCCGCGCCATCGACCGGCTATTGCAACACCATGGGCACGGCCACGACCATGAACAGCCTGGCCGAAGCGCTGGGCATGATGCTGCCGGGCTCCGCCGCGATCCCCGCGCCCTATCGCGACCGGCAGGAATGCGCCTGGCGCACGGGCAAGCGGGTGGTCGAGATGGTCCACGAGGACCTGAAGCCTTCGGACATCATGACGCTCGATGCCTTCCACAACGCCATCGTCGTCAATTCCGCCATCGGCGGATCGACCAACGCCCCGATCCACCTTGCCGCGATTGCCCGCCACGTGGGCGTGGACCTTCCGCTGACCGACTGGCAGCGGCTGGGTCACAAGGTGCCGCTGCTGGTGAATCTGCAACCCGCCGGCGAATACCTGGGCGAGGACTACTATCGCGCCGGCGGCGTCCCGGCCGTGGTCGGCCAGCTGATCGCGCAAGGGCTGATCGCCGAGAACGCGATGACCGCGAACGGCCAGACCATGGGCGAAAACTGCCGCGACGCGAAGATCGAGGACGAGCGGGTGATCCTGCCGTTCGACAAGCCGCTGAAGACGGACGCGGGCTTCGTGGTGCTTTCGGGCAACCTGTTCGATTCCGCGATCATGAAGACCAGCGTGATCAGCGAGGAATTCCGCGCGCGCTATCTGTCCAACCCGGACGATCCCGACGCGTTCGAAGGTCCGGCTGTGGTGTTCGACGGACCGGAGGACTACCACGCGCGGATCGATGACCCCGCCACCGGGATCACCGCCGAAACGCTGCTGTTCATGCGCGGCGCGGGGCCGATCGGCTATCCGGGCGCGGCCGAGGTCGTCAACATGCGCGCGCCGGCCTATCTCATCACCGAGGGCGTCACCGCCCTGCCGTGCATCGGCGACGGGCGCCAGTCGGGCACCAGCGGCAGCCCCTCGATCCTCAACGCCAGCCCGGAGGCGGCGGCGATGGGCGGCCTGGCCCTGCTCAAGACCGGGGACCGCGTGCGCATCGACTTGCGCCGGGGCACGGCCGACATGCTGGTGCCGGACGCGGAACTGGCCGCGCGCCGTGCCGCGCTCGAAGCGGCGGGCGGCTATGCCTATCCGCCTTCGCAGACGCCGTGGCAGGAAATCCAGCGCGAACGCGTCGGCCAGCTTTCGACCGGCGCGATCCTGGAAGGTGCCGAGAAGTACCAGCGCATCGCGCAGACGCGGGGTCTGCCGCGCGACAACCATTGATACGCGGCCGGGGCGGACGCGCGCGCCGGCCGGACATCCGCGGGGCGCGCTCTGCCTGGGCAGCAATCGCTACCGTTCTGCACAAAGGGGACTATCGATGCGTGGCAAATACCTCCGGACGCTCATGACCATGGGGTGTGCCCTGGCGATGACAGTGCCCGCCGTGGCGCAGACGACCGGCGGGGCGACCGTCACGGTCCAGGCGGACCGTCCCGGTCCGGTGATGAACCGCCAGGTCTTCGGCCAGTTCGCTGAACATCTCGGCCATGGCATCTATGGCGGCATCTGGGTGGGCGAAGGCTCGCCGATCCCTAACGATCACGGCTATCGCCGCGATGTGCTGGAAGCGCTGAAGGCGATCAAGGTGCCGATGGTCCGCTGGCCAGGCGGCTGCTTCGCCGACGAATACCACTGGCGTGACGGCATCGGCGCGCGCGCCAAGCGTCCGGTGAAGATCAACACCAACTGGGGCGGGGTGAACGAAGACAACAGCTTCGGCACCCACGAATACATGGGCTTCATCGAACGGCTGGGAGCGGAGGCCTATGTATCGGCCAACGTCGGCAGTGGAACGCCCGCCGAAACCAGCGAATGGGTTGAATACATGACGGCGCCCGAAGGATCGACGCTGGCGGGCGAGCGCGGGGCCAATGGTCATCCCGCGCCGTACCAGGTGCGTTACCTGGGCATCGGCAACGAGCTGTGGGGCTGCGGCGGCAACATGCGCGCCGAATATGCCGCCGATCTCACCAACCGCTTCGCCCAGTTCGCCAAGGCCGGCGGCAAGGACAAGATGCTCAAGATCGCCAGCGGCCCCAGCGACGAGGACTATCCGTGGACCGAGACGCTGATGAAGCTTTCGGGCAAGTACATCGATGGCCTCTCGCTGCATTACTACACCCGCCCGCGCGACAAGGATTGGAACGACAAGGGCGCGGCGCTGGGCTTCCCCGAGCGCGAATGGGCGACGACGATGCGCAACACGCTGCGCATCGATGAATACATCACCAGGCATTCGGCGATCATGGACAAGTACGATCCCGAGAAGAAGAAGTGGCTGGTCGTCGACGAATGGGGGACGTGGTACGATCCGGCGCCCGGCTCCAACCCCGGCTTCCTGGTGCAGCAGAACAGCCTGCGCGATGCGGTGGTGGCGGGCCTCAACCTCAACATCTTCGCGCACCATGCCGATCGCGTGAAGATGGCGGCGATCGCGCAGATGGTGAACGTGCTGCAGGCGATGCTGCTGACCGACGGCGCGAAGATGGTGAAGACTCCCACCTATTGGGTTTTCGACCTCTACAAGCCGTGGCAGGACGCGACGACGCTGCCGATCGATCTGCAATCGCCGCTGTACCGCAACGGCGACGTCACGGTGCCGGCGATCAGCGCCTCGGCCGTGCGCGATACGGCGGGTCAGGTGCACGTGGCGCTGGTCAACCTCGATCCACACCGCGCGATCCCGGTGTCGATCGGCCTAGCCGGCGTGCGGGCGGGCGCGGTGACGGGGCGGATCGTCACCGGCACGGCGATGGACGCGCACAACAGCTTCGACGCCCCCGATGTGGTGCGGCCGGTGGCGTTCACCGGCGCGCGGATCGCGGGCGGGGCGGTCACTGCGACCTTGCCGGCGATGTCGGTGGTGGTGCTGGACCTGCGGTAGGGCGGACCATGAGGCGGGGACCGCGATGACGGACGAAGCGCGCGGCATCACCCGCCGGGGCCTGATCGAAGGCGCGGTCGGGCTGGGCGCTGGATTTACGGTTTCCGGGCTTGCAGTTCCCGACCTGGCGCTGGCGGAGCCGCCGATCCCGGCCGCGCGGCTGTGGTATCGCCAACCGGCGGAGCAATGGACAGAGGCGCTGCCTGTGGGCAACGGCCGGCTGGGGGCGATGGTGTTCGGCGGTGGCGCGCACGAGCGGATCGCGCTCAACGAGGCGACGTTCTGGAGCGGTGGCCCCTACGATCCGGTCAATCCGGGGGCAAAGGGGGCGCTGGCGGAAGTGCGTCGGCTGATCTTCGCCGGGCAATTCGCGGAAGCGCAGGCGCTGGCCAACGCGCGGCTGATGGCCAAGCCGCTGGGCCAGATGTCCTACCAGCCGATCGGCGATCTGCTGCTGGACCTGCCCGGCCTTGGCCCGCTGGTCGATTACCGGCGCGAGCTTGATCTTGACGCGGCGCTCGCCACCACGCGGTTCGCCACACAATACTTGCGCTACCGCCGCGCGGTCGTGGCCTCGCCGGTGGACCAGGTGATCGCGATCGAATTGACCTGCGACCGGCCGGGGCGGATCGACCTCGATGTGGCGCTGACCACGCCGCAGCGCGGCACCGTGATCGCGAGCGGCGACACGATCCGGCTTGCCGGGCAAGGCCCGGCGGAGAACGGCGTGGCCGGCGCGCTGCGCTTCGCCACGGCCGTCCGCGTGATGGCGCAGGGCGGCGTGACCGAAGCGCGGGGCGAACGGCTAGCGGTTCGCGGTGCCGATACGGTGACCATCCTCGTCGCGATGGCCACCAGCTACCGCCGTTTCGACGATGTCGGCGGTGATCCCGCAACCACCACGGCCGCGCAGATCGAGCGCGCTGCGTCCAAGGGCTTTGCCCGCATCGCCGAAGATACGGCGGCGGAGCACCGGCGGCTGTTCCGCCGCGTCCGTCTGGACCTGGGCCGCACCCCCGCGATGGACCGCCCCACCGACGAGCGCATCCGCGCCGGCGCAACCACGGACGACCCGGCGCTGGCGGCGCTCTATTTCGATTACGGGCGCTACCTGCTGATCTGCTCGTCGCGCCCCGGCGGCCCGCCGGCCAACCTGCAGGGGCTGTGGAACGATGCGCCGCAGCCGCCGTGGGGCTCGAAGTACACGATCAACATCAACACCGAGATGAACTACTGGCCGGCGGAAGTGACCGCGCTGCCGGAGTGCGTCGCGCCGCTCGTGCAACTGGTCCGCGAGCTGGCGATCACGGGCGAACACACGGCGCGCGCGATGTACGGCGCGCGCGGCTGGGTGGCGCATCACAATACCGATGGCTGGCGGGCTACGGCCCCCATCGACGGCGCGCAATACGGCCTGTGGCCGATGGGCGGGGCGTGGTTGTGCCTCCATCTGTGGGACCGCTACGACTACGGGCGCGACATCGCCTATCTGCGCACGGTCTATCCGCTGATGCGCGGGGCGGCGCTGTTCTTCCTCGATACGCTGCAGACCGATCCGGCCAGCGGATATCTCGTGACCAACCCGTCGCTGTCGCCCGAGAACGAGCACCCCCAAGGAGCGTCGCTGTGCGCGGGGCCGGCGATGGACCAGCAGATCCTGCGCGACCTGTTCGACCGGACGGCACAGGCCGCCGCCATCCTGCATACCGACGCCGGTTTCGCGGCGCAGCTCCGCGCTGCCCGCGCGCGGCTGGCGCCCGACCGCATCGGCACGCAAGGGCAGCTTCAGGAATGGCAGGCCGATTGGGACGCCGCCGCCCCCGATGCGCATCACCGGCACGTCTCCCATCTCTATGGCCTGTTTCCCAGCGGTCAGATCGATCCCGATACGACCCCGGCGCTGGCGCGCGCGGCGCGGCGGTCGCTGGAGCTGCGCGGCGATGAATCGACCGGCTGGGCGACAGCGTGGCGGGCCAACCTGTGGGCCAGGCTGCGCGATGGCGACCATGCGCATCGCATCCTCGTTTTCCTGCTGGGGGCCGATCGCACCTATCCCAACCTGTTCGATGCGCATCCGCCCTTTCAGATCGACGGCAATTTCGGCGGCACCCGCGCCGTGGCCGAGATGCTGATACAGAGCCGCGACGGGGAACTGCTGCTGTTGCCCGCGCTGCCGCGTGCCTGGCCGTCCGGATCGGTGTGCGGCCTGCGCGCGCGCGGGGCGATTGGCGTCGATATCGCGTGGCGGGGCGGACGGCTGGAACGGGCGGTGCTGACCGCCGATGTCCCCGGTTCGCTGGTCGTCCGGTGTGGCGATGCGCGCCGCAGCGTGCGGCTGGCGCCGGGGAAGAGCGTGATACTGAACGGCCCGGGCCTGCAACTGGCACCGGGCGCGTCGTGAAGGAAAGGAACTGAACGTGGGCAAATCCTTGTTATTCAATCGGAAAGGTCTTCTCGCCGGGCTTGTCCTCATAGGCGCCAGCTTCGCGGCGTCCCCGGCGTTTTCCCAGGCGGTGACCGAGAGTCCGCCGGTCGTCGCCGGCGCGCCGCGGCTGACGGTGCAGACCATCACGGTCCATGGCGCGGCGCTGGAAGGCAATCTGGAAGGCGAGGCGGCGGACCGGACGGTGCTCGTCGTGCTGCCGCCAAACTACGCCACCCAGCCCAGGCGGCGCTATCCGGTGCTCTATGCGCTGCACGGCTATTCGATCGGTGCCCAACAATGGGTTCAGGAGATCCATGTGCCGCAGACGATCGCCAACGCCTATGCCAAGGGCCTGCCGGACATGATCGTGGTGATCCCCGATGCCAAGACCGCGTACAACGGGTCGATGTATTCGGGCTCGATGACCACGGGCGATTTCGAGACGTTCGTTTCACGCGATCTGGTCCGCTACGTCGATGCGCATTACCGCACCATACCCGATCGCCTGAGCCGTGGGCTCGCCGGGCATTCGATGGGCGGCTATGGCACGGCGCGGATCGGGATGAAGCACGCCGACACGTTCGGCGCGCTCTACATGATGTCGCCGTGCTGCCTTTCGGCCCGCGCCGCCGATCCGCTCACCCCTGAGGCGGCGGCCGCGCTGGCCAGCGTGACGTCGCCGGCGGATTCGGCGAAGCTTCCGTTCCCGCTGCGCGCCCAGTTCGCGGTGGCGGCGGCCTGGTCTCCCAATCCGAAGAAGCCGCCGCTCTACCTTGACCTGCCCGTCGAGAACGGCGTGACAAGGCCCGACGTCATCGCCCGGTGGGCGGCCAACGCGCCGCTCTCCTTTGCCGATCAATACATCGGCAACCTCCGCCAGTATCGCGCGATCGCGATCGACGTGGGCGATCAGGACAGCTTGAAGGTGGATGCGCAGAAGCTCCACGACCTGCTCGATGGCTACGGGGTGGCGAACAGCTTCACCATCTATCCCGGCACCCATGTCAGCCGTGTCGCCTTCCGCTTTCAGGACGAGGTGCTGCCCTTCTTCGGCCGGGAGTTGAAGCGGTGAAGTGCCTGTTCGTGCCGGCCATCGCCGCGCTGGCGCTGGCTTCCATTCCGGCGGTCGCCCAGGCGGACCCGCTGGACCCCACCGGGCGATGGACCGCCAACGTGCGTGGCGACGCCTCCGTGCCGCCGATGGGGTGGAATTCGTGGAACGCCTTCACCTCGGACATTTCGGAAGAGAAGATCATGGGTTCGGCGGAGGCGATCCTCCGTTCGGGGCTTGCCGCCAAAGGCTATCGCTACATCAACGTCGATGACGGCTGGTGGCTCAAGCGGCGCCAGCCGGACGGCCGCATGATGCCCCGCACCGCGCAGTTTCCCTCGGCCATCGTGCAGGGGGCCGATCCCGGTTTCCGTCCCTTCACCGATCGCCTGCACGCGATGGGCTTCAAGGCCGGCATCTACAGCGATATCGGGCGCAATTCGTGCGGGCAGGTCTATACCTCGACCATGCCCAACCAGCCCGAAGGCAGCGTGGCGGAGCGCGAGGTGGGGCTCTATGGCCACATCGATCAGGACATCCGGCTCTATTTCCAGGACTGGGGCTTCGATTTCATCAAGGTGGACGGCTGCGGCATTCGCGGGCTGCCGGCGGATCATCCCGAAGTCCGCTCCGGGCGCTATCGCGCGCTGCCGCCGCTGGTGGATTCCGATAGCCTGGCGCGGACCGACGTGGCCGCGGTGCGGCGCCTCTATGGCGAAGTGGCCGATGCGATCCAGCGCTACCGGCCCGACGGCCACTATATCTTCTCGATCTGCCTGTGGGGCTCCGCCGACGTGCGCGCCTGGGGCAAGGATGTCGGCGGCATGTCGCGCACCAGCGAGGACATTGCGCCGAGCTGGGCCAGAATGTTGCACAATCTCGATACCGTCGCGCGCCGGCCGCTCTATGCGCACCCCGGCTCCTGGAACGATCCCGACATGCTGTTCGTCGGCACCGGCGATTTCGACGAGCATCACCTGACCGAGGCGCGATCGCACTTCGCGCTGTGGGCGATGGTCAATGCGCCGCTGTTCATCGGCTATGACCTGCGCCACGCCTCGCCCGCGCTGCTGGAGCTGCTGGGCAACGAACGCATCATCGCGATCGATCAGGACCCGGCCGGCAACCAGGCGACGCTCGCGTTCGACAGCGACGAGGTGCAGATCTTCGTCAAGACGCTGGCGACCGGCGACAAGGCGGTGGCGGTGTTCAACCGGGGCAGCGGCCCGGTGGACATGAAACTGACCGCCGCGCATTTGGCGTTCGCCGATACGGGAGAAATAGGGCTGACCGATCTGTGGTCGGGCGCGATGTCCAGTTTCACGGGCGAGGTCGGGCTTCACCTCGAGTCGCGCGAAACGCTGATCTTCACCGCGCGGGGAACGCGCCTGCTGGCGGACGGAGTCTATCTTTCCGAGCAGCCCGGCAGCGTGAACCCGGCGGTGGACGGCGTGCAGGTGCCCCAGCCGGACCCGCTGGTTCACCGCGCGCCGCTGCAATGGCAGGGCACGCGCGGCAAGGGCGATTTCCCGCGCTATGGCGGCTGGGGCGGCGCACGGGTGGATCGCACGCCTTACGACCAGCCGCAGCGCATCGCCGGGCAATGGCTGGCGAACGGGATCGGCGTGCTGGCCAATTCACGTCTGGAAGTGCGTAGCGGGGGATACCGGCAATTCCGCGCGCGGGTGGGGATCGATGATTCCGCCGCGCCCGATACGCCGCCGGTCACTTTCCAGGTGTACGGCGATGGCCGGTTGCTTGCCCAGTCACGGCCGCTCCGGCGGGGCGATCAGGCGCAGCTGCTGACGGCAGACCTAGCGGGCGCCCGGATTGTCGAACTGGTGACCCGCAGTTCCGGCGTGGTCGCCGCAGACATTCCGGTCAACTGGGGAGAAGCCGCCCTGCTTCGTCCGAATGGATCGCGGCGCAACTGAATTTGGACCCGTGCGAGGGAAAACCATGGACCACGCTTCCTGCTGCGGCCATTCGCGCCGCGCCTTCCTCTGTTCCGCCGCGACGGCGGCAGTGGCTGCCGGTTTTGCGCCGGCCACCGTGGAAGGGGCGACGCCCTCACCGGCCGGAGGCGTGCCCGCGCCGGCGCTGCGGCCGTTCGATCTGGCCGATGTCGATCTGGGCGAAGGCCCATTCCTGCACGCCCAGCGCATGACCGAAGCCTATCTGCTGCGCCTGCAGCCCGACCGGCTGTTGCACAACTTCCGGATCAACGCGGGGCTTGTGCCCAAGGCGCCGGTCTATGGCGGCTGGGAATCCGCGAGCATCTGGGCGGACATCAACTGCCACGGGCATACGCTTGGCCACTATCTGTCGGCCTGCGCGCTGGCGTGGCGATCGACCCGGGATCGCCGGTTCCGGCAACGGGTGGACTATATCGCCGGCGAACTGGCGGAATGCCAGCGGGCGTCGGGCACCGGCCTGGTCTGCGCGTTTCCCAAGGGTGTCGCGCTGGTTGCGGCGCATCTGCGCGGGGAGCCGATCACGGGCGTGCCCTGGTACACGCTGCACAAGATCTTCGCGGGGCTGCGCGACGGGGCGCTGCTGGCCGAAAGCGCCACGGCGCGCGAGGTTCTGACGCGCCTTGCCGATTGGGCGGTGATCGCCACCGCCCCGCTGTCGGACACGCAATTCGAGGCCATGCTCGATACCGAGCACGGCGGCATGAACGAGGTTCTCGCCGATCTCTATTTCATGACCGGCAAGCCCGAATACCGCGATCTGGCCCGCCGCTTTTCGCACAAGGCGATCCTGGAGCCGCTGTCGCAGGAGCGCGATCATCTCGACGGGCTGCATGCCAACACGCAGATACCCAAGATCATCGGATTTGAGCGCGTTTACGAAGCCACGGGCGACGCCGCCTACCAGAACGCCGCCGCGTTCTTCTGGAAGACGGTGGCGCAGACCCGCTCGTTCGCGACCGGCGGCCACGGCGACAACGAGCACTTCTTCCCGATGGCCGATTTCGCCAGCCACGTGTTCTCGGCGAAGGGCGGCGAGACGTGCTGCCAGCACAACATGCTCCGCCTGACCCGCGCGCTGTTCCTGCGCGATCCACAGGCCGATTATGCCGATTACTACGAGCGCGTGCTGTACAACGGCATTCTTGCGTCGCAGGACCCGGACAGCGGCATGGTCACCTATTTCCAGGGCGCACGGCCGGGCTACATGAAGCTGTACCACACGCCCGAGGATTCGTTCTGGTGCTGCACCGGCACGGGCATGGAAAACCACGTCAAGTATCGCGATTCGATCTATTTCCGGGATGACGACAGTATCGTCGTGAACCTGTTCATCCCCTCGACCGTGCGCTGGGCCGAACGCGATGCGGTGTTGACCCAGACCACCGCTTTCCCCGAGCGCCCGTCGACCTTGCTGAAATGGGCGTTGAAGCGCCCGACCGAAGCGACGCTCAAGCTACGTCACCCGCGCTGGAGCAAGGAGGCGACCGTGCTCGTGAACGGGCGCGAGGTCGCGCGGTCGCAAAGCCCCGGTCGTTTCATTGACGTGCGCCGCGCCTGGGAGAACGGCGATCAGGTGGAGCTGGTGCTGGCCATGCATCTCGCGATCGACCGCGCGCCCGCCGCGCCGGACATCGTGGCGTTCACGTACGGTCCGCTCGTGCTGGCCGGCGCGCTCGGCCATGAAGGTCTGCAGGAGGGGGCCGATGTGATCGTCAACGAACGCCTCTATGGCGCCTATAACGATGGCCCGTTCACGCCGCCGCAACTGGCTGGCGATCCGGAGGATATTCTGGACCGGATTCGCCCCGGCCCGGAGCCGCTGCACTTCACCGTGCCGTCATCGACGGGTGCCCCGGTCCGCCTCGTGCCCTATTTCAGGATCGCCCATGAGCGCTATGCGACCTACTGGCCGACGACAGCCTCATGACCTGATGCTGGCGCCGGCCGGTCACTCGGCCGGCACGGCGATGTCCTGCCGCGCCATGCGGCGCGAGCCGTAGACCAGTTCGAACAACGGGCCGGCCATCATCGTCGTCACGATCGCCATGAACACCAGCATCGCGAACAGCGTCGGCCCGATCAGGCCCTTCTGCAGGCCGATGTTGATGATGATCAGTTCCATCAGCCCGCGCGAATTCATCAGCGCGCCGATGCCGAGCGCGGTGGGATTGTCCTCTCCGCACAGCCGCGCGGCGAGGTAGCAGGCCCCGAACTTCGCAAGGATCGACGCGGCCAGGATGCCGAGCGCCAGCAGGAACAGCGGCCACGAGCCGATCATGTCCATGCGCGTGTTCAGCCCCGAATAGGTGAAGAACATCGGCAGCAGCATCACCACCGTGAGCGGCTCGACCCTGCGCTTCAGCTCTTCGGCGAAAAGCCCGCGCGGCATGAACACGCCCAGGATGAACCCGCCGAAGATGGCGTGGATGCCGATCGCGTCCATCAGAAAGGCCGAAAGGCACAGCAGCATCAGCGCACTTGCCAGCACGGCCATGCTCATTTCTCCGCGCTGTTCGACCGCATGGCCCAGCGGGGCCAGCAGGCGCCGGCCGAACGCGAACAGCAGGCCCGCGTAGAGAAGCGCTCCCCCGATGGCGATGACCGCGATTCCCGCGCCACCGCCGAACGTGGCAAGCACCACCGCCAGCACGCACCATGACGCGGCATCGTCGAACGCGCCGGCGGTGAGCGAGAGCGTGCCCAGCGGGCTTTCGGACAGGCCGCGCTCGTTGATGATCCGCGCCAGCATCGGGAAGGCCGTCAGCGCGATGCAGGCGCCCGTGAACAGCGTGGCGCTGGTGCGGCCGATGTTCGCCGCAAACAGGCCCGGCACGTCGAGCAGGAACGGCGTGATGACCACCGCGATCGCGAACGGCGCGGCGATGCCCGAGACCGAGACGGCGGCCGCGCTGCGCGCCTTCGCGCGGAAGTGCGCGGGGCTGAACGTCAGCCCCACCAGGAACATGTAGAGCGCCACACCAAGCTGCGACCCTGCATACAGCACATTGCGCGTTTCCGCAGGGAAGATGGCCGCCTGCAGGCCGGGCGCGAGCAACCCCAGCAGCGAAGGACCGAGAAGCACGCCCGCGATCATCTCGCCGACCACCTGCGGCTGGCCGAGGAACTTCTGCCCGATCCGGCCCACGACCTGACAGGCCAGGATGATCAGGGTCAGCTGGAGGAAGAAGTGCACGCTGAAGTCGCCGGGCACATAGCTGGCCGCCGCGCCCGGTGCTGGCGGACCGTGTGGCGCCAGGATTCCGCCCAGTATCGGCAGGACTTCGTCCAGAATGTGGGCCATGGCTCCTTGCAGTCTCCCGGGGCGCAGCGCCTTCACGCTTGTCGTCGATCGATGCCGGGGAGATGAGCTACGCGTCCTCCGGCATCAATGCATTGACAGCCATGGTAGCGTTATCGTGCATGTCTGGCAATCGCCGCTAGGCGGGAGGGGAAGAGTCGGTTGCCGCCTACCTCCGCTGCAGCGTTTCCCGCTGCATGAGCCAGATTACGGCTGCCGTTGTGAACGACGCTGCACCCAGCAGCATCGCCGTTGCCAGGCTGAAGGACTGCGCGATCTGCGCGGTGATGATCGGCGCGAAGAAGCTGATCACCCGGCCCCAGTTGAAGATCGAGGCGGCCGTCGATTGCAGGTGCGGCGGATAGAGTTCGGCCATCCACGGTCCCCAGATCACGCTGGAGCACAGTGCAGCGCCATAGATGAGCCCGGCCAGTTTCAGCACCGTCGGGTCCGCCGGCCCCAGCAGATAGACCGCGATCGCGCCCGAAGCGATGAGGAAGCCGATGGCGTTGAAGCGGCGCCCGAAGCGATCGGCGGCCCAGCCCCAGAAGAAGCCGCCCACGATATTGCCGCTGAACTGCCAGGCAACCAGCGCGCCGGCGGTCTGGGCGCTGAACCCGCGTTCGCCGGTCAGGTAGGTTGTGAGCCAGCCGCTGAACGCCGCGTATCCGAAGAAATTGAGGCCGGCCATGGTCGCCAGCATCAGCGTCTGCCGGCGCAGACCCGGCGCGAACAGTTCGCTGACCGGCAGGCGCGATACCCCGCCGCGCGCCCCGCGATCCATGCGCGATCCTGTGGGGATGGCGGCAAGGACAAGCAAGGCCAGGGCGAGGGGAGGAATGCCCCCGATCAGCAGCAGGTGTTTCCAGTTGCCCGGCGCGACCAGCCCCATCGCCACGCCGAGCATGACGATTGACAGGCTGAAGGCAGCGTTGAGCGTGCCGGCAAGGCGGCCGCGCAAGGTGGGCTGGAACAGGTTGATGTAGATGCCCACCACCACCGGGAACGAACCGCCGGCAAAGAAGCCGAGCAGGAAACGCTGAAGCAGAAGCTGCGGGTAGCTCGCAACGATCATGCCGGCGAGCAGCAGCACACCGTAGCCGAACACGAGGCCCGACAGGACGCGGCGGCGCCCGATGCGATCCGCGATCTGCCCCAGCACGATGGCCCCGGTTAGCGCGCCCGCGCCCTGCGCCGAATAGGCCGAGCCCGCCTCGATCAGCGAAAGCCCCAGCGATTCCCGGATGTAGGGCCGCAGCACGTCCACCGTGTTCCAGGCCCAGCCATAGAGGAACTCGCAGGCAAGCAGCAGCACGAAGACCAGCACCTGACGCCCAAGGCCGGGTTCGGCCGAGGCTGGATCGGAGTGCGGCAGCGGAACGGAAGCGGCGGGAATGGACATGGGATCGGTCCGCTGAACGGGAGGGCGGGAGGGCTTGCCGCGCGGTGGGGGCCGCACGGCAAGCACGGATGCGATCAGGCGGCGCGCTGCAGTTCGGCGAGCTTGATCTGGACCAGCATCGAGAGTTCATCATAGACAACCCATTCGTCGACGATCTTGCCGTCGCGAATGTGGAAGTGGGTGACGCCCATCACGGAAAGGTGGTGGCCGGTCGGCGCGCCGAGCGAGCCGTAGCCCATGTGGTGACCGTCCATGGTCCAGCGCAGGGCATACTTGGTGCCGCCCTCTTCGCTGTCGACCGAGCAGATATGCTGCGGCACGAAGGCGCAATCCGGGATCAGGGCGACCAGGCGCATCGTCTGCTGCAGCACCGCCGCAACGCCGCCCAGTTCGCGCATCAAGGGGCCATGCCACTGGCAATTGGGCGCGTAGATGTCGCGGATCAGGCCGAACATGCGCTTGTTGTAGATGTGGTGCAGCCAGCGGAGCAGCTGTTCCTCGCCTTCGTTGTGGGCGATCGAAAGGTCGGCTTCGCTTTCGGGCGGATACTGGCCCAGCAGGCGCCGGTTCTCGGCAAGGTCCAGCACCGTCTCGCCGTTTTCGAACTTCTTCCGCGCCAGCCCTTCGGCGAACACTTGCGGGTCGACGCCGACCTGGATCAGCGGGCCCATGTTGTCGCGGACGATCCATTCCTTGTAGATCTTGTTTTCCAGGATCATGCATTCGGCAACGGTGCGGGTGCAGAACGTCCGACCGGTGGGCTTGCCCCACGAACCGAACTCGGAGTGGCGGCCCAGCCCGTGGGTCATGTGGCTGGTGTAGAAGCCGTCCACGTCGTTGCCGCGCCAGATCACCTGCTGCGCCATGCCACGGCGGTCCGGAAACTCGACAAGCCGCTGGATCGTGTCGCGGATGTGCGTCTCGCGGTCATACATCGTGCCCAGCGTGGTGTAGGCAACGCAGTTGTGGGTGTAGTGGCTGTAGATCAGCCCCACGTCGCGCTCGTCCCAGATGCGGTGGGTACAGCGGATGATGTAGTCGACGATGTCGGTATAGGATTCGTCGAACCCGCGCATCGACTGCACCCGCGGCCGGTTTTCGGGCACCAGCTGCGTGAAATCGCGGCGCTCCACCTGAAGGACGCTGCCGCCGGAGGGCGCGGCCGCTTTCGCGGATTCGACCGGCTTTACGGGCTTGGGATTGCTTTCGGTCACGATACCTCCGACGCGTTGGAATAGGTTGAGATGTTTGCGCACTGACGTTCTGCGCGCGATTGGTGAAGATCGACCTGCCCGAGCCAGGTGGAAAACGCGGCGGAACAGGCGGCGGGTTGCTCAAGAAGCAGGAAGTGCCCCGCATTGGCAACCTCGGTCCATGTCGCCCAGGGCAGGGCGTTGGCCATTTCGGCCTGCAGCTCTTCGGGCGCGACGACGTCCTGCGCGCCCGAAAGTACGAGTGTCGGCATGTCCATGCGGGCAAGGCGCGGGCGGTTGTCGGGGCGTGAAAGCGCGATCTCGGTCTGCCGTTCGGCCGTGCCCGGCGGGCACGCGTTCGCCATGGCGATGATCAGCGCGCGAAGGCACTTTTCATCGCTGCGCGACGGGTGGACATACCGTGACCAGAGCTGTTCGCTGACGAGCGTTGCGGGATCGACACCGGCCACCGCGGCGCGACGGGCGGCATGATCGGCCTCTGGCACAGGCCGCGCGTTGCCGGCGATCAGGGCCATGGCCGCGATCCGGTGCGGCGCACGGGCGGCGAGTTCCAGCGCAACGATGGCGCCGAGAGAAAAACCCACGGCGATGAACCGGTCCGGCGCCGTCGCCAGCAGCCTTTCGGCCGCGTCTTGCACCGACGTATCTTGCGTCAGATCGGCATGAAGCGTGCGTTCGGCGGATAGCGCGCCCGAGATCGCGGCGAAAACGCGCGCATCGCACAATGTTCCGGGCAGGAACAGGACGGGTACGGTGCTCTCGGCCGGCAGCATCGAAGGCGGTCTCTTTTCTCGTTTCAGTGCAGGCCTAATCCGAAAAGCGAAAACTCGGCCTTGCGCTTTCCCCGGTCTTGACCTACCAGATTTGCATTCGAATGCAACATCAAGTTTGGAGCTTATCGTGACCGAGTGGACCCGAGAGGCCATGGCGCAGCGCCTGGTGCGTTATGCCGATCTCGTGCCTTGCCGCACCGCCTTCATCGATACCCGCACGCCGGGGTCGACAGAGAAGGAGAACTTCACAATCATCGGTCCGGGCGTGTCCGAAAGCACCGACCAGTTCGTGCACATAACTGAAAAGCACGGTTTCAACATCGGGGCGGCGCGCCAGCCCTTCGGCTGCGTCAATTCGCAGCACAGCCATGATACCGCCGAGGTCTTCATGGTCCATTCCGGGCACTGGCGGCTGCTGTTCGGGCCGAACCGCGAGGATGGCACGCTGGACATCGGACCGGGCGACGTCGTGTCGGTGCCGATCCACATGTTCCGCGGCTTCGAAAAGATCGACGATGGCCTGGGCATGCTGTTCACCGTGCTGGGCGAAGACGATCCGGGCAAGGTCACCTGGGCGCCGGCGGTGTTCGAGGCGGCCGAAGGATTCGGACTGAAGCTCGTCAAGGGCGGGCAACTGATCGATACCAGCGAGGGTGAGCACACCCTGCGCCAGATGGAGCTTGAGGCCCCTCTCGACGAGAGCCAACTGCGCGAACTCGCCACCCCGCCGATCGAGAAGCTGATGCAGTGCATCGTCCGCTGGGGCGATGCCGTGGCGAACCCGGATTCGCCTCTCGCGCGCGAAGGCGTCGAGGAGGCCGGTCTGATCGCGGTGGGCGCCAGCGGAGACGGTTTCGCGGCTGGCCCGATTGCGGGCTGGTGGCCGCACGGGTTCCAGTTGCGCCTGCTGACGTTGCAGACCGGTGCCTATGTTCCGATGCACGCCCGCGCCGAAGCGGAAGTGCTGATCGTGCAGGAAGGGACGCTGGAGGTAAGCTGGGGCAGCGAAGCGCTTCTGCTGGGGGCGGGCGATACGCTCACCATCCCGACCGGCCTCGCCCATGCGTTCCGGAACACCGCTTCGGTGCCGGCCAAGGCGTTTGTGGTACGCGGAACCGACAGTCCGGCGGCGCCGATCTTCGGCTGAGCCCCTCGACTGCATGTGAAAAGGCCCGCGAACCTGGTGGTTCGCGGGCCTTTTTGCGTGTCCCGAAGGGCTGTCTGTCCGATTATATCCCGGCCGTCACCGCGAGGCGTCTCGCGGTGACGGCCTGCGGACGAAATCAGGCGTTGGCCTTCTGGCGTTCGAGGCGGATCGCGGCGGCCTTCTGGTGGCCTTCCAGCCCTTCGCTGCCGCTCTGCCGCATCGCCGGCGGGGCGACCGCGCGCACCGCGCTATCGTCAAGCCACTGGTGGGTGGCGATCTTCACGTAGCTGCCGACCCACAGGCCGCCGGTATAGCGGCCGGCGCCCATGGTGGGCAGCGTGTGGTTGGTGCCCACGTTCTTGTCGGAATAGACCACGCTGGCGTTTTCACCGATGAACAGCGACCCGTAGTTGCGCAGCTTGTGGGAGAAGGCGTGCGGATCGCGGGTGTGGACCTGCAGGTGTTCGGCAGCCACGTAGTCGGAATAGGCGATCATCGCTGCCTCGTCCGCGCAGATCACCACTTCGCCGTAATCGCGCCAGCTTTCGCTGGCGACGGCGGCGGTAGCGAGCGTCTTGAGCTGGCGTTCCACAGCGGCCACGGTTTCTTCGGCCAGCTTGCTGTCGGTGGTGATCAGGCCCACGCGCGTGCGGATGTCATGCTCCGCCTGGCCGAGCAGATCGGTGGCGATCAGTTCGGGATCGCCGGTCTCGTCGGCCACCACGAAGATTTCGGAAGGTCCGGCCAGCTGGTCGATGCCCACCGGCCCGAACACCTGGCGCTTGGCCTCGTTCACGAACGCGTTGCCGGGGCCCATGATCTTGTTGACCTGCGGCACGCTTTCGGTTCCGAACGCCATGGCCGCGATGGCCTGTGCGCCGCCGATGCGGAAAATGCGGTCGGCGCCGGAGAGGTGGCACCCGGCGATCATGGCGCGGTGCGCGTTGGGGGGAAGACAGGCCACCACTTCGCTGCAGCCGGCCACCTTGCCGGGGACGATCGTCATGATCGGGGCCGACAACAGCGGGAAACGGCCACCCGGAACATAAGCCCCGACGCGCTCGATGGGAATCACCCGATGCCCGAGGTGCAGGCCCGGCATAGGCTCGACTTCCAGCGGCAGGATGGTCCCCAGCTGGGCTTCGGCGAAGCGGCGGACGTTCTCGATCGCGAACTCGGTGTCCGCGCGGGTCTGCGGATCGAGTTCCGCCACCGCGGCGGCGCGATCGGCGGCGCTGACTTCGAACTGGTCGAGATCGGCCTTGTCGAACTCGCGGGAATACTGGTGCACGGCGGCGTCGCCGCGGGTGCGCACATCGCGCAGCACGCCGGCGACCAGATCCGAAACCGAACTGCTGTCGGCAATCTGGTCTCGCGCCGGGGCCTTGGCATAGCGCGTGCGATTCTCGAAGCCGCGCGGGGCTGGGACACTCATGGATACGCTCCTGTGGTGGAATCTGCGCGCCCGTATATTGCATTCGAATGCAATTGTCATGCCCCTTGTGCGCGACAGTGTCGCCGCCCTAATCCGACGCCGAACTTGCCTGTTGCGACCGACGGCCTAGAAGTGCCGCAAGTGCAAGCGCGACGGGATCTCATGGCGAAAACCAAGTCTGACACGGATGCTCAATCGTTTCTGGCGAAGGCCGGGCGGCGGCCGACCTCTTACGATGTCGCGCGCCTTGCCGGGGTTTCGCAGTCGGCGGTTTCGCGGTGTTTCGCGCCCAACGCCTCGATCGGGCAGGCGAAGCGCGAAAAAATCCTGAAGGTGGCGGCGGAGATCGGCTACAAGCCGAATGCCCTCGCGCAGGCGCTGATTTCCAAGCGTACCCACCTTGTGGCGGTGCTGATCTCGAGCAATACCAACCTTACCTATCCGGAAGTGCTGGCGGGTTTGTGCGCCAGCCTGACCGATCGCGACATGCGCGTTCTTCTGTTTAGCCTGCGCAGCGAAAGCGATGTCGACCAGATCATCCACCAGATCTGGCGCCATTCGGTGGACGGCGTGATCGCGGCGGTGCGTCTGTCGGACGACCAGTTGGCGGAATTTGCCCGTCACCGCATTCCGGTGGTGCTTTACAACCGCATGGCCAGCGGTGGCGGAGCCGGTTCGATCCGGTGCGATTCCGCCCAGGGCGAACGCGATCTGGTGACGCGCCTGCTGGACAGCGGGCATCGCCGTTTCGGAGTCATTGCCGGCCCCGAAGACAGCTATGTCGGCGAAGAACGGCGCCAGGCCACTCTGGCTACCCTGGCGGCGGCCGGCATGACCGATGTTCCGGTGGTGCGCGGAGACTACAGCTACGCTTCCGGACGAGCGGGGCTGATCTCACTCCTGCAGGAAAGACCCCAGCTGGACGCGATCGTCTGTGGCAGTGACATGATGGCCATCGGCGCCATGGACGGCGCGCGCCAGGATTGCGCCCGGCGCATACCGCAGGACCTTTCGATCGTGGGTTTCGACGGGTCCGGCCCCGCCATGTGGGAAAGCTACCGGCTGACGACGATCCGCCAGCCGGTCAACCGGATGACCGAAGCATCGGTCGCGATGCTGATGGAGCGACTCGACGATCCTTCCGTTCCGGCGGAACAGCGTCTGTTCTCGGGCGAGTTGATCATCGGAGAATCGGCGCGTTTTGCCTGATGGCAACCAGATCGATGCATTCGGTATCAGATATGTTGTTAAAATGTCGCACGAGGGCGGCATTTCTGCGCGTCTTAACGAGGTTGTGCTGCCGCAATATGTGCGGCTGATGGAAATTAAAATACAGAGATATAAGGATTATTTTGAACAGGTCGATGCGCAATCACAAAATGTGACTTCGAATGCAAAAAGATATCGACGGGTTGGCGCGGGCTCGATAAGTTCCTGTCAAATTCCAATGAGGGAAAGGGGAGTAATCGATGCATCGCAAATTCTGCCTCGGGGCGTCCGCCATCGCGATGGCGATGACCGCTTCACCGGTTCTGGCGCAGGGCGCGCCGCAGTCTGACGCCGGCGCCGGTGCATCGGCCGATGTGGGTGGGGACATCATCGTGACCGCGCAGCGCCGCAGCGAACGCCTGCGCGACGTGCCGATCGCCGTCACCGCCCTGTCTGGCGAGGCGCTTGAGCGGCTGCACGCCAACAACATCTCGCGCGTCGAATTCGCCACGCCCGGCTTTACCTGGGGTTCGCAGGGTTCGGACTCGTTCCCGGCCATTCGCGGCGTCCGCACCAGCCTCGTTTCCGCCCAGACCGACCCCGTGATCGGCTTCTATGTCGACGGCATCTATCAGAGCCGCACGCAGCAGCAGAGCATTCCGCTGTTCGACGTGGCCCGCGTGGAAGTGCTGCGCGGTCCGCAGGGCACGCTGTACGGCCGTAACACCTTCGGCGGCAACGTCAGCGTCGTCACGTCCGATCCGATGAAGGATCTTGGCGCGGGTATCAATATCGACAAGGGCAATTTCAACTCGGCCCGGATCGACGGATACGTCAACATCCCCGTGTCCGATACGCTGCAGCTGCGCGTGTCCGGCGTGTTCCAGCGCCACGATGGCTATGTCCGTTCGACCACCTCGGACGTCGTGCTGAACGACCTGAACGAGAACGCGCAGCGCGTGGTGCTGAAGTGGAAGCCCGACAGCCGCCTGGAAGTGACGCTGCGGGCTGGCACCTGGCGCCGTGACGATGCGGGCGCGGGTTCCTATGGCTACAAGGTGGCGGGCACGCTGATCAACCCGGCCACGGGCTATCAGTCGATCAACGGCAGCGCCCTGGCGGTAAACCCCTCGGTGCCCAACGGTTCGCCCAACGTTGCCGGGCGCGATGTGGGCCTGCCGGTCACCGGCGGCGCGTGGACCAACGATTGGGACTATCAGCCTTTCGAACACATCAAGGAAGACTACGTTTCGGGCCAGATCGCCTATGATCTCGGGTTCGCGACGGTCAAGTCGATCACCGGCTACACCCACTTCCGCGCGCATCGCAGCGCCGACAACGACCAGTCGAGCAAGGTGTTCGAAGCCTATGGCTACGGCTCGGGCATCCAGGAACCCAACACCCGGTCCAACGCGTTTTCGCAGGAGATTCAACTCGCCTCGAACTCGCGCTCTCCGCTCGAATGGTTGATCGGCGGCTATTACCTGCATGACTCGATCTTCGAGACCTATCAGCAGAAGATCACCGCGCCGGGCGCGACCACCAATGGCTTCAAGGCGGATTCGGACATAACCACCAACGCCTATGCCGCGTTCGGTCAGGCCAGCTACGCCATCGTGCCGGACAAGCTGAAGCTGATCGGCGGTCTGCGCTACAGCCACGAAAAGAAGGCGTTCATCTTCTCCGACTACGCGGACGCGGCGCCGGGCACCTACAACTTCGTCACGCCCTATGTGACGACGAAGGGTTCGCCGGGCTTCAACAGCTGGACCTGGCGCGCGGGCATCCAGTTCACGCCTTCGCGTTCGACGATGATCTATGCCACCGCGTCCACCGGCTTCGCGTCCGGCGGCGTGAACGACACCGGCGGCAACCCGCTGATCCCGGCTTCCTATGCGCCTCAGAAGGTTTCGGCCTATGAAGGCGGCGTCAAGTCGCTGATCCTTGGCGGCAAGGGCCAGATCGAGGCTTCGGTGTTCTACAACCGCTTCTCGAACCTGCAGATCAACGTCTATACGCCGCTGGTGTCCTACTTCGGTTCGGCCGGCAAGGCACGCAGCTATGGCGGTGAAGTCGCGCTGCGCCTCAATCCGGTGGCTGGCCTGCACATCGACACGACCGCGGCGTTCATGAACGCCAAGTACACGAGCTATATCAGCGGCAACAACTTCTTTGGCCTGTCGAATGGCACGGACCCGGTCTCGCTGAACCTTGCCGGCAAGTCCATTCCGCAGTCGCCGAAGTTCAAGTCGACCGTTGCGGTGTCCTACGATCTCGATCTCGGCGATGCCGGCACGCTGTCGCCGATGGGCACCTGGCTGCATTCGAGCAGCTACTACGTCACCGACCGCAACACCCCGCTGGATTTCCAGAAGTCCTACGACAAGTTCGATGCCTCGCTGCGCTGGAGCGACAAGAACGACCGTACCTTCGTGGAAATCTATGGCGACAACCTCACCAACCGCGCGGTCCTGCTGAGCGGCGTGATCGGTCGCCGCCAGCGCATGCAAGTCTCCTATGGCGCGCCGCGTACCTACGGCGTCCGCGTCGGCACGAAGTTCTGATCTTCACGCGGGGCGGGACAGGTTCCCGCCCCGTCATTGTCTGTTCTCCCTCTGGCCGGGCCCTGATCGGGTCCGGTCATTTTTTGTGCGCGCGGCAAGCGCCGTTCGCCGGCCACGGGGCGAACCGAAGCCGGCAAAATTCGGAAGTGCGAGAGAGGCGGAAGCGCCGGGTTTAGACGGCCGTTGCCTCGATCAGCCGGGCAAGGGCGAACAGCGCGCCCTCGTTGACCGGCGGAGCGAGGAATTCGATGCCCACGGGCATGCCGTTCGCGGCGAACCCGGCGCAGACCGTCAGCGCCGGCCAGCCGCTGCGGGCCGCCAGCTCGGGAGCCCAGCCGCCCTTGGGGTTTTCCAGATCGTCCGGAATGGCCTGCGAGGTCGGATAGACGAGGGCATCGATAGCTAGCGCCGCGCAGGCCGCGCCGAGATGCCCTGCCAGGGCCTGGTGCCGTGCCAGGATGCTGGCGGTTTCGCGGTCCTTCGCCGCGATCCGCGCGGCGAGCGCCTTGGCATGATCGGGCAAAAACGCCTCTCCGGCAACGATCACATCGAGCGAGGCAGGGGCGGAGCCGGGCAGGAAGTTCGATGCGAGATAGGCATCGAAGGCCGTCGCGAACTCGGCATCCACGATATGCTCGCCATGCCCGGGGTTGAGGTCGGCGGGCAGCGCGGGCAGGTCAACCAGCGTGACGCCCGCTTCGGCCAGCCGGTCGAGCGCGGTGGCGCATACAGCATCCACGGCGGCGTTGGCGCCGAACACCTCGCGCACCACCCCGATCCGGCGTGGCAGCGCGGACACGGACACACCGTGGCCCATCGCCGCGAGCAGCAATTCGGCGTCCGCCACCGTTCGGGCGATCGGGCCGACCGTGTCGGTGGACGGGGCGAGGGGGGCGATGCCCTGCATCGGCAGCGCGCCGTGGGCGGGCCGGAATCCGACCAGCCCGTTGAAGGCTGCGGGGATTCGGATCGAACCGCCGGTGTCCGTGCCGATCCCGCCCAGCGCATAGCCCTGAGCCACGGCAACGGCCGTGCCGCCGCTCGATCCCCCGGCGCTGGCGTGTGGAGCCCGGGGATGGAGGACGTCGCCGCCCAGCGAACTGCGCGAGCGGATTTCGAACGAGAATTCGGACAGGTTGGTCTTGCCGACGATTACCGCACCCGCATCGCGCAGGCGTTCGACGATTATGGCCGATCGCCGGGGCATCGCGCCTGCAAGCGCGCGGCAGCCCGACGTGGTGGGCATGCCGGCAAGGTCGATGTTGTCCTTGAGCACCAGCGGAATGCCGTGGAGCGGCCCGGTGGCCGTGCCTTGCGACCGGGCGAGGTCAGCGGCCTCCGCGTCTTGCGCGGCGCAGGGGTTGAGCGCCCGCATCGCGTGAAAACGATCGCCGTCCCGATTCAGCCGTTCCAGCGCCTGGTCCAGCAAGGCACGGGCGGTGGTTTCCCCTCGCGCCAGCATGGCCGCGGCGGCCGCTATGCTGGCGGGTGGTTCGGTCATGCGCGCGCCCGGTCTAGCAGGGCGGCGGCTCCCCTGAGCAGGAAGGCGTGGTCCGATTCCAGCAGGAACAGGCTTGCTCCGTGCTGTCGCCATAGCGGCACGTCCTCGGCCCGCGCCACGAACATGCCCACGGGGCGGCCATGGCGACGCCCGGCGACGCAGATTTTTTCGACCGCGGCAATCACCTGCGGGTCGTCCTGGCTGGACGCGCCATAGGCCACGGTCAGGTCGGCGCGCCCCACGAACAGCGCGTCGATGCCCGACACGGCGGCGATCTCGTCGATCGCGTCCACCGCTTCCGGATCTTCGATCTGGGCAATCACGGCGGTATTGGCCGCACTTGTGGCCAAGTGATCTGCCATAGTCCGCGTGGTATAGCCCGCCGCGCGCGACGAACCGGCATAGCCCCGGCCGCCCGCGCCATAGTGCGCGTACCGCGCGAGCGCTTCCGCCTCCGCCCGCGAGCGGACGTGCGGCGCGACCACGCCGGTGGCCCCGCAGTCCAGCGCACTGAGGATCTGCTCGGGTGCGGTGACGGGCACCCTTACCAGCACCGGCTTGTCCGCAGCGCGTGCCAGCGCGACGCAGAGGTCTATATCGCCGCGGTCGAACGGCGCGTGCTCGGCATCGAGGCACAGGCAGTCCAGCGCGGTCAGCGCCAGGACTTCCACCACGATGGGCGACGGCGTCTTGACGAACGTGCCGACCAGGAAATCGCCGGCGCCCAGGCGTGCCTTGAATGTCATTCCGCCGTCCATCCCCCGTCCACTACCAGGCTGGTGCCCGTCACCATCCCGCTGGCATCGCCCGCCAGAAACAGCACCGCGCCCATCAGGTCTTCCACGGTGCCCAGCCGGCCGAGCTTGATTTTCTGCAGCACGCTGGCCCGGAATGCCTCGTCTTCGAAGAACGGTTTGGTCATCGGCGTTTCGATGAAGGTCGGCGCGATCGTGTTGCTGCGTATGCCGTGCGGCGCAAGATCGAGCGCGAAAGCCTTGTTCATGCCCTCCAGCGCCCACTTGCTGGCGCAGTAGAGGCTGCGGTTCGGCCCGCCGACATGGCCCATCTGGCTGCCGATGTGGATCAGGCTGCCCTTCACGCCATCAGCGATCATCCGTATTACGCAGGCCTGCGCCACGAAGAACGCCGCTTTCACGTTCAGGTCCAGCACCGCGTCGTAATCGGCCTCGTCCACTTGCCACATCGGCATCGGCCGGTTGGTTCCGGCGTTGTTGACGAGCACGTGGAACGCGGGCCGGCTTTCGAAGAAGGCGGCCACCGCGGCCAAGTCCGCCACGTCGAGCACGGCGGCCTCGGCCACGCCGCCCGCGTGCCCGATGGCGTCGGCCGCTTGCTCGATCTCGCCTCGCGTCCGCGCGGCGAGCGTGACCGCCGCGCCCGCTTCGGCCAGGGCCGCGGCCATCGCCAGCCCGATCCCCCTGCCGGCGCCGGTCACCAGCGCGCGGCGCCCGTCGAGGCGGAAAGACGGCGTAACCGGCAGCATCAGGCGCGCGTCAGCTCGCTCGGCTCCGCCTGCCCCGCATAGGGCACGTTGCGCCCGCCGTAGCGCCGCACGCGCAGGTTGGCCTGCTCGCCGTGGCCGGCGAACCCTTCCAGCGCGCACAGCCGGCTGCAGTATTCGCCCACCAGCGCGCTCGCCTCGTCGGTCAGCACCTTCTGGTAGGTGCAGGTCTTGAGGAATTTGCCCACCCACAACCCACCGGTATAGCGCGCCGCCTTCTTCGTCGGCAGCGTATGGTTGGTGCCGATCACCTTGTCGCCGAAGCTGACGTTGGTGCGCGCGCCCAGGAACAGGGCGCCGTAGTTGGTCATGTTCTGCAGGAAATAATCCGGATCGGCGGTCATCACCTGCACGTGCTCGCTGGCGATCTCGTCGGCGATCCCGACCATCTCCTCATAGCTTTCGGCCACGATGACCTCGCCATAGGTCTCCCATGCCTTGCGGGCATGATCGGCGGTGGGCAGGATCTGCAACAGGCGCTCGATCTCGGCCATCGTTTCGCGCGCGAACTTCTCGCTGTTGGTCAGCAGCACGCCGGGGCTGTCGGGGCCGTGTTCCACCTGCCCGAGAATGTCGGTGGCGGCCATTTCCGGGTCGCAACCGATCTCGTCGGCGATGATCAGGGTTTCGGTGGGGCCGGCGAACAAGTCGATGCCCACGCGGCCGAACAGCTGGCGCTTGGCTTCGGCCACGAAGGCATTGCCGGGGCCGACCAGAATGTCGATCGGGTCGATCGTCTGCGTGCCGATGGCCATGGCGCCGATCGCCTGGATGCCGCCCAGCGCATAGATCGCGTCCGCCCCGGCCAAGGCTTGCGCGGCCACGATGGCGCGGGCGGGCTTGCCCTGGAACGGTGGGGCGCAGGTGACGACGCGCTTCACGCCGGCCACCTTGGCGGTGATCACCGACATGTGCGCCGACGCCAGCAGCGGATACTTGCCGCCCGGAACGTAGCAGCCGGCGGCGTTGATCGGCACGTTCTTGTGGCCCAGCACCACGCCGGGCATCGTTTCGACTTCCACGTCCTTCATGGAATCGCGCTGGATCTGCGCAAAGTTGCGCACCTGCGTCTGCGCGAACTCGATGTCCTTGCGCTCCTGCGCGGTCAGGCTATCGACCGCGGCATCGATTTCGGCCTGGCTCAGGCGATAGTCTTCGCGGTCCCACCCGTCGAAACGTATGCTCATCTCGCGCACGGCCACGTCGCCCCGCGCCTCGATGTCGGCCAGCGCCGCTTCCACCGTATCGCGTACCTTCCGGTCGCCCTCGGCCTTCGCTTCCGCCGTCGCCCCACGCTTGAGATAGATTGCCACTCAACTCTCCGTTTTCGGATTTGCATTCGAATGCAAACGGTGTGGCAAGCTTGGGTCGGCGAGTCAAGGGCAAGGCGGATGCGAAGCCGCCGGGTGGGGTGTGCTCCGGCTCGAAAATGCCGCCGTCGGCCGATTCGCGGCCGGTACCTAGCCCGACCAGTTCGGCTTCCCCTGCGCAGGTGGCCGGGTCTGGGACGGGGGCATGGGGGTGCAGCTTTGCCAGTTCACGCGCGGCGGCCGCGAGATCGCGGCGATAGGCGGACGAGGTCTGCAGCATCGCGAACATCGCGCTGCCGGCAAGCCAGCCCGCTTGCACCGCGCTGTGCGAATGGACACCGCAGATCACGCGGCTTTCGCCATAAGCGCGGGCACGGGCGAGGAGCGGCGTGGCGCGATCGGGCAGCAACTGGACCAGCACCAGTGCTTCCAGCCAGCCGTTCGCGGCATGGCCCGAAGGATAATCGCCGTTGCGCGCGAGATGATCGGTGCGCGGCTCGCAAATGGGCGCATCCGTGCCGAGATAGGGCCGCGCCTTGCGATAGTGCTCCTTCACCGGTCCCACCATCTCGCCCGTGCCGATCCGGTCGAGCAGCGCGGCCAGCGCCGGCGCGCGGCGAGCATCTATCCGCATCCCCATGGCGCAGGCATAGCGATCGAGCGGCGCATTGGTCACGTCGTCGGTCGCCATCCGCCAGCGCGGGCTTCCCTCGAGCGCGCGGGTGGCCCGAAACAGGGCAAGATCGGCGTTGTCCTGCGGGCTGCCCGGCGCGGGGGGAAGGGGCAGCACGGCCACCCCGTCCGGCGCGCGCGCCGGCGCCACGTAAGGCGCCTGCGCTGCGCCCGAGGTTGCCGCGAGCGCGAGCGCCACGCCCGCCGCCAGCCAACCGCGCCGCACGCGGTCAGGCCTCGATGCGCATCGGGCCGATGCCGGGATCGGTCCGCCCGGCGCGCCCGTTTTCCACCTTGCCGGCAAAGCGGCGCAGGAAGGCCGGTTCGCTGTCGGTGCGGATGGTGAGGTCGTACCAGTTGTCGCTCGGGCCAAGCCGCCACAGGTCGCTCACCCGCTTGCCCGGCGCCACGGACACCGAGCGGATCGGCGCGGTCTGCGCGCGGTAGGCGGGATCGAGCGCGATCGCGAACGTCACTGGCGCGGCTCCACGATTGACCAGCACGAGTTCCACTGCATCCATTTCCGGTCGGTCGATACACAGCGCCTCAACGTGCGCGCCAAGTGGCCCAGCGAAGCGCCGCCACAGCCCGTTGGGGCCGCGCAGGGTGAGGTCATAGGCGTCGGCGGTTGCGTCGGCAGCGGGGAGGGGGGCATCGTGCCACTGTTCGCTGGCGAAGCGGTCGCCCGCGCCGATGGTGTAGTGCCATGGCTCCTGCCGGTCGGTGTTGTCGTGGACGGTGAAAGCCGCGCCCTTGGTCCCTGTGTTCGCCAGCGACAGACGGAAGCGGCGTGCGGGCGTGACTTCGCCCGTCACCGCGAGGCGATAGGGCAGGGGGCGATGCGGGCGCTGGCCGGGCATCTGCGCGGCGGGCTCCTGCCGCGCGGGAATGGCGTTGGCGGTGCCCGCCGCCGAGCGGGCCACGCGGTCGCGGAAATCGGCGGTATCGGGCAGCGCGCGCGCCGGGCGCGAGGGATCGGCGCGCGTGAAATCGAACGCGGAAGTCAGATCGCCGCATACCGCGCGGCGCCACGCGCTGATGTTGGGTTCGCGCACGCCGAAGCGCCGCTCCAGAAAGCGCAGGACCGAGGTGTGGTCGAACAGTTCTGAGCAGACGAAACCGCCCCGGCTCCATGGCGAGACCAGCATCGTCGGCGTGCGGATGCCCAGCCCGATGGGGTGGCGCGCGCCATGTTCGGCGGCCCAGGCGCTTTCGGCCGCCCAGTCTTTCATCTCGCCATCGAGCGGCACGGTGCTGTGCCCGCGATAATCGCCCACCGGCGGCACCGGCGGCGGCATGTGGTCGAAGAAGCCGCCTGCCTCGTCGTAGTTGAGGATGAACACGGTCCTGGCGAAGACTTCGGGGTGATCGATCAGCGCCTCGATCAGCTTCGCGGTGACGTGTTCGCCCTTGGACGGTTCCGCCTTGGGATGTTCGGAAAGGTCCGCCGCGGTGACGATCCACGAAACCGCCGGAAGCTGGCCGGCCGCCACGTCGGCCCGGAACGCGGCAACAAGCTGTTCGCCGTCCGAGCGGGTGCGGTCGGGGCCTTGCCGATGCTCGCTCACCCATGCCCGCCCCCGACGGTACAGCTCCGAATCGCGCGCGCAGGGGCGGAACGGCGGGAACACCGAGAGCAGGTTGTCGCCGAAGTTGTCGTATTCCTGATAGACCTTCCACGCGATCCCGGCCTGCTGGAGCCGTTCGGCATAGGTCGTCCAGCGATAGGCGTCGGCATGCAACGGCTGGTCGGTCGCCATGTCGGCGCTGGGCGTCTCGTCCTCGCCGTAGTTGCTCATCTGCGGATCGCCGCCCACCGTGCCGCCGCCGTTGCATCCGGTGAACAGGTGCAGGCGGTTGGGATAGGTCTGCGTCATGGTGGAGCAGTGATAGGCGTCGCAGACGGTGAAGGCGTCCGCCAGCGCGTAGTAGAACGGCAGGTCGCCGGCCGTGTAATGCAGCATCCGGTTGTGCAGTTCGCCGGTGTGGCCCCAGCGATCGTAACGGCCGCGGTTGAAGATGTGCATGTTCTCGCGGTGCGACTGGTCCGCGCCATCGACCGTGAACGAGCGAGTCGTGTGCGAATCGCCGTGATAGGGCAGGACATGCCCATCGGGATGCTGGTCCGAAGGCTGCGCCCACACCGCGCGTCCACCCGGCAGGCGCAGCGGGCGCGGATCGCCCAGCCCACGCACGCCGTTCAACATGCCGAGATAGTGATCGAACGAGCGGTTTTCCTGCATGTGGATGACCACGTGCTCGACATCCATGATCGACCCCGTACGGCCCGCCGGCGCGATTGCCAGCGCCCTGTCGATCAGGCCGGACCATATCCCGCCCGCCGAAAGCGCGCCCGCCACGCTGCCGGCCTGTGCCGCCGCCTTCAGGAAATCGCGCCGGTTGCCGCTGATCCCGCTCATGCCCGTGCCTTTCTCCGTTGCCGCCGGCTGGCGTGAGAATGTCGCCAGCCAGTCATATTTTTGGTATAGTCCAAAACTGCTACAGATTGACGACGCCCGGAGCGGTGCGGGGCTGCATAGAGCAATATGCAGGCCTTGCATTGCCGCCGGCAGGAATGACGGGATACCGAATGAAGACGACCAGGATTGACAGGATTTTCCGGATTATCAACGAATTCGGTGACCATCACTACGGCGAGGCGATCTCCCAGATCGAACACGTTCTGCAATGCGGACACCTGGCGCGGACGCGGGACTGCTCGCCCGCGATGGTGGCGGCATCGCTCCTGCACGATATCGGGCAATTTATTGACGATGCGGGAAATGCTGCGGAGCACAAGGGTATCGACGCCCGACACGAGGTGACGGGCGCCGCATTTCTTTCCCCGTTCTTCGCGCCTGACGTGACCGAGCCGGTCCGTCTGCATGTCGATGCCAAGCGTTATCTCTGCGCGGTCGAGCCGGGCTATGCGGAAGGCCTCAGCGGCGCTTCGCTTCTCAGCCTGCAGCTGCAGGGTGGCGCGATGAACCCCGATGAAGTGGACTCTTTCCGAAGCAACCGCTGGTTCGAGGACGCGCTCCAGCTTCGGCGCTTCGACGATCTCGGCAAGCGCAAGGACTGGCAGGTTCCTGATCTGGAGACCTACCGTTCGCTGCTCGAGGGCCTGCTGCTGCCCGAAGGCTGAAGGCGGTGCGACGACGGGGTCCTTCCGCAGGTTCATCCCGAATTTTGATGCAAGCGCGAAAGCTGTAACGCCGATGTAATGGCTAACTGGTTTATACCAGTTGACTGAATGATCGATTCGCAAACGCGCCATCCGCTGGAAGCTCCCCGCTTCCGGCAGCGGGAGTGTCTTGCCTGTCGGATCCTCCCGCCGGTGCGGGGCTCGGTCGGGTTTTTGCGTTCCTGGGGAGAAACGACATGGCAGGTTACAAGCGCGCGCGGCACGGCCGCGCGCTGTTCAAGGCGTCCGTGGCGATCGCGTCGATCGTGGCAGGCACCACCGCGCACGCCGAGGACGCGGCCGATGCGCCCGATTCCATCACGGTCACCGGCCAGCGCCTGAGCACGGTGGCCGCGATCGAGGAGAAGAAGAAGGCCGACAACGTCATCGACATCATCTCGGCGGACAACCTGGGCAAGCTGCCCGATGCCAACGTGGCCGATGCGCTGGCGCGCATTCCCGGCCTGTCGGTGATCGTCAACCAGGATACGGGCGAGGGCGAATACGTGGCCATTCGCGGTCTTTCGGGCACGTACAACGCGGTCTACATCAACGGCGTGCGCGTGGCGCAGACCGATCCGGGCAGCCGCGACGTTTCGCTCACCGTGCTGCCGCCGAACGGCCTTGCCTCGATCCGCGTCACCAAGACGCTCACGCCCGACCAGGACGGTGACGGCATCGGCGGTTCGATCGATTTCCGCACGCCCACCGCGTTCGATTTCCAGAACGACCTGACGCTGCGCGCCTATGGCGCGGCCGGCTTCAACCAGCAGGCGAAGGACGCCGGTGAGGCGGCGGGCACCTATCAGGGCCAGCTCGATTTCGGCAAGCGCTTCGCCGACGGCCGCTTCGGCATGTTCATCTCCGCCAACTACGGGATGAACCATGGCAACGGGCAGGAAACCGAAAACGACGGCGAATGGGAACCCTATCGCTGGCGCAAGGACAGCCAGGAAGCGATCGACCAGAGCAACATGCACCTGCCGGGCATCGATCTCGATTACCGCCGGTTGCAGCAGAAGCGCTATGGCGGGAACGTCTCGTTCGACTATCACGGCGATCATACCCAGCTTTACCTGCGCGGCCAGTATTCGCACCAGGAACAGCGCGGCACCAACGACGTGACCGACTACCGCAGCCGCAAGACCGCGCGGCTGACGCAGGTGAACATCGACGACACCACGCTGATCCAGCCCGACAAGGCGGTAATCGGCACCGGCGCCAAGGGCCGCATCTACAGCTACACCACCAGCCAGATCGTCGATGCCGACGGTGACGGCGTGATCACCGACGCCGACCGCAATTCCAGCCAATACTGGTCGCTCAACGGCCGTTCGGGCGTGTGGAATCCGCAGGCGTTCCAGTTCGCGCGCAATTTCTCGACGATCGACCAGAACCAAACGCTCTATACGATCGACCTGGGCGGTCACACTGATGCCGGGCGGCTGCAGCTGGACTACGACGCCAGCTATTCGGGCGGCTCGCGCGCCACGCCGGAAAGCTATTCGATCAGCTACAACTGCGACAAGTGCACTTATCCGCTCAACGCGCAGGGGTTGGACTGGGTTTCGGCCGACCCGCGCTTCCCGCACGTCGACCTGACCGGCCCCGCCGCCAACGTCGAACATGACTCGTCGCTACTGCCGTTCGACGGGCTCAACGTCTCGCGGGACCGCCAGAAGGACAGCCGCATCGCCTTCCGGTTCGATGCGCGCTATAATTTCGAAGGAAGCGTGCTCGATTACGTGAAGGTCGGGGCCAAGTTCCTCCAGTCGAAGCGCCAGTACGATTACTATCCCGGCTACGGCGGCGATCTTTCGGGCACGCCGCTCGATGGCCTCAACCTCAAGCAGTCGGGGCTGGTCCAGAAGGAAGTGATGAGCGTGCTGGGCGGCCAGTACTATTACGGCGACGTGTTCAACCGCGACAAGGTGGTCGCCGCGATCGATGCCGCGATGAAGGCCAACGGCTTCACCGACAGCGGATTGCCCGATCTGACGCAGCGCAAGCGCGGCACCGAGCGCGTCTATGCCGCCTATGCGCTGGCCCATTTCCGGTTTGATGCGTTGCAGGTGATCGCCGGCACGCGCTTCGAACGCCGCGAAACGCACAACGTCGGCTGGTCGGACGACAGCGCCGGCAGCGGCTTTATCTCGACCGACCGGGGCTACAACGTGCTGCTGCCCAGCGTGACCGCGATCTGGCGTCCCGATGACAAGAACGTCGTCCGCGCCGCGATCTGGACGGGCTATTCGCCGCCCGAATACGGGTTCATCGCCGCCAGCCAGACGGTTTCGCGCAACTCCAAGGGCGAAGTGGTCGGCATCTCGCGCGGTAACCCGGACCTCAAGGCGGCGCGGGCGCTCAACCTCGATCTCTCGCTGGAAACCTATCCCGATGCCACCAGCATCGTCTCGGCGGGCGTGTATTACAAGCGTATCTCGAACTTCATCTTTACCGGCGGGAACGAGGTCAACGCCAACACTTCGGTCGGCACCGTGGTCATCGACCAGCCGCAGAACGGGCAGAGGGCGACGATCTACGGCGTCGAGCTGAACATCATCAAGGGGCTCCAGGGCATCACGCCACCGTTCGACGGCTTCGGCATCGAGGGCAACATCACCGTGCAGAAGTCCAGCGCGGAAACGGGCCTCGCCTATCGCGCCGGCAAACCGATCCGCTTCGTCAACACGCCGCACCTGATCTACAACGCGGCACTGACCTACCAGAAGTACGGGGTCGAGGCGAAGCTCTCGTACAACTATCGCGGCAAGTACATCGAATCGCTGCGCGACAACGCGGTCGACAAGTGGGTTCAGCCCAACCGCAGCCTCGATTTCCATTCGCGCTACAACTTCAACAAGCACTTCGCGCTCGACTTCGACGTGGGCAACATCCTGGGCGGCTGGAAATACTACACCACCAAGGGCGACAACCCG
Source organism: Novosphingobium sp. EMRT-2 (assembly GCF_005145025.1). NCBI lineage: Bacteria > Pseudomonadati > Pseudomonadota > Alphaproteobacteria > Sphingomonadales > Sphingomonadaceae > Novosphingobium > Novosphingobium sp. EMRT-2. The sequence continues at coordinate 446,918 of NZ_CP039697.1, read as the reverse complement.
AGCTACCAGAAGGACTACATGGAGCCGGGCCGCACGTTCCTGTTCCGCGCCAGCTACGTGTACTGACCCGTCCTTCCGGGCTTGGCGCGGGGCATCCCTCCGCACCGCGCCATCGCCGCCGCCCGGCTCCCTCACTGGCCGGGCGGCGCTTTCCTGTGGCGATTGTCGCTCCTGCTGGAATCGCCGTATGTAAGCGCTTGCGTTCGTTTTGCTGGCGCGGTAGCCCGATGAAAAGAGGCCATCGCCAATCCCGTTCCGCATGGCCTGCGGGAGAAGATCGTGATCCACACCGTTCTCGCCACGGGCGACCTTGCGATGGATCGCGATGACTATGATGCCTGTTTTGCGGGCACGGCCGATCTTCTGCAAAGCGCGGACATCGTGTTTGGCCAGCTTGAAACCAGCTTCGCCGAACGGGGCGTAAGGCTTCCGCAGGCGAGACATGCGGTACTGGCCCGTCCCGAAGGCGCCGCAGCGCTTGGCCGGGCCGGGTTCGACGTGATCTCCATGGCCGGCAATCACGTGATGGACTGGGGCGCCGAGGCCTTCTTCGAAACGCACGGGCACCTGCAGGCGGCCGGCATCAGTGTGGTTGGCGCGGGGGCCACTATCGTCGAGGCGCGCCGCCCGGTGGTACGGCAACTACCTGACGGAACGCGCGTGGCGTTCCTCGCCTATTCCAGCATTCTGCCGCACAGTTACTGGGCGGACGAGCGCCGGCCGGGCTGTGCGCCGATGCGCGCGTTCACGGTGTACGAGCAGATCGAACACGATCAGCCAGGCACGCCGCCGCGCACCCACACCTATCCCCATCGTGCTGATCTTGCCGCGATGGAGGCGGATATCCGCGCGGCGAAGCGCGAAGCGGATGTCGTGCTTGTCTCGCACCATTGGGGCATTCATTTCGTGCGTGCGGTGATCGCGGACTATCAGCGCGACGTTGCCCGTGCGGCGATCGCCGCGGGGGCTGATGCCATTTTCGGCGGCCATGCCCATATCCTGAAGGGCTGCGAGGTGATCGACGGCAAACCGGTATTCTATTCGCTATGCAACTTCGCGACCGACCTGCGCATGGATCCGGCGCATGCGGCATCGAAGAGCTTCAATGAAATCCGCGTTCTGGCGGAGGAATGGGAGCCCGATTTCGACAGCCTTTACAATTTCCCCAAAGCCGCCCGCCTGTCGATGATCGCGCGGCTGGATATCGCCAATGGCCGGGTGCGGCAGGCCGGCTTCCTGCCCTTGGCGATCGGGCGCGACGCCGTACCGCGCGTGCCTGCGCCGGGGACCGCGGATTTCGCGGCGGTGGTCGATTACATGGCTGCGGTGACGGACGAGGCGGGGCTCAACGCGCGCTATCGCGTGGAAGGCGACATGGTCATCGTGGAAGCGGCGCAATGAGTGCGCGCCACCGTCCGTTGTCGCTGGCCGCCTTTCCGATGGAAGCCACGGTTTTCTTCTATCTGCTGGCCTATCTGCCGAACGTCATCGTCACGCGCTTGGTCACCTCTGTAACGCATCCCGGCCTGGGACGGCCGTTGACCGGGCTGGAAACGCTGCCGGCCTCGCTGATCATCAGCATGGTCCTGACGTGGGCGTTCATCTGGATTTCGGGATGGCACCGCGATGCCCACGCCGTGCGGGTGGCCGGCATGCGCGTGCCCGTGCCGACGCGCTATACGCTGCTTTCGGGGCTGGGGACCGCGCTCGTGCTGTTCACGGTGCCGCTGTCTTTCACGATCCGGGACGTGAGCATCCCGTTCATCCAGCTGATCATGCGCGGCGATGTCCTGGTCATCGCGCCGCTGGTGGACATGGTGTTCGGGCGTCGCGTGCGCTGGTGGAGCTGGGCGGCGCTGGCCATGGTGCTGCTGGCCTTGCTCATCACCTTGACCGATCGGGGCGGCCTCAAGCTGCCGCCCATCGCGATCGTGACGGTCGTGCTCTACACCATCGGCTATTTCCTTCGGCTGGCGGTGATGACCAAGATTTCCAAGACCGGGGATGCCGCCTCTGTCCGACGGTACTTCGTCGAGGAAAAGATGATCGCGCTGCCCTTGTCGGTGGCGGCGCTGGCGGCGGTTTCAGCATCCGGCGTCGGCGGTCAATCGGGCGAACTCGCCTGGGGCTTTGTCAGCGTTTGGACGGACCCCGTGCTGTGGCCGCTGTTCTGGATCGGCTGCACGCTGACGTTGATTTCGGTGCTGGCGATCCTGATCCTGCTGGACCCGCGCGAAAATGCCTATTGCGTGCCGCTGGAACGCGCGGCGAGCCTTGTCGCCGGGGTGGGCGGGTCGGTTCTGCTCGCCTTGTTCTGGGGATTGAAGATGCCGCGCCCGGCCGAGCTTTTGGGCGCCGGCATTCTGATCGCCGCGATCGTGCTGCTGTCGCTCGCTCCCCGGCTGGCGCGGCGATGATGGCGTCATCCGGAACCGGAATCAGCGACATGCTGACGCGGCACATCGCCGCGATGCGGTGGGACAGCTTGCCCGACGATGCGCGCGCCGCCGCCGCCCGCGCATGTCTGGACGCAACGGGGGTGATCTACGTCGCCAGTGGCCTCGCCCACGAAGCACAGCCGTTCGTGACGCTGGCCGCGCGCGGTGGAGAAGGGCCGTGCAGCATTCTTGGCACCGGCATCCGCGCCCAGCCGGCCGGCGCCGCCTCGGCGAATGACGCCCTTGCCCATGCGGTCGATTACGAGGACGCATTTGATCGCGCACCGGCCCATCCCAACGCCTCGCTCGTCCCGGTGCTGCTGGCGCTGGCGCAGTCCGAAGGCCCGGTGGATGGCCGGCGCTTCCTGACGGCGCTGGCGGTCGGCGGCGACATCGCCTGTCGTATGGCGCTTTCGCTCAGGCAGCCCATGGAGGAGGGAGGGTGGTATCCGCCCCCCATCGTCGCGGCCTACGGTGCCGCCGCCGGGGCGGCCAACCTGTTGGGGCTGAATGCCGCGCAAGTGAAGGACGCGCTGTCCATGGTCCTGTGTCAGGCAACCATGCCGGGCGAGATCAAACACAGCCGGAGGACGGTGCTGCGGGCGGTGCGCGAGGCCTTTCCCGCTCAGGCCGCGCTTACGGCGGTGCTACTGGCGAGAGAGGGGGTTACGGGGTTCGAAGCCCCGCTGGAGGGCAGGGCCGGGTTTTACGCGCTTTACGCCGGTGGCGCCTTTTCCGCCGACGATCTTGCCGATCGGCTGGGCACGCATTTCTGGGGTACGGAACTGACATTCAAGCCCTGGCCGAGTTGCCGGGGAACGCATCCGTTTATCGAAATGGCGCTCGATCTGCGCGGCCGGCACGGTTTTGTCCCGGCCGCAGTCGCCGGCATCGATGTGGAGGTCGATGAGGTGCAGCACATGCTGGTCGATCCGCTGGAGCGCAAGCAGGCGCCGGCCGTCGCGATCGACGCGAAGTTTTCCATACCATCTACGACGGCGTTGGCGCTGACAAGGGGTGGCGTCGGCCTCGACGATTTCGACGCCGACACGCTAGCCGACCAGCAGGTGCTGGCCCTATCGGCGCTGGTGCGGCCGCGTATTGCGAAGGCGCCGGCCTGGCAGCGGGGCACCGGCGGGGCGATGGGCATCCGGCTCCACGACGGGACGTTTCTGGAGGCGATGGTGCCCGATGCGCTGGGCTGCCCGGCGCGCCCGCTGTCGCATGCGGCGCAGCACGCTAAGTTTGTCGATTGCCTTGCCCATGCCGCGTTGCCGCGTGGCCGGGATCAGGCGGAGCGTCTGGCAGCCGCGATACTCACGCTGGATCGTTGCGAAGACGTGGGCAGCCTGTTCGTGTGATCGCGCGTAGACCGCTTGCAAGCAGCGGTCCTGCCGGGCTGCCGCGCTATCGGCCGTGTTCAGAACAGCACGCGGATCTCCGCGCGGCGTTGCGATTGTCCGGGTAGCCCGTCCGCTTCCGGCTCGTCGGTGGGATGGGCGCCCGTTTGCGCGCGGGTTTCCACGATCATGCCCGGCAGAAGCCGCCGCAGCGTTTCCGCGATGCTGGCGGCACGCGCGGCGGCAAGGCCGGCCGGCTCCGCGATGGTGCGGCCGGATACGGACGTCGGGTCGGTTGCGGCAAATCCGGTGACGACGAGCTTCCTGGGGTGCGCCGCGCGAATCCAGGTGACCGCGTTATCGATCAGCCAGTCGTCGTACTGATAGACGAGGAAGTCGTTGCCGAACTCAAAATAGACCGGGAACGTGCGCTCGGCGTAGGGACCGGGCGGCACTTTCCGGGGCACGGACAGCGGATCGATGTTGCGGCGGGGCAGCTTGTAGCGCCGGCCCGCGTATCCTTCCGCCGGCAGCATGTGGCGCGGGCAGGGCGTATCCAGCCGCGAAGTCCGCACCGGGTCCAGCACCGTTGCACCGCACGGTGTGGGCGGATCGGCGGAAACGCGGCCTTCCACCAACACTTCGCGGTTCCAATCGGGTTTGTAGGGGCTTTGGCTCACGTCATAGCGGATCCCGCTTTCGCGGTCGTCCGCCAGCCAGCAACCCGATTTGCGGCCGGAATCGGTATCGCGATAGACGGGGCAGGCGATGAAGCGGACGAGGTCGCCCACCTGTTGCGCCTGGGTGGCGGCTGGCGCTGCCAGGGCGATGATCCATCCGGCTGCAATCGCGATCCGTTTCATCACAGCACGCTCATCAGATTGACGAGATCCTGCTTTTCCTGCTCGGTATAGCCGATGGAGTAGCGACGCTCGTAATAGTCCACGATCCCTCGCAAGTCCTTTGCCAAGCCGTTGGAGAAGTACGGCGCGCGGGCGGACAGCCCCCGCATGGATTGCAGCGTGATCTTGCCGACATCGGCGCAGCGGCCACTGGTCAGCGCGAAGCCGGGATCATAGGTGTAGATGACCCGGCCATAATGCGGGTGCGGCGCTTTCAGGCAGGTGACCTTGAACAGCGGCAGATCGGCCCAGGGATCGGCGAAGGGCAGCGTCGTCGTGCCGAGGTCGACCTGCCCTGGGGCCACATCGTTCCCCATCTGGCTCATGTTGTGACAGAACACGCACGAATTGCGCACCGGATTGCCAAAGCCGATGCGGGAATTGATGCCGGCCGTGTCGGTGATGAGAAACATCTTTTCGCGAAACACGCGCGCGCCACGGGCAACGGACTGGCGGAAGGCCAGTTGCGCTGGCGTCAGGGTCCGCGCATCTTCTGCGCTGATCTTTTCCCAGCCCGTGAATTCGCTCCACACCGGCTCCCCGATGCTGCCGAGCGCGCCCGGCTGCGAATCCCGCAAGCGCGCCGGGCCTGCCCCGGCACCGGTCGTATCGACGGCGCCGCCAGCCTTGCTTGCTTGTTGCGCGGTGAAAATGCGCAGTTCGAAATCCTCGATCTGCCTGCGCTGCTCGGGCGTCAGCCGGCGCAGCATCTGCAGGTGGCTGGCTGCGGCGTCTTCCATCTGGATGCGCAGGTTGCCGGCGCGGTTGTCCGCCATGAGATTGCCGGATTCGGGCTTGCCCGTATCCGGATCGAGCGGCAGCGCGTACCCCTGCTTGGGGTCATAGGGGAAGCCGACCGCCAGCAGGTATTTCATGTTGGCGACCGGGCGCGGCCGGCGATAGACCGAGATCCTGCCCGCCGCCGGACCATAGTGCGGACCGCTGTTGCAGCCGTTCGGATCGCGCACCACGTCGATCGAGAAGTCCGGCGTCACCGGCTGGCCATTGAACTGCCGCACCGGCCACGGGCGTTCGATGCGGATCAGCCCCCGTTCCAGCAGGAGCGAATGCGATGCCCGTTCCGCCTGCGGCAACGTGGGGCAGTTCGAACCGTCGTAGGCTGCGAACAAGGGGTCCTTGCCGCCGGTACGCTCCCATTGCCGCCGGGCGCTTTCAGCAGACAGGCTCATGGCATCGGCGGGCTGGTGGCAGGTCACGCAGGCGCGACCGTTAGGCCCCAGTGGCTCGAAGAACGGGTGGCCCTTCGTCGGCATCGGACCGCCGACAAGCAGCGCGCGCAACGTGCCGTTGGCGTTGTCGTAGTCCAGCTCGGCCGGAAACACCCGGCCTTCGCCCGCTGCCCACCAGCGGTCCGGCGCATCGCCGCCCCGCGCACCTGCCGATAGGGCAAGCGTCAGGACGGCGATTGCGGGCAGGACGTGGTGGAACCGGATGGACTTGAACACGGTGCGCATCACGTCCGTCCGTTGCCGTCAGTTGCCGATCTCGACCTTGATGCGCAGGCCGTAGGTGCGCGGGGCGCCATAGATGATGCCGCCGTCCGCGCTTGAGCTGTTCTGGATCTGCGTGGCGATGTAGGTCTTGTTGGTCAGGTTGTTGACGAAGGCCTCCAGCTTGTACTTCTTGCCCAGGTCGAACGTCAGGCGCGCGTCGAAGATGTCGCGTCCCGGCACCAGCGTGTTCACGCTGGGGAAGGGCGTGGCATTCTGCCGCGACAGGTGCGACCACTGGATGCGCGGCGTCACGTCCACGCCTGCCAGCGCGAGCGTGTATTGCGCGCCGGCATTGACCGTCCATTTCGGAGAGAAGGGCAGCACCCGTCCCTTGGGCACGAAGCGCAGGTTGGTGGGGCAGCCGGGATCGGTGCCCGCCGCGTTGGTATCGGAGATGCAGGCCGAGTTGTTGAACTTGGCATCGAGATAGCCGACGCCGGCGTTGGCGGCGAAGCCGCCGAACTGCGCGGTCAGTTCGAGTTCGCCGCCCTTGGAGCGCCCGGCCAGCGCGTTCTGCGTGGTGGGCAGGCCGCCGACAAGGCTCGACAGCTGGATGTCCTTGTAGTCCGAATAGAAAACGTCGCCGTTCACGCGCAGGTGGCGGTCGAGGACTTCCGTCTTGAAGCCCAGCTCGTAGACGAAATTGCGCTCGGGCTTGAAGTTGGGCGTGTTGGGCGTGAGGTTGACGCCGCCCGCCTTGTAGCCCTTCGACGCGGTCAGGTAGATCAGCCCGTTGCCGTTGAAGTGGTAGTTGACGCCAACCTTGCCGGTCAGCTGGCTTGATGCCTGTTGGCTGACGAAGGGCAGGGTAAAGCCGGCGCCGGGAACGGCAAAGCGGGTGTAAACCTGCTTGTCCCAGCTGTAGCGTGCGCCCGCGAGCAGTTCGATCTGCGGCGTCACGTAATAGTTGATCTGCCCGAAGATCGATTGCGAGGTGTTCTTGGCGGTGGTGATGATGCTGCTGTTCGATTGCAGCAGCTGCGTGGTGTTGCGGTTATCGCGCAGCAGCGTCACTGGAACGGTCTCGTCCATCACGAAGGCGCCCAGCACCCACTGGAACGGACCCTTGCCGGTCGAAAGCAGGTTAACTTCGCCGATCAGCGTCTTGAAGCGCGTATCGCCGTTGCTGACCCGGCCCGGGAAGCGCGCGGTGTTGGCGCCGGTTGTCGGCAGGTTGGCCGGAACCGGCAGCGCGGTTGCGGTGCGGTCGCCGTCGGTCTGGTCGTGCGTGAAGCCGTCCTGCCACGAAACGAGCCCGCGCGCCTGCACGGTGTCGGCCACGTCGTAGCGCGCCTCGGCCGAAATCCGGTAGCCGGCCTGATTCTGGAACGAGGGGGCGTCTTCCTCGATCACGAACGGGTTGGAGGAGACCGCGTCGTTCCGGTTCTTCACGGCGTTGTTGTCGGTCCGCACGTCGAAATATTCGCCGCGCACGTTGACGTTCAGCTTCCCATCCATGCCGCGCAGGCGCAGGTTGGCGCGGATCGCGTCCATGTTGAGGTTGCCGGGCTGGCTCAGCGCGTTGGCGGCGATGTTCCGCGTGTAGCTGTCACGCTGTTCGTGGACGTAGGCGACGCGCAGGGCAACGTCCTCTCCGCCGACATTGGCGGCCACCACGGCGCGATAGCGATCATAGTTGCCCGCGGTGAAATCGCCCACCGCGAAATTGCTGCCGAACTCGGGCTCGGGCGTGCGCACGTAAACCGCGCCACCGGTTGAATTCTGACCGGTCAGCGTGCCCTGCGGGCCGCGCAGTACCTCGATCGAGCCGATGTCGAAGAAGCTCTGGCCGATGAACTGTTCGTGCGGGATCAACTGGCCGTCGATGTAATAGGCGACGCCCGGGTTGGATGTGGGGGCGGACTGCGCGATGCCGACGCCGCGGATATTGATGAACGTCGATCGGTTGAAGGTGTTGATCGCGACCGATGGCGCCACCTGCTGCATGTCGTTGAGGTTCGACACGCCCTTCCTCTGCAGGTCCTCGCCCGACAGGACCGTTGCCGAGATGGGCACATCCTGCAGGCTTTGCGTGCGGCGTTCGGCGGTCACGACGATGGTCTGCAGCGCACCGTCGTCCTGCGGGCTGTCGGCCGTCTGGGCCAGCGCGGGGAGCGAAACGCTGCAAAGAAGGATGGACAACGCAGGGCGCGCCGCACGTGCGATGGTGGTCATGGTTTCCTCACCCTCATGAGAATTGTTTGTGGCGTTGGCCGATAACGCATATGTAAGCCCTTGCATAGATGCTTTGTCACGCCGTTGACCCGATAGCGTCCGTCAGCGCGCGCGATCGCGCTGTTCGTGTGCCGACAGGAGGCGTGAAAGCGCGCAGCAGAACGCGAAGCCGGTTGTCAGCAGCAGCGCCAACGCCAGCCGCAACGGGGTGATCGGGGCGAACAGGCCGAGAATTGCCATGGCACAGCCGCTGGCAAGCATCTGCGTCGCCCCGGCGAGGCTGGCCGCGGTTGCCGCGAGCCCTTCCTCCGCAAAGATCGCGGCATGGATCGCCGCCGGTCCGATCATGCCGGAGGCCACGCCCAGCAACATCATCGGCGCGACGAGCGGCACCGGACCGATGATCCCGCGATAGGCCAGCCATGTGGCAAGCAATGTTCCACCCAGCGCGATCGCTGTGCCTGCCAGCAGCGCATCGCCGCGGCGCTCGGTCAGGCCGACCAGGCGCGTTCCGGCAATGCCGGCGCCCGCGATGGCCAGCAGCGCCGTGCCCGTTTGCGCCGGTGTCAGTCCAAACTGGCGGATCAGCAGGAAAGGAGCGCTTCCCAGAAACATGTAGAGGCTGCTGCTGGCGCAGGCGAGACTTCCCGTCGCCAGCAGAAATCCCGGGTTCGACAGGAGTCGGGCATACCCCTTCAGAAGCCTCGCGAAACTGGTCGACGGATGGGCGGTGGAGGATCGGCTTGCGGGCGAACTGGCCCCGTCCCGCGTTTCCGGAAGCAGAAGCCACGATGACGCGAACGAGGCGCCGCCCACCAGCGCCAGCATTCCCAGGATCATGCGCCATCCGCTGTGAGTCACAATGAGTCCCCCGATAACGGGCGAGATTGCCGGGGATAGCAGGACGATCGTCATCAGCGTGGCCTGCCTGCTTGCGGCTTCCGCGCGGTCGAACAGATCGCCCACCATGACGCGCGATGCCACGACTCCGGCCGCTCCACCCATCGCCTGCAGCAGCCGCGCGCCAAGCAGCAGCGGGAAGGTCGCGGCAAGCGCGCCGGCGGCCGCGCCCAGCATGTAGCAGGCCAGGCCCAGCAGGAGAACGGGGCGGCGGCCCCAGCGATCGGCAACCGGCCCCGCGATCAACTGGCCGCAGGCAAGGCCGCCGAGATAGACGCTCACAACTTGCTGCGCGCGTGCGGGATTCAGGCCCAGTTCGCCGGCCAGCACTGGCAGGGCCGGCACCAGCATGTGGATCGCCATCGATCCGAGCGCGGCCACGCTCGCCAGGATGGCGATCGTAGGCAGGCCGTGGCGGCGCCCGGCCTGACCGTTCACGCAGCGGCCTGTGCGCGCGCGGCGACCGTCCGGGCCACGAGCGTCAGGCTGGCGCACAATGCCGCGATGCCGACCAGCAGGAGCGTCGGCGGCGTAAACGAGCCGGTTGTTTCCTTCAGGTATCCCATCATGGGGGGCACGGTGGCTCCGGCAAGGCTGCCGGCCATGTTGATGACGACGATGCCCATTGGCAGGCTTGCGGGCTTCAGCATCCGCGTCGGTATCGCCCAAAATGCCGCGACCGTGCAGCCGGTGCATGCGCCCCCGATAATCAGCGCGATCAGTCCGGGCAGGCTGGCGCCGGCCCAATCGGCAGCAAGCAGGCCGAATCCGCCGAAAAGTGCGGGCACGGCGACGTGGAGATAGCGTTCCCCCGTCTTGTCCGAATGGCGCGCATTGAGGACCAGGCCGATGCCGCTGGCCGCCCACGGCAGCGCGACGACCAGCCCCGTGGCGCCGGCGCTCAGGCCTGAAAGGCCTTTCACGATTTGCGGCAGCCAGAACATGATCCCGTAGTTGGAGGCCAGGATGCAGAACCAGATGGCGCAGCACAGCCAGCCGACCGGATCGCGCAACACTGCCCAGCGATCGCCGGTGGCCTGCGCGTCCGGCATGGCGCCAGGCTTCGACGCGCCTTTGATGTTGCCGCGGATCCACGCGCGTTCCTCGGGCGTAAGCCAGCGGGCATCGTCCGGCGAATCCGGGAAATGCAGCCACGCGAATGCCGCAAGCCCGAGGGCCGGGAGCGCTTCGACCAGGAACATCAGGCGCCAGCTTTCCATCCCCAGCGGATGATCCAGATCGAGAAGCAACCCGGAAACCGGCGCGCCGATGACCTGGGCCACCGAGATGGACGTGATGGGGATGGCGAGGATCGATGCACGGTACCGCTCGGGTGCCCACTGGCTCAGATAGAGCATCGTGCCCGACGAAAGGCCGCCTTCGGCGAAACCGATCAGCACGCGCAGGCCATAGAGTTGCCGTTCGGTGGAGATCATCGCCATCGCGCAGGACGCCAGCCCCCACGCGGCGGTTATCGCCGTGAGCCAGCGGCGCATCCCGATGGCCTCGTACAGCAGCACGCTGGGATATTTCGCCAGCATGTAGCCCACGAACAGAACGCCGGCGCCGAAGCCGTACTGGGTGCCCGACAGGCCGAGGGCGCGGTTCATATCGAGGGCGGCAAACCCCACGTTCGTGCGGTCTATCGCGCCCATCAGCACATAGAACGCCGCCGGGACGACCAGATGCAGCAGCACCTTGCGGCCCACCGATCGTTCAACGGCCGGCACGCCCTGCGCTTCGTGGTGCTGTTTCACGCATTCTCCCCATTTTATCGGCGGCATCGGTGTCCGTAAGGGAAGATGATAGCGCTTGCATATGCATTCGTCGATACTTATGCATCGCGCCATGAAAACCACCGTTCCCCAGGATTTCGATCCTGAAAAGCCCGAGGACTTCGACAGCGCGCATCGCGAATATGCGCGTTTGCGACGGGAATGTCCGGTGGCGCACACCGATGGCCTGGGTGGTTTCTGGGCGTTGACGCGTTATGACGATGTCAAGCGCGCGGCCTCGGATTCCTCGACGTTCATCACGTCGGTGCAGAATGTGGTGCCCAAAGTGGCGTACACGGGCCGCCGCCCTCCGCTGCACCTCGACCCGCCCGAGCACACGCCTTATCGCAAGGCTCTTAACCCACTGCTTTCACTGGAAAAATCGGAAGCCTACGCGGACAAGGCGCGCGCGCTGGCGCGGCGGCTGCTGACTCCTATGGTCGCGAAGGGTGGCGGCGACATCTGCGTCGAGTTTTCCAGCTATCTGCCGGTTCATATCTTCGGCGAATGGATGCGCATGCCCGATGCCTGGCTGGATACCCTGCATGACGCGGGCCGGGCCTTCATTCTGGCGGTTCATTCCAACACCCCGGAGCGGATGAAGGAAACCAGCTTGCGCCTGTATGAAATGGCGCGCGGGCTGATCGCCATCCGGCGCGAGGAGCCGCAGGATCCCGAAATCGACCCGACGAGCGCGCTGCTGGCCGCCCGGCACGAGGGTGAGCCTTTCCCCGAGGAGCTGCTGGTCGGCACGGTGCGTCAGGTTCTGGTGGTGGGGATGGTCGCGCCGATGGTGATGATCGGCAACATCTGCGTCCATCTTTCGCGGGACGCGGCGCTGCAGCAGCAGTTGCGGGCGGACCCTTCACTGATTCCGGCGGCGATCGAGGAATTCCTGCGCCTTTACACGCCCTATCGCGGCTTTGCGCGCACGGCCGTGTGCGATGTGGAAATGGGCGGGCGGACGATTCCGGCAAACGAGGCCATCGCGCTCGTCTATGCTTCCGCCAACCGGGACGAGGAGGTGTTCCCCCAAGGCGATACGTTCATCCTCGACAGACCCAACATTGCCCAGCATCTCGCCTTCGGGCGGGGGCCGCACAATTGCCCCGGCGTGCACCTGGGCCGGATGCAGCTGCGCGTGGCGCTGGAGGAGATCCTCGGCGCGACGAACGGCTTTTCGCTCGATGGCCCGGTAACCGTGAGCCGCTGGCCGGAAATCGGTGCGCTTTCCGTTCCCCTGCGCTTCGCGTAACGCGATTGCGCACGGGGGCCGGGGCGGGCTAGGCAAGGCGCATGAACGACGTTCCCGGCCGCTCACCCACGCTAGACGATGTCGCCGCGCATGCCGGGGTTTCGACGGCAACCGTCAGCCGCTTCGTCAACAATCCGTCGGTGGTTGCCCCCGCGACCGCCGATCGCATCCGCACGGCGATCGCCGCCACCGGCTATATTCCCAACCTGCTCGCCGGCGGGCTTGCGTCCAGCAAGTCGAAGATGGTCGCGGTACTGATCCCTTACCTGACGGACTCGATTTTCAACGACACGATCCAGTCGATGGTGGAAGAACTGTCGGGAGCGAGCACCACCGTCATGCTCGGGCTTACCGGCGTTTCGGCCCGGCGCACCGAGGATCTCATTCGCGCGGCGTTGAGCCGCAGGGTGGATGCGATCATCTTTACCGGCCCGGTCACGCCCGAAGTCGAAGCGATGGTCCGCCGGTCTCCCGCGTTGTTCATCGAAGTGTGGGATCTGCCCAAAGAACCCATCGGTCTGGCGGTCGGCTTCTCGCACGAAGCGGCGGGGCGCGACGTGGCGCGCTTCCTGATGTCGCGCGGTTACCGCCGCCCGCATCTGGTGACGGCCAGCGGCACGCGCGCGCAGATGCGGCGCGATGGCTTTTTGGCCGAATGGCCGGCCGCCGAGGGCATCGCGCTGACGGAATCGAGCGTGGAGGTTCCTTCGCGGTTTGGTCATGCCCGCCGTATCTTCGCCGAAATCCGGCGCTTGCGGGACATGCCCGATGTGGTGGTTTGCGGTTCGGACTATCTGGCGCAGGGAATCATCGTCGAAGCCATGGCGGCCGGGTTGCGCGTGCCCGAGGATATTGCCGTGGTGGGTTTCGGCAACAGTTCGATCGCGGGGGAAATGCGGCCCACGATCACGTCGGTCGAAGTCGATGGCGCGCGGATCGCGCGCGAAGCCATCGCTGCGATCCGCAAGCATGGCAACGGCGAGCCATTGCGGGAACGCTGGATCGACGTGGGATTTCGCCTGATCGCCCGCGAAAGCGCCTGAACGCGGAGGGGGGCAGGGCCACGGCGCCCGGCCTAACGGTAAAATTCGCTTTCGATCTTGGAAAGCGTGACGAAGCCGTCCTCGATATGCCTGCGCATGGCCTGTTCGCTGGCATCCGCATCCCCGGCAAGCAGCAGTTTCACCATGTTCTGGTGGTCCGCGTTCGCGGTGCGCAGACGTTCGTCGTCGTAAAAACTTTCGAACAGCAGGCGATGGATCGGCACGTTCAAGCGCTGGAGAAGGTCCGCAATCACCGCGTTGCCAGACCCTTCGACGATCAGCCGGTGCCATTCCACGTTCAGCCGTCCGAAGCGTTCGGGCGCCCGATCGTCCACGCAACGGTCGAGGGCATCCTGAACCGCGCACAGCCGCTCTTTCTGTTCCGGCGTTGCATGCCGCGCGAAATCGCCGGCGCAAATGCCTTCCAGCGCGACGCGCGCGCGATAGATCTGCCGCACTTCTTCCAGACTGGCATTCTTGACCGACGCGCCGCGAAATTCCTCGATCTGGACCAGGCCTTCGCCTTCCAGCCGCTGCAGCGCCTCGCGCACTTTCGATCGGCTGGCGCCGGTCTGCCGGATGATGTCGACTTCCACCAGCCGCTGACCGGGGACGAAGCGGCCAGCCCGGATGCGATCGCGGACCCAGTCGGCGATTTCAGGCCCGGTGGGGGCTCGGAGAGACGGATTTTCAGCCATATCTGTCGTTTTCCAAGTCCGGACAATATTGTCAACAATATTGTGATCGATTTTTCCGTTGCCTGCGGCGTCGGGATCGCCGATCAAATTGTCAACAATTTGGAGAGGCGCCATGCAGGCGATTCGGTGGGTGGCGGTGGCGGCAGCAGCCGCGATGGCGGTGCCCGGCAACGCTGCCGACTATCCTGACGTACAGCGCAGCTCGCTTTATGTGCCCGTTCGCGATGGCACACGCCTTGCCGTGAACATCTATCGTCCGGCGGGCGGCGGCGGGGTGGAAAGTGCCCCGCTCCCGGTGATTTTCGTATTCACGCCATACCGTGCCCGCTTCGTGGGACAGGACGGCAAGCTCAACGAGGTCGCGTTGAATGATCGGATGGCGCTCCGGTCGCTCATCGCGGCGGGCTATGTCGTCGCCGTGGCCGACATCCGTGGCAAGGGCGCGTCTTTCGGCAGCCGCCACGGTTTCCAGGACCGGACGGAAGCGCGGGATGGGTATGACCTGGTGGAATGGCTGGCGCGCCAGCCGTTCTCCACGGGCAAGGTCGGCATGATCGGCTGCTCGTATCTGGGCGGGGCGACGTTCCATACCGCCACCACGGCGCCGCCATCGCTCAAGGCGGTTTTCATCGGCGCCTCGGATCTCGACAAGTACGCGTTCGTCAAGCGAGGCGGCATAACCGCGCAGTTCAACACGCGGCCGGACGAGCCGCTGAGCGAGGATCTGGCGAGCGTGCCGGTCGATGCCGACGCCGACGGCGTGCAATTAAAGGCCGCCGTCGCCCAGCATGCGGCCAACACGCCGATGGCGGCCCTGTGGTATGGCATGCCCTATCGTGACAGCGTTTCGCCGCTGACCGGCAATGCCTTCTGGAACGAAGCCAGCGTTTACAACTACATGGGCGCAATTCACCGGGCCGGCATCGCCACCTACTTCTGGAGCAACTGGCAGGACGAGCCAACCGCGCAATCGATTCTGAGCGCGGCCAATCTCCCCGGCGCGAAGTTCCTCGCGGGGCCGGGAAGTCATTGCGTGCCGCCGCCGGGGTTCGATTTCACCGGCGAAGTGCGCCGCTACTTCGACCATTACCTCAAGGGCGTCGACAATGGCATCGAGCGCGAGCCGCGCGCGACCTACTGGGTGGAGGGCCTGGAGGGGAAGGGCGGGTATGTCCGTTCCCGGTCCTTGCCGGGCGAGGGCGTCAAGCCCGTCTCATGGTTCCTGGCCGGGGGCAGAAGCGGCTCTGCCCGGTCGGTCAACGATGGCGTGCTGGCTTCCGCGCCGGCCGATCGCGGCACCGATCGCTTCACGGTGCGCTATGACCTGCCCGACCCGGACTACTTCGCGTTCTGGGCCAGGCCCATGGATGACAAGGGACTGAGCTACACCAGCGCACCTTTGGCGCGTGCGATGAAGCTGGTCGGCTATCCGGTGGTGCGCCTGAAGGTTTCGGCCGACAAGCCGGATGCCAACGTTTTCGTCTATGTGGATGAAGTGGCCGCTGACGGCAAGGTCGAGGTCGTTTCGTTCGGCCGGCTGGCGCTGTCGCATCGCAAGCTGGCCACAGCCCCTTACAACACGCTGGGCCTGCCGTGGCATTCCGGCCTGCGGCGCGACGTGGCGCCGCTGCCGGTGGGGCAGCAGGCCGATCTGGCGATCGACCTTACACCGGTTTCACGGATCGTGCCGGCCGGCGCGCGGTTGCGCGTGACGATCGCCGGCGCGGATCCGCGCCAGCGCAATCTCAAGCAAATCATGCAGACGCCAGCGCCCGTCATCGCCGTCGAACGCGGCGGGCGCGGGACGTCGTGGATCGACCTGCCAGTCGCCGATTGAGCATCATTGGAAGGAAAGGCCGCGCAGCCGGCCGCGGGGAAGGAGTAAGTCAACATGAAGGGCAATAACATCACGCGTTTGCGGACAGCGTTCTGTATCGGCAGTTGTGGCCTGGCGATCGCGGCGGTGCCCGCGATGGCGCAGGACGCCGCGCAGGACGAACCGAGCAGCGCCGAAATCATCGTCACTGGCAGCCGCGTGCGCGGCGAGGCGCCGGTGGGTTCCACCGTCACCACACTGGGGCGGAAGGAAATCGAGGCGTCCAGCGCGGTGACGGTCGATCGCATGGTCAAGGAGATACCGCAGGTATTCGATCTGGGTGTTTCGGAGAATTCGCGCGGCCAGTCCGGCGGCAGTGGCAACATCACTTACGGCAACTCGGTCAACCTGCGCGGCATCGGCCCCTATGCGACGCTGGTGATGATCGATGGCCACCGGGTGACGAACAACAGCCGATCGATCGATCCTTCCGTCCTGCCTTCGCTGGGCGTGGAACGGGTCGAGGTCGTGGCGGACGGCGCATCGGCGATCTACGGTTCCGATGCGGTTGCCGGCGTGGTGAACCTCATTCCGCGCCGGTCGCTGGATGGAGGCGAGGTGTTCGCGCGTGCGGGCATCGGCGGTCGCGGCGATTTTCACGAATATTCGCTGGGTGCGGCGCTGGGCAAGGTGTTCGAGCGCGGCCAGATCATGGTGGCTTACGAACATGTCGAACGCTCCAACCTGAGCGGTGACAACCGTTCGTTCTTCACGAACAACCAGACTCCGTTCGGTGGCGCGGATTACCGCATCGCGCGCTGTGCGCCGGGCAATATCAACGCGAACGGCACAACTTACGCGATACCGGCGGCGGGCGTGACGCAGGCGACCGCGGGTGCGCTTGTCGCGGGGACGCTCAACAAGTGCGACGAACTGACCAACCAGGACTTGGCGCCGCGGCAGAAGTATGATTCCGTGAACAGCACCGGGCGGTACGACCTTACCGACTGGTTGAGCGTCTTTTACGACGGGTTCTATTCCAAGCGCGATTTCTACCGGAAGTCCGGGTTTACCAACGCCCGCATAACGGTTCCGCAGACCAACGCGTTCTTCGTGCGCCCGGCCGGCTTCACCGGCACCAGCTACACGCTGGACTACAACTTCCGCAACGACCTGCCGACCAACGATTCGTTCGGCTATGCCGAAAGCTGGCAGATCACGCCCGGCATCAAGGCGAAGCTGCCGCACAACTGGGAGGTCGAGGCACTGTTCGGCTATGGCAAGACGCACGATTTCTCCGGCTCCTACTTTGGGCTGAACAATGGCGCGCTGACGGCCGCGCTGGCCAGCAGCGATCCGGCCACCGCGTTCGATCCTTATGGCCTGGGGCGCACGAGCGCGGCCGTCCGCGCTGTCCTTGCAAACCAGATATTCCTCGCACCGACCAACGGGCGGTTGAAGACGTACGAAGGGCGCATCAACGGGCCGCTGTTCGCGCTGCCCGGTGGCGAAGTGAAGCTGGCGGGCGGTTACGAACGGCAGGACTTCACCGTGGGGCTGGGATCGGCGCGCGGCGCTCCGACCACGCCGATCGTGTTCCGCAATTTCGGACGCAAGGTCGATTCGGTCTATGGCGAACTGTTCGTGCCGGTCTTCGGTGCGGCCAACGCGATGCCCGGGTTTGAACGGCTCGAACTCAACGCCGCGGTGCGTTACGACAAGTACAGCGATGTCGGCGGCACCACCAATCCCAAGTTCGGGATCAATTGGGAGCCGGTGCGGGGTCTGAAACTGCGCGGCAGCTATGGCACGTCGTTCCGTGCGCCGACGATCCCCGAAATCTACGGCAACTCCAACAACCTGTTCGGCCAGAGCTATCAGAACCCGGCCGGCGGAGCGCCGTTGCAGGGCTATGCGCTGTCCGGCCCCAACCTTAACCTGAAGCCCGAAACGGCAACCACCTGGTCCATCGGCGCCGATTTCGATCCAACCCCGACGCTGCACTTCGGCATCACGTACTGGGATGTGAACTATCGCAACCAGGTGCTCGCCAACCTGTCGAACCTGACCATTCTCGGTAACGAGGCGCAGTACGCCGGCACCAATATCATCCTTCGCGATGCGGCCGCCGCCGCCCGGGTTCAGCAGTTGCTGGCGCAGGGCGTGGCGCTGGCCAGCGGATCGTTTCCCGGCGGCAACCCCGCGAACGTGACCCTGTTCGTCGACGGGCGCAGCCAGAACCTTGGCGTTTCGATTACCCGGGGCATCGATTTTACCGGCACCTGGACCAAGGACGTTTCCGACAGGGATACGCTGACGTTCAACGTGTCGGGAACCTATCTCACCAAATATCGCGTCGCCGTCACGCCCACGGCGCCGCTGGTCGATCGCCTGAACGTGATTTTCAATCCGCTCAAGTTCAAGGCGCGCGCGAGCATCCTGTGGGATCACGGCCCGGTCAGCGCGCGTGTGTTGATCACGCACGTCGGGGGGTACAAGAACAACCTCGCGGTGCCCGTGCAGTCGGTGGGGAGCTTCACGCCGGTCGATCTTTCGATCAGCTGGCGCATCGGCGATCAGAAGGCGACGGGGTTCTTTGACAAGGGCATGACGCTGGGCTTTGAAATGCGCAACGCGTTCGATCAGAAGCCGCCCTATGTGAACCTGGCGCCCAGCGGCAACGGCAGCGGCGGGTATGACGCCACGGCCGCCGATCCGATCGGCCGGCTGTTCGCGATCAGCGTCCGCAAGGCGTTCTGACAATCGCGATGAGGGGGGAAGGCGGCGTGAACTGGGAGGCGATCTCCATCGTGCTGGCGGGCGATCTCGTTCTTGATGAACCGGACGCACCCTACTGGCTCGACGGAATCGCGCCTGCGGTTCGCGCCGCCGATCTCGCCATCGGCCATCTGGAAGTGCCACACACCGCGCGCGGAGCCGAGATGAAAGGGGATGTCCCGGCGCCCGGCGCGCCGCCCGAAAATATCGCGGCGATCGCCGGGGCGGGGTTCTCCATGGTCAGCCTTGCCGGCAATCATATCGCCGACTGCGGTGCCGAAGGCATAGCCGATACCATTGCCGGGCTTGATGCGCCCGGCATCGCCCATGCCGGGGCGGGGCTGACGCTGGCCGAAGCGCGCGAGCCGGCCGTGGTGGACCGTAGCGGTCGGCGCATTGCGTTGCTCAGCTACAATTGCGTTGGTCCCGAAAGCGCCTGGGCCGGCGCGGACCGGGCTGGCTGCGCGTGGTTGCCGATCGCAACGGCGGACGGAAGCCCGGTCGCGCCCGCGGCGAACCTCGTCGCGCTGACCGACGCGGCGGTGGCCATCCTGCGCGAGGACATTGCCCGCGCGCGCACCGTGGCCGATCTGGTGCTGGTGGCGCTGCACAAGGGTATCGTCCATACGCCCGCGCGGCTGGCCCCCTACGAACGCGCCGTGTCGCATGCGGCGATCGACGCCGGGGCGGATGTCGTGATCGGCCATCATGCGCATATCGTGCGTGGCATCGAATTCTATCGCGGGAAGCCGATCTTTCACGGCCTTGGCAACGGGTGTGTCGTCACCCGCGCGCTCAGCCCGGCGCAGGATCATCCGGCCCGCCGCGAATGGGCGCAGCGGCGCAAGGCGCTGTTCGGTTTCGAACCCGATCCGGCCTATACGCTGGCGCCGTTTCACCCGCAGGCGGTGAACGCGTTCCTGGGACGGATAGAGTGGGGCGCGGATGGCACCATCGTGCCGGCGATCATCCCGGTCGATGTCGAAGCGCCGGGGCGGCCGGTTCTGGCGCCGCCGGATCGGGCGGCGGATATACGCGCCTATGTGGCTGGCATCACGCGCGATGCCGGGATGCCCGACATCCGGATCGATGCCGATGGGCGCGTGCGCGAGGTAGCCGCATGAACGTTCTTGCGCGCATCATGATCTGGACCGGCGGCACCGCGCTGATCGCGGCGGCCGGGCTCAATCTGTTGTCCGTGATCGGCCGCCACACCGGCCTGCCGCTGAAAGGCGCGATCGAGCTTGTGCAGGTGGGCGTGCTGGTAGCCGGGACGCTGGCGCTCGTTTCCGCAACGCTGGCGCGCAATCACGCACGCGTTCACCTTGTGCTGGACCGGTTGAAACCCGGCGGAGCGCATCTCGTCGAACGCCTTTCGCTATTGCTGACGATGGCGTTCTATGCCGTCCTTCTTTGCGGGTCCGCGTGGCTCGCCAGCGATCTGTGGGGCAGCCAGGAAGTGAGCGAACTGCTCGGCGTGCCGTGGCGCTGGCTGAGGATGTTCCTCAATGCGGGTCTTGTCGTCGTGCTTGTCCTGCTTGCGCGTCAACTGGTGGAGCGCAAGCGCTGATGTTCGCCACGCCTGAAACCGGCCTGATCGGCCTTGTCCTGCTGTTCGCGTTGCTGATTTCGGGTGTGCCGATCGGCGTGTCGCTGGGGCTTGTCGGCGCCGGCGGGTTGATCGTGGCGCTGGGCTTCGAACCCGCGCTGATCAAGGCCGGCGTGATCGTGGTGGAAACGTTGACGCGCTACGAACTGGGCACGCTGCCGCTGTTCATGCTGATGGCGCATCTGTTCTTTTCGGCCAATGCCAGCCGCGACCTGTTCGATGCCGCGGCCAAGCTGGTCGGGCACAGACGTGGCGGGCTTGCCTATGCCTCGATCGGCGGGTGCGCGGGGTTTGGTGCGATCAACGGATCGAGCCTTGCCACCGCCGCCACGATCGGGTTGGTGGCCCTGCCGGAAATGCGCCAGCGCGGCTATTCGGACGCGCTCGCCACGGGAACGGTCGCGGCCGGGGGCACGCTGGGCCAGATGCTTCCGCCGTCCGGTGCGCTGATTGTCTATGGCATCATCGCGGAACAGTCCGTGGGGAAGCTGTTCACGGCAACGCTGATTCCCGGCATCTCGCAGATGCTGTTCTATTGCCTTGTCGTCTGGTTGCTGGTCCGCTGGCGGCCTTCGATCGCGCCGGCGAGCGAGCGGGCGACCTGGCGCGAACGCGGGCAGGCCATGCTGCGCATCGCGGACATGCTCGGGTTGTTGTGCCTTGTGCTGGGCGGGATCGTGCTGGGGTGGTTCAGCCCGTCCGAAGCCTCGTCGATCGGCACGGTTGGTGCTCTGGCAATCACGGCCTGGCGTCGTCGCCTGACGCGGGAAGTGCTGTTCCGCGCCTTTTCCGAAACGCTGCGGACCAGCGGTCTGATCTTTCTGGTCATCATCGGCGCGCTTGTGTTCTCGACGTTCATCAGCGTGACGGGCCTTACCGACGCCGTCGGCCATTGGGTGACCGGCCTTGCCCTGGGAACGATTCCGACGCTGATCGTCGTGGCGGGGCTGCTGCTTCTGCTGGGCTCCGTGCTCGATGGCCTGGCGCTGATGCTGTTGACCACGCCGATCCTTTTGCCCGTGGTGGAAAGCGTGGGCATGTCGCCGATCTGGTTTGGCATCTTCATCACCCGCGCGATGGAAATCGGCTTCGTTCATCCTCCACTGGGCATGAATCTCTACGTGATCCAGGGCGTCGCCAAGGACGTCAGCATCAACCGCATCTTCAAGGGGGTGATGCCGTTTCTAGCCAGCGACCTGGTCCATCTTCTTCTTCTGATCCTGTTTCCCGCGATGGCCCTGTGGCTGCCGGGCCTTTTCGGACAATGACCATGATTGCATCACTCGGCCCGGATTTGCCGCAAGACCTGCTTGCCGCCACAGGCGTGCATGCCGGTTTGCTTCCCTGGGACATCGACCGCGAAACGCCCGCCGCAGACCGCTGGCTGGAAAGCAAGTTTCCGCGCTGGACCTATTCCGTCCTGCAAGACTGGCTGGATGGCCGGTTCGACCACCTGGATGCCGTGGTGTTTTCGCGTGCCGACGATGGGGCACAGCGCCTTTACTACTACATCAGCGAGCTGCGCCGGCTGGGCAAGGTCGGCGGCCCCGAACCGTTGATCTTCGATGTCGCCAAGATCGGACGTGCCAGCAGCGCACAGCACATGGTTGCCAGCGTGCGGAAGCTGGCCGATCGTCTTGGCGTCGGTGAGATCGCGCTTGAGCGGGGCATCGCGGAAACCAACGTTCGCCGGGCGAATGCGACTGCTGCGGCGGGTGCGCAGCCCGGGCGGGTCTGCCTGATCGCGGGCACGCCGCCCCCGGATCGCCGGCTGCATGGCATGGTCGAACGCGCCGGCTGGATCGCGGCCGGTGAAACGCTGGGCGATGCGTGGGCGGACCCGGGGCCGCCGGTCGAGGAAGGCACTGGCGATCCGTTCGCCGCGCTTGCTCGTCAGCTTCACGCGAGGCGCGCGGATGTGCGGGCGTTTTTCGATCGCGCGCAGGCGCTGGAAGCGCAGGCGGACGAATGCGGCGCATTGGCGGCGGTGCTGTGGTTCGCCGAAGAGGACGATGCCCGCGTCTGGCATCTGCCCGCGCAGCGCGACGTGCTGGCAAGGATCGATATTCCCGCGCTGATCCTGACGCGGCGTGATTGGCGCGCGAACGATGGCGTGGATGCCGAGATCGCTGCTTTCCTGCAGGGAGGCGCAGCATGAAGCCGCTCGCTGGCCATCGCGTCGCCGTGCTCGGCGGCATGGGGGAGCGTCCTCTGGCGCGATTCCTGACCTCGCTGGGGGCCGAGCTGGGCGGGGCGGTCGAAGGCGCGTCGTTCGTGATCGATGACATCGGGCTGGAAGGACTGGCCGGCGTTGTCGTGCCGGACGCGGCCATTCACGTATCGGTCACGCCGTTCGGGTCCGGCGGCCCGCGCTCCGGCTGGAAGGGTGGGGAACTGGTTGCCTCGGCAATGGGCGGCGCCTTGCGCGTTACCGGAGAGCCGGGACTGCCGCCGGTGAAAGAGGCGGGCGACGCCTGCACGTTCCACGCCGACATGGTTGCGGCGTCGGGCGCGATGGCCGCGCATTATGCGCGCGGCACGCACGGCAAGGGCCAGCATGTCGATGTCTCGATCCAGCAGGTCGCGTTCAGTCGCAATTTCAACGGCGTGCTGTGCTGGCAATTCGACCGGCGCAAGCTGGTCCGCGTCGGCGGGGCGCTGGCCTATGGCCAGGCCACCGTCCGGGCGATCTGGCGGCTGGCGGACGGCTGGTGCTTCCATTCGCTGATGACGGGGCGGCTGGGCGCGCCCGCCAACCAGGCGCTGTCCGACTGGATCGACGATGCCGGCATGCCAAACCCGCTGCGCGGCACGGACTGGCTGGCGTACAACCGCTCGACGCTGCCAGCGGAAACGCGGGCGATCTGGGAAGCCGCGATCGACGCGTTCTTCCGTTCGCGCACGAAGCGGGAAATCGCCATCGAGGGGCTGCGGCGCGGCATCAACGCGTGCGTGGCGAACGAGCCGTCGGATGTGCTGGCCGATCCCCATCTCGCTGCGCGCTCCTTCTTCGACACGCCGTCGGGATTGCCCGACCGCTTTGCGACGTTCCGTCCGGGGACCACGCCAGCGGCGCCCGCCGTCCATGCCGGCGCTCGCTCCGGTCCGCTTGCGGGCGTGCGCGTGCTGGATTTCGCCTGGGCGCTGGTGGGTTCGATCACGACCAAGACGCTGGGCGATCTCGGCGCCGAGGTGGTGAAGATCGAAAGCCGCACGCGGCCCGATCTGGCGCGGCTGGACGTGCAGGTTTCGGCATCGCAGGCCGGCAACTGGGACGACAAGCCCTGGTTCGCGCATCTCAATTCATCCAAGCGCAGTGTTTCCTTGAACATGAAGAAGCCGGAGGCGCGCGAGCTGATCGATCCGCTGATCGATTGGGCCGACGTCGTCGTCGAAAACTTCTCGCCCGGTACGATGAAGAAGCTGGGCCTCGACTACGATGCGCTGGCGGCGCGCAACCCCGGTATCGTCATGGTATCGGGCAGCGTATTCGGCCAGACCGGCCCGCTGGCGCAGGAATGGGGCGTGGACGGCACCGGCGGTGCGCTTTCCGGGCGCACCTTCCTGACAGGCTATCCCGATCGCGATCCGGTGATCCCGGGGGCAGTCCCCTATGGCGACGTGATCGTGCCTTTCGTGATGGCGGGTTCGGTCGCGGCGGCGCTCCAGCATCGGCGGGAAACCGGCCTCGGCTGCCATATCGATGCCTCCATGTACGAAATCTGCGTGCAGCAGATGCGGGACTATCTCGCGGCAGCCAAGCGTGGCGAACGCCCCCAACGGGCGGGCAACGCCGATCCGCGGGTCCCGTTCCAGGATGTGTTCCCGGCGCTGGGCGACGACCGGTGGGTGGCGATCACCGTTTTTGGGGAACAGGACCGGGCGCGGCTGGCGGCGATCGCCGGCACCGACATTGCGGCATGGACGTCCGCGCGGGAAGATCAGGCGATCGCGGCGGAATTGCAGGCGGCCGGCATCGCGTGCGGCGTGGTGCAGGATTGCCAGGACATGATCGATGCCGATCCGCAGCTGGCGGGGCGGGGTGCGCTGATGACGCTGGACCATCCGCTGCTGGGGCCATTTGGCCATATCGCCACGCCGATCCTGTTCTCCCGGGATCGGCCCGCGCCCTTCCGCGCACCGCGCATGGGCGAACACGTACACGCCATCGCCCGTGACCTTTGCGGCCTGTCCGAAGCCCGCATCGCCGAACTCGAAGCGGCAGGAGTATTCCAATGAGTCAAGCCACCGGACAGCGCAGCCGCAAGGACCTAGCCTGCACCGCCGCCGCCAACGCCTACCAGAAGCAGTTCGGCATCGATCTGAAGCGCCGGGTGGTGGATGAAGGCGAACCTTTCGCAATCGTCCAGGCCGATACGCCGCACGAGATCTTTCACGTGATGGACATCCCGATCATCACCAACCAGTGGTGGTCGGCCTATATTTCGGCGAAGCAGCTTTCGAACCAGTACTTCGAAGTGATGGCGCGCCACGGCTTTCCGGAGAACAGCTGCAAGTATTGTTCGTTGGGCCTTGCTTGCACACTGGCCAACGATCCCAAGTCCGCGCCGTGGGGCGGGTTGCCCAAGCCGACCGTGCTGGTCGCGCGGATGACCTGCGATTGCATCCAGCACGTCTTCGGCCAGTGGGCCGAGGCGCTGGGCAGCGAGTTCTTCCCGATGGAGGCACCCGCGTGGGAGCACAAGGACCCGCGCTGGTTCGCGCATTCCCGCAACGACTGGCAGGAAATCTACGATGCCGACCGCATCGCGCTGATGGTTTCCGAGATGCGCGACCTTATCGCGCTGCTGGAAAATCGCACGGGCCGCAAGTTCGACGAAGCCAGGCTCCATCACCTGATGGAGCGGATCAACGAACAGGAAGGGTATATCTGGGAGGCCGCGCAGGCGATCGGCCGCGCGCGTCCGTGCCCGGTATCCATCGCCGAACAGATGCCTAACACCATGATCCCGCAATGGCACCGGGGATCGGACTGGGCGGTGGACCATGCTCGTCGCTTCCGCGATGAAGTGATGGAGCGCATCGCCAGCGGGGCGGGCACCGCCGCGCACGAAAAGATCCGGTTGATGTGGATCGGGGCCGGGGTGTGGCACGATCCGGGCTTCTACCAGGCGCTGGAAGAGCGGCTCGGCGCCGTGTTCGTCTGGTCCATGTACATGCCGTTCGCCGGGCCGCAGTATATCCGCGAGTTGCATGGACGCCCGATGGACGCGCTGGCCAGCCGTATCTGCTCGATGAACGAGGTGTTGCACCTTCCGCCGTGGATGAACGGCTGGATGACCAGCGAGGCGGAGCGCTGCGGGATCGATGCCTGCGTCGTGCTGTTGCCGCCGGACAACCGGCTCTCGCAATCGGGCACGAAGATCACCGCGCAATCGCTGGAGGCGGCGGGCGTCCCCGTCCTTTCGATCGACGCGGACATGGTCGATGCCAAGAACTGGAATCACGACCGCATGGTATCGCTGGTTGCCGATTTCCTGGTCGCGCGGGGGCTTGCGTGAAACGCCTGGTGCTGGCCCTGGCAATGCTGATCAGCGCCTGCGCGCGCCCGGCTTCGCCGGGTGTGACCGAGCTGACCTATGCCACGCCGTACAGCCCGAACCATCCGTTCAGCAAGGCGGATCAGGCGTGGATGGGGTTCGTGGAGCAGCGCTCGCACGGCCGTATCCGGATTCGTCCCAGCTGGTCGGGCGCGCTGCTTTCATCGGATATGTCGATGGAGGAACTCCGTCACGGCGTGGCGGACGTGGGGTTGATAACGCCGATCTACGCGCGCGGCGGCACCCATCTGCTGCGCATCCAGACCGGCTTCTACAGCGGCGCGGATAGCGTGGAATCGCAGGTTGCGCTCTATCGCTGCATCGCCGCTGCGGAGCCAGAAATCGGCCGCGAGCTTCAGGGCCTCAAGGTTCTGGCGGTTCAGGGCGGATCGCTGGCTGGCATCGTTACGACAAACCGGCAGGTGCGCAGCCTTGCCGATCTGCGCGGCCTGCGTTTGCGGGCGCCGACGGAATTGCTGACGGTGCTGGAATCGCTTGGAGCCGATCCCGTCAACATGCCCATGGCGGATGTCTATTCGTCGATGGCCAAGGGCGTGATCGATGGCGTGATCGCGCCCGGCGATACCTTCAAGGCTTTGCATTTTGCGGAAGTGGCCCGGTATTACAACACGCTGGCTGTCCCCCGCGGTGCCTATCCGGCCAGGGCAATGGGGGTTGCGCGCTGGAACAGCCTGACGGATGAGGAACGCGCCATCCTGACCGAAGCCCAACCCGTATGGGAAGCGGCGCTGGCGCGGGAAATCCGTGTCGCGCTGGACAAGGGCATGGAGGAGGCGCGCGCGCGGCATGTCGTGATCAGCGGCGTTTCTCCGTCCGAACAGGCGCGTTTCGATGCGCTTTATCTGCGCGATTCCGAAGCCAATGCCCGGGCGCTCGCGCGTTTTGGCCTTGACGGAATGAGAGCGTTTCGCACCGCGCGCGCCGCCGTGCGGGGCCGAGACCGGATCGAATGTGGGGGCAAATCATGAAACGGTTGATCGTCCTGGCGGGGCTGGTCGCGACGATGGCGTCCGCGCAAGCGGCGGACGCTCCGCACGGGCCGGGGGTTATCGGCGCGCCTGCGGGTACCGGCACCTGGCCCGCGGTCGCGGAAGGCCGCACCGATGCGCCGGGTTACACGATCTACCGCCCCGCCCGTCTCCCGCGCCAGCCTTTGCCGCTGGTGCTGTGGGGGAACGGCGGGTGCAAGAACAACGGGCTTTCCGCCAGCCATTTCCTGCGCGAGATCGCCAGCCATGGCTATTTCGTGATCGCCAACGGCGCGCCGGGTGTGGAAAGCCCCGCACTGGAGCGGCTGCCCGATGGCCCACCGGTCGCGTTCCCGCCGCCGCGTCCGACGCCGGACGAAACGACCGCAGGGCAGCTGGTCGCGGCGATCGACTGGGCCGTGCGCGCGGACCGGGCGGGACCGTTCAAGGGGCGGATCGATACGACCCGCATCGCGGTGATGGGGCATAGTTGCGGCGGATTGCAGGCGATTGTCGCAGGCGCGGATCCGCGCGTGAAGACCGTCATGGTGATGAACAGCGGTGTCTATAACCGCGGGAACACCGGCATCAGCGGCGTTCCCGTGACCAAGGATGATCTGCGCAAGCTGCATACGCCCGTTGCCTATATCCTGGGCGGGCCGACCGATATCGCCTATCCCAACGGCAGCGACGACGTGAACCGCATCGATCACGTCCCCGTGTTCTACGGCAACCTGCCGACCGGGCATGGCGGCACGTACCAGCTGGTCAACGGGGGCGAATATGCGCGCGTCGGGGTGGCCTGGCTTGATTGGCAGTTGAAGGGCAGCAAGCGCGCCGGCGCGATGTTCGCGGGCGATCCCTGCGGTCTTTGCACGGGAACGGGCTGGACCGTCGTTCGCAAGCAATTTCCGGAGAAACCATGACCAAGCCGCTTGCGGGCATCCGCATCGCCGATTTCAGCCACGTCATGGCCGGGCCTTACGCATCCCACTTGCTGCGGCAGATGGGGGCAGAGGTGATAAAGATCGAGCCCAAACGCGGCGACGGGTTCCGTTCCTACGGCTCGGATCGCCGTTTCGACGGCATGGCGCCCGCCTTCATCGCTGCCAACGCGGGCAAGAAATCGATCGCGCTCGATCTCAAGGACGAAGCCGATCTGGCCATTGCCCGCGCCATCGTTTCGCGCAGCGATGTGCTGCTGGAGAACTTCCGCCCGGGCGTCATTGCGCGGCTTGGGCTTGGTTATGATGCGGTGCGCGAACTGCGGCCCGATATCGTCTATTGCTCGGTATCCGGCTATGGCCAGGATAGCCCCCAGCGCGATTGGCCGGCGATCGACAATATCGTCCAGGCGACCAGCGGAATGATGATGCTGAGCGGAGAGGAAGGCGATCCGCCCGTTCGCGTGGGGTTCCCGATCGTGGATACGCTGACCGGTCAGACGGCCGCGCTGGCGATCCTCTCCGGCCTGATGCAGCGCGAACGCGGCGGCGGCGGCAGCTATATCGATGTGTCGATGTTCGACGCCAGCCTTGCGTTCATGACGTCTGCGCTGACGCCCTATCTTGTCACCGGCCAGCCAATGTCGCGCATGGGCAACACCGGCTACAGCGGATTGCCCACGGCGTCGCTGTTTGTCGCGCGCGATGGCCGTCAGATTTCCCTGGGCGTGGTGCAGCCGAACCAGTTCGAAGCCCTGGCCCGCTTCGTGGGCAAGGAAGAATGGCTGCGCGATGCGCGTTTTGCGACGGACGACGCGCGGCGTGCGAACTTCGATGCCATGAAGGCGGAAGTGGCCGGCGTGATCGCGACGCGGGATGCGGTGGAATGGGAAGCCGGCATGAACGCGGCCGGCATACCGTGCGGCGTGGTGCGCCGGGTGGACGAGGCTTCGGCGCTGGCCGGGCCGGGCGCCTTGGCGTCACTCGCCGTGCCGGGGTTGCCGCTGGACGGCGATGTGCGCCTGCCGGGCGTCGGGTTCCGCATGGTGCCGGGCGAACCCTCGGTCGATGCCCCGCCACCCAGGCTTGACGAGAACCGCGACGAGATACTCGCCTGGCTGGCAAGCACCGCGCGATAAGAGGAGGGATACCTTGCGCGACCCGACCGGATTTCCCGATCGTGGAGGAGGGACGCGCCTTTCATCGATGCCGTCGCGGTCACCCGGTGGCGGGCCACCGGCACGGTCAACGACGGTTCCAGCTTGCCGCGCGCGCAGGGGGTGGCGTTCGATATCCAGGAGCGGACGAACCCTAAACCCTGGATTTGCGATAATCCCGAGGGGTGAGGCCAAGGTGCAGGCGGAAGTGGCGGGTCAGCGTTGAGGAATCGGCGAACCCCACGGCGTGGGCGATCTCGGATATCGAAACCTTGGCGAGCCGTCTGTCGGCGAGCATCTGTTCGGCGCGGTGCAGCCTGAGCGCGAGAAGCTGCTGGCCGAATGACGTGTTTTGGGTGGCGAACAGCTGGTGAAGATAGCGCAGGGAAATGCGGCTGGCGGCGGCCACATCGCGGGCGGTGAGCGAATTTTCCGTGAAGCGCTCGCTCATGACCTGACGGATGGAGCGCAGGAGCGCGGTCTTGTGCCGGCCGGTTACCATGTCCGATCGTGGGCCGAGTGCCAGCGAAAGGAGATTGGCCAGTTGGTCGGCAACCATGCCGTCCTCGACGGCGTTGTAGCGGATCTCGCGCGCGCCGACCGCGAGCAGGCCGTGCGACAGGGCGGTCGTCCAGTGATTTTCACACGTGCTGCTGGCGATCAGCGGTTTGCCGGGATCGGGGATGATGCGCTTCGCCCAAGGCACCGGCATTTGCATCACGATGCACGAACACCGTTCGGAGGTGGTGAAATCGTAGCTCTCCCGCTCATCGATCAGGCACCAATCGCCTGCCGAAAGTTCTATCCTTTCACCAAAACGGTGCAGGACCATGCCGCCTTCCTGGACAAGGTTGAGGTGGAAGCGGTTTTCGCTGCCGTCCGCACGGTGCGAAATGGCCTGGAAATCGGCGTCGATCAGCGCGATCCGCGCGGGGCCGAGCGAGCGGATGGAAATGCTGGCGTTGAAATCAAGTTTGCGCCGCACGTCGATGCGCATGTTCGAAAGATGCGCGGCGACCTGCCCTGTCCAGAAGTTGCAGCGCTGTCCGATGGGCGCATCGGCCGTTTTGACGTGCAGTAATTCCTCCACCGGGTATTCTCGCTTTTCCCGATTTCTCCCGGGAAAGGGGATAACACGAAGGTCCCATCGGTCGAAAGCGGGCACGAGTGCACGTTTCACCCGGTATTTTGTGCACAGCAGGCCCTGTTTGTTGCTGACCGTCTCGACCTAATCTCCCCTCATAAGCCGGCGCCCCCGAAGCGCGTCTGGCAGGGGAGGAACAGATGCGATTCAGGTCAGCAGTCAGTATCGTCGCCATGGCCGTGCCGGGCCTTGTCCATGCCCAGGAAGCCGGCGGGCGATCCGCTGGCGGAAACGATGCCGGCGGCATTCAGGAGATCGTGGTGACCGCGCAAAAGCGCGCGGAAAGCGTGCAGGACGTGCCGATCGCGATTTCCGCGTTCGGCGGAGAGGCGTTGCGCGAACGGGCCGTGGGCGATGTGGCGCAGCTTTCCAATGCGGCGCCCAACGTCACGCTGGATGCCGGAACGCCGTTCTCCGGTTCCTCGTCCGTGCTGTCGGCGTTCATCCGGGGCATCGGCGCCAACGATTTCGCGATGAATATCGATCCGGGTGTCGGCATCTATCTAGACGGTGTCTATCTCGCGCGGACGGTCGGCGCGAACCTCGATCTTCCGGACGTCGAACGGATCGAAGTGCTCAAGGGGCCGCAAGGCACGCTGTTCGGCCGAAACACCATTGGCGGCGCGATCAGCGTGGTTACGCGCACGCCGGGCGACAAGCCCGCGTTTCAGGGCGATGTCACCACCGGGCGCTACAACCGGATCGACGTGCGCGGTTACGCCGATCTGCCGTTGAGCGACAGGCTGAAGAGTTCGGTGACGTTCTCCGTCAAGAACCGCGATGGATACCAGAAGCGCATCCCCTACCCTTCGGCGACGCCATACGTCACCGACCGGGCGGGATCGCTTCCGCAGAGCGGATACAGAACGTCCGACCGAGAGGGTGGCCAGCACGAATGGACGATCCGTGCCAAGCTGCTGTGGGAAGCCAGCGACCGCTTCAAGGTGACACTGGGCGGCGACTACATGAAGATCGACCAGTCCTCGATGGCCAATTCGGTGCTGGCCGTGACATCGGGCGTGCCCGGCCCGTTCGCCGGCCTTGCCGCGAACAACATCCCCGGCACCGCGCTGGACGTGGCGACCGGCACCTCGGGCTTCCTGTTTGCCGGCCTTTACAATTTCTGCATCGGCGCCACTTCCGCCGAGATTGCCGCGCGCAACGCCGGCGCCTTGTGCGGGGTGCGGGGAACGCCGCTCAACCCGGGCGCGAACCTGCCGGCGCTCGCCAGCGTGAACGTCGACGGCAATCCGAACAACAACCGGTTGCCGTATGACAACCGCTGGGTCTCGACCGACAAGGATACCAGCTACGCCACGGGCAACAGCTTCTCCAACATGAAGGTCTATGGCTTCACCGGCGTGATGGACTACGACCTGTCCGACACGATCGCTCTCAAGTCCATCACCGGCTACCGCAACATCAAGTGGGCGTCGGGCCTCGATCTCGACAATTCCCCGATGGCGATCCTGGAGCCTTCGTTCTCGCTGACGCAGAACCAGTTCAGCCAGGAAGTGCAGGTGATCGGCAGCGCGCTCGACAAGAGGCTGAACTTCGTGCTGGGCGGCTACTACTTCCGCGAGGAAGGCAAGATGCGGGACTTCGTCACGTTTTCAGAAGGCCTGCTCCAGATCATCGGGCCGAACGATCTCAAGACGAAGAATTATGCGGTGTTCGGCCAGGTCGACTGGCGGCTCAACGATCTTGTCGGCATCACGCTCGGCGGGCGCTACACCCACGAAGACAAGGACTTCATCGGGCGCCAGTCGGATGCCAACGGGTTCAACTACAAGCTGTTCAATTGCCCTGTCTATGGCGATCCCTGCCAGAGCGCGCTGGGCTTCCCGGTGCAGGGCGAGCCGCTGCGCTATTACGTGGGCGGCACCCAGAAGAAGAAGTTCAACAACTTCGCGCCCAAGATCGGCATCCAGCTGCATCCCACCGATGACGTGATGGTCTATGGATCGTGGTCGCGCGGGTACAAGACCGGCGGCTGGACCACGCGCCTTTCCAACCCGCTGCCCTATGCGCCCGATTTCAACGAGGAAAAGGCGGAGAGCTTTGAAATCGGCGTGAAGTCCACGTTGCTGGACCGCCGGCTGCAACTGAACCTCGCGGCCTTCACCACGAAGTACGATGGCATCCAGCTCAATTTCCAGCAGGGCGTCAGTCCGACCGTCCAGAACGCCGGCACCGCGCGGATCAAGGGCTTTGAAGCGGAAGCGACGATCGCGCCGGCACACGGCCTGACGATCAACGCGTCGGTCGGTTACACCGATGCCTATTACACCAGCCTTCTGCCGCAGGCGATCGTCACGCCGAACCCGTTCCAGGCGGGAACCGTGGTGAACGGCGATCTCCCCAAGACGCCCAAGTGGAAGTTCAACGTGACGCCGCGTTACAAGCTGGACCTTGGCAACGGCGGTGCCGTCGTGCTGCTGGCCGACTACACCCGCACCTCGTCGCTGTGGAACGATACCGAGCGCACTTATCTGCTGCGCCGGCCGGGGCTCGATATCGTCAACGCCAGCGTGACCTATCAATCGCCCTCGGGGGTGTGGGACCTCGCCGTCGGCGGCACCAACATCACCAACACGCGCTACATCGTGACCGGGCAGGCGCAGATTTCCGGCGGGCAGATCTACGGCACCTGGAGCCGCCCGGCGGAATGGTACGCGAAAGTGGGCGTGAAGTTCTGAGGTCTTGCGGTTCGGCCGCGCGGGGTCGGTGCGAGACTTTGCGCGGCCGGGTCCGGGAACCGGCCTGCAAGGTTCCCGGACCGCACTGTGTTATGGCCGCTCGATAGGATGGGAATGGAAGATGCTGATCCGCAATTGCTGGTATGTCGCCGGATGGAGCCACCAGTTCGAGGCGGGTAAGCCCACGCAGCGCATGCTGCTGGGCGAACCCGTCGTCATCTGGCGCACGCAAGAGGGCGCGGTGGTGGCGATGGAGGATCGCTGCGTCCACCGCCTCGCCCCGCTTTCGTTGGGCCGCGTCGAAGGGAACGCGATCCGCTGCCTGTATCACGGCTTGCTGTTCGACGCGGACGGGCGCTGTCGTGAAATTCCGGGGCAGGATGCCATTCCGGCCTCGGCCTGCGTCCGGACCTACCCGGCGGTCGAGCGGAACAACTGGATATGGGTGTGGATGGGCGATCCCGACCGCGCCGATCCATCGCGGATCGCCCCGTCCAAAGCGCTGGATGATCCCGCGTGGGTGCTCAAGACCGGTGAACTGCACTATCGGGCGCACTATTCGCTGATCAACGACAACCTGCTCGATCTCACCCACCTGGCCTATGTCCATGCCGCCAGCTTCGGCGCGGACGAGGCATGGTCGCGCAACCGCCCCAGGGTCGAACCGATCGCGGAAGGGGTGCGTTCGTCGCGCTGGATCGTCGGCACTCCGCCAACGCCGCCCCTGGGAAAGGCGGCGGAACACGAACGGGTGGATATCTGGACATCCTACGATTTCGTGCTGCCCGGCGTGTTCCTGCTGTACAGCGCGCTGTTCCCCACCGGCAGCGCGGAAGCGTTCGGGTACGAAGCACCCCCGGCGCAAGCGCCTTCGCTGTTCGCCAATTTCACCAGCCAGGCGGTGACTCCCACCAGCGAAAGCACGACGAGCTATTACTTTTCCTGGGGGCCGGCGGCCGAGCATGGCGACGAAGCCATGGCGCAGGCGATGATCGACGTGGCAATCATGGCGTTCAACGAGGACAAGACGATGATCGAGGCGCAGCAGCGCATCATCGATACCGACCCCGGCCGCCGCGTCATGCCAACGTCGGCCGACAAGGCGATCACGCTGTTCACAAGGCTGATGCAATCGCAGGACGGGTGAGACGGGACGGCGCCATTTCTGACCATGCCGCATTCCGCGTTGACCGGGCGATGCCGGTGCTGCCATGGCTGTAGCCAATGCGCCCCAAGACGGACCTCATGGACATCACCCGCGCGCCGGATGCTTCGGATGGGCCGCAGTATATCGCGCTGCGCGACCAGATTGCGCTGAACATCGAGATGGGGCGGCTGAAGCCGGGCACCCGTCTGCCGTCCGAGCGCCAGTTCCAGACGGGCACCGGCACCGCGCGCGGCACGATCCGCGAGGCGCTGTTCCTGCTGGAAGCCGAGGGTCTGATCTACCGGCGCGACCGCAGCGGCTGGTACGTCTCTCCTCCCGCCGTCACCTATGACCCGACACGCTGGGCGGGGTTCATGACCTATGTTCGCGAACAGGGGCGGAAACCTGGCACCGAGACGCTGCACAAGCACAGCGTGCCCGCGTCCTCCGGGTTGGCCGACATCTTCCGCGTGGCGCCGGGCGCGCCGCTGCACGTGATCGACCGCCGCCGCACGATCGACGGGCGCCCGGTGCTGGTCGAGCGCATCACCGTGGACCCGGCGTTGGCGCCGGACCTGCTGGCGCATTCGCTGGACGGGTCGCTGACGCATATCCTCACTACGGTCTATGGCGTCACCGTCACCCGCAACCGCGTGGACATGCGCCCGTGCGCGCTGGTGCGCGACGCGGCGGACGGGCTGGGCGTAAAATCGGGAACGCCCGGCCTGCTCGTCGTCCGCACCAGCTTCGACGCGCAGGGCCGCGTGGTGGAATACGACCAGGAATACTGGCGGCACGATGCGATCCGGGTCCATGTGGACCTGACCGTGCGTCCTTAGCCGAAGCGCAGTTGCGCCAGCGCCGCCGGCAGGTCGGCCACGGTATCGATCACCACGTGCGCTCCCGCCGCTTCCAGCGCGGCGCGTGCCCGGGCGATCCGCTCCGCGCGGTCCGCGGGATCGAGCGCGGCCAGTTCCGCCGCCGAAAGGCCGACACCGTTGCCGCTGGCGGCCACGCCCACGGTCCAGGTTCCGGCGGCCAGCCCTTCGGCAATGCCCACTTCGGCATCGTCCACCTTGACGCAGGCGCTGGCCGGCCAGACCCCGAGTTCGACGAGATTGCGCCACAGCATCAGCGGAGAAGGGCGGCCTTCTGCCGTCTCGCCCGCGCAGACCAGCATGTCGGGGGCGTAGCCCTGTTCGGCGGCGCGGGGCAGGATGTCGGCCATCATCTCGCGCGTGTAGCCGGTGCAGGAGCCGATCTTCACACCCGCCGCGCGCAAGGCGCCCGCGACATCGGCCGCGCCGGGGATGAGGTCGGCGCATTCGGCCGCCGCCGTGCGCATCATCGGGCCGACGGCAGCGAACAGTTCCTCGACCGCGGCCTCGCCGGGGGCCTGGCCGTGGCGATCGATCCAGGCCTGGCGCACGCGCGGCGCGGCGAGGATCGAGGCGATGTGATCGCTCTTGGCCTTGCCCATGTCGGCGCGGGCTTCCGCCTCGCTCACCGGCACGCCGGCTTCCTCGAACACCTTGCACAGCGCCACCACCGGCGCGCGGCAGCCGAAATCGATCATCGTGCCCGCCCAGTCGAACACCACCGCTTTAAGGCCCGGAACCATCATGCTTTCCCCTGACTGTCGAAAAGATCGCCGACCACGTCCTCGGCCAGCGCGAAGGCGGTGGAGGCGCCGGTGCCGCTGGTGACCACGGTCAGCCGCACGCCCTCGGCCGGCGCGCGCACGATCGAATGGCCGGCGGCGGAGGCATAGGTCCCCGTCCAGCGTTCGAGAACGGCGGGCGGCGCGCCCAGCACCGCCGCGTACTGGCGCAGCATCGCCGCATCGATCGCGTCCACGGAAAAGGGGTCGGGCGTGGGCGCGTAGTCATGGCTGTCCCCCACGACGAGGCTGCCATCGGCGCTCTGCACCGCGATCAGGTGGATGCCCCAGCCCAGCGCTTTCGCTTCCTCGCTCTCCAGCCGGGCGCGCAAGGCCTGCGCTTCGGGCAGCGCGGCATAGCCGAGATAGCGCACCATGCTGAGATCGCTCATCACCGGCGAGGGCAGGCGCCATTCGGGCGCGGCAAGGCGCAGCATCTGCAGCTTGCAGCGGCGAATGCCTTCCTCGGCATAGATCGCAGGAAAGAGCGTCGCCCAGTCGTCACCCGGGCACACGAACACCGCTTCGGCGTCCAGCACGGTCCCGTCGGCGCAGGTCACCCGGCCACTTTCGATATGGGCGACCGCGACGCCATAGCGGAACGCTACGCCGTGCGCCGCCGCCAGCCAGGCCGCGAGCCGGGGGATCGCCTCGCGCGATTCCACGCGCAAGTCGATCGTGCTGTGCAGGGCGCCGGCGGGGGCGCTTGCCTGCGGGCACAGTTCGCCGACTTCCACTGCCGTCAGTCGCCGGCAGCCTTCGGCCATTTCGGTTTCCATGAACGCATCGAGCACGCGGCCCGCCTCGGCCCGCTGCGCCACCACGAGCAGGCCCTCCTGCTCCACGCGGATGCCCGCCGGCCCGGCCACCTCGCGCCAGATCGCGGCGCTGCGCCGGGCAAGGTCCCACACCCGGCCGCGTTCCTGCCCGGTCACCGTGACGAACCCGAAATTGCGGATCGACGCGCCATTGGCCCGCGCATCGCGGTCGACCACCAGCACGCGCCGTCCGCGCCGCGCGGCCGCCAGCGCGTGCGCGAGGCCGACGATCCCCGCACCCACCACGATCACATCATGCATAGCTCGCCTCATGCCTCCTGCGTGCCCGTTGCACGAAGGTCATGGCCGAACAGCATGTCAGAACCGCGACCGCCAGCGACGCGGCATAGGCGCAATCGGTGGTGAAGCGCAGCCAGTCCATGTGCGGGGCGGCCAGGTTGCGCCACACCAGCAGCGCCACGCTGCCGACGTAGCCCGAGGCGTCCGCCACGTAGATCAGGAAGCCGGCATTGCCGGCACGGCCCAGCGCCGCGATCATCCGGTCGAACAGCATGGCGTTGAACGGCGTATAGGCAAGATAGACGCCGGCCCCGGTCACGATCATCCAGGCCAGCGGTCCGATCAGCCCCACCCGGAACGCCAGCGTGCCCAGCCCCAGCGCCGCCGCACCCAGCAGGATCAGGCCGTGCATGGCGATCAGCGCCCGCAGGTTGTCGCGCACCAGCATCAGCGCGCCCAGCCCGACGAGCGCGATCACCGCCACCGGCAGTTCGCTTTGCGAGAAGATCGCCGCCGATCCCGAATAGCCGAGCGCATTCCACAGTTCCGCGGCGAAATTGTCGCGGAAATCGCGGAACGCGGTAAGCAGGATATAGCCGCTGACCAGCAGCGCCATTGTCACGCCGTGATCGCGCATGAACGCCGCGCGGTCGGCCTTGCTCATCGGCACGCGGGCGGTGCGCTCGGCCTCGTCCTCGGGCGAAGGGGGCGGCAGCCGTTCCAGCATCCACAACGCTATGACCAGTACGGGCACGAACAGCACGCCCGTCGCCGCCGGCATCCAGCGCTCGGTGACGCCGTGCTGCATCAGCAGCGTCGCCACCGACTTGACCATGCCGGAGGACAGGATGAAGCTGGCGCAGAGCATCGCCCCCAGCAGTTCGGACACGCGGCGCCCTTCGACGTAGCTGAACACCAGCCCCCAGATCATGCCCAATGGCAGTCCGTTGAGGAACAGGCAGGGCAGGCCCCACACCGGGGGCAGCAGCGCGAATCCCACCAGCGCCAGCCAGGACGCGCCGATCAGCGCGGCAATCGCGCGGGCGCGGCCGGTGCGGCCGAATTCGGCGATGACCTTGATGCCGATCAGCTTGGACACGGCATAGCCCAGGACCTGCGCGATCAGCAGAGCCGACTTGTAGTCCAGCCCCAGCGGATGCGACCCGACATCGCCGAACGTCGCCGCCGCGATCGGCTTGCGGAAGGCATACATCGCGAAATAGGCGCTGAACGCGGCCAGCCCGCCCAGCAGCAGCATGGGCCAGTCCGTGGAACCGTGGCCGGATGCACTCTGGCCGGACGTTTCATGGGAGGGGGATGGATTCGCGGGGATCATGCATCTGGTATGGACCAGATGTGAGGCAGTAAGGTGACACCTCGCCGTCAGCGATGGCCGCGCGTTTTCGTGCCGATATTGGAGGTCCACGGGTGTCGGGGAGCGCTTGGGGATGGGTTTTTGATATGCATTAATGACAGGGTGGCGTCGCAAGGTTATGCGCGCCGTCGATGACCTTCGTGCGTTCCTTCCTGATGCGGCACCGCGCCTTCGCCATTGCGCTGGTCGCGGCAGCGCTGTGCCTGAAGGCACTGGTGCCGGCGGGGTACATGCTTGGGCAAAGCGCAACCGTGCTGACCATTCTGGTGTGCGAAGACGGAACGGGCAGCCATGCCGCGAAGGATGTGGTCGTTCCGCTGAAGCGTGGCGGGCCCGTTCCGTCCTCGCAGCAGCACAAGGGCGAATGCCCGTTTTCCTCGCTATCCATGGCGTCGATGGCCGCGCCGGGGCCGGTGCTTCTGGCACTGGCGCTGGCCTTCATCCTGGCGCTGGGCTTCGCGCCGGTCCGACAGCCTGCACGCAGGCGCGCGGATCGCATTCGGCCACCCTTGCGCGGTCCGCCCGCGCGCGCCTGATTTCCTCCGCGTTCGTCCCATAGGCTGCCGGCGTCTGCCGCCGTCAGCGAAAATTTTGCGCGCCGCTCTTCGGAGCGTGTGACCGCGCGCTTTGCGGGATGCCGGCCTCTATCGGGCCGCCCCCTGAAAGGAATATCATGTCGTTCTACGTTCGCCCGCTGCGGGCCTTTCTTGGCGCCACGTCGGCGCTCCTGCCCCTTGCCGTCCACGCGCAGGAGGCCAGCCAGCTTCCCCAGGTCGATGTCGAGGCGGGCACCCCGGCCGACGCCGTCGCCTCAGCACCAGTTACCGGCCGGACCTTGTCCGAGGCGGACATTCGCCGTCTCCAGCTTTCCACCAGCGACACGGCCGCGCTGCTGCGCTGGATTCCCGGCGTCAGCGCCAACAGCGGTGGCGGCTTTTCGTCGATGCCGGTCATCCGCGGGCTGAACGAACAGCGCCTGCGGATCACGGTGGATGGCAGTCCGATCGATTTCGCCTGCCCCAACGACATGAATTCTCCGCTGTCCTACACCGATCCCCAGTCGATCCACGCGATCAGGGTCGTGCCCGGCGTCGCGCCGGTCAGCATGGGTGGGGACAACATCGGCGGGATCATCGCCGTGGAAAGCGCCGCGCCGCGCTTCGCCACCGGCGGCGGAACGCTGCTGACCGGCACGATGTCGGCATTTTACCGCTCGAACGGCGATGGCTTCGGCGGCGCGGCGCAACTGACCGTTGCGGGCGAGCGGCTGAGCGCCACCTATACCGGCTCCTACACCCAGTCGGACCGTTACAAGGGCGGAGGCGATCTGGGCCTTGTCCGCTCTACCGAATTCGCCAAGACGGATCAGGCGCTCGCGCTGGCCTATCGGAGCGACATCGGCCTGTTCCGTCTCAAGGGCGGCTACCACTTCTCGCCTTACGAGGGCTTCGCCAACCAGGCGATGGACATGGTCTCCAACACGTCATGGTTCCTCAACTTCGGATACGAGGGCGAGTTCGACTGGGGCTCGGCGAAGTTCACCGCGGACTACCGGGATACCGACCACGAGATGAACTTCCTCAAGGACAAGATGCCGGCCAACATGCCGATGAACACCGAAGTGCATACCTTCAGCACCGCGCTGAGGCTGGAATTCCCTGTCTCCCGCCATGAAACGCTGCGTCTTGGCGGCGAGTATCATCACCAGTGGCTCAACGATTACTGGCCGCCGGTTGCCGGCAGCATGATGATGGGGCCGAACA
Organism: Novosphingobium sp. EMRT-2; assembly: GCF_005145025.1. Classification (NCBI taxonomy): domain Bacteria; kingdom Pseudomonadati; phylum Pseudomonadota; class Alphaproteobacteria; order Sphingomonadales; family Sphingomonadaceae; genus Novosphingobium; species Novosphingobium sp. EMRT-2. The sequence continues at coordinate 407,178 of NZ_CP039697.1, read as the reverse complement.
CCTATCTCAACGTCAATGCCGCGCATCGCAACCGGCTGGGGGCATTCGCCGAGTGGGAGCGGCACTGGAGCGATCGTCTTTCCAGCGTCGTGGGCGTTCGTCTCGATCACGTCACCATGAACACGGGCAATGTTCAGCCCTATTCCACCAGCATGATGAATATGGACGATGCGATGGCGGCCATGGCGTTCAATGCGGTGTCCCATGCGCGCAAGAACGACAACTGGAGCGCTTCCGCGCTGCTGAGCTACGCACCCGCCAGTGGCGTGGCGATCGAACTGGGCTATGCCCACAAGGCGCGCTCGCCCAACATCTACGAGCGCTACACCTGGGGCCGGGGCGCGATGTCCAGCCGGATGATCGGCTGGTACGGCGACGGCAATGGTTATTTCGGCAATCTCGACCTCCGGCCGGAACGCGCGGATACGGTAAGCGCGGCGATCGAGTTCCAGGGAGCGGCGCAGGGCTGGTCGCTGCGGATTGCGCCGTACTACACCCACGTCAACGACTACATCGACGCGGTGTTCGTCAAAAAGCTGACGGGCAGCATGATGATGGCTTCGCCATGGGTACAGTTGCAGTTCGCCAACCAGCGGGCGGAGTTCTTCGGCGTGGACGTGTCCGGCCATGCCACGCTGCGCAAGGGCGCGGGCCGCGACGTCACCACGCTGACCGCCTCGCTGGCCTACGTGCATGGCCAGAATCTAAGCGATGGCGGGTCGCTCTACCACCAGATGCCGCTCGACATCAAAGTGGGGCTGGAACACCGGCAGGGCGCTTTGGAAGCCGGCGTCGATCTTGAATGGGTCGCCGCCAAGAACCGCGTCGATGCCACGCGCAACGAACCCCGCACGGCCGCCTATGCGTTGGTCAACCTGCGCGTGGCCTACACGCTCGGACCGGTGCGGCTGAGCGTCGAGGGCGAGAACCTGTTCGACAAGGCTTACAGTCTGCCGCTGGGCGGGGTTTCGCTCGGGGATTACAAGGCCACCGGTACGTTGCGCCCGGTTCCGGGGCGCGGGCGCTCGGTCAATGTTGGCGTTGGCGTAAGCTTCTGACCATGCGTGGCGGGGGAGACAGGCCTTGGCCATTGTCACCGGTGGGCTTCGGCCCACTGGCCCCACGCGTGGTGGCGCTGGTCGCCACCACGCTGCTTCACGCGCTGGCGGTGGCGGCGCTGGTGGTCGCGTACGGAGCCCGCGAAACAGGCAAGACGGCGCAACCCGTGCGGCTGACGCTGATGACCCTTTCCGCACCGCCGCCCTCCCGCCCGGTGCGGCCGTTGCACAAGCCGGCAGACGCACCCCGACGGTCGCCGGAGCGGCAGATCGTTGCCATTCCTGGCGCACGCGCGCCGGTCGTGCCGGTTTCCGCTCCGTCGGCGTCGCCCGAAGGCGTTGCTTTGGCGCCTTTGCTTGTGCCGCACGCCGTGAATGCGGTTGTGGCCCAGCCCGAACCGCCTCCGCCGCCCATCGCCGAGCCGGCCGATATGCTGGCCGCTTACCGCACTCTGCTTTCGCGCCACATCCGGGCCGGCAGGCCACGCGGTTCCGCGTTGCGGGGCACGGTCCTGATCGCCTTCCGGATCGATCGCGGCGGCACCCTGGTGGCGAGCGACATTGCCGGGTCCAGCGGCGATCCCAATCTCGACTGGATCGGCTTGCGGATGGTGCGGCAGGCGAGTCCGATGCCCGCACCGCCCGCCGGCCTGGCAGCAGCGCAATTGGCATTCGTGGTGCCTGTCGTGTTCCATTAGGCTGGTGCCGCGCGCGCCGCATATCCTCGCAGATGGCTGGCGTCGAAAATCACGACCTGCTCCGTCGATCTAATTGACTCGAATTAAATGAGCATTTAGGCGCTCGATTAAACAAGCATTTAAAATGCACCGAGGAGAGACGCTCCATGGCCATCGATCCGCAAACCCCCATATTGGTCGGCGTCGGCCAGATCGTTCGCCATTGGGACGGTCAGGACATCGACGACGCGCCGAGTCCACTGGGGCTGCAACTCGCGGCAGCCGAGCGGGCGTTTGCCGACAGCGGTGCGGCCGAAGCGCTGCGCCAGGCGATCGATGGCGTGATCGTGGTGCGCGCCAATCATGACTCGATCGAGGGCATGCGCCATCCGTTCGGCCGCTGCGCCAATCCGCCCGCCACGCTGGCGGCGGAACTGGGGATCGGGCACGCGCGCTGCATCTATTCGGTCGTGGGTGGCGATCAGCCACAGGCGTTGGTGAACGAAGCGGCGGAAGCGATCTTCGCGGGCGATGCCAAAGCGATCCTGCTCGCTGGGTCAGAGGCGATAGCCACGATGAAGCAGGCGCTGAAGGCGCGGCTGACACTCGACTGGTCCTACAATGTCGATGGTCCGTGGGAGGACCGCGGTCTGGGGCCTTCGCTCCTGACCGACTACGAGCGCGTGAACGGGCTGGGCATGCCGACGCAGACCTATCCGGCGTTCGAGCAGGCGTTGCGCGCCCGGCTGGGACTGGATCGGCCCGGCTATGTCGCGCTCATGTCCGCGCTGTGGGAAGGCTTTTCGGCCGTCGCGGCGAAGAACCCCTATGCCCAATTCCCGCAGCGCCGTTCGCGCGATTTCCTCGCAACGCCCGGCGATGCCAATTATCCGATCGCCGAGCCCTATCTCAAATGGCACGTCGCGCAGGACGCGGTGAATCAGGGGGCGGCGGTCGTCCTGACCTCGGTCGGGGCTGCGCGGCAGGCCGGAATCGATCCGGCCAAGTGGGTCTATCTGCACGGCTATGCCACGGTGAAGGACCGGCCGGTCATGGAGCGGCCCGATCTGTCGCGGTCGCGTGCCATCGAGGCGGCGCTCGAAGGCGCGCTTGCTATGGCGGGGAAGACGGTGCCCGGCATCGAACAGTTCGATCTTTACAGTTGCTTCCCCTGCGCGGTGCTGCTCGCGGCCGAGGCGCTGGGGGTGGACTGGCGGCACACCTGTTGCACCGTCACCGGTGGGCTGCCGTTCTTCGGCGGGGCGGGGAACAATTATGCGATGCACGCCATTGCGACGATGGCCGAGCGGCTGCGCGCGTCGCCAGGGCAATTCGGCCTGGTTCTCGCCAATGGCGGCTTCCTCTCCAAGGAAGCGGCCGGCGTCTATTCAACCGAGCCGGTCGAAGGCTGGCAACCGCGCCGCGTCGATGGCGGACAGCGCGCCATCGACGACGCGCCTGCGCCGACGTTGCTTGCCGAAACGACCGATGCGGTCATCGACAGCTATACGGTGACCTGGAAGAAGGGTCAGCCTTCGCGCGGCTATGTCATCGCCTCGAACGAGAAGGGGCGCGTGCTGGCGCGGGTCCGCACGGGGCATCGCGGCACGCTGGCGAGCCTTGCCGAACAGGATGCGATCGGCTGGTCCGTGCGCATCGTGCACGAGAGGGGCGTGAACTTCGTCGAACCCGCAAGCCGGCTTGGCGAGCCGGCACCGGCGGCGGGCCGGGCGGTGGGCCTGCCGACGCGGCGTTTCGAGCATGTGCTGGTCGAGCGCCGCAGGCATGTCCTGGAAGTCACGCTCGACCGGCCAGAGGCCATGAACGCGCTTTTCAGCGCGGCGCATTTCGAGCTGCACCAGATCTGGGATGATTTCGAGCGCGACCCTGACCTGTGGGTCGCGATCGTCACGGGGGCGGACGACCGGGCCTTTTGCAGCGGCAACGACCTGAAAGTCACGGCCAAGGGCGGGGATATGGCGATCCCGCCGTCGGGCTTCGCGGGGCTGTGTTCGCGCTTCGACCGGACCAAGCCGGTCATCGCCGCGGTCAACGGGGTGGCGATGGGCGGAGGCCTTGAAATCGTCCTGGCGTGCGACCTTGCCGTTGCAACGGCCAGTGCGCGCTTCGCGCTGCCGGAAGTGAAGGTCGGCCTCTATGCGGCGGCGGGCGGCGTTCAGCGGCTGACGCGCCAGATCGGGCGCAAGGCGGCGATGGAACTCATTCTGACGGGGCGGCATTTCGGCGCGGCCGAGGCGCGCGAACTTGGCGTGATCAATGAGGTCGTTGATGGCGATGCGATGGACGCCGCGCGGGCGCTCGCCGAACGGCTGCTCGAAAATTCGCCGTCAGCAATCCGCGCCACGAAGGAGGCGCTGAATGCGCTCGAAAATCTGGAATCGCTGGAAGAGGCACTGGCGGCCAACAACCGCATCTTCGGGCGCCTGATGCGCACGCGCGATTTCCGCGAGGGCGTCAGTGCCTTTGCCGCGAAGCGCAAGCCGGAATGGAGTGGATCATGATGAGGGCAATGGACGGCAAGCCCATGCTGGAAGGGATAAAGGTGGTCGATCTGACGAGCGTCGTCTTCGGCCCCTATTGCACGCATATCCTCGCCGACCTTGGCGCCGAGGTGATCAAGGTCGAGGCGCCGGGTACGGGCGACGCATTCCGCTGGTCGGGCAAGGCCGCGGCAACCCCCGGCATGAGCCCCAGCTTCATGGCGATCAATCGCGGCAAGCAGTCGATAGCGCTCGACCTCAAGGCGCCCGACGATCTGGCCTGCATGAAGGCGTTGCTCGAAGAGGCCGACGTGTTCGTGCTCAACGTGCGCGGCAAGGCGGTCGAGCGGCTGGGGCTCGATTATAACGCGGTGCGGGCGATCAATCCCGGCATCATCTATGCGCATTGCGTGGGGTTCGGGCAGAACGGCCCCTATGCCGACCTGCAGGCCTATGACGACGTGATCCAGGCCGCGACCGGAACGTCAACCTTGTTGCCGCGCGTCGATGGCGATCCGCGGGCGCGCTATCTGCCGTCGCTGATCGCCGACAAGGTCGCGGGCCTCCACGCCGCCTATGCGGTGCTCGCGGCTGTGATCCACAAGCTCCGGACGGGCGAGGGGCAGAAGGTGGAGATCGCGATGTTCGAGGCGTTCAGCCATTTCATGCTGCTCGAACATCTGGCCGGGCTGACCTTCGATCCCCCGAATGCGCCCGTGGGCTATTTCCGCCAGATCGATCCCGACCGCCAGCCCTTCCCGACGCGCGACGGCTTCATCAGCATCGTGCCCTATACCGACGAAGCGTGGCCGCGCGTGTTCGAAGTGCTCGGACATTCGGAGTTCTTGAAGGACGAGCGGTTCGCCACCCGCAAGGCGCGGACAGTCAATCTGGCGCTGCTTTACTGCGAGATGGCCCGGTTGACCCCGGCTTTCACCACGGCCGAGCTGGTCGCGAAATGCCATGCGGCGCAAATTCCGGCGCAGCCGGTGCGCGACATCGCCGATATCATGGACGATCCGCATCTGGCGGCGACGGGCTTTTTCTCGCGGCAGGAACATCCGAGCGAAGGCGGCTATTTCGCGATGGAGCATCCCGTCCGCTTTGCAAAGCCGCTCGGATCGGCCAAGCGTCATGCCCCGCGGCTGGGGGAACAGTCCGACCGGATCCGCACCGGGCTGAAGAAGCGATGAGAGGGGCAGCATGGCCGAGGACGTGACCGACCAGCCGGCAACGGCGCAGCGTATCGTCGAGGCGGCGCGCAGCCTGATGATCGAGCGCGGGCTGCTCGAAGTGTCGATCGCCGACATTTCGGAGCGCGCCGGCACCAATGTCGCGCTCGTCAGCTACTATTTCGGCAACCGCGAAGGGCTGATGATCGCGATCATCGAGGGCGACGCACGGCGCGCCTCGGGGCATCTCGAACGTCTGCTTGCCACCGATATGCCCCCGGCGGCCAAGATCGAGAGCCATATCAAGGGATTGATCGAGGCTTACTTCGAACGGCCCTATCTCAATCGCCTGCTCCAGAAACTGCTGCGCGAAGCATCGCCCGAAGCCTCGGCGAAAGTCGGTGCGACCTTTGTGCAGCCGGTGATCGAGGCACGGCGGGCGATGATCGCCGAAGGCATCGCGTGCGGCGCGTTTCGCGCGGTCGACGCCAACCTGGTTAGCTTCGCGATCGATGGCGCCTGCGCGCACCTGTTCTCGTCGCTGCAGTCGCGGCGCACGATCCTGGGCGATGGCGCGCTCGATCACGACCTCGTCGAACGCTACGCGCGAACGGTCAGCGAACTGATCGTCGGCGGGCTGCTCGCGCGTTAATCGGCGAGCGCGGCCTACGGGTTGAAGCCGAGCGTCGCCGAAGTGCCACCGTCCACCCCGATCGACTGACCGCACACGATCGCGGTCGCGCGTCCGATGCCCGTCGATCCGCCGACGACGAGAATGACCCTGTCCCGAAGCATGCGATCAGGCGGCGCGGGCGATCTGCGGCCGGGCGGCGGCGTCACCGAGATAGACGCCGGGAGTCGTGCCGAGCGGACGGTCGCGCTCGAACGTCTGCACGCCGTTCACGAAGATCTGGCGGTATCCGCCGGCGCGTGCTTTGCGCCGCCAGTCGCCGCCGGGCTGGTCATGGACCACGTCGAACCGGTCCTGGTCGAAATAGAGTTCGGCGAGGTCATAGACGATAAGGTCCGCGGCCATGCCTTCCAGCAGCGCGCCACGATCCTTGATGCCCATCGCGCGCGCGGGCTGGTAGGAAAGGCGATAGTGCATGTCCTCGAGCGAGAGGAAAGCGTTGTCGCGCACGAGCCACAGGATCAGGTCGGTGGTCCACTGGCCTCCGCTGAAGTTCTTGGTATGCGCCCCGCCGTCCGAAGCGCCCGCAAGAACGCGGCCGTTCGACAGCAGATCGGCGACTTTCGCGGGGTCGATCGCGATGCCGGGCGTCTTCAGTTCGATCCGGAGATCGCTTTCGAGCGCGGTGTCGATAAAGGCATCGACTTCGGTCTTGCCTTCGGCGGCTGCTATCTCGCCCAAGGTCTTGCCGAGATAGCCCTTCGCGTCGTTCGAGCCTTCGCCCATTCCGATCACGGTGTAGTCGGCCAGCCCGCCGGCGGTCGCCTCGAACATGACCGGGTCGTAGCTTGCGTTGAAACGGCGACGGAATTCGGGATCGAGCAGTTTTGCGCGCTTTTCGGCGGGGTCCTTGCAGAAGGTCAGCTCGCGATAGACGTCGAGCGCGTCGAGCGAACAGCCGGGTGAGTTGAAGAGTTCGGTCTCGTTCCAGGCGCGGCAGATGACGGTGGCGGCGTACATCTCGACGCCGTCCTCCTCGTTCATCGCGTCCAGCCACGCCATGCTCTGGCGGTGGAGGTCTGGAGTATATTCGCTGACCGAGAACACGTTGTGCAGGATCGGGCGGCCCGTCTCGCGCGCCAGCCTTTCGCTGATGCTGCGGTCGCCCACCGGCCCGATCTGCGCGATGACCTGGATGATCCCTTCCTGCCGGTCCCGAAGCGCGCTTGCCATGGCGACCGCGTCGTCGGGATGCATGATGTCGGTCGGCATCGCCGATCCGTCGATGTCGACATGGTTGTTCTCGTGCCCCATGAAGCTCAGCGACAGGCCGCACGCGCCGGCATCCATCGCCTCGTGTATCAGCCCCTTGATCGCATCGATTTCGGCCGTGGTCGGGCGGCGGCGCTTGGCGTCCTCACCCATCACGTAGAACATCACCGCGTTGAGCGGGAGAAACATGGTGAGGTTGACCGCCTTGGGTGTCCGCCGCATCGCCTCGACGAGTTCCGGGAAGGTTTCCCACGACCAGGGGAGCGCGGTTTGCATCTGGATCGCGGGAACCTGCTCGGTGGTTTCCATCATGAGCATCGCGCGCTCGCGATCCTGCACATGGACGGGGGCGAAGCCGAAGCCGCAATTGCCGGTAACGACGGTGGTGATGCCGTTCTCGCCGGCGTTCGAGCAGGTCGGGTCCCAGAAGATCTGCGCGTCATAATGGGTGTGGGTGTCTATGTGACCGGGGGCGACGATCAGCCCGGTGGCGTCGATGACGCGCGCGCTGCCGGGATCGGCGATGTACCCGACCCGCGCGATTTTGCCGTCCCGGATCCCGATGTCGGATCGGAAGCGCGGAAAGCGCGTGCCGTCGATGACCGTCCCGTTCTTGATGACGAGGTCGAATCCGTACATGACAATTCTCCCGGTATGTCGTTATGCGGGATAAATGCGACAAAAAATAAATTTCGTCAAATTTTGAGAGTTTCTGCGGGTTGGATGATGGATACGGAACTGGAAACTGATGTCGCGCGCCGAACGCAGGCCCGCATATTGGACGCCGCGAATCAGGTGATCGCGAAGGTCGGGTACAAGCGGTTGCGGATGGAAGCCGTGGCCAAGGGTTCGGGGATCACGCGCCAGACGATCTACAATTACTTCCCGAACAAGCAGCAACTCGCGACAGCGGTGCTGCTGCGCGAGGGCGCGCTGGTGAACGAGCGCGCCAAGAACAACATTCCGGCCGACCTGGAAGGGGAGGCGCTGCTATCGGCCGCGGTGCTGGCGCTCGTCGATGCGGCACGCGCCATGCCGATCTTCGAAGGCCTCTTCGAGGAAGGCTCTATGGGCTATGTCAACGAGCTTGCCGAGCACTCGCAGGTCATCGAGCGGATGATGCACGACTATTGGGCGCCGGTGATCGAACGGATCGCGGCGACGGGACGGGGGCGCACCGATATTTCGGTGCAGCGGATCGAATGGTGGCTGAGCTTCGTCTATCGCGCGCTGCTTCAGCGCCCCGCCGAGGATCTCGACGATCGCGCCAGCATGGACGCGCTGGTCCGCGACTTTCTCGCGCCGGCGGTGATGGCGCGCTGATCAGGCTGCAATCGGGGTCACCTTCACCGGGATGCCGTCGATAAACGTCGTTCCCGAAACGCGCTCGACCGCCTCCGGCCCGTGCCCGAGCAACAGGTTGATGTTCGCGCCGGGCAGCGTGTTGGCATGGCGCCAGCCGCCATTGTGGCCCCATCCATGCGGATAGCAGACCGCGCCCTCGATCACGTCTTCGGTCACTTCAACCGCGACTTCGACGGCGCCATGTGCGTTCGCCACGCTGGCCCGGCCACCATCGCTGAGGCCGTATCGGACGGCGTCGGCAGGGTGGACCAGCAGCGCCGGCTCCTGTGAACGCGCCAGCCTTTCCGGATTGTGCATCCAGCTGTTCATCGACTTGAGCTTGCGCTGGCTGAAAAGCTTGAGCGCTCCGTCGCTGGTTGCCGGGGCCTGCTGGGCGGCGAAGCGCGCGAATTCGTCGGCGGCGATCGGATGCCACAGGCGGATCTTGCGATCGGCGGTGGCGACATGGTCAGCCCACTTGTCATAGGTAAGGGGCAGGTCGAGCATCGTTCCGTGCGGCATTGCCGCAAGCTTTGCGAAACTGAGGGCCGCGTCGCCGCGCCGCTTGCCGAGCGGGCCATGGCGGAGCGCAAGCTCGACCAGCGTCAGCGGGGTGATCGCCATACCCTGCCGTTCCAGCCAGCGCAGGCCCGGGGTCGGCGCGATCGAGCCGAGCCCCATGCGCGCGACGAGATCGTTGAAAATCGCCTGCTCCTCGCGCGCCTCGCCCATCGGCGGCACGGCCGCGCGGGCGTACTGGAGGAAGGGCCGCACCATGTGCGACAGCCCGATCAGCGGGATGTCGTCCTTTTCGAGGAAGGTGGCCGCGGGCAGGATGTAGTGCGCGAAGCGGTTTGTTTCGGTCACGTAGAGATCGACCGAAAACAGCAGGTCCAGCGCTTCGAGTGCCTGTTCGAGCCGTTCACCGCCCGGCGCGGACAGTACCGGGTTGCCGGCGATGACCATCATCGCGCGAACCTGGCCTGCGCCCGGCTCCAATATGTCGTCGGGCAGCGCGGCGGCGGGCATCAGGCCCGCAACGACCGGCAGGTTGCCGATCCGCGTGCGGTGTTCGCCATAACCGGAGAGTGGTTCGGCGCCTTCAGCGAGCGGAAAGGCACCGAAGGTCGACCCGCCCGGCTTGCCGAACTTGCCGCCCGCGATGTTGATCGCATCGAGCAGCAGATTGGCGAGCGTCGAAAAACGACCGCGGCACAGGCCGACCCGGCCGTACATCGCGGCGCGCGGCGCGGCCGCGAAATCGAGCGCAAGGCGTTCGATGGTGTCGCGACGGATGCCGGTGGCCGTCGCGGCCTCGTCGAGATCGACCTGGGTGACGGCCGTGCGCAGATCGTCCCAGCCGGTGCAATGCGCGGCAAGGAAGGCTTCGTCGACCGCGCCTGCGCCGATCATGACCTTGAGCATCGCTGCGTGAAGCCAAGCGTCGGCGTCCGGCTGGATCGCGATATGCTCGTACCGCTTCGCGGTTTCGGTCCGGCGCGGATCGATCACGATCACCCGGCCGCGCTCGGCAATGGCGTCCAGATCGTGGCGCATCCGGGGCGCGGTGAGCAGGCCGCCGTGCGATACCAGCGGATTGGCGCCCGTTATGATCAGGAAATCGCAGTTCGGCAGGTCCGGGATCGCGTTGCGAAAGGCGACGCCATAGAGAATCCAGCTCGCGAGGTGGCGCGAAGTGCTGTCCTGCGACCCTGCCGCGTAGAACTTGCTGCTGCCGATCCTTGCAAGGAACCATTGGCTCGACATGAACGTGTCGGTCGAAAAGGCGCCGGGATTGCCGAAATAGGTCGCGACCGCCTGCGGCCCGTGCGCATCGATGATTGCCTTCAGCCGCGTCGCAATATCGTCGAGCGCCTGATCCCACGAAACCTCCGCAAATTCGCCGGGGCCGCCGACACGTTTCAGCGGCCGCAGCACGCGGTCGGGATCGTTGGCTATGTCGATGATCGCCGCGCCCTTGACGCAGATATGCCCCTGCGTGTGCGGATTGTCGCGATCGGGTGTCAGCTTGACCGGGCGTCCGTCCTCGACCGTCACCACCGTCCCGCAGAAGGCCTCGCACAGCCGGCAGAAGCTTGTCGTCTGCGTCCGAATCGGGGCGTTGCTTGCCAATTCCCTCTCCCTCCAATGCGCCGGAAACCTGCGGAATCGGTCGTTTAAACGAGCATTTAAGATGCATATTGACAGAATAAAATACGACGAATATCTATTTTTGTCGTGTCGGGGTATGAGCGTCATCGGCTCGGACTGGCAAGCGGAAAGATGAAGCGAAAAGCTTCACGATCTGGAGGGAGACGAAGATGCGTAAGGCTGTTCTGATGGCCAGTGTCGCCATCGCCGCGATGAACGTTTCGCCGGCTTGGGCAGAAGGCGTTCCGATGCCGGCTGCGGAAGAGGGCAAGATCGCCGAGAGCGGGGAACTGGCCGATATCGTCGTGACCGCGCAACGCCGCTCCGAAAGCCTCCAGAAGGTTCCGGTCGTGGTGACCGCGGTCGAGCCCGAAGTGCTCGAGGCGCGCAACGTTTCCACCCTGCAGGACCTGCCCAAGCTGACGCCGTCGCTGACCGTCCAGAATCAGGCGAGCAACGTCACCCCCTTCATCCGCGGCGTCGGCTCGACCGTCACCGGAGCGGGGCAGGCGGCCAGCGTCGCAACCTATGTCGACGGGGTTTACATCGCCACCCTGACGAGCGCCGCATTCGACCTCGACAATGTCGAGCAGGTCCAGGTGCTCGAAGGGCCGCAGGGGGCGCTCTATGGCCGCAATGCCACCGGTGGCGCGATCGTCGTGACGACCAAGACGCCGCGGCCGGGCGACCCCATTTCGGGCCGCTTCCGTGCGGGGTATGGCAATTACAACAATCGCGAGGCGTCGGGCATCGTTTCGGGCGGGCTTGGCGAGATGTTCGCCTTCTCCGTCAACGGATCGATCCGCAAGCGCGACGGGTACATCCGGAATCTCAACGCGCCAGGAGCGGGGACGAGCAACGCCGACTTTTACGATCGCGATTCCAAGGCAATCGGCGCCGTTCTCGTCTTCAAGCCATCGGAGCAGTTCAACCTGGTGCTCCGCGCGCAGCATTTTGAATCCGACGACCGGTCGGGTCAGGGCTATCAGGCGGTCGGGCTCGACCTCAACGTTCTGGGTACGGGGCTCAACGGGTCCCAGCTTTACTATGCCGGTTTTCTGCAAAGCTTCGGCGTTTCGCCCGCCGACGCGTTCGCCGCGGCGGCGAATTTGCGCTTCAGCGGTGAACATGGCGCGACTTACGAAAACGAGGCCAACGGATCGACCCGCGGCATATTGCGGCCGGGGCCGGCGGGCTCCTTCGTTCAGCTCAATGCCGAAACCTATTCGGCGAAAGCCACGCTCGATCTCGGGTCGGTCGAAATAAGCTCGTTGACGGCATACCAGACGGCGAAGTCGCTATCGGCGACCGAAATTCTGTTCGCGGACCCGAAGAGCTATCCGGCGGGCTTTCAAGGCGGCTCCGTCGGCTTCACCGGAGATTTCCCGTCGCGTACCTGGCAACAGGAGCTGCAGATCGCTTCGGTGAGCTCGCCCGTCCAGTGGATCGCCGGAATGCTCTATCTCGATGCGGCCGGCAACGTGCTGCTCACCGGCGACCTGCCGCCGCTGTCGGCGCTGACTGCCGACAATCGCTGGCAGAACAGGTCCATTGCCGGTTACGGCCAGATCACCGTGCCGATAACCGACAAGCTGAGCATAACGGCGGGCGGGCGCTACACGGACGAAAAATATACCAACACCGACTTCCTGTCGCTTGCCGATCCCCGAAACGTCTTCGGTATCCCGAACCAGGGCCGGCAACAGCTGAAAGGATCGAAGTTCACCTATACCGGCCGCATCCAGTACGACACCGGCAGCATCCTGCTCTATGCGGGCGTCTCCACCGGGTTCAAGGGTGCGACCCTTTCGAACACCAATCTGCTCAGCCCCGGTGTGAAGCCCGAAACGATCACCTCGTTCGAAGGCGGGACGAAGATTCGCCTGTCGCCCGACGCGCGTCTCAACATCGGCGCGTTCCACTACAACTATGGCAATATCCACATTGCCTATACGGATTCGGCGAGCGGATCGAACATCCTGGTCAACGGCACCGGGGCCAAGATAACCGGCGCGCAATATGATCTGCTGTGGCGGGTCTCGCCGATGTTCACGCTGCGCTCGAACGGGCTGGTGCTCGACACCAGCTATGATCGCGACGTGGAGTCGGCGGGCGGGGCCGGGGTGCTGTTCATCAAGGGCAACCGGCTGGCGGGTGCGCCGAAGTTCGTCGTCTCGCTGGGCGCGGACGTCAAATATCCGATCGGCGACGGCGAACTGAAGCTGTCGGTCGATGCATCGCACAACGCCGGCTACTATTTCGACGCCGAGAATCTGACCGGCACGGGCGGGGCGACGGCGCGCAGCATGCAGCTGGTCGACGCCAGTCTGACCTATACCGCGCCCGGCGACCGGTGGCTGGTTTCGCTGTACGCCGCGAACATCACCGACGAGAAGTACTTCGACAGCGGCCTGCCGATCAGCGGGATCGTCCGCAACGCGCGCGCCGCGCCACCCGCGACCTATGGCGTGCGCGTGGGGTTCAACTTCTGATGGCGACGATCGCGCCGCCTATCGACGACGACGCGATCGTCGCACCCGCGACCTATGCCGATCCCGATGCCTATGACCGTCTCTTCGCGCGGCTGCGAGATGAGGACCCGGTCCACTGGACCGAACCCACGGACTATCGACCGTTCTGGAGCGTCACCCGGTCTGCGGACATTCAGGACGTGGAGCGGAACGCCGCGCAATTCCTGAACGCGCCGCGGATGATGTTGCGACCGGTCTCGGTCGAGGAACAGGTGCGCAAATTGACCGGCGGCCGCGCGCTGATGCTGCGCGACATCGTCCATATGGACGGCCGCGATCACATGGTGCACCGCAAGCTGACGCAGGCATGGTTCATGCCGGCGCGGCTGAAGGCGCTCGAAGAGGATCTGCGTGCCTTGGCACGGCATTTCGTCGGCCAGATGGTGGAGCGCGGCGGAACCTGCGAATTCGTCGATGACGTGGCGGTCTGGTATCCGCTCCGCGTCATCATGCGTATCCTGGGCGTACCGGCCGAGGACGAGGCGCGGATGCTCGTCCTGACGCGCGATATCTTCGGCTCCGACGATCCCGACATCCGAAAAGGCCCAAAGCCCGACCTGGCGGCGACGATCAAGGGCTTCTTTGACTATTTCGCCGAGCTGACCGAGGCGCGGCGCCGCGATCCGTCCGACGATATCGCTACGCTGCTTGCGACCGCGACGGTCGACGGGCAGCCGATCGGTACGCTCGAACTGATGTCCTACTACATCATCATCGCAACCGCCGGGCACGATACGACCAGTTCGACGATCGCGGGCGGGCTGCTCGCGCTGTTGCAGAACCCGCCAGAGATGGAGCGGCTGCGCGCCGATCCCGCGATCCTTGCCGCGGGCGGCGTCGACGAGATGGTGCGCTGGGTGACGCCGGTGAAGCACTTCTTCCGCACCGCGGTCGAGGATTACAACCTGCGCGGAAAGACGATCAGGGCGGGCGAGGATCTGATGATGTGCTATCCCTCGGCCAACCGCGATGCCGACGCCTTCCCCGATCCGTTCCGGTTCGACCTGTCGCGGCCGCCGAACCGGCACCTCGGGTTCGGCTATGGTCCGCACCTCTGCCTCGGTCAGCATCTTGCCAAGATGGAAATCCGCATCTTCTTCGAGGAATTGCTGGCGCGCGTCGATGCGATCGAACTCGCTGGTGATCCGGCCTGGGTCGCTTCCAATTTCGTCAGCGGGCTGAAGCGTCTGCCAATCGCCTACAAGGCGCGATAAGGTCGTGCCATGATCCGGATGCTGTTCTGCCTTCATCGGCTGCCATCGCTCAGTCTCGAAGAATTCCAGACCTACTGGCTGGAAACGCACGCGCCGCTCGTCGCGCGGCATGCGCCGACGATCGGCCTGGCGCTTTACCGCCAGCACCACCGGCTCGATGATCCCGTGCTCGGGGGCCTGCTCAAGGGCCGGCTGGCCGATCAGCCCTTCGATGGCGTTGCCGAACTCGGCTGGAACAGCGAGGCCGATCTGCTCGGCAGCGGCAACGACCCCGCGCGGCGCATCGCCAATCGCGAACTGTTCGAGGACGAGCAGCGCTTTATCGACCTTCCGCGCTCGCCGATCTTCTTCGCACGCTCGCACATGATTGTTGGAGGTTAGACCACGCGCGCGCATTCCGGCGTGGCCGGAGCGGCAGCTATCCGACATGATCGGCTTGGTAAAATATGCCGACTCTTCACCCGTTCCAGCAGCGTGTGCCCGGAGCCGCCGATCTTCTGAGCCATCGATGTAATCGACGAACTTTGCCCATCGCGGTACCGGAAGATCATGAACTCATGACGGCTTTGCCGAACCTTTCCTGCGCAGCGAATGGCCGCAAAATTCGTCCGATCGCCACCCGGCCGGAATGAGAGCGGGTGTGCTCACACACCTGCGAGATAGGCTGCGCAGGCAAGGTCCTGTACGATCGAGCCGAGCGACTTGTAGATCGTGACGTCCGCCTGGCCCAGGCGCCCTGGCGTGTTGCCATTGAGTACATGCCCGATCTCCGCCAAGACATGATCGTCCGTGACAAGTCCTGCCTCACGGGCGTTCAGGAACTCTGCGCCCTGTGCCAGAACGCCTTCGCGGTGGTCGGGGAAGAACCGGGCACGGGCGACCAGTGCGTTATCGATCTCGGCCGGACCTAGCCGGCTGGAGCCTACCACGTTGACATGCGCGCCGTCGGGGATGTCGCGCGAAAACAGTATGGGCACGTCGGCCGCGGTGACCGTGCAGATGATGTCGGCCTGCGCGACCGCGGCGGGAACGTCCGGCGCGCTACGCGCGCACAGTTGCAGCTCGCGTTCCACGCGGCAGGCAAGCGCCGCCGACCTGGCCGGGTCGCGCCCCCAGATCGTGACCCGCGAGAGCGCGCGAACATGGCGGATCGCGGCAATGTGCTGCCACGCCTGCTCGCCGGTACCCAGCACGGCCAGTTGGTGCGCGTCCCTATTCGCCAGGGCATCGGTCGCGACGGCCGATGCGCATCCGGTGCGGATGGCAGTCACTTCGCCGCCTTCAATCACCGCCGTCGGGGCACCGGTTGTGCGGTCGAAGATGACGATCACGCCCTGGTGCGAGCGGCCGCCCGGCGCGTTGGGGAATATGCTCACCACTTTGACGCCGAAGCCGGCATCGTCCATCGCGCCGGGCATTACCCCGAACATGTCGCCTTTGCCCAGATCGATGATCCCGCGCAAAAGCTGCCTCGTGCGCCCTTCAGCCAGAGCAATCATCGCTTCGCGCACCAGCGCGATGCAGGTGACATGGTCGAGTCGGCGCGCGACTTCTTCGCGATCGATCAGCTTCACCCGGTCACGCGCCCCATACGGCTTCGGCATAGCGCACGAAGTTCAGCCCCATGATCTTCTCGATCCGCGCCTGGGTCCAGCCCTTGCCCTTCAGCAAGGCAATCAGGTCGCGAAACTGCTGCGGCCCGCGCAAGTCGACGACGAAGGGATAGGTGTCCGCCCGCTCTCCCGCCGCGCTGATCCCGGCTGCCTTACGCTCCGCGATCTCCTTGGCGAGCGCGGCCTGATAAGCAACGAGGTCGTCGATCTGCGTGACCGATCCGTCGGTTCCGATGCCAACGTGATCCTCGCCGCAGACATTCACGGCATGGTCCAGATGCGCGACGACATCGGCAGCGCGGGCGTGTCCGGTGGTATTGAGGAAGGGCATGAAATAGATGCCGACAAAGCCGCCACGCTCTGCGACCAGACGAAGCTCCGCGTCCGTCTTGTTGCGCGGCAGGTCGGTCAGCGCACGGCATCCGGTGTGATTGATCGAGATCGGCTGGGACGAGGCCAGCGCGGCATCGAGGCAGGTCCGTTCGCCGCTGTGCGACAGGTCGACCATTACCCGGTTTGCGTTGCATCGCGCGATCACTTCGCGGCCGACTGCGGTGATGCCGCGGTTCTCCGGCGCCATCGATCCGTCGCCGAGCAGGTTGGCGGGGTTATAGGTCAACTGGAATACGCGCACGCCAAGCCCGGCGAAAATATCCACGCGCGATGGGTCCTTGCCCATCATCGCGCCGTTCTGGAAGCCGTAAATCAGCCCGATGCGTCGTTCCTGCGCGGCGCGGCGGATGTCCGATGCGGTATAGACCTTGAGCACATCGCGCGCGTGCTTGCGGACCAGCGCATCGGTCGCGGCGATATCGCGCACCGAAAGTTCAAAGGGATCCTCCTCGCCCGAGACGTAACCCAGCGTAACGTTGATCGCCGTCAGGCCCGATGCGTGCGCTTCGGCCAGCACGCGGGGCGAGAGGTCAGGGACGAGATTGCCTTGCGGATGGTTGGGATCGTCCATCCCGCCGAGCGCATTGACGATAAGCATCGCAGGCCCTTGCGCGCTCGCCTTGCCCGCAACGCCCAGCGCGGCGACCGCTGCGGTTCCCGATGCCGCGCCCAGAAAGGTGCGCCTGTCAGTCGTCATTGTCGTTACCCATCTCGTCGGCCGTTACCGGGCGATAGTCTGCCCGGCGGTATTCGTGACCGCGCTTTACCGTCATCTGCACGCTGCGGATATTGCCGATGTCGGCGAGGGGATCGGCAGTTAGCACGACGAAGTTCGCGAGCTTTCCTGATTCGAGCGTGCCCATGTCCTGTCCCTGTCCCATCGCCCGCGCGCCGACGGCGGTGGCCGAATGGATCGCAGCAAGCGGAGACATGCCCACATCGCGGACGAGGAACTCGATCTCGGGAAAGACATCGGGCCACTGGCTTCCGGCACCCGCTACCGAATCCGTGCCGGCGGAGATCGGTACGCCAGCGTGCCATGCCTGTCGCGTCAGACGTGTCGTGGTCGGGCCGGTGCAGCGCAGCGCCTTGCGTTCCGGATGGGCCGCCCGCTCCTTGTCATAGCGCACGAACAGGCTGCCGGTCGCATCGAGGATCGTCCCGCGGCGCACCATATCGGCGAACAGACCAGCCATGACCGGGTCATCGGGTTGCTTTAGAAGGTTTTCGTGGACCGGTGTGTGATCCTCATAGGAGGACAGCATGACCGGCTCGGCCTGATAGGCGAGGTAGCAGGCGTGGCTCACGGAATCGACGCCCGCGTCGATGACATCGGCCGGACGGGTGGGGAAGACCGCGCTATGCGCCCACACGAGCATGTGCTGGCGATGCGCTTCATGCGTGATCGCGGCGATCAGGTCGGACGGCAGGTCGGCGTAGATTTTGATCGCCGCGGCGCCGGTGCCGCGTGCCATGCTGATGGCGTGCACGATGTTGGTCTGCTCGTCGATCGCCTGCATCCACGGCGCAGTTCCCGGCGCATAGCCCTTGCTCACCGAGCCGACGCGGGGGTCGGCGAAGAAGGGGCGTCCGGCAAACACTGCGACATAGGCGATGTCAGGCGCTGGAATTTCTCCGAAGCGTGCCGCGCGTGCCAGTTCGCCGACCAGCCTGATGTCGTCGGCCATGTCGCGCACCGCGGTCACGCCGCCAAAAAGATCGCGCCGCAGTCGCGCGCGCGCCCTCACTGGCTCGGGCGGTGTTGCCATGTGCACGTGACTGTCGATCAGGCCAGGGATGACGAAAAGGCCGGAGAGATCAACACGTCGCGCGCTGGGTTCGTCCCGCCCAGTTGCGCTACCGTGCGGGACGATCGCGACGATGCGCTCGTTCGCGACGATGATGTCCTGATGCGTCCGCGCCGGTGCGCCGGTTCCATCGATGACGATCGCATCGGAATAGACGGTGTCGTGCGGGGGTGGTGCGGCGCGGCTCGCTACCGCATCGAGAAGGGAGATGCCTGAAATGGCGAGGGCGATTGCTCGCAATGGTCGCAGCTTCATCCCTAAAGCATTTCAGTGGTGGAGATTCTGGTCAATGGCGATGCTGGCTCGACCAGCATGCCTGCGCTCGACAAAATGAACGAATGCCGTTGTCGAAAAGCGATTCTCGATCCTTGAACGACGGCTATGGCGGAGTTCGGTCCTTTGTCGCCGACCCCGGAGAGCGGTTATCCCCAAAGCGGAATCTCTCCGCGCGCTAGCGTTTCCGGACCTCCTGAAAGGCCTGCTCGCGGTAAAGCCCGTTGGCGGACGAGGTGCCGAACAGCATCGGTGGCTGGCCGGTTCCGCCGCGCGCATTGAACATGATGCTGAGGTGAACCCCGCCGGTGCGACCGTTCCAGTACCCCCGCGCCGGCATGCCAACCTCGAGATAGCGGCCGCCCATGCCGAGGACGACATTGCCGAAACCTTCGAGGTCGATCGTGTGCGTGCCGAGCGCGGCGGCGTCGAAGGTCACGCGCGCATCGCGCATCGTCATGCCATCGAGCGTCACGCCGAAGCGCGCATCCCGCGTGAGGGGGCGGGCCAGTTCGCCATCGCGGATCACGAAGCCGGTGCGGTTGCGCGTGCCCGAAAAGGTGATCGATTCGCTCATGCTGAAGATCAGGTCGGGGCCGAACGAACCGACGAGCCAGAAGAAGGTGGCGAGCGCGGCCTCGGGATCGTCGTGCTTGCGCACCCCCCAGCTGTGATCGCGGTGCCCGAAGCCGTCGACCGTCCATGTCCGGTCGCCGATCCGCATGGTTCCGCGGACCCGCCCCGCAACCTCGGTGTGCATCGCCGCGAACTTCTCGCGAAAGCCACCGGTCAGGCCGGACAAGGCCCAGGCATCATAATGCGGATGAAGATTTTCGACATGCAGGTCGAGCGCGCAATCATCGTCCTCGGCGATCCAGCGATTGGTCGCGCTGTCGAAGATCGCGGTCAGAAAGCCGTCGATCGCGAAGCCGTTCGCAAAGCGGTCGCCCTCGCGCATCGGCACGTCGATCCGCGAACGGTTGTAGCCGACGCCCGGCGCCACCACGCCGAACGTGCAATTGCCGGTCCCCAGGTTGGGGTGGTGGCCGATCCGGATGAAGCCGCCCAATTCCTGCTCGATGTCCTGAAAGCAGAGAACCACGCTTTCCTGCCAATGCGCGTCGGGTTCGGGGGCGTGCGGCCATTCGTCCTCGACCGGCAGGACGATGATGTCCCCGGCGGGGATCATGCGCCGATCCCCGGGACCAGCGCCGCGAGCCGCTTGCGCGTGGCGGTCCAATAGGTGCGTTCGACGTCTTCGAGTTCAGGGGGCAGGCGGCTCATGCCCATCGCGGCGAAGACCGCGAGGCGCCACTCGCCCAGAACGTGCGCGAACGCCCAGTCGTCGAGCTTTCCGCGCGCATGCCGGTAGGCCGCGATCATCTCGTCGGGCGTCGGAATGCCATCGACGGGCGGCGCGAGCAGCGCGAAATGCGCGATCCCGGCGATCTGATAGGCAAGATCGGCTTCGCCGACGCCATGATGCGCCAGTTCCCAGTCGAGCAGCGCCACGACCCTGCCGTCCTCGCCGTACATGAAGTTCGATATGTTCGCGTCGCCGTGCGCCAGTTCCGGGGCGCGGTGGCGCGGCGCGTGCGCCGTCAGCCAGTCGGCGACCGACTCCAGTGTTTCGCGAATGTCGCGGTAGAAATCCGCCTTTGCATCCTGCGCTGCAGGAGGGATCGTTCGCCGCAGCTCGGTCAGTGTCCAGCCGATCTCGCGATCCAGATAAGAACCATCGCCGCCGCGCTGTGCGAAATGCGCGTCGGCGAGGCCATCGGGAGAGGTCGCGTGTATCCGCGCCAGCGTCCGCGCCGCTTCGAGCAGCATGGCGTGCCGCCCGGCCGCGTCCACGGCCATATAGGGGCCTTCGTTGAACGGCATCGTGCTTGGCGCGATCCCCTCGATCCGTTCCATGAACAATCCGGGCTTGCCGTTCACCGCGCCATCGGCGTCGAGCCAGAGCGCTTTCGGAACCGGAAGCCCGCGCGCGTGCAGGCCATGCATGATCGCGAATTGGGGCGGCAACGAATATTGGCTGAAGAACGCGCCACCAAGATCGTAACGGAACACGAGCCGCAGCGGCGGCTGGTTTTCGCCCTCAATGTCGGCGTCGAAAAGGATCGTCCCGCTGGAGGCGCCGGCCGAACGGCGCCCCGCGTCGATCCGGATCGCACCGATGTTTCCGCCGAGCGCCGCTTGCCGGTTCAGAAAGGCCCTGAGCCGTTCGGCGACTTTCTCGTCGTTTCCGCCCTGCGTTGCCCCGGTAATCGCCCGGCTTGCAGCGAGCGCGCTATCGTCGACCATTCCTCTCTCTCCCCGTGCCGCCTTGGCGCGACCCTAAGTAGAAATGTGACGAAAAACTATTTTTGTCAAATTATTGAATCCGGCTTTCGTCGCCTTGCCGCCCCGGTAGCGAGCGTTGCCCGTGGTTAGGCCCCTATCCACCGCAGGGATGTCATGGCTGCTCGCGCCGAGTTCCGGCGAGAAGCCTGCTGTGCTATCGATCCAGTCCGGTGTGGGAGGTTTGCTTGCAGTTCACTCGCAGAGATCTGTTTTGGGGCGCCGCCTGTCTGGGGACGGGCCTTGTCGCGCAGAGCGCGGGCTTCACGCGCGCGCTGGCGCAGAGCGGGCCGGACCCCGTGGACCTGTTCGATCCCGAGCTGCGCAAAGCGGCGCGCGGGATGTTGCGCCAGACGTTCCCACCACCCACGCGCGAGACGTTGCCAGCGATGCGGGCCTCGTGGGCTCCCCCGCCGCTCCTCGATGCGCCCGCACCCTCCGTGGCGTTGCGGACGATCCCCGGCCCGGCCGGGGCGCCCGATGTCGCGGTCGAGGTCATTGGCGCGAAGCCTTCCGGCGCGGGCCGCCCGGCTATTCTCCACATCCATGGCGGGGGCATGATTTCCGGTCGGGCGCGCAACATGACCGCGTTTTGCCAGATGCTGTCGGCGGAATTCGATGCTGTGGTGGTCAACGTCGATTATCGCCTGGCGCCGGAAACGCCGTTCCCCGGTCCTGTGCTCGACAACTATGCCGTGCTCGAATGGATGGCGGCGAATGCCGGTCCGCTCGGCATCGATCCCGCACGGATCGCCGTGATGGGGGAAAGCGCGGGCGGAGGGCTTGCCGCGCTGGTCGGGCTTATGGCGCGCGATCGCGGCAAGGTGCGCGTCTGCCACCTTGTCATGCTTTATCCGATGCTCGATGACCGCACGGGATCAACGCGAACCGCGCCGCCACATATTGGCACGGTCGGCTGGTCGGCTCAGGCGAACCGGTTCGGGTGGTCCTGCTTTCTCGGCGTTCCCGCAGGATCGGCCAAAGTGCCTGAAAACAGCGTCCCGGCGCGCGTTGCCGACGTGGAGGGGCTGGCCTCCTCCTTCATCGGCGTGGGCGCGCTGGACCTGTTCGTCGAGGAAGATCTCGATTTCGCGCGGCGGTTGATCGCGGCCGGGGTGCCCACGCGGGTCCACGTCACGCCCGGCGCCTTTCACGCCTTCGATTTCGTGGTGCCGCAGGCCCGCGTTTCGCGCGAGTTCACCCAAGCCTGGAAATCGAGCCTGCACGCCGCCTTTGGCGCGCAGGCCTGATCGCGGGGGCGCCTATTGCCCGAGATGCTTGTCGAAGAACTTCAGCATCACGTCATAGGCTTCGCGTGATTCCGGCATGTTCGGCTTGTAGAAGAAGCCGTGGAACAGGCCTTCCCAGACATGAAGGTCGGCATCCACGCCCAGAGCCACCATGCGGCTGTGCGTCTTGACGGCGGAGCTCAACTCGAAGCCGCGCGTCGCGGTGATGATCAGCGTGGGCGGAAACTGCCGCAGCACCTCGTCAGACGATCCGGGCGACACGAGCGGGTCCTTGGGATCGGCGCCGGCGAAGTAGGGCAGTGCGGTCCATGGCGCATCGGTGCTGGCGGGCCATTTCGGGGCCGGACGCGCTTCGCCGACAGCGGCCGTCATATAGTCCGCATCGCCCCCGAAGCCGTTCGCCGAGGTGGTAAGGCCGGCGCAGAAGATGCCAACCGCGCCTGGCCTTGGCAGGTCATGCTTCTGGAACCAAGCGGTCGCCATGCCCGTCAGCATGCCGCCGGCCGAGCAACCGTAGATGCCGATGTTCGCGGCGGGATAGCTTTTCAGCAGTTCGCGATAGACCTGTGCCACGTCCTCGCTGGCGGCGGGGAACCGGTAGGCCGGCCCCTGGCGGTAATCGACGGAAACCACGCGCACCTGGCCTAGCGCCGCCACCGGAATGGATTCGAGTTCGGCGCAGGCCGGGAAGCAGCCCATGAAGCCGCCGCCGTGCAGGTTGATCAGCACGCGGCGCGCGTTCTTGGCGGCAATGCCAGCCTTGGGCGCATAGTCGAACACGCGGACGCCGCCGAGCGTGCGTTCGGTCATGTCATAGGCGAACGTCGATTTGGCTTCGGTAAGGTAAGGCTCCATGAACACCGGGACGCCGTTGTTCTGGCGGACCTGTTCCGGATTCTGCATCGCCTTCAGATGATCGGCGACATAGCGCTTCGCTTCCGGGCTGAGCATCGCCGATACCGGCACTGTCATTGCGGGAACGTGGACCGTTCCGTCGTCCTCGACGCGGACTTGCGGGGGCGCGGTCTCTTGCGCGTGGAGCAAGGGCGGACCCTGGAGGAAAGCCAGCAGCGCCACGATCGCGCGTAGCATAGGGTTTGCACCCCTTGTCGGTCTGGTCATGCGCTCGTTCCTCTCCTGCGCTATCCGATGAAAGTATGCGTAATCGATTGCATTATCGATCGCAAGGTGTAAGAAATCGATTACGCAAAGTGCGCTTCCGGTTGAAGGAGCGAGCGACAGAGAGGATGGCTGGTGGATTTCACGCGCAGAACGTTCGGCATCGCCGCGCTGGGAGCGGCGGCTGCACCGGCAATGTTGACGGCCGGCGCTGGCCAGGCGGTGGCCCGTTCCGGGATCGCAAGCACCGATTCGGACGGACTGGCGATGGTCGATCCGGAACTTCGTGAAGGCGCGAAGCTGATCCTTTCCCGCCCGTTGCCCGATCCGCTCGATCACAAGGCGATCCTTGGAATGCGGGCGAAAGCGCCGCCCCCACCCGCCGCGCTGCCGTCGCCCGCGCCGGCGGTCGAGCTTCGGCGGGTGCCCGGTGCGCAAGGCCAGCCGGATGTCGGCGTCGCGGTGATCGGGGCGCGGCGCGATGGCGTGCTGCGACCGGCGGTGCTGCATATCCACGGCGGCGGCTTCATAGTGGGCCGGATGGAGGACACCTTTCCTGCATCGCAAGCCCTCGCCGAGGAACTGGATTGCGTGGTGGTGGAAGTCGACTATCGCCTTTCGCCCGAGACGCGGTTTCCCGGCCCGCTCGAGGATTGTCACGCGGCGCTGGTATGGTTGCACGGCAATGCCGAGGAGCTGGGCGTTGATCGGGATCGCATTGCGATCAAGGGAGAAAGCGCGGGGGGCGGGCTTGCGGCCATGCTGGCGATCGCTGCGCGCGATCGGGCGAGCGTGCCGCTGTGTTTTCAGGTTCTGATCTATCCGATGCTCGATGATCGCACCGGCAGCACCCGGCATGTTCCGCCGTTCATCGGAACGATCGGCTGGAACGAGGCGGGCAACGTGGTCGGCTGGACCAGCCTGCTGGGGCAGCCCGCCGGCATGGCCTCGGTTCCGCCGGGCGCGGTGCCGGCGCGGGTGGAGAACCTGGCCGGTCTGCCGCCGGCGTTCATTGGCGTCGGCGCGATCGACTTGTTCGTCGACGAGGATATCGCCTATGCGCAGGCGCTGATCCGGCAGGGCGTTCCGACGCAGATGCTGGTCGTTCCCGGCGCTTACCACGGTTTCGATTTCATCGCGCCGGCATCCCGCGCGGCCCGGACGTTCACTGCTTCGTGGAAGCTCGCCCTGGGGGCCGCTTTCCTGAAGGCGAGTGGGGACCGGCCCGGGACATAGCGGTCGCAGGGGCGTTCCGCTTCCGTGCATGGTTTGACATCAAATGCGTAATCGATTACTCAACTGCAAAACAAGGGAGGGTACAATGAAGGCTCACCGGCATATCCAGTTTCTCCACACACGTCTGCTGTGTGCCGCGGCGATAGCGGCTTGCGGGGTTGCTCCCGCGCACGCGCAGGAAACCGCCGCCGACAAGGCGAGCGATGCGCCCAGCGCGGAGGAAATCGTCGTTACCGCGCTGAAGTCCGGCTCGGTCCGGCTCGACAAGGTGCCGCTCGCCATCCAGGCGTTCAGCGGCGATACGCTGAAGCAGCGCAACGTGCGCGACGGTGCGGACCTGATCCAGTTGATCCCCGGCGCATCGCAGGCACAGGAAATCGGTGCCGGCTATCGCATCTTCTCGTTCCGTGGCTCGGGCGCGGGCGGCCCGATCGGCGATGGCCTGATCGGCTACTACCTCGATGACACACCGTTCGGTGTGCCGAACAACCAGGCGGCACCGCCGGTCCAGTATTTCGACATCGATCGCGTGGAAGTCCTGCGCGGGCCGCAGGGCACGCTTTACGGGCTTGGTTCGTCGGCCGGCACGATCATCTACCACACCAAGAATCCCGATCTCGAGAAGATCACCTACGCGGGCGAGCTGGAGCTTTCGGGCACGCGCGAGGCGGGCGATCCCAACTATCGCGGGGCAGGCGCCTTTTCGGTTCCGCTGGTACCGGGCAAGCTCGCACTGCGCATCAGCGGTGGCTACGACCGTCGCGCGGGCACCGCGGACATCTATTCGGGCGCGCCGACCGGCACCCCGCGCGAGAAGGACGCCAACTACGTCATCTCCAAGGACATCCAGGCGGTGCTGCTGTGGAAGCCGGACGAACTGACGACAGTGCGCGCGCGGGGCTGGTACTTCAGCACGGACCAGAAGTACCTCAACGTGATCAACTCGCTCGATCCGCCCTACGCCGCGTACCAGGGCGATGTGGTCGGCTATGACCGCCGGCGCGCGTGGTATGTCTCGAACACGATCGAGCGCGAGATCGGCGATTTCACGCTGACCAACGCGACGTCGTACCAGAAGTCGCTGCCCGGCGGTTTCCAGGTAGGGCTCAACCTTGGCGCGCCGCTGGGCATCGGTGTGTTGAACAACGGCGGCGATGCGCGCAGCTTCGTCAACGAACTGCGTCTCGCGACCAACGGGGCCGGCCCGTTCAAGGGCGTCGCGGGCGTGTACTACCAGAACGCGCGCAGTCTCTATACGTTCAATCTGACGTTCCCGACGCTCGCGCTGAACGGGCGGACGATCACCAAGACCGAAAACGCGGCGGTCTTTTCGGAAGTGAGCTACGAGCTGTTCGGCGGAAAGGTCGTCCCGCTCGTCGGGCTGCGCTACTTCAAGGATCACCGTTCGTCGGATTCGGTTTCGAACGGGGTGGGCGTGACCAGCAAGGCTACGCCCGATGCGCTGACCTGGCGGGCGAACCTGGCGATCAATCCTTCGCCGAACTGGATGCTGTTCTTCAACGCGGGCACCGGTTTCCGCAGCGGCATCCTGCAATCGAAGGCGCAGGCCGACGCGGTGATCGCCGATGGCGTGCCGAGCAGCATCTCGCTGACACCGGACAAGCTGCGCAACCTGGAAGTGGGGACCAAGGGATCGCTGCTGGATGGCGCGCTGCACGTGGCCGTCAGCCTCTACGACATCAAGTACACGAACATCCAGAGCGCCTTCAACACCTCGATCGGCCTGTCCGCCTTCGCCAATCTGGGCGACGGCAAGGCGCAGGGCATCGACATGGAACTGTCCTGGCGCACCCCGCTGCGGGGGCTTACGCTGAACGCCATCGGCAACGTCAACAATTCCAAGTTCACGCGCGTCCTGCCCGCCTTTTCGGGAGCCGATCCGCGGATTGCCAATGGCTTGCGCCTGCTCAACACGCCGACGCACAACTTCCGCCTGGACGCCACCTACGAGCATGACATCGGCCATGCGGTGCTCTTTGCGACCAGCTCCGCGACGTTCGTGGGCCGGTCGCGCCTTGGCGACGCCACGGTCAACGAGATCAACCCGTATGAGCTCTATCAAGCGAGCATCGGCGTGCGGTTCGACCGCTACGAGGTGCGTCTGTTCGGCGATAATCTCTCCGACCTGCGCGGACCGACCTCGGCGAACGGCCCCACGCTGCTCGCGGGGCCGCGCCCGCGCACGATCGGCGTGACGTTCCGCCTCAATACCAACTGACCGGAGACGCCGCGGCACCGGCTCCTGCGGGAGAAGGTGCCGCCGTTCCGGTGCGGGAGCCACAGCCATGGCGCGGCGTGATGACACCAGCGAGGGACTCGATCGTCGGGGATTGATCAAGGGCGCGGCGGCCGGCCTGGTGCTTGGCTCCGCGCCAGCGGCTGCTTCTGCCGCCGGGAGAGGCGAAAGGGCCATGCACGGGATGGCTCCCGACGACGGGATCACGACCGACCCGGCGCGTGTTACGGCGCATACCACCGGCGGACGAATCCGTGGCTATTGCCAGGGCGGCGTCCTGATGTTCAAGGGCGTGCCCTATGCCGCGTCCACCGGCGGGGCAAACCGCTTCCAGCCCCCGCAGCCGGTCAAACCGTGGCAGGGCGTTCGCTCCACGTTGCACTACGGCCCGATCGCGCCGCAGGACAAGGGAACCGGACGGTTCAACGACGAGGAAGCCTTCATCTTCCGCTGGAACGATGCGGTGGAGGATGAAGACTGCCTGCGCCTCAACCTGTGGACCGCCGGATGCGACGACGCGCGCCGGCCGGTGCTCGTATGGCTTCACGGTGGCGGTTTTGCGGCCGGTTCGGGGCATGACATTCCCGCTTTCGATGGCGAAAATCTGGCACGCACCGGCGAAGCCGTGGTCGTCACGCTCAATCACCGCCTCAATGTCCTTGGCTTTCTCGATCTTTCCACCTGGAGCGAAGACCTGCGGGATTCGGCCAACGCCGGGATGCTGGACATCGTGGCAGCGCTGCGCTGGGTGAAGGACAACATCGCGGAGTTCGGGGGCGATCCCGCGCGCGTCACCGTGTTCGGCCAGTCCGGCGGCGGGGCCAAGGTGAGCGCGCTGATGGGAATGCCGGCGGCGCGCGGCCTGTTCCACCGTGCCGCCATTTTCAGCGGCTCTTTCGCGCAGTTCAACACGCCGGAACGCGCCGCCCGTCTATCGGCGCTCCTGTTGCAGGAACTGGGCGTGCGCAAGGGCGATCTCGCGGCGCTTCAGGCCATGCCCTATACCTCGTTGCGCGCCGCCGCCGAGCGTGTGGCCGCCAGGATCAACCCGTCGTTCGATGGTTTCCTCGACGTCCGCCGCCTTCCGCAGATGCTGAACTTCGCGCCGGTCGTCGATGGCAGGACGATCCTGGCCGACGCGGTCGATCCGGCCATCCCCCGGACCACGCCCGATGTGCCGCTGATCATCGGATCGACGCTGAACGAGTTCGTGACCGGCATCAACAATCCCGATGCGAACGCCATGGATGCCGAAAGCCTGCGCGCCCGGGTCGAGACGTTTGCGCCTGGCCGCGCCGGACCGGTGGTGGAGGCCTTCCGAAGGGCGACGCCCGATGCCGCGCCTTTCGCGCTCTGGTCGCGGATCGCCACGGCGCCGATCCGGCAAGCGGTGATCGATCAGGCGCGGCGGCGCATCGCGTCCGGGGCCGATGCGGCCTACCTGTTCTGGTTCACCTGGCAGACGCCGATCCTTGATGGGCGGCCGATGGCGTTTCATTGCCTCGATATTCCCTTCTGGTTCGGCAATGCCGGGACGTGCGCGTCGATGACCGGGGGAGGGCACGAGGCACGGCAACTGGCCGCCAGCATGTCGGGCGCGCTGCTGGCGTTCGCGGCTACCGGCTCGCCTGATACGGATGCCTTGCCGCAATGGCGGGCGGTTTCGGCCGGCAGCTTCCCCTCGCTGCGTCTGGACGGATCGCCACGCATGGATGGGGAAAGCGATGCGGCCGAGCGTGCCAGCCTGCGGTGAGGCGGAGCAGGCCATTGGCCGGTTGCGCAACCCCGTGTAGGTGTGGCTCCGGGGCATCGAAGGCTTCTGCCTGAAGGCTTGGAGCCGGGACACGAAGGATCAGATGGTCAGCGTCAAGAATCTCAAGGAATTCGCCGAACTGGCCGGCGTGTCCACGGCCACGGCCTCGCGCGCGCTCACGGGGTCGGGCCGCGTCAGCGACGAAACGCGCAAGCGCATCTCCGCGCTCGCCGAAAAGCTGGGCTACCAGCCCAATATCGCCGCCCGCAACCTGCGCACGCAGCGCACCATGACGATCGGCGTGCTCGTGCCGCTGGGGCACGAAGCGCTGCAGCACCTGTCGGACCCGTTCTTCAACACGATGACCGGCTTTCTCGCCGATGCCTTCGCCGAGAACGGATACGACATGCTGCTGTCGCGCGTGCTGCCACGCAACGACCGCTGGATGGACCGCTTCATCGCGAGCGGCCGGGTCGACGGGATCATCGTCGTCGGCCAGTCGGACCAGTTCCATATCATCGAGACCGTTTCGCGCCGCTATCGCCCGATGGTGGTGTGGGGCGGCCATTCGCCGGGCCAGCATCACTGTTCGATCGGATCGGACAACCGTCTGGGCGGGCGGCTGGCGGCCATGCACCTCGTCGAGCGCGGTTGCCGCCGCATCGCCTATGCCGGGCCGGTGGAAGGCTCGGAGTTTGGTGAACGCATCGATGGCGCCCGCATGGCCGTGCTGGAAGCGGGTCTGCCCCCGTTGCAGGAACTTCCGACGCACTTCGAGCCCGATGCCGCCTACGCGGATGTAAGGCAGAAACTTGAGACCCTGTCGGAGATGCCGGACGGAATCGTCGCCGGTTCCGACGTCACCGCGATCAGCGTCATCCGCGCGTTGCGCGATCTGGGGCGGCGCGTGCCGGACGACGTCCGGGTCATCGGCTATGACGGCTTGCCGATCGGCGAGCATATGTCGCCCCCGCTCAGCACCATCGACCAGCAATTGCGCCACGGCGCGCAGCTGCTGACTGAAACCCTGCTGCGGCGCATCGGCGGAGAAGAAACCGCATCGCAGCAAATCGAGCCCCGCTTGATCGTGCGCGGATCGAGCTGAACGGGCCAGTATCGCCCAGACCGTTGTCGCTCAGGCAATGACCCGCGATGTCGCGCCATCCAGCGCGACCCGGAAGAACGGCGCGGGATAGCCGGCGAAATGGGCTCGGCGCTGGCTGGCCTCTGTGATCGACGCCATGTCGTCGATGCCCGGATAATCGGCGAAACCGATCACCTGCAGATCGTTCATGACCCACCAGCTGTATTCCTGCGCGGGGCATTGCTCGGGTACGCTCGCAACCAGCCCCGTCCCGTTGAGCAGCGTGAACGGTCCCAGCGGGGTCGGCGCCACCGCGCCATAAAGACCGGTCGGCCCGGCCGCGCCGTCCTCGGCGAAGACCTTGCCCTGCGTCGACCAGAACAGGTAGTAAAGGCCATCCACCGCGCGCATGTGCGGACGTTCCAGCTCGTTGTTCAGCCCGGCCGCGTTGAGCACCGGCGGCAGCAAGGTCCAGCCGGAGGTTGCGCCCTCGCGCGCCGTGGCGACCCCGATGACGCCGGTCCAGCGCGAGGACGAACGCGCGCATGATCCGGTGAAGAACAGGAAGTCTCCGCCGCCGCGCGGATCGCGAAAGAATCCGGGGTCGCGAAAGCCCAGGATTTCTCCCGCCCGGCCTTCCGTCTGGTTTGCGACCCTGTAGTGCCGGTCGTCCGCGATGATGACTTCCGTCAGCCCGGACCAGCAGGATAGCGCAAACGTGCCATCCAGCGCTTCGAACCCGCATTGCGCCGCGAACAGCCGTTGTTCCAGACTGGGCGGGGTGACGCCGCGCCGCCCGGCGGCGGTGAAATAGACGGTGAGCAACCCGGCTGCCTCGTCGAGAACGGCCGAGCCCGACCATTCCCGATCGCCCGGCGTAAAGCCATCGGGAAACACCGGCTGATGCAGGGTCCAGCGACCGCCCTTCTCGCTGGCAAGATGAATGCGCGCGATGGCATGGCGCGCGTCCGGATCCTCCCCCGCCGGCGCGGTCAGCACCATCCACAGCGCGGCGCCGTCGAAGCGCGGAAGCGAGCCATCAGCCCGTTCGACCGGCCACATGTCCCACAGGTCGAAGCCGGGCGCGCGCGCGGTTTCGTCCAGAGTGAAAGCCGGGATGGTGTTGTCGGGTGTCCGTGCGAGCGAGGAGAGGTCGGCGGCAGTCCACAGGGTGGCTTCGGGCATACCACGATTGCCGTTTGCGGTGACCAAGGTCGCCATACTGGAGCATTCCTCTCGCTTGATCTGGCGAGGAACGGTCCCCGCGTAAACGTTACACTAAAATTCACGAATGGCGCTTGCTTCGCCGCCGGAAGCACGCGGCTTCCGTTTATGCCCGTCCTGAAAGTCCCGAAATTTCCCCTTTCCTTGTTATTGGCAATTCGTGCTGGTCAAACCGCATGGCCGATCCTAGGATAGAGCAATCGATTACGCAATTGTGCATTTTCATGGAATGATACCGGACTTGAGAGGTTGGCGGACGCGGTCGTCAGTGGCAGGCATGGCCGATTGGCGGCGCGCCGGGCGGTTCTGTCCGTCGCGGGCTATGGTTGGAAGGCAAGGAGTGTGTGAAGCGCCTCCGGACTGCCTGTTGCGGGAGAGTGTGATGGACTGGCCGATCAACCGCAGGCAGGTGCTGCTTGGGAGTGGAATGTTGCTGACGAACGTGCCGGTGCAAGCCGCCAGGGAAGCCCTGAAGATCCCGCAGGGTGCGGGCCAGTTATCGGCCGAATGGCTGGCGGCGCCGTCACTGCCGCTTTGGGAAGGACCACCACCCGGCGCGCCGAAGCTGGCGCCGACGAAGTCCGCCACGCTTGATCCCACGTTCATCACCGGAGTGATCCGGCCCGAAATGCGGGTGTTCCGTCCGCAGAAAGGCAATGGTCGCGCCCTGCTGGCGATCCCGGGCGGTGCATACAATTTCGTGTCGAGCCGCAACGAGGGACTGGACGTTGCGCGGGTGTTCACGGGGCTGGGCTACACGGTGTTCGTGCTGGTCTATCGCTTGCCGGGCGAAGGCTGGGCCGATCGCTGGGACGTGCCGCTGCAGGATGCGCAGCGGGCCATGCGCCTCATCCGGTCGCGGGCGGCGCACTTCGGCATCGACCAATCCGTTGCCGTGGTGGGATTTTCCGCCGGCGGACATCTGGCGGCTTCGCTCATCACCAGCGGCAGGCAAGCGGTCTATGACGCGCGCGATGCCGCGGACGAGCTAGACCCGGTGCCGAGCTGCGCCGGCCTGATCTATCCCGTCATCGCCGTGACGCCGCCTTATACGCATGCGCTTTCCGCGCAGACACTGCTCGGCCCCGTGCCGGAGCCGGCCTTGATCGCCCGCCGCTCGCCTGCGCAGCATATCGGCGCCGATACGCCGCCGACATTGCTGGTTCACGCCCTCGATGACGCCGCGGTTCCCTATCAGAACACGACGCTGTTCCTGGATGCCATGCGGGGCGTGGGACGGCCGGTGGAAGCGCACCTGTTCGAGGAAGGCGGGCATGGCTTCGGCATCGGCCCCGCAAACGCGCCGGCGGGGCAATGGCCGGCCTTGTTCCATGCGTTTCTGGGCCGGCACAGGGGCTAACCGGGCCGTCCCGGTCACGCGCCCGTCGGATTGGTGCGCGCTCTGGCCACCACGCGCCGAAGGTTCGCGATGTCGACCGCGCCGGGGATCAGATAGGGGCCGACAAGGATGCCCGGCGTACCCTTGAGGCCCATCACCGTGGCATAGAGATTGGTACGCGTGATGGCGGCGTCGATATCCTTTGCGTGTATCGCAAGGTCGCCCTGCAACCTGTTCCAGTCGATCCCGGCCCGATCGGCTGCCGCGCGCACGCCTTGCGAGGTGATCCGCCCCGGCGTCTGCATCATGGCATCGTTGAACGCAGCGTGCCTGCCCTGATAGTTCGCGGCGATCGCCGTGCGGGCGGCTTCGACCGATCCCGCCCCGAATATCGGCCAGTCGCGATAGACGACCTTCACTTTCCGGTCTTCGCGGAGCAATTGCTGGATCACCGGGTGGATCTGCTTGCAGTAGGGGCACTGGTAGTCGGAGAACAGCACGATCGTGACGTCCGCGCCGCGCGGCGCGACGGTCGGTACCACCGGATCGTTCTGCAACAGGGCGCGGATGTTGGCGGCCTGCGTATCGTCGTTCCCGCGCCCGGGCGCTGCGGCCAGCGCGACCCCGGTCGACAGGAGCAGCGCCAGCGCGGCGATTGCGGCAAGGCCGGCGTGCATCGTATTCTTCATGCGAGATCCTTTCAGACCGCTCGATAGCGGCGACCTACTCGTCCGGGTAGCTGGTTTCCCCTCTGGCGCCTGCGATAGTTCGCCCGGTTGGTGATGACGGGATGGCAGAGTGGCGGTCGCAGGCGTCTGGGAGAACGAGTACGGCTCGCGCATGATCCTCGCGGTGGAGGAGAAGCCTGCGGGAAGCGGCGCGATCTGGGGCATCTATGAATCGACCACCGGATCGACGGGCCGCTACCTCGTGACCGGCCGTCAGGGCAGGGCCGCTTCCGGCGGGAACGGCCAGCCGCTTGCCCTTGCGATCGCCTGGCGGTCGGTCGGCGACGATCCTGCCGATCCGAGCTGGCACTGGGCGTCGGCGATGGCCGGTCAGTATCATGGCCAGGATGGCGGAGCGCAGGTGACGGTCAATCATCTGCTCGTGGCATCCGGGGAGTTTCCGGGTCTGTGCGGCCCCGGCCTCTATTGTGACAAGCTCACCTATCGCAGGACTTCGAATACCCCCTATGCCGGGCTGCCGCCGGCGGGGGTGGCCGTTCCCCATCCGGCGTCGGGCGTCTGGAGCGGCGCGGACGGCATGCGGCTCGCCCTCCGCGTGCTGGCCGAACCGGGTGGGCGCGTCGCGCTGGTGGACGGTTTTCTGGAGCAAGACGGGCGCGAAATCGCCATAACCGGCTTTGCCGATCTGGACGGGCAGGCGGAGGAAAGCGACCGGTGCGCGCTGGCGATCACCGCTTGCGACGACGCGCGGAACCGGACGGTCGCGATGGGCGGCTGGCTGGAGGGGGAGGCGGGGACGCTCCTGCTGCAGGCACTGACCGGGCATGCCACGCCGTTGGACGGCGCCTACCTCCAGACCTCGCTTTGGCCACTGTCGCTGGTCCGGCGCGACGGGCCGTGACGCCGCTGCCGCCGCCACGGGAAGGGGAGGTTGCGCCGGAGCGCGGGGCGGCACACTATGCGGCGGCAAGCAGGGATGGCGCGGGGCCATCCGGCCAGCGTCGAGGGGGAATGCCCAGCACCGGAACCGCCAGTGACGCCCAGCGGATGCTCCAGCTCAAGCTGGAAGTGCCGCGCATGCCGTCGAGCGTGGTCCACCGCGCCCGGCTGATGACCGCGCTGGGATCGGTGGCGGCGAGCCGCCTGGTTCTCCTGACCGCGCCGGCCGGCTTCGGCAAGACCACGCTGCTGTCACAATGGCGCGATCACTTGCGCGACGCCGGCGGGCGCGTGGGTTGGCTGACGCTCGACGAGGGCGATGCGGACGTGCGCCGCTTCATGATCGGGGTGATCCGGGCGCTGGAAAGCGCCGATGTCGACGTGGGCGATCTGGTGGCGCAGGCCGACCGGGGCCTGACCGAGATCACCATCGACAGCGCGGTGCGCGAATTGAACGCGCGCCTAGCCGGCAGCGGCGCGCCGGTCACGCTGATTCTTGACGATTATCACCGCGCGTCCGCCCAGCCGCTCGACGGGTTCCTTGGGCAGTGGATCGCGCTGCTGCCCGAAGGCACGCGCCTGCTGATGAGCACGCGCCGCCGCCCCGATATCGGGCTGCACCGCCTGCTGGGCAGCGGCGCGGCGGTGGAGATCACTAGCGACATGCTGCGCTTCACGCCGTCGGAATCGCGGCAGGTGCTCGATGTCGGTCTGGCCGAAGCCGATCGCGACGCGCTGGCGGAGCGGACCGAGGGTTGGCCGGTGGCGCTGCAGCTTGCCCGCCTGATCACCTTGCAGGGCCAGGGGCAGGCCTCCGGTGCGCCCGCTCTGGGCCGGCTGGCAACGCGGGGAGGGCATTTGTGGAGTTTCCTTTCCGATCAGGTCCTGCGCGGGCTGACCGAGGAGGCGGTCGATTTTCTGCTGGAAACCTCAATCCTCGAACGGTTCAGCGTGGAGATCACCGATGCTTTGCGTGGGCGTGACGACAGCTGGCGGATCATGGAGCAGCTGGAGCCGCTGCAATCGTTGCTGACGCCACTCGATGCTGACGCGATCTGGTATCGGTATCACCATCTCTTCGCCGATTATCTCCAGGCGCAGTTGCGCCAGCGCAGGCCGACGGCGGTGCCCGCGCTGCACTTGCGCGCCTCGGAAGCATTCGAACGGCGGGGACTGCTGGACGAGGCGGTGCGCCACGCCAGCCTGGCCGGCGATTTCGCGCGCTGCGCCGAACTGGTGGAGCAGGCGGGCGGCTGGCGGCTGGTGCTGTTCGGCGGGATGGGACAGCTCAACCAGCTGCTGGATTTCATTCCTCCGGCAGAGCGTCTGTCGCACCCGCGCCTGCTGCTGGCCGAAGCCTACGTGAAGCTCAAGATGGGTCTGCTGCGCGAGGCGCGATCGACGTTCGATCTGGTGGCCCTTGATCCGGGTGCGCCGGCGGGTGACTGGCCCGCTGGGGACTGGAGCCTCCTGAACGATTACGAGCGCGATACCCTCAACATCAACGTCCTGATCCGCACCTACGAGGACAATACCGTCGACGTGCCGTTCCTGTCGTTCTTCGAGACGATGCGGCAGCGGATGCCGGATGCCGACGGACTGACGCGCGGCGTGCTCGATTGCGCGGGGGCGGTAGCCAGCCTGTGCGCGGGCCAGCTTGCGAGGGCGGAGGATTTTGCACGGCAGGCGATGGGCGCGATGCGCTCGGTCAATTCGGTGCTGGGCCTCAACTACTGCTTCCTGCACGCGGGCCTGTCGTGCGCCTATCGCGGCGAACTGCGTAGCGCCACCGCCTATCTCCAGCGCGCGAAGGCGATGGCGGTCGAGAACTTCGGCGCAGACAGCGGCCTGAAGGCTCTGGCCGAGACGCTGCTGGCGCTGGTCGAGCTGTGGGGCGACGGGCGGTTGACGATGACCGCGCAGGAGCTTGACGAGGCGTTCCGCCACGTCTGTGATTACGATGGCTGGTTCGAAATCTATGCCGCCGGGCTGGATAGCCGCTTCCGCCTTGCCTGGCTGGCACAGGATAGCGCGGCCATGGACCGCGTGATTGCCGATGGCGATGCGCTGACCCGCGCCCGCGGGCTGGAGCGGCTGGCGAGCATCGTCCAGGCGCAGCGCCTGCTGCGCCATGGTGCGGCGGGCGAGACAGCGCAGGCGCAGCCGCTGGCGGAACACCTCGCCGTCCGTTTCCCCCTCGGCATCTGGCGCGACAATCCCGTCCACTGGCGCGCCGGTGTGGACGTGGCGTTCGCACTGGGAACCTGGCTGGCGATCCGCGATCCGGCGCAGGCGCGCGAACGGGCGGGCGACATGCTTGCCTGTGCCCGGGCGATCGGCGCGCGTCCCTATGAAGTGCGCGCGCATCTGCTGCTGGCGCGCATCGCCGCGCTGGGCCGGCGGCCGGACGACGCCATGGGCCATTTGCGTGAGGCGGTGGAGCGCGCTGCCGGTGAAGGGATCGCGTTGCCGTTCTTCGAGCAGCCCGAACTCGCGCCGCTGATCCGCCGGCTCAAGCGCGCGCTGTGGGACGGCGGCGGCAATCCCGTCGAGGCCTCGTTCCTGTCCTCCATCGACGAGCGCCTGGCCGAGGCCGGTCCGGCGGACGACAGCCCGATCGCGGTGCTCAGCGCGCGCGAGCAGGAAGTCGTCGCCGAGCTTTCGCGCGGGCTGACCAACAAGGAAATCGCCCGCGCGCTCGACATGACCGAGCACACCGTCAAATTCCACCTCAAAAACATCTTCGCCAAGCTGGGCGTGGACCGTCGCGCCCACGCGCTGTCTGCCTTGCGCGACACCGGCTGGTCCTCCCGCGCCTGACTCTCCGCCCGCCGCCGGACCTCCCCGTTCGGGTAGGTCCGCCGCCGCCTCCACCGATGGGTAGCTACTCTCCGGGGCAGCTTGTTCGTGACCGCCCGATGACGGACCTTGCCGGAAGAGACACAAATCCGACCAAGGGGGGTCCAATGTCCGTTCGTAGCACGATACGCCTGTCCGCCTGCGCCTCGGCGCTCGTCCTGTCCGCCGCCGGCGTGGCGCACGCGCAGCAACCGCCGGCGGAAGAGGCGACTGCCGCGCCTGCCGATCCCAGCCAGATCGTCGTGATCGGGCGCGGCCGCCTGGAAGCGCTGCAGCAGGCTCCGCTGTCCGTCACCGCTTTTTCCAGCCAGGCGCTGGAGGATGCACGGGTGAAGGGCGTGGCGGACTTCATCGGCATCACGCCCAATATCTCGATCGTCCAGTCGCAGAGCGCGGGCAATTCGTTCGTGACCATTCGCGGCATTTCGCAGGTCCGCAACGGCGAAAGCCCGATCGCGGTGGTGACCGACGGTATCCAGCAGATTTCCGCGCGCCAGTTCACCAGCGACCTGTTCGACGTGAAGCAGATCGAAGTGCTGCGCGGCCCGCAAGGGGCGCTCTACGGGCGCAACGCGATCGGTGGCGCGATCATCGTCACCACCAAGCAGCCGACCAACGATTTCCATCTCGACGCGCAGGTTTCCGCCGGCAACGGCAACGACTATCGCGGCGAGGTCTCGGTCAGCGGGCCGATCGTCAAGGACAAGCTGCTGTTCCGCCTGGCCGGCAGCGCGCGCAACTTCGGCGGCCTGCTGCGCAACGACCATCTCAACCAGACGGTCGACTGGGTGCATGATCGCAACGTGCGCGGCCAGTTGAAAGCGTTCCTGACCGATACGCTGACCGCTGACCTGCGCGCGAGCTACAGCCATACCAACGCGATCGGCGATCAGTTCCAGTATCAGGGCGCCAAGTTCGCCTCAGATACCTCGTGCTTCCTCGATCCGGCCAATCCCTTCGGTGGTCCCGCGCCCGATGCCGACCGCGTCAGCCGCCGGTTCTGCGCCAACAACCGGGGCCGCAATTTCCGCGAGCTGACGGATGTTTCGCTGAAGCTGGAGAACAAGGCGGACTGGGGCACGATCACCAATGTCCTCTCCTACATCAACATCAAGGAATACCTCGAAGGCGATCAGTTCCCCTACACCGCCAGCCGCAACGTGTTCGGCACCGACGGCACGCAGACGCAGTACGAAACCGTCAAGGCCTGGCAGAACGACCTGCGCATCGCATCGCCCGATGGCGGCCGCTTCCGCTGGATGATCGGTGCCTACATCCTCGGCACCCGCCGGTTCATCTCGACCACGACGGGGCAGGACAACGGGCAGGGCATCGTCAGCATCTACAAGGCGCCGCAGTACAGCAATCCGATCAACCCCACGCTGTCGTTCCTCGCTGATAACAACCGCAACACCGCCTATGCCTTCTACGGCAACGTTGCCTATGACCTCACCGACAAGCTCGAAGCCGCCGTCGCGTTCCGCTACGATCACGATCATCGCCACCAGATGATCGATCCGCTGAGCAGCGCGGGCGTTCCCGCCGGCTGCACGGTGGCGGCCACCACTGCCTGCTCGCGCGTCGCCAACTTCAGCAAGGCGCAACCAAAGGTCACGCTGAACTACAAGGCCAGCCCGGACCTCACGCTGTTCGCGGACTGGGGCATCGGTTTCCGGTCGGGCCAGTTCAACCAGGCGGGCGCCGCCTCCGCCGCCAACCTCCCCGGCGCTTTCGATCTTGCCCGGCAGGAAAGCGCGGAAACGACCGAGGCCGGCTTCAAGGCGACGCTGCTCGGCGGCCGCCTGCGCATCAACGGCACCGCGTTCTACACCGCCGACAAGAATCCGTTCTACTTCGTGTTCGTGGGCGCGGTGGGCGCGCAGATCCTCGTCAACGTCGACAAGGTCGATCTCTACGGCGGGGAAATCGAGGTGGCCTTCACCCCGGTCAAGGGCTTGGACCTCTACGCCAACTACGGATACACCCACAGCCGGATCAAGAAGTTCACGTTCAATCCCGCCGATGTCGGCAACTGGGCACCCTATATCCCGCGCGACAGCGGATCGATCGGCGCGCAATACCGCTTCCCGGTGTCCGATGGCCTCAACGTCTTCGCGCGGGGCGAGATGGAACACCACGGCAAGCAGTACTGGGACCCGGAAAACGCCACGGCGCGGTCTTCCTTCCAGCTCGTCAACCTTCATGCCGGGCTGGAGGACGCCAGCGGCAAGTGGAGTCTGACCGGGTTCGTCCGCAACCTTGGCGACAAGAAGTACAACGCCGAGTTCGTCAGCGGGGGCTTCGTCCAGCCGGCTTCGCCGCGCACCTGGGGCTTCGAGCTGCGGACGAGCTTCTGAGGGAGAGGACATGACCGCGATCGCCCATCACCGCGAGGCGCCGGCCACGGCGCCGCTCAGGATCCTCTGGGTCAATCCGATCAACCAGCCGGGCTATGACGCGCCGATCGCCGACCTGATCGGCCGCGTCAAACTGCCCAATGCCGAAGTCCATGTCGTTTCGCTCGCCATTCCCGAGCCGGTCGCGCTGACCAACCTGGAATGGCGGGTGTTCGAAAGCCGCATCTGGTTTCCGGTGACGGCGATCGCGCGCTATGCCGCGACCCATGGCTTCGATGGCTATGCCATCGGTTGCTTC
Organism: Novosphingobium sp. EMRT-2; assembly: GCF_005145025.1. Lineage (NCBI taxonomy): Bacteria > Pseudomonadati > Pseudomonadota > Alphaproteobacteria > Sphingomonadales > Sphingomonadaceae > Novosphingobium > Novosphingobium sp. EMRT-2. The sequence continues at coordinate 367,793 of NZ_CP039697.1, read as the reverse complement.
TACGACACCGCGCTGGACGAGGCGCGCGAGATTTCCGGCGATGCCGTGGTCTGCGCGCCGTGCCAGTCGGCGCTCCAGATCGTGTCCAACCTCGCCAACCGCTTCTCGGTCGTGATCGGCGTCGAGAAGTGGAAGGTGCAGATGGAAGATCGCATCCGCCACTACGGCTATCATGACCGGCTGGCCTCGTTCCGCACGATCGGCCGCCACGTCGATGAATTCCAGCAGAATACGGCCGCCACCGAGGACGCCATCCGCCGCGCGGTGCGCGAGGCGGTGGAGATCGACAAGGCCGAAGCGGTGATCCTGGGCTGCACCATCGAGTTCGGTTTCTATGCGCAGTTGCAGCGGGAGTTCGGCATCCCGATCGTCGATGCCGTCTATGCCTGCTACAAGGCGACCGAAGCTGCGGCGCTCGCCAAGGTGCAGTTCGGATGGAAGCCGAGCCGGCTCTACAGCATGGCCCCACCCGGCGAGGAACGGCTGGCGGCGAGCGGCCTGTTCGCCGGGCCGCCGCCGATCGGCAACACCGTGATCGTGCCCCGCGCCTGACCGCGCCGCACTTTCCCTGATCCCTTCCCACCGGGGCCTGGCCACAGGCCCAACCGGAGAACTTCCTGTGCGTGCAGCAAGCGATGTCGGCGGCACCTTCACCGACCTGGTCTATTATCCCGTCGATCCCGAGACCGGCCGCCCGGGAGCGGTGCAGGTGGCCAAGGCGGACACAACCCCGCCCGAATTCGAACAGGGCGTGATGAACGCCATGGCCAAGGCAGGCCTTTCCCCCGCCGCGCTCGATTTCTTCGCTCACGGCTCCACCGTCGTGATCAATGCGCTGACCGAGCGCAAGGGCGTGAAGACCGCGCTGATCACCACGGCGGGCTTCCGCGACGTGATCGAGATCGCGCGGGGCAACCGGCCGGACCTGTTCAACTTCAACTTCCGCAAGCCCCGGCCGTTCGTGGACCGCTACCTGCGAGCCGAACTGGTGGAACGCAGCAATTTCCGGGGCGATCTGGTCAAGCCGGTCGACCTCGCGCCGTTGCCCGCGCTGCTCGATTTCTTTCGGGCGGAAGGCGTCGAGGCGATCGCGGTGGCCTTTCTCCACGCCTATGTGAATCCCGAAAACGAACGCCGCACGGTGAAGGCGATCCGCGCGGCCTGGCCCGGCGTGGCCGTGCTGGCGAGCCACGAGGTGAGCCGCGAATGGCGCGAATATGAAAGGACCAACACCACGGTCCTGTCCGCCTATGTCTCGCCGATCGCACGGCGCTATATCGAGCGGCTGGAACAGCGGCTGGCCGACGGCGGCTTTGCCCAGAAGCCTTACATGATGCAGTCCAACGGCGGCATCGCCACCGCCGCCGCGGCCAAGGCGAACCCGATCACCATGGTCGAATCCGGCCCTGCCAGCGGCATCTACGCCGCCGCCCATGTCGGCCGGGCGATCGGCGAGCCGAACCTGATCGTGCTCGACATCGGCGGCACCACGGCCAAATGCACGCTGATCGAGGGCGGTCAGATCAAGGTCTCGACCGACTACTACATCGAGCGCGACGGCAAGTCGCCCGGCTATCCGGTGCAGACGCCCGTTTCCGAAATCGTCGAGATCGGCAACGGCGGCGGGTCCATCGCGTGGGTCGATGCCGGCGGCAAGCTCCATGTCGGGCCGCAATCGGCCGGCGCGCGCCCGGGGCCGGCAGCCTACGGGCGCGGCGGCACCCGTCCGACCACGACCGACGCCAATCTCCTGCTGGGCCGCATCGATTCGGCCAGCTTCGTCGGCGGGGAGGTGGAACCGGACTGGCAGGCGGTGGATGCCGCCTTCGCGCCGCTGTGCGACCAGCTCGGGCTCAGCCGCGCGGAACTGGCGCGCGGGGTGATCCGCATCGCCAACGCCAACATGACCACCGCGCTGCGCCTGGTTTCCACCAACAAGGGCTACGATCCACGCGATTTCGCGCTGATGGCTTTCGGCGGCGGCGGGGCGATGCACGCGGTGGCGCTGGCCGAAGAGCTCAAGGTGCCGCGCGTGATCATCCCGGTGAACTCCTCCGTGTTCTCGGCCTGGGGGATGCTGCTGACCGACTTGCGGCGCGACTACATCCGCACCCGGCTGACTCCGCTCGCGCCCCGCAGCATCGACGCCGTGCGCGCCATCTTCGCCGAAATCGAGGCGGAGGCGCTGCGCGATTTCGCCGGCGAAGCGGGCGATCGCGCGCCGCTGTTCGAATACCGGGCGGACCTGCGCTATGTGGGGCAGGAACATACCGTCGGCATAGCCTTCCCGCTCGATGGCGATGCACCGGTGGAAGCCGCGATCGCCGCGTTCCACGAGGCGCACGAGAAGCGCTTTACCTACCGGCTCGACGCGGCGGTGCAGCTCGTCAACTTCCATCTTGTCGCCACCCTGCCGGTCGACAAGCCCGACCTTGCCGAGCGGGCGGTGACCGGTCTGACCCTGGCGGACGCGGTCAAGGGCACGCGGCGCGTCGATTTCGACACGCATGGCGTTCATGACGCGACGATCTATGACGGGCTGCGGCTGGAGCCGGGGATGGCGCTGTCCGGCCCGGCGGTGATCCAGGAGCCGGCCGTTACCCTGCCGCTGCCGCCGGGCGCGCGCGCCGAAGTCGATCGCCTTGGCAACTACCATGTCCATCTTCCCCAGCCCGAAGGAGCGCGCCCGTGAGCACTGATCCCTTCACCCAGGAAATCATCAAGGACGCGCTCGTGGCTTTGGGCGACGAGATGTTCAACGCGATGATCCGCACCTCGATGAGCCCGATCATCTACGAGACGACGGACTTCGCCGTGGGTGCGACCGACGCGCGCGGCAACCTGCTGGCGCAGGGCAACGGCGTGACCGGCTTCCTCGCCACGCTCGATACCGCCGTGCAGAGTACGCTGGAGCACTGGCCGCTCGACCGGATCAGGCCGGGCGACATCTTCGTCACCAATTCGCCCTACGAAGGCGGGGGCACGCACCTGTCGGACGTGGTGATCCTCTATCCGGTCTTCGTCGATGGCCGGCTGATCGCCTGGACCGTCAACAAGGCGCACTGGACCGAAGTGGGGGGCACTTATCCCGGCAGCGCGACCACCGCATCGACCGACATCTTCCAGGAAGGGCTGCACTTGCGCTTCCTCAAGCTGTTCGACGAAGGCCGCATGAACGAGGCGCTGGTCGAGATGATCCGCACCAACGTCCGCCTGCCCGACAGCACCATCGGCGACATGCACGCGGGCGTCGCCGCCTGCCGCGTGGGTGGGCGGCGGATCGTCGAACTCGCCGCGAAATACGGGGGCGACGATCTGCTCGCGGCGATGGATTCGCTGCTCGATTATGGCGAGCGCATGACGCGCGAGGAGCTGAAGAAGCTGCCCAAGGGCGTGTTCACCGCCGAGGACGTGGTGGAAGAGGACGGGCACGGCAATGGCCCGTTCGTCATCAAGGTGAAGGTGACGATCACCGACGACCGGATGGTCGCCGATTTCACCGGCACCAGCGGCCAGGCGCCGGGGCCGATCAACCTGTCCTACGCCGGCCTCATCACCGGGGTGCGCTGCACGTTCAAGGCGGTCACCAATACCGAGATTCCGGCAAACGGCGGCTGTTTCCGCGCGCTGGAGGTGATCTGCCCGGAAGGCACGATCCTGTCCGCGAAAAGCCCGGCGCCGGTTTCCATCTACTATGAATCGCTGCTGGGCGCGATCGAGGTCATGTGGAAGGCGCTGGCCCCGCTGATGCCGCACAAGCTGCCGGTGGGTCACCAGCGCACTGTGGGCGCCACGTTCATTTCCGGACTGCTGCCGGGGACGGAAGACCTGTTCGTGATGGGCGAGCCGCTGGTGGGCGGCTGGGGCGCGGGCATCGATCATGATGGCGACGCAGGCCAGTTCTGCGCGGCGAACGGCGAAACGTTCAACATCCCCATCGAACTGGCCGAAAGCCGTTATGGCTTCGAGATCGACCAGTATGCCTTGCACGCCGAGGACGGCGGCGCGGGCGAGTATCGCGGCGGCAAGGGCGTGGTGCTGGATTATCGCGTGACGGCGAAGGAAGCGTTTCTCACCTATTCCGCCACGCGCACCACATCGCGCCCCTGGGGGCTGGCCGGCGGTGGCGAAGGCTCCACCAACCGTGCCGAAATCCTGCGCCGCGATGGCTCGGTGGAGACCTATTCTATGGTCACCGGCGCGCGGGCCGTGGAAGGGGAGACCTTCCGGCTCGTCAGCGCGACGGGCGGGGGCTATGGTGATCCCATGAAACGCGATCGATCCCGCCTGCTGGCAGACCTGCGCGATGGCTACGTCACGCCGGAGCAGGCGCGGCGCGATTACGGGTTCGATCCGGCGGCATGATCGGCGGTTCAACCATCGCCGCCGAACTGGCCGCGATCCGGCCGTGGGCGGATCGCGCGCCCGCGATCGCGCTGGCGGAGCGGCAGGCCCGGATCGAGCGTGCCCGCGCGGCCATGGTCGTTGCCGGGGCGGATGCGCTGCTGGTGGGAGCAGGGCTCAGCCTCTCCTACTTCACCGGAATCGGGTGGGGCATGATCGAGCGGCTGGTGGCGATGGTGCTGACGCCGCGCGGCAAGCCCTACATCGTCTGTCCGGCGTTTGAGCGGGGTTCCCTTGAGGCGATCCTGTCCATGGATGTCGATCTGCGGTTGTGGGAGGAGCACGAAAGCCCTTCCGCGCTGGTCGCCGCGATCCTGCGCGAAGCCGGGGCCAAGCGGTTGGCGATCGATCCGGCGCTGCCGTTCGGCATGGCGGAGCGGATCAGGCTGGCCGCGCCCTCGGCATCGATCATGGATGCTACGCCGATCATCGATGGGTGTAGGGCGATCAAGTCCGACGCGGAACTCGCGTTGATGCGGCAAGCCAAGCGGATGACGCTGGAGGTCCAGCGCCGCGCGGCCCGTGTTCTCGCACCCGGTATCCGCGCCAGCGCCGTGCGCGGGTTCATCGATGCCGCGCACAAGGCGATCGGCAGTGCCGGCAGCACGTTCTGCATCGTCCAGTTCGGCGCTTCCACCGCCTTCCCGCACGGATTGCCGCAGGACGACGAGCTGCGCGAAGGCGACATGGTGCTGATCGACACCGGCTGCGCGGTGGAAGGCTACAATTCCGACATCACCCGCAGTTACGTCTTCGGCAAGGCGGATGACGAGCAGCGCCGGATCTGGGACATCGAGGCGGAGGCACAGCGCGCGGCGTTCGATGCCGTCCGCCCCGGCGTACCCTGCGCCGCGATCGACGCGGCGGCGCGGGCGGTGCTGGAACGGCACGGACTGGGTCCAGACTACCGCCTGCCCGGCCTGCCGCATCGCACCGGCCACGGCATCGGCCTGTCGGTCCACGAAGCGCCCTATCTCGTGCGCGGAGACGAGACGCTGCTTCAGCCCGGCATGTGCTTTTCCAACGAGCCGATGATCGTGGTGCCGGGCCGGTTCGGGGTGCGGCTGGAGGATCATTTCCACGTCACCGATCACGGCGCGCGCTGGTTTACCGAGCCTTCGCGGGCAATCGACGAACCGTTTGCCTGACGGGGCGCCTTGCCTTGCGGCAGAGGCTCAAGTCCTTACGATTGCGGCATGAACGATCACGATATCAGGAAATCCTGCACACGCTCGCTGTCCTACCACGGCTTCTCCGGACCACGCGAACAGCTTCTCGCGCTGGCCGACTATGCGCCCGAGGACGAGGCCGCGGACGTCTATGGCGCCGGCGGCGCGGTAGCTCGGCTCGAAGAGCGCACGGCGGCGCTGCTGGGCAAGCCGGCCGCGCGGTTCTTCATCAAGGGCATGACCGCGCAATACTGCGCGCTGCGCGTCCACGCCGAAGCGCGTGGGACGGAAACGGTCGCGATCCATCCGCAGGGGCATATCGCGTCGGACGAAGGGGACGGGCTCGAACGTGTGGCCGGCCTGAAGGCCGTCCGCCTTGGCCGCTATCAACCGTTCGACCTTGCCGCGCTGCAAGCCGTGGAGGAGAAGCTGGCGGCGGTGGTCGTCGAACTGCCGCTGCGCCGGTCAGGCTATTTGCTGCCGCCGCTGGACGAACTGCGGGCGATGTCCGCGTGGTGCCGCGAAGAGGGCGTTCCCCTGCATTTCGACGGGGCACGGCTGTGGGAAGCGGCGGCGGGGTATGATGTCGCGCTGACCGAACTCGCCGATCTCGCGGACACGGTCTATGTGTCCTTCTACAAGGGCCTGGGCGGTCTGGGCGGCGCGGCGCTGGTTGGCGATGACGCCTTCATCCGGCGCCTCGCTCCTTGGAAAACGCGCTTTGCGGGCAACCTCGCGACGGCCTTTCCGCAGGCGCTCTCGGCGCTGGCGGGCATCGATCAGCATCTGGCCCGCATGCCCGAATATGTCCGCCGCGCGCGCGACCTGGCCGGGGTGCTGGATTCCGACGGGCGCGTCATCGTTCACCCGGTCATTCCCCACGCGAACAGCTTTCAGCTGCTGCTGCCGGGAACGACCGCCGATCTGCACCAAAGACACGCGGCGTTCGCGCGGGAACACGGCGTCTGGCTGTTCAACGCCTTCACCGAATCCCCGATCGAGGGACGTTCGATCGCCGAAGTGGTGATCGGAGCGGCGTCCGATACCTGGGAGAACGGCGAAGTCGCGCGCTGGATCGACGCCTTGCTGGCCGCCTAGACATTCGGGCCATCGCGGCGGGCTGATGCCGCGATGGCCCGACCGCGTCAGAACTTGACCTTGGCTTCCACCGCCCAGGTCGCCGGCTGCGCGCGGAACCCGATATCGGTATCGGACCCGGAATAGGCCTTCGGGTTGTAGTCGCTGTAATACTTCTCGTTGAAGATGTTGCGGCCGCTGAAATAGAGGCCCCAGCGTTCGTTCTCGACGCCCACGCGCACATCGACGAGGTTGATCGGATTCTGCACCTGCCGGTTGTCCACTTGCCAGTACTTGCGCCCCTTGTGCGCATAGTCGAGCCGCAGCAGCAGGCCGAAATCCTCGGTCAGCGGGCGGTTGTACTGGAAGCCGGCATTCATCGACCAGGTCGTGGTCTTGGGCGTGTGGTTGCCCACGGAGGCGGGATCGACCACGTTCTTGCGGATGTTGGTGTCGGTCGTGCCGATGGCGCCGAACAGTTGCAGGCCCTTGGTGGGCAGCGCCTGCATTTCCAGTTCCACGCCCCAGATATGCACCTTGTCGATATTGCCGATGATCTGCGAGGCCGTGGCGACATCGATGTAGAAATACTGGAAATCCTTGCTGACGGCCTTGTAGATCGCGCCGTTCAGGATCAGGCGGCGATCGAACCAGCTCGTCTTGAAGCCGGCCTCGTAGTTCGCCAGCTTTTCCGCGCGGAACACCGGGATGCTCACCGTGGGCGCGTTGAACCCGCCTGAGCGGAAGCCGGTGCTGTAGGTCGCATACACGAGCTGCCGGTCGTTGAACTTGTAGGTCAGCGTCGCCTTGGGCTGGACGTTGTCGAAGCTGGTCTTGCGCACGGCACCCGATGCCAGGTCGGTCTGCCGCCGTTCGTCCCGATCGTAGCGCAGCGCACCCGACAGGGTGAGGTGATCGCTCAGGTCGTAATCGACGTTGCCATAGACGGCATAGGCGTTGTTGCTGTTGTCCTCGCTCAGCCGGATCAGGGCCAGCGCGGGATTGTCGATCTGATCGCGCGATCCGTTCAGGTCGATGAAGGCGCGGGTCAGCAGGCTGCGCTTGGTGTGCAGGTAATAGCCGCCGAGAATCCAGCGGAACGGCCCCTTGCCGTTGGAGACGAGGCGCAATTCCTGGCTGGTCAGCTTGACGCGCAGGTCCTGCCCTTGCCCCGCCTGGATGCCAAGGCCCAGGAAGCCGCCGGGATTGTCCACCGGATTGCCGAAATCGAGATCGCCGCGATAGCTCTCCTTGATGTCGGTATAGGCGGTGATGCTGGTCAGCGTGGCGGCGCCGAGATCGAGATCGATCTTGGCCGAAGTATCGAACAGGTGGCCGAACGTCAGGCCCTCGATATTGGCGCTGGGCAGCCGGAAGTCGTTGGCCAGCCCCGATGGAACCCGGCTGTCATAGATCGCGCCGGCGCGGAAATCGCGGTAGGAGGCGCGCAGGTCGATCTTCAGGTTTTCGCTGAGCGAGGCCTTGAACTTGCCGCGCAGTTCCCAGTCGTGGTCGATGAAATCGACGTTCTTGTCGCTGTAGGTGTTGCGGATGCGTCCGTTGTCGGTCTTGTACGATCCGGCGATGCGCAAGCCCGCGTCGTCGCCGATCGGCGTGGAGAGCGAGCCGGTCACGTCGATGGCGTCGCCCCGGCCATAGCTGGCATCGAGCGCGCCTTCCATGTGGTCGGACGGGTCCTTGGTGATGATGTTCATCGCCCCGCCGATCGCGTTGCGCCCGTAGAGGCCGCCCTGCGGTCCCTTCAAAACCTCGATCCGCTGGATGTCGAACAGGTTCATCCGCAACTGCTTCTGGCTGTTCTGGGGAACGCCGTCGACGATCACCGCCACGGGCGAATCCGCGTTGTTGATCTGCGTGACGCCGCGCACCACCACGAACGAGTTGAGGTAGGTGAAGCTTTCGTCGAACGAGACGTTGGGCACCAGATTGACGAATTCGCGCGTGGATTTGATGCCGGCGTCGGCGATCTTCTCCTCGGAGAACGCGGCCACCTGGATCGGCACGTTCTGGAGATTCTCCTGGCGCCGCTGCGCCGTCACTACGATATCGCCGAAGCCCTGGCTCTGCGGCGCCTCCTGCGCCATCGCCGGCGTTCCTGCGGTCAGTCCGGCAATCGCGATGGCCAGCCGGCCAGCGCCCCTCATGTTGTTCGTTCCCATCGTCTTTCCCCTTTTATGCCCCGTATCGAGCGATGCCTATCTCCGGGTATCCCCTCAGTTCCTTGTCGCGTGGCGTGCCGTAAGTGCGCTTGCTGTGCGCAAGCCCTGCGCGAACCATGCCGTCGGCCATGCAGACCGTGGCCGGGACCGGATCGATCACCGGCAGCACGTGTCCGTGCGTGCGCAGGGTTGCGGCAATGGCCTCGGCGCACCCTAAAAAGCCGGTGCAGCCGAGCACGATGGCGTGCGCGCCGTCCTGTTCCACGGCCGCCAGCGAGGCCTGCGCCAGTTCCGTCGTCAGCCGCTCGGGCGCGGCTTCCAGTTCGAGCACCGGAATGTCGATGACCCTGACGGAGGCGAGCTTTTCGCCCACGCCATAGACCTTCGCCAGATTCTCGATCATCGGCACGACGGAATCGAGCACCGTCACCACGCTGAACCGGTGGCCAAGCATGGCGGCGAGATGCATCGCGGTCTGCGCCGGTCCCAGTACGGGAATGGACACGACCTCGCGCGCGGCCTTCAGCCCCGGATCGCCCATGCAGTCGATGACGATGGCGTCCGCGCCCGCGCGTTCCGCCCGGATCGCCTCGACCACGAGCCCCGGCACGGCCATCGCCTCGTCGAATTCGCATTCGATCGAGGCCGGACCGGTCGCGAGCAGCGACTGGGTGATGACCAGATCGTCGCGCATCAGCGGGGCCACATCGTCCAGCGTGCGGATGCCCTCGGTGATGACGGGGGTAATCAGGTGTACCCGCATCACGCGCAATCCTGGATCAGGTCGCGGACGGGCACGTAGTCCTCGTCCAGTCCGAAGCAACGCGGGCCGACCACGTCCAGCGCGTGGGGCGTAGTGAGGATCGGCGGGGCGCTGCACGCCACCACGGCGACGCGCTGGCCATAGGCGAGCCGTTCGGTGGGAATGGCGTGCGCGGTTTCAGCATCGACGATGGTGACGAGATCGGGGACGATGCCGCGCAGCTCGCCGTTGACGTGGACCACGAGGTTCTCGTTCTGGAATCGGACTTCGGCGACCTCCGGGGCCTCACCCGCCGCTGCTTCCGCCCCGCCCATGGCGGAGATCGTGCAGTTGCCGAACACCCAGCCGCGCGTGGTATCGCGTTCGAGGCTGGTGATCTTGCCCCGGAACACCACGGCGGCATCCGAATAATAGGCGTGGGCGCGCAAGGCCTCGATCAGGCGGTCGAGCGGCGGGCGCGGATCGCCGCTGCGCGCGATGGCTTCCCCGATCCCGATCGCGCCGCTCAGCGTCAGCGGCACGGCGGCGCGGCGCGCCTGCGCCCCGGTCATCGGATAGCACGACATGCACACGCTGGCGCCCATCACCGCGGCGACGGGGCGTGCCAGCTCCTCGGCCTTGAGGCCGGTAACCGTCTGGTAGAGCACGCTGTTGCCGTGTTCGTCCGCGATCGTCATCGGGGCGCAGGCCACGCCCTCGATGTTGAAGCTGGTCATCTGGAGCGCGGGGAACGCGCGGCCCATGCCGTCGGCATCGACGATCGGCAGCCCGCGCATCGCCGCGTAGGCGACCGGCATCATCGAATTGCAGCCGCCGATCTCGGCCGAGATGATCGCGGTGGCGGTGCGGCCCAGGAAGCGCTCCAGCACTTCGACGGCGCGGTGCTGGTCCTCGATCGAGAACAGCTTCTCGATCATCACTGTCGGCGCGCCCATCGCGGCAGCCACGAACACGTTGTCCTCGTCCTTGAGATCCTCCGGCCGAACGATCGGGACGGGGCCGTATTGCGCGATCGCCTCGCGGCAGAGCAGCGAGCCGAGATAGGGATCGCCGCCGCCGCCGGTGCCCAGGAAGGCCGATCCGATCGCCAGGTGTTCGATATTGTCGAGCGTGATTTCGCGAACCATCACCGTACCTCCGCAAGCGCTAGATCGCCGACCGCGCGGCAGACCACGCGCGTCGCCCCGCCCGGCAGGTATTGCAGCGGGACCGCCTCGATATTGACGATCTCCACCGTCTCGGCGCTCGCCCCGGCGGCGATGGCCTGTTCGGTCGCCTGCGCGCGTGCGTCGGCAAGCGCCGCTTCGCGGCTGGCGGTGTCGGGCGCGTTGTAGATGCGGTCGATCTCGCCGCTGACCTGGCCAATGGCCGCGCCGATCGCGTTGGCGACGCCGGCGTGTTCGGGGCGCATCATGTCGGAAACGCCCTGCGGCGTGGCCGAAACCAGCACCGATCCGCCGCCGACCAGGATCATCGGAATATCGCCGGGCGCGGTCTTCATCCGGTCGATCGCGTCGTCGATCAACCGATCGATCGCGCCGCGCGCCTCCGCCACCAGCGCCGGAGCCAGGTGGGCCACGCGCGCGGGATCGCCGAACGCCGCCTGGCCGCTCGCCACTGCGATGTCGCTGGTGGTGAGCGTTTCGCCGCCGAAGATCAGCCCCTCGCTGCGCAGGCGGAAGCCCACCGAATCCGGCCCGACGGTGACGCCGTCCGCCGTTTCGCGGACAAGGCTGCCGCCGCCGAGACCGATCGAGAGAATATCGGGCATGCGGAAGTTGGTGCGCACGCCCCCGACGTCGACATGCACGGTCGACTGGCGGGGAAAGCGCGCGACCAGCACGCCCACGTCCGACGTGGTGCCGCCGATGTCGACTACGATCGCGTCGCTCGCGCCGGTCAGCCAGGCCGCGCCGCGCAGGCTGTTGGTGGGGCCGGCGGCGAAGGTCAGCACCGGATAGCGCTGCATGTGGTCGGCGCTCATCAGCGTGCCGTCGTTCTGGCTGATGTAGAACGGCGCGGCGATGCCGAGTTCGGCCAGCGCGCGCCGGAACGCCGACGTGATGGTGGCGGCGAGCGGGCGCAGGCTGGCGTTCATGATCGCGGCGTTCTCGCGCTCCAGCAGGCCCACGCGGCCGACTTCGGACGAGAGCGAGACTTCCATCCCGGGGGCGTGTTGCGCGATCAGTTCGGCGGCGCGCGTCTCGTGCGCCGGGTTCAACTGGCTGAAGATGCAGGAGACGGCGATCTGGCCGATGCCGGCAGCGCGGGCTTCGTCGACGGCGGCAAGGATGGCCGCCTCGTCGAGCGGCGAGATTTCGCGTCCGTCGAACTCGAAGCCGCCGCGTACCATCGCTGATCCGCCGCGCACCACGGCCTTCAGATCTTCCGGCCAGGCGGTGAACGGAGGAATGCCGCGTCCGGCGGGAAAGCCGATGCGGATTGCGAAGACCGGCACCAGTTCGCGGCGCTGGATGAAGGCGTTGGTGAAATGGGTCGTGCCGATCATGACGGCGTCGATCGCGTCGGGCGTGATCGCGCATTCGGAGATCAGCGCCGTGATCGCCTCGGCGATGCCCGAACTGACGTCCTTGCTGGTCGGGCGTTTCACTGCCCCCAGAACGTTCCTGCCTGATAGAAGAACGGCATCGGTATTCGTGCCGCCCACATCCACGCCAATCCGCATTGAAGCCCTCCGCTGGTGGAGGACAGCTTTCATGCGCCGTGGCCGGTGCGCAACGCGCCCGGCTGGGAGGGGAAGGGTTCTACATGGTAGTTATGAGATAGTGCGCCAGATTGCGGCACTACTCGGATTAGTAGTCAGGCGGATGCGAGCCGCCTGCCAGCGGCAATCGCCGAAACTCGGTCGTGGACGCCCAGCTTCTTGTAGATGCTTTTGAGGTGATAGCGCACGCCGTGCTCGGAAATGGCGAGCTGGCGGGCGATCCGCTTGTCCGAACCGCCGCTTTCCAGCAGCCGCAGCACTTCGCGCTCGCGCTCGGACAGGGCGCTTGCGCCGGCGCCGCCCCGGTCGCGCAGCCGGTTGCCAAGCGTTTCCGCAAACGCGAGTCCAACCTCGTCGAGGCGGGCCTCCGCGCGCAAGCGCGCCAGCGGAGTGGCGAGGAGAGGGCCTACCATGTCGCGGAATATCTGCCTGGTCCCGGTGCGCGCGCCGATCGCGATGGCCGCGCCCAGCAGATCGCGCGCGCGGTCGTCCTCGCCATCGAGGCAGGCGGCGCTGAAGCGGGCGAGCAGGAAGCGCAGCCGCGATCGCTCCAGTCCGCGCGCGGCGGCGCGCTCCAGCGCGGTTTCGAGAAGCGCGTCGGCCTGGTCCCGCGCACCATCGGCGCGCAGCCGGTAGAAGCGGGCCAGCGTATAGATCTCGTGTTCCTGCCAGCTTGCCGTCGGCCCGGGTTCCGGCGCGATCCAGCCCGGCGGAACGGGGCTTTCGTTGCCCTGCATCGCTTCCTCGCCGACGATGCACAGGCCAATCCCCGTCACCAGATCGGCCACGCGCGGCAGGCCTTGCGCGCGCAGCTTGCCGACTTCGTCCTCGATGGCGCGTAGGGTGGTCCCGAGGCCATGGTCGATGCGGTTGAGCCGCACCATCGTTTCATAGGCCACGAAGTAGATGTCGAACCAGGCTTCGGCGTCGGGCATCCTGTGCGCGGACTTGCGCACCGAATTGCGCGCGCTCGTCAATTGGCCGGCTTCGTACTCGATCGATCCGGTGAGCGCGGCGATCACCGTTTCCACGCCCACATCATGCGCGAAGCCTTGCTGCCAGTGACGGCGCGCCTCCGACATGCAGGTACGCGCCTGCTTGAGCCTTGCTTCGGCCAGGTGGATCGCGGCTTCGTGCATGAACAGAAACATGACGTTGTAATGCGAAGCGGCGAGTTTGGCCTGCGCGCGCGCGTCGATCAGGCTGGCACGCGCCACGTCGAACCGGGCGCGCTGCGAATTGAGGATGCACGAAAGCGTCGAGAGGAAGCTGCGCAGGGCGGCGTCTTCGGCCTGCTCGGCGGTCAGGCCGCGTAGCAGTTCAAGGTCGTTCGTCCGTTCCAGCGAGCAGCCATAGACCAGCAGCGTCACGCGCACGATTTCCAGATCGCGCGCCAGCGGATCGGGCGAGCCGATCCCGGCCTTCGCCATTTCCGCCGCCAGCGTTTCGTACAGGTGCTGCGCCACGCGGATGCGGCCGCCCTTGAGGTGGACGATGCAGTCCATCATCCGCAGCACGAGCGAGGCAGCCACGTCCTCCGCGCTGGATTTCTCGACGAGTTCGCGCAGAACGGGAAAACCGTGGACGATCCAGATGCGCAGCGCGCCGTGCGCATCGGCATATTCGCGGATACGGCCGGAATTGCCTGCCATCCTTGCCAGCGTGGCGGCTTCGGCAAGCTGCCCCGTGCCGGAATAGTGGTCGGCCATGGCCAGCAGCAGGCTCTCGCGGTCCTCTCCCGCGCCTGCGGCCTGCGGCCCGTCGCGCAGCAGGACGCGCAAGGCGGGATGGAGGTGGATGCGCTGGCCCTGCCGGTCGACCAGCCCTTTCAGGCGATAGGCGAGATCGGCGACGACCGTGTCTTCCCGCCGCTGGCTGTCGATCGCTCGCAAGGTCGCCAGATCGGGCGCATCGAGCCAGCTTGCATGCGTCAGCGCGGCGCATTCGGCCGGTGTGAGCGACGCCAGCACTTCCTGCGCGATGAACGTGCCGAGTCCACTTTCGCGCACGATGTCGAGATCGCTCCAGCTTGCCGACACCTCGCGCGCGGAGGCGGCCCAGCGGGTCAGCACGTCCAGCGCCACCGGCCAGTCGCCGGCCAGGGCCCGGATGCGGGCGCGGATCGCCGGGCGCAGCGAGCCTTTCAGTGTGCTGGCGATATCCTGCGGGCGCAGGCGCAAGGCATCGGCGTCCAGCACGTCGATCGGCGTCCGCAGTGCCATGCGTGCCAGCGGCAGATCGCCGGGCTGGTGGATCGTGAAGATCACCCGGCGGCCGGCGCGTTCAAGGTCGATCCGGTCCAGCACTTGCGCCAGTAACCTGCCGTCGGCCGCACCGGCCTCCTCGATTACGGTGATCGGCGCCGTTCCGCCCAGCAACCCTTCGGCCGCCGCCTGCGGATCGCGGCCATGTTCCCACAGGCCGAACGCCGCGATCCCGTCCGTGCCCGCGCTGTGCAGGCGCCGCGCCGCCGCCTGCGCCAGCCGGCCCTTGTAGAAGCCCGGAGGGGCGCACAGCACCACGACCGGCCCGCCGGCAACGATGCGCTCCACCAGTCTGCCGAAATGTCCGTCCGTCGGGGAAAGCTGCATATGCGGGGTATACCACCAGGCTGTGATGCCATGGTGGTACTACCTGGTAGGAAATTGGCCAAGCAGTGTTCAGATGTCTGCGGTCCCGGCAAACAGGCTTGCGGTATGGCCGCCGATCCAGACCTGGCCTTCGCCATCGGACTCGACCGTGATCCGCCCGTCCCGGCCCAGGCACGCGCCTTGCGTAACGTGGTAGGGCGCCTTGACCTGCCCTTCGCCGATCAGCCATTGCGCGACCGAAGCGTTGAGGCTGCCGCATACCGGGTCTTCGATCAGGCCGCCGAACGGATCGCTGAAGAACGCGCGGATCTCGTAAGCGGCGGGATGACCCTCGGGATAGGATCCGACCACGCCGAGGTCGATCGTCGCCCCGTGCCAGCGCACGGGATCGAGCGCCAGCACCGCTTCCGCCGATGCCAGCCGCACGGCGACCCAGCCGGGGCCGTTGTCCACCCAGCGCGAGGCAAGGATCGCATCGCGCGCAATGCGCAGCACGGCGGCGATCTCGTCGAGCTTGTCCTCCTCGACCGCGCCGGACCGGATCGTCGGCGGGGCGGCGAAGGCCAGCGCGGACCCGGCGCGGCGCACGCGCACCAGCCCTGTGCCGCATTGCTGCACGACCTCGTTCGCGGCGCGCGGCGTTCCTCCCGCCGCCAGCCAGGCGTGGCAGGTGCCGAGCGTGGGATGCCCGGCGAATGGCAGTTCGCGCGCCGGGGTGAAGATGCGCACGCGATAGTCCGCGCCCGTGTCGGTCGGCGGCAGCAGGAAGGTCGTTTCCGAGAAGTTCAGCCAGCGCGTGATGCGCAGCATCGTGTCAGGATCCAGTTCCTCGGGCGTGGTGACGACCGCCAGCGGATTGCCGCTGAACGCGCCGGTGCCGAACACGTCGACGATCTGGAAGGAATAGCGGGTCATGCATCAAGCCTTTCGCAGCGAGAAATGACGGGCACCGGCCACGCAGCCGATCACCAGAACGAGTACCAGAACCATGTCCATGCCGACCGGCTCGCGCAGCAGCAGCGCGGCCAGGCCAAGCGCCAGCAGCGGCTGGACGAGCTGGAGTTGCCCCACGGCCGCGATCCCGCCCAGCGCAAGGCCGCGATACCAGAACATGAAGCCGATCAACATGGAGCCGAGCGAGACATAGCCAAGGCCGAGCCAGGCCGGCGCACCGACCGCGCTCCACACCGGCGCCGTGGCCAGCCCTAGCGCGCCGAGCGAGACCGGCAGCGTCAGCGCGAGCGCCCAGCAGATCACTTGCCAGCCGCCCAGCCTGCGCGAGAGTACCGCGCCTTCGGCATAGCCCAGCCCGCAGACGATTACCGCCGCGATCATCAACGCAATCCCGGTGGGGTCGGCGCGCAGCGACGGCGACCAGGCGTAGCTCCCCACGCACATCGCGCCGAGCGCGGCGAACAGCCAGAACCGCCGGTCCGGCCGTTCGCGCGCCCGCAGCACCGCGAACGTCGCTGTGGATAGCGGCAGCAGGCCGGTGAAGATGATCGAGGCGGACGCGTTCATGTGGCGCAGCGCCACGGCGGTAAGCAGGGGAAAGCCCACGACCACGCCCAGCGCCACGACACCGAGCGGCACCAGATCGCGCCGTTCCGGGCGGGGCTGGCGCAGGGCGACCAGCAGCGCCAGCGCGATCAGCCCGGCGATGGCGGCGCGGGCGAGCGTCAGGAACAGCGGATCGAGATCGATCACCGCCGCGCGTGTCGCCGGCAGCGATCCGCTGAAGATCACCACGCCGATCAGGCCGCTGAACCATCCTTCGAGCGATTTTTCCATAAGTCCTCCGGCAACCTCCTTGCCTCGGACGCGGGGATGGGCGACAGGGACAATCCAGTAAGGTTGAAACAAACTGTACTGGTTCAATCGGCAATAAGGTTTCGGATCATGGCGCCATCGCAAGGCACGCTCGTCGAACAGGTCATGGGGCAGGTGCGCCGCCAGATCGCCTCGCGCGCGCTGCCGCCCGGGGCGAAGCTGCCTTCGATCCGCAGCGCGGCGGAAGCGGCGGGCGTGTCCAAGTCGACCGTCGTCGAAGCCTATGACCGGCTGGCGAGCGAAGGCACGGTTTCGGCGCGGCGCGGATCGGGGTTCTATGTCGCGCGGCAGGGCGAGCCGTTGTCGCTGGCCGACATCGCGCCCCGATTGGACCGGGCGATCGATCCGCTGTGGGTCTCGCGCCAGTCGCTCGAAAGCCCCGGTGACCATCCCAAGCCCGGGTGTGGCTGGCTGCCGCCCGCATGGCTGCCGGAGGAGGAGGTGCGCCGTGCGCTGCGCGCGATGGCGCGCGATGGCGGCGGCGCGCTGGCCGACTACGGCACGCCGCTGGGCCTTCCCGCGCTGCGGCAGATCCTCGCCCGGCGCCTCGGCGAACGCGGGGTGCATTGCGGCCCCGGCCAGATCATGCTGACCGAAAGCGGCACGCAGGCGATCGATCTTCTCTGCCGGCTGCTGATCGCGCCCGGCGATGTCGTGCTGGTGGACGATCCCTGCTACTTCAATTTCCTCGCGCTGCTGCGCGCGCACCGCGTCACCGTGGTGAGCGTGCCGATGACGGCGGAAGGACCGGACCTTGCCGCGTTCGAACACGCGCTCGTCACGCACCGTCCCCGGCTCTACATCACCAATTCGGGCGTCCACAATCCCACCGGGGCCACGCTTTCGCTCACCACGGCGCACCGGCTGCTGCGGCTGGCGGACGCCCACGACCTGACCATCATCGAGGACGACATCTTCGCCGATTTCGACGAGGAACCCGCTCCGCGCCTGGCCGCGCTCGACGGGCTGGAACGGGTGATTCAGATCGGCAGCTTTTCCAAGACGCTGTCGGCGGCGGTGCGCTGTGGCTACGTCGCGATCCGGGCCGACTGGATGGACCGGCTGGTGGACCTGTCGATCGCGACGGCCTTCGGGGCAGGGCGGCTGTCGAGTGAACTGGTGTTGCGCGTGATCCAGGACGGCAGTTACCGCCGCCATGTCCAGACCTTGCGCGCCCGGCTGCGCAAGGCCCGGCGCGCCACGATCGAACGGCTGGGCGCGCTGGGCATCGTGCCGTGGATCGAACCGCGCGCGGGCATGTTCCTGTGGTGCCAATTGCCCGGCGGGATGGACGCCGCCGAATGCGCGCGCGCCGCGCTGGCGCAGGGGGTGGTTCTGGCCCCCGGCGACGTTTTCAGCCTGACGCGCACCGCGCCCGATTTCATGCGCTTCAACGTGGCGCAATGCGTGGCGCCGGGCGCGGCCGGCCTGCTGGAGCAGGTCTTCGCGCCCGGCTGAGCCGCCTACAGCCGTGAAGCCGTGTCGCCGTGGCCGGGGACGAACCGGCGTGCGGAGAAGCTGTGCGGCACCTCCGCGCTGCCACCGTAAAGCTCGTGGTGCGGCGCGGCCTCGGCAAAGGCGCAGGCCAGTTCGAACAGGTTGTTCTGCGCTTCGTCCATCTCCTCGAGCGGAACCTGTTCGAGCAGATCAAGCGCGGCGCGCAGGCGTGGCATGAACGCGGTGTAGAACGCCGCGAAATCCTGCGCCGAAGCGCTCCAGCGAATGGCGCTGCGCGCATTTTCCGTGGCGCGTGCCCAGTGTGCCGCAAGCTCGGTCAGGTCTTCGAAGCCGGCGGGCAGGGTGATGGTATCGGTCATCGGGATGATCCTTTCCGTTCAGGCGGCGAGGTAGCGGTCCAGCGTGCGCGCCGCGTGCCGGATCAGGAACTCCTGATCCATGAGCTGCATGGTATCGACTGCGCCCGAACGGATGCCGGTGAACGTGTCTTCCATCGTCGCCGTGTCTTCCAGCCAGGCGTTGCGATGCAGCGCGTTGACGTGCAGTTGCGCCACCCGTTCGGCCGCGTTGCGCGCCGGGCGGAAGTAGTTGATGCCTTCCCACAGCGTCCGCCCGTGGTCGAGCGGCCAGAACTGGTGGGTGAAGAAGGCCATGCCCGGATAGCCGCAGCCGGCGGCGAGATGGATCAGCAGGTTGGGAAAGACGTTCGGCAGTTCGAACTGGAAATCCGCGCGCCGCGTCGGGTTGATCCCGGGCGGAACCTGCTCGGGATGCGGGGCATGGGCCGCGCTGCCGTGGAGCACGCGCGCGCATTCGGCGGTGGAAGCGGCGGCTTCCATGCCAAGGCCGTAGATCGTGGACGAGGCGTGCGGGCCGATCAGCTTGAAATCGGAATGTTCGATCCCGCGAAAGCCCGGCAGCGATCCGGCGTGGATCGTGGGAACGTGATAGCCTTCGGAAAAGGCATAGAGCGCGACCTTCCAGTTGCATTCGAGCACGGTGGAATAGCGATAGGCCGTCGTCGCTTCGGCATAGGGATAACCGCCGAACAGTGTGCCGAAATCGCCGAGATATTCCGCCAGCGTCTGTTCGGGCGGATCGGCCATGTTGATGAACACGAAGCCTTCCCAGGTATCGCAGGCGATCTCGCGCAGGCCGAGGCAGGCCTTGTCGAGCGTGCCGAAATGGTCCTCCAGCGGCACCGAGCGCAGCGGGCCGTCGGTGCCGAAGACCCAGCCGTGGAACCGGCAGGTGACGACGCCGGCGCGCGCGCGGCCGAAGGTTTCGGCGTCCGAGGACGGCACCACCTTGTTGCCGCGATGGGTGCAGACGTTGTGGAACGCGCGGACCACGCCGTCCTTGCCGCGCACGATCAGCACCGAGGCGTCGACGACCGGCAGGTCCTTGACCTTGTAGTCACCGATGGCGGGCAGCTCCGACGTGGTCGCCACCTTCAGCCAGGTGCGGCGGAAGATCTTCTCCCGCTCCAGTTCGTAGATCGCCGGATCGCGGATGGCGTCCACCGATACGGGTTCGGTGCCGAGTTCGGCGCGGATCGCAGCCACGCTGCGGCCGAGGTGGGCGAACGTCTCCGCGCCCGGCTTCAGCGTGGTGCTGGCGGGGTCAGTCATCGTCGAGGTGTCCTCTCTGTGGTCGGTTTCAGGCGTCGGCGAGTGCCCCGGGCTTTGGCGACCAGCCCGCGGGATAGTGGGAAATGAGATCGGCGATCAGTTCGAGATAGCTGAAGCGCCATTGGCCCCGATCGGACCGCGCGGTGGCGAGATAACGGCCGCCGATCCAGTAGGCGCGTCCGCTGGCCGCGGTTGCGACCTCCCAGAGATAGAATTCCACGTCGGCCACCATGCGGTCGGCGGCCAGTTCCACCTTGGGAGAGACGAGGTAGTGCAGCGTCCAGCGGAAACCCGCATCGGCATTGCCGGCCACGCCATCGGCAATGGCATCGCGGCCCTGCAGATCGCCGTAGCGGTCGATGCGGAAGGTGGCCTCTACGGTGAACAGTGGGCGCAGCGCATCGGCGGAAGGGCCGCTATCGAACGCCCGGCCCAGAGCGCCGATCAGGTCGTCGATAGCGCGCCGCGCTTCGAGGCGGGCGATCCGGTCCTCAAGCGACGATGGTTCTGTCATGATGCCGGGCCTTTGATGAACGAGCCGGGGCGGCGGAAGCGGACCGGATTGCGCCGGGCCGCTTCCGCCACGGGGTCAGAACGACGTGCGCGCGCTGAGGTACCATTCGCGCGGACGGCCGTAGACGCCCTCGATGATACCGCCGAACGAGTCCGCATAGCCGGAGCCGAGGTAGAGCGCCTTGGTCAGGTTCTTGACGCCCAGCGTCACGCCCCAGCGCTTGTCCTCGTCACTGAAGCCGATCGAGGCGTTGACGAGGTGATAGCCCGGCTGGACCAGTTCCGGCGTGTTGACCGCGTCGTTGTAGACCGTCGAGCGATAGGACCAGTCGATGCGCGGCGTGAAGGTGCCGATGCCAGCGGCCTCGATCGCATAGGATGCGCCGGCGCTCAGCGTCCACTTGGGCGCGTTCTGCAGCCTGGTCGCGGTCGTCACGCCCGCGCTCAGCGCGCGCAGGTCCACCTGACGGTACTTGGCGTCGAGATAGCCGATGCCCGCCTCGATCGACAGCGCCGGCACCGGGCGCGCCAGCATTTCCAGCTCGAAGCCCTTGATGCGGGCCTTGGCGGCGTTCTGGATGATCGGCGCGAAGCCCAGCGTGGGGTCGTTCACGGTGATCTGCAGGTTGTTGTAGTCGTTGAGGAAGACCGCGCCGTTCAGGCGCAGGCGCCGGCCGGCGAGATCGCTCTTGAAGCCCAGTTCGTAGGTCCTGCTGGTTTCCGGCTTGAACGAGGGGATGAAGGCGAACGGCGGGAACACGCGCTGGGTAAAGCCGCCACCCTTGAACCCTTCGGAGTAGGAGGCATAAGTCAGCAGCTCCGGGCTCCAGCGATAGGAAAGGCTGACCATCGGCGTCCACGCCTTGTCCTTGATCGTCGCGCGCTGGCCGAGCGGCCCCATCAGCGGATCGCCGTTCTTGAGCCCGGACCCGTCGGGGTTGTAGGGCGCGCCGGTCAGGAAGCCGGCTTCGACGACGTACTGGTTGGCGTTGCCAAACGTCTTCTTGTCCTGCGTCCAGCGCACGCCGGCGGTCAGGTTCAGATCGTGCACGATCTCGTAAGTGCCCTGGCCGAAGAAGGCGAGGCTTTCCCCGTCAAGCACCGCGCCGCTCAGGAACACGGCATCGACGATATTGACGAGGTCCCTGTGGTTGCCGTGCTCGCTCGAATAGTAGCCGCCCAGCACCCAGTTGAACTTGCCATTCAGCATCTTGCCCTGAAGCTGAAGTTCCTGCGAGAACTGGTCCTGCTTCCAGTCGCTGTTGGTTTCGACGATCGTGGCCGGGCTGTGATCGGAATCGCGTGTCCAGAAGCCCGTCACCTTGCGGTAGGCGGTGATCGACTTCACCGCGATTTCGGGCGAGATTTTCCACTCTACCGTGCCCGATGCGCCCCAGATGTTCACGTCAGAGCCGGATTGGTACTTTCTGGGGTTTCCATTGGTGAAAACGCTGGAAATCGACGTGAAGGTGCCGCCGTGACGGTAGGGGCCGACCGCCCACTGGCTGTTGAAGCAGCGCTGGTCGCTGAGCCGGGCGGGGTTGGAAAGATTGGTGCAGATCGCCGCCGCGCCGGAATAGAGCGCGTTCCACACTTGCGCGGCGGGTGCGTTCTCGTTGATCTTGAGCGCGACGTTGGGCGCCGAGTTCTCGCGAGTCCGCGATCCGTCGACGGCGAGATCGATGGTCACGTTGCTGGACGGTTCGAGGCGAAGCGCAAAGCGGCCGGCAAGGTTGTCGGTATCACCCAGGTCCGGCGCGCCGGGAACGATGCCTTTCACATAGCCGTCGCGGCGGTGGTAGAAGCCGGCGAAGCTCGAATAGACTCCCTGCGCCAGGGGAACGTCGATGCTGCCCTTGATCTGGAAGCGGTTGAAGCTGCCGGTTGTGGCTTCGATATTGCCGTTCAGCGTCTCGGACGGCTTCTTGGTCACCACGCTGACCGCGCCACCGATGGTGTTGCGGCCGAACAGGGTGCCCTGCGGGCCG
Source organism: Novosphingobium sp. EMRT-2 (assembly GCF_005145025.1). Classification (NCBI taxonomy): domain Bacteria; kingdom Pseudomonadati; phylum Pseudomonadota; class Alphaproteobacteria; order Sphingomonadales; family Sphingomonadaceae; genus Novosphingobium; species Novosphingobium sp. EMRT-2. Next base: position 345,464 of record NZ_CP039697.1, on the reverse strand, counting down.
CGCAGCACTTCGACGCGCTCGATATTGAGCACATCGAGCACATTGCCCACGCCGCGCGAGATATAGACGCCGTCCAGATAGAGACCGACGCCGGGATCGGCGGAAAGCTGGTAGTCGTTCTGGCCGATGCCGCGGATAAAAATGGCGGCCGTGGCGTTGCTGGCCGAAACCGGGACGGAGCTGTTGAACTTCACGTTGGGCGTGAAATCGCCGATCTGCGTGACGTTCTCGATGCCGCGCGCGGCAATGCCTTCGCCGGTCATTGCCGAGATCGAGATCGGCGTATCCTGCAGCGATTCCGCGCGCCGGCGCGCCGTTACGGTGATCGTCTCGACGCCGGTGTTCGCTTCCTCGGCCGCGCCGGCCGACGTTTCGGCGGATGCGGACTGGGCGTGGGCGGCAACGGCGGGCAGGGCGAGGCCCAGCAGCGATGCGCCTACAAGCAGCCGGAAGGTTCGCGTGGTGTGATGGACCGTCAGGCCGGCAGGACTAGCCGGCGTGTTGTGCTGTGTCATGATTGAATTCCTCCCGATGTGATTTCCCCGAACCGGCCTTCGCGCTCTGTTGGATAGATCTGCGCGATATTGCCGGAAGCTCCGCCTGCCCACGGGACGCCGGCAAGCGTCTTCGTGACCCTATTATGCAACATCATCGGGGCGCAGGCGCGCTAGCCTCAGGGCGCTGGAAGAAACACCTCAGCGCGATCGAATGGTGGCGGGGAATGAAGGAATTGCGGGTTTCGCCGTGATCGATGGGGCGTGGTTTGATGCGGTAGCTGGCTATTCGGCACGGCACGGGGATAGCCCGCAAGCGGCGGAGCCCCCCATCATGGCGGCACAGACCACGGTCCGGCCATGCCCGGACAGAACGAGGGAGCGCCATGTCGAAGACCGTCGAAATCAAGCGCAGCGGAGCCACTGCCAAGGACGATCCGAACTGCTTCAACCGCCTTCACTGGGCGCTGGAGCCCGTCGCCCGCGCCAATCCGGGGGACTATGTCGTCTATGAGACGCGTGACGCGTTCGACAGCCAGTTCGATTTCGACACCACGCCTGAACAGGTCGCCGCCTGCGATCTCAACCGTGTCCATCCGATGACCGGCCCGGTCCATATCGAGGGCGCGGAACGGGGCGATGCGCTGGCGGTCACGATCGTCGACATCGCGCCGTCGGACTATGGCTATACCGCGATCGTGCCGGGCTTCGGCTATCTGCGCGATGTCATCTCCGGCCCGTTCATCGCGAACTGGAAGCTGGACAGGCTCTGCGCCGTTTCCGAGCAGATCCCCGGCGTGCGCATTCCGATGTGCGCCTTCCCCGGTTCGATCGGTGTGCTGCCCGGCAAGCCCGAAGTCGCCGCCGCGCTGGAGCGTGAAGGCGCGCTGGCGGCGGCGGGCGGCTTCGTGCTGATGCCCGATCCGGGCCGCGCCGTGCCGGAAAAGCTGTTCGGCGAAGGCGCGCCCTATGCCGCCGAAGGCCTGCGCACCGTGGCCCCGCGCGAGAACGGCGGCAACATGGACATCAAGGCGATGCAGGTCGGCACCACGATCCTGTTCCCGGTTCTCGTCGACGGGGCGGGCCTGTGGACCGGCGACATCCACTTCGCGCAGGGCGATGGCGAGGTCTGCGGCACGGCCGTGGAAATGGCCGCGCGCGTGACGCTGAAATGCGAAGTCATCAAGGGTGGCGGCAAGGACATCGTGTTCCCGCACGTCACCGGCGGCAGCCAGCTTCGCAACACCGAACCCGGCCGCTTCCACGCCATCGTCGGGATGCCGGTCAAGAAGGCGGGCGAAGTGCCGCCGCACCTCGCCTATCTCGACAGCCCGAAGGTTGCCGCGCTGACCAACCTGTCCGAAGACCTCTCGCTCGCCGCGCGCGACGCGCTGCTGCGGATGATCGACTGGATCGCGACCAACAAGGGATACACCCGCGAACAGGCCTATGCGATCTGCGCCGCCGCCGTGGACCTGCGCATCGGCCAGCTTGTCGACGTTCCCAACGTCATCGTTTCGGCGGTCCTGCCGCTCGACATCTTCGTCGAGTGAGGCGGGACACGCGCATCCATTGGAGAGAATGGCCATGAACATCCAACATCGCTGGCTGGAAAAGTACCCCGAACTCGGCTCCGGTCCGATCCCGACCGAGCCTTACATCTCCCCCGCCTGGTACGAGCAGGAGAAGGAAAAGATTTTCAGCAAGGTCTGGCTCTGCGTCGGCCGCGCCAGCGAAATTCCCAAGGCCGGGGACTACAAGGTCAAGCGGATCGAGGCTGCCGGTACGTCGGCGATCATCATCCGGGGCAAGGACGGCGTGGTTCGCGCGTTTCACAACATGTGCGCGCATCGCGGCAATACGGTGGTGACCGAGATCGGCGAGGAAACCTACGGCAAGAGCAAGGCCGCCGTCGTTACCTGCCGTTTTCACGGCTGGGTCTATGGCGCGGACGGCGCGCTCAAGAGCGTGCCGAGCGAGGAACGGTTCTATTCGTGCTTCGACAAGGCGCACAACGGCCTCACCGAAATCGCGTTGGGGGTGTGGGAGGGGTTCCTCTTCATCAACGTCGCCCCGCAGCCCGAACAGACGCTGGAAGAATACCTGGGCGACTATGCCGAGCACTTCCGCGGCTATCCATTCGACGAGATGGACTTCGGCTTCACCTATCGCACTGAGCTGGCGTGCAACTGGAAGGTGGCGCACGATGCCTTTGCCGAAGCCTATCACGTCGATACGATCCACGCCGGCTCGTTCCCGAACGTGTTTTCCACCGGCCTGCAGAACGTGAAGCTGATGGGGCCGCACCGGACTTGCGCGGTGTGCCTGACGCTGGACGCCAAGCCGACGCCGGTTTCCGCCGTGGCCAACGCGATATCCGGTGCGAGCCTTGTTTCGCGCCGCGGCGAATCGATGCTGCCGAAGACGATCAATCCCGATCATCGCGGCGATTTCGCCTTCGAGCTGAGCGTCATTTTCCCGAACACGCTGCTGCATGTGTCGGAAGGGATATGGTTTACCCACCAGTTCTGGCCGACCGCGCACAACCGCACCGTGTGGGAAGGCCGCTATTACGTGCGTGCGCCCAGGACCAACGCGGAACGCTGGGCGATCGAGCATGCGATGACGCTCCAGCGCAACGCCTGGCTCGAAGACACCGCCACCATGGAAGATACCCAGCGGGCGATGGAGTCGCGGGCGAAGACGCAGCAGCACCTGCAGGACGATGAAATCCTCATCCGCCACAGCGCCGCCGTCGTCGACCAGTACGTCAACGCCTGAACAGGACGCAGATCATGACCCAGCTTTCGCTGCCCGCGGATTTCGCGGACCTTTCCCCCTGGCTCGAATGGGCATTGCCGACGGCCGACGAACGCCAGACGCGCCGCCGCACCGCGACGCCGCAGGCGCTCAAGGCGTTCTACGATGCGACCCTACCGCGTCTTGAAGCGATCCTTGCCGAAGTGGACAAGTATCCGCTCGGCGGCCTGCCCGAAGCGCTGCAGCCGCTCTACAACATCGCGCTGTCGCTGGCCGAAGTCGCGCCGCACCTGGAACTTTACGGCGGCGCGGTCGGCGTGCCCTATGCCTTCGAGGAAACGCGCTTCGTGGCGGTGCATGGCGCGCAGCCGACCTGGCAGGGCCTGCAGCCGATGGCACATCCCTGACATGGCGGAGCCCACGTCCGGCGAATACAGGCTGGCACGGCTGGAGGCGCGTGCGGAGATCGGGGATCTCGTGGCGCGTTACGCGTTGGGGGCGGACCGCAAGAACGATCCCGCGATTCTCGGTCCGCTCTTCGCCGCTAACGCGGTGTGGTCGGCCGAAGGGTTCGCCGATCTCGTCGGCCGCGATGCGATCGCGGCGGGCCTGGCCGGTCTTGCGGCCGACAGGGTGCTGTGGTCGATCCACTACATGGTCTCGCCGCTGATCGAACTTGCGGCGGACCTGCGTTCCGGGCGTTGCCACTGGTACTTGTGGGAGCTGTGCACGATGGCTCCCGCAGCCGGTGATCAGGGGCACGCCAGCCCGACCGACACCTGGTTTGGCGGCTGGTACGACAGCGATGTGGTGCTTACGCCTGAAGGATGGCGCTTTTCCAAAGTGAGGCTCGATGTCCGCCTTCAGGGCGAGGCCGTGCCTTCATGGCAATTCAAGAAACCGGTGAACTTGTGACGATCAAACTCTGCGCAACCCGTGACATACCCGCCGGCGAAGTCATCCGCGTCGATCTCGACGACGGACGCGCGCTGGCCGTCTACAACCTCGATGGCGAATTCTTCGCGACGGACGATCTGTGCACGCACGGCGATGCCTCGCTGGCCGAAGGCGAAGTGGACGGCGGCAAGATCCTCTGCCCGTTCCACATGGGCAGTTTCGACATCCGCACCGGGGAAGCGATCGGCGCGCCCTGTTCGATCGCGGTCAGAACCTATTGCGTCTCGGTGTCCGGCGACGACGTGGTGATCGACGCCTGACGGCGGCGCATTGCGCGAAAGGCAATCCACCCTTGCGACAGGGGAGCCCCCGGCTTCCCTGTCGTCTTTTGCCGATCGGGCCGGAGAGGAATTTTTGCAGAAGCCATCTGTTCAAATGAATGAGTTTCTCCTATATCATGCATATGAAAGGAGAAGGCATGGCGACCCGGTTTGACAGCCCGCCGCGCGGCGATGCGGAAATCCTGACCTCCGCGCTGGGGCGGATCGCCGATTTCTGGAATTTCAGCAACACCAAGCTGGGCACGGTGCTCGGTGTGTCGGCCGCCACGGTCTCGCGCCTGCGCAGCGGTCGGTCGGTGCTCGATCCGGCTTCCAAGTCCTATGAGGCGGGCCAGTTTCTGCTGCGGTTGTTCCGCAGCCTCGATGCGCTGCTCGGCAGCGACGATGCTGCCGCGCGGCGCTGGCTGGAAACCGCCAACCTCGATCTCAATGCCCGTCCGCTCGACCTGATCGACAGTTTCCGGGGCCTGATTTCCGTGTGCGATTATGTGGACGCCTACCGCGCTCGCGTCTGAAGCCCGGCCATGGCGGGGTGATGCCTGGCGGGTGGTGGAAGCCCAGCACCGCATCTCCACCAACCGTCTGGCCGACGGACTGGCGGACCAGGCGCGGCTCGAAATGCTGGCGGACGCGGTCAAGCCCGATCTGCCGCCGGAAACGCGCGGGCTGCACTACCTGCTTGCTTCGCCCTTCCGTTATGGCCATCGCAACGAAAGCCGCTTCCGCCGCGCGAACGAACGCCCCGGCATCTTCTACGCGGCCGAGCGCGAGGCCACGGCCATCGCTGAAACGGCTTATTGGCGCTTGCGTTTCTTCCAGCGGTCCCCCGGGTTTGTACCGCCTTCGACCACGAGCGAACACACCAGTTTCACCGCCGCGCTGGCGACGGCTTCGGCGCTCGACCTGACACTTCCGCCTTTCGACAACGAAGCGGCGCGCTGGATCGATCCGTTGGACTACACGGCCTGCCAGGATCTTGCCGCGCAGGCGCGCGAAGCCCGGATCGCGCTGATCCGCACCCGCTCCGCGCGCGATCCCGGTGGCGGGTGCAATCTGGTGCTGTTCGATCCGGCGGCCTTCGCGCGCCAGCAACCGGTGATCCGCCGGACATGGCACTTGCGCCATGAAGGCGGCCGGCTGCTCGCGCTGGCGGCCTTTCCGGCGGAGGAGCGCTTTGTCTTCACTGCCGCCCAGTTTGGGCTTGGCTGAGATGTGCTTTCGCGATCAGCGGCCGGACATGCGCTTCAGCGTCATCGACGGCCGCTCGCCGAACCGTTCGAGGTAATCGCGGGCGAATTTCGACAGGTGGGTGAAACCACAGGCCAGCGCGACTTCTGTGACAGAAACGCCGGTATCGGCGCCCTCGCGCAATTGCCGCCGTGCCAGATCGAGCCGGTGGTTCTTGAGATAGAGCATCGGCGTGGTGTTGCGGAAGCGCCGGAAGCCCGCATGGAGCGACCGCGCGCTGACACCGGAAACGACGATCATTTCTTCCAGCGTGATCGGCGCTTGCGCGTGTTCGTGGATGAACTCCTCGACCCGGCGCACGTAATAGGGGGCGGGGCACGAAGCCGGCGCGTCGAACAGGTCGGAATGGTTATGGGGCACGGCGGCCAGCAACAGCCGCTGGAGTGTCTCCTCCACCGCGCCGCTTGCGCGCGCATGGTTGAACCCGCTCAACCCGGTTTCGATGCCGGAATCGAGATTGTCGCACACGGTGCGAACAAGCTGCGCGAACGCGGCGGCCGCGCCTTCGAGCCGAACCGGTTGCGGCGAGAAATGAAGGTCACCCGGCCGAAACCCCAGTTCCTGCGCCAGAATGGCCTCCAGCCCGCTCTTGTCCATCTTGACGGTGAAGTGCTTGTAGCCGTCTCCGAACATCTGCCGGACCTTGGCGTCGGGGCCAAGCACGCACATCTGGCCGGGGTGCAGCTCAAAGGTCGCGTTGTCCTGCGTGATCTGCGCGACGCCGCGCAGCGAGAACTGGACAAGATAGAGCACGTCGGTCGGCGGGATGTTCACCACCACCCGGCCATAGGGGTTGCCGTAGTCGGTGGCGTTGAACGTGACCGACTTGAGCGAGGCCTGATGGTGCCGGAATGCAAGGGGCGGGTTGCCGCCTTCCACCCGCAGGTCGTGCGGGCAGAACATGCGGCTCATGTGATCATGGACCTCGTTGATATCGCGTGTCGCTAGGCGCGTCAGGCTGGGCAGCGGAAGATCGCTGCCATCCCAAGAGCGGACAGAAGTCATGGCTGGGATCATTATCGTTGGACCTCCGCTTGAGCTGGTCGATTCCGCTCCCGATTCACGCTGCTTCGAAGACGTTGTCGATGATCCTCTCGGGCGGCGCAAAGCCCTTTCTACTATGGGACAGGCCAAGGTCGATCAAAGTTTCGCACGCCTTGAATGCGACGAGGCCGGGATTGAGCACCGGCACGGGCAGGTGCGCGGCGAGATAGGCGTGCGACTGGTGCATGGTGGTCGATCCCAGCACCAGCACGTCCGCCCCGTCCTCCTCGATCGCGCGGCGCGCGGCGTCCATCAGCAGCGGGAAGACGCTGTCCTCCTTGCCCGCCAGCAGTTCGGCGGTATCGGGGCGCACGCCGATCGAGCGGATCGCGGCGAGGCGGTGGTGCAGTCCCTGTTCGGTCAGGACCTTGTCATAGAGCCAGCGCCAGTTATCCCACATCGACAGGATCGCGAATTTCTTGCCGAGCTGGCAGGCGAGATGATAGGTCGCCTGTGCCGTGCCGACCACGGGGATGGTCAACCGCGACCGCAGCGCTGCCACGCCGGAATCGCTCATCGAATTGATGCAGACCGCGCTGAAGCCCTCCTCCTCCGCGCGGCATCCCGCCTCCAGGCAGAAGGCATCGGCGATCGTGCCTTCATAGAGGGAATCGAGCGTCGCCCCGCCGCGCGCCGCGCAGGCGAACTCGATGGCGATGTCCGGCCGGACCAGCCCGGCGGGGATCTGGCCGGCGAATGCGGCAAGGGCTTGCTGCGGCACCGGCACGGGAACGATCATCTTGATGCGATGGGTCATGAACGGTTCTCCGGGTATCGCCTTGCGCCAGCGCTCCCTGCGGCGCCGGGTGGCAAAATTTCCCTGATTCCGGTGGAAGCGTGATCCCTGAGGTTTGCCGCGTCCAATACTGAATCTGCGCCACTTCATACCTAACAGGTATTATATCCCATCGAAGTGACGGGTTCGCACGGCCTGTCCGTTGCCGGCGCGGATCGTGTCGAAATTCCGCACTCAGCGGTCACCGGCTGCAGGGGCGGGATAGCGTTTCGGCGCGGCGTTCCCGCAGTCTCCTCATGCCGTGGCGCGACAGGGAGGGCTGTGTGGAACGCGAATTGCCTGAAGGGTTTGAAGATCTGCTGCCGTTCCTGGACTGGGCAAGACCCACCGAGGGGGAACGCAACGACAAGCGCTGGTCGTCCTCGCTCGAAGAGAGCCAGGTGTTCTACGATACCATGCTGGAGCGCAGCCCCGCCGCCTTTGAATATTTCGGACAGCGGCCCCTGTCGGAAATCGACGGGGCGGATCGCACTCTTCTCGACATGTGCCTAGCCCTCGCGGAATGTTCCGCCACGATCGAGATGTATGGCGATCCTGCGCCCAAATACGTCTTCCCGATCTCCCGTTTCGTCCCCACGCATGATGCCTGGCCGCTGGCCGGCAAGGGAGCCGCCGCATGAGCACCGCACCGTGCCGTTTCATGGATCGCTATCCCGAAGAGGGCCGCGGCCCGATCCCGGTCGAGCGCTATACCTCCCAGGAATACTTTGATCTGGAGCGCGAGCGGGTGTTCCGCCGCAAGTGGCTCAACGTCGGGCGCGTGGAACAGGCGCCCAATCCGGGCGATTATTTCGTCGCCGACCTCAAGATCCTCGACACTTCGCTGCTGGTGATCCGCGGCAAGGACGGAGAATATCGCGCGTTCCACAATATGTGTTCGCACCGTGGCGCACCGGTAGCGTGGGATGCGGAAGGGTCATGCCGCGGCTATCTGGCCTGCCGCTTCCACGGCTGGGTCTATGACACCACCGGCAAGCTGGTGCAGATCACCGATGCCGAGAACTTCCCCGGCGTAAATCCGGCGGAAAATGGCCTCACGCCCGTTCATTGCGCCATCTGGAAGGGTTTCATCTTCGTCAATCTGGCGGACCGGCCCGAACAGACGCTGCTCGAATACCTGGGACCGGTGGCGGACGAGATCGGCCGGTTCGACTTTAACGGCTATACGCCCGCATTTTCGTACCGCATCGACGAGCAGGTGAACTGGAAGACCTTGCAGGAAGCCCAGCTCGAAGGCTGGCACTTGCCCTACCTGCACGAAAAGACGCTGGCCCGCGCGGTCAAGATCGATGGCAACCAGTATCGCCACACCGCGATCGAACTGCATGGTTTGCACGGCGTGTTGGGTTCGCCGCCGCCCGATTCCTTCACGCCTCCGCCTACCGCGCTGCTTGCCAGCCGTTTCGGCACGGGGACGGTGCAGGCCTTCGGGACCAAGGTCGAAAACGCGGGCGAAGGCTATCGCTTCCGGGGCTCGTTCGATTTCTGGCACATCTTCCCGAACTTCTTCGTCGGGCTGCTCAATGGCCTGTTCTTCACGTTCAACATCTGGCCCGTCGCGGTCGACCGCAGCGTATGGGAGATCAAGGGATACTATCCGCCGGTGCGCACCGCCGGGGAACTCTTCGCCCGCGAATACTCCAAGATCGGCCTGCGCGATCCGATGATGGAAGACTGCTTCACGCACGAGCTAATCTGCGCGCAGCTCAAGTCTGGCGCCAAGAACCACATCTTCTTCCAGGATGAGGAGATGCTGGCCCGGCACCTCAGCAATGGCGTCGATCGTTGCGTGCGGGGCCTGGCCTGAAGGGCCAGTGTCCTAACCGGATTGCAGCGCAATAACGGGTTTACCGCTCCGATCGCGCCTTTGAAGACTGCGGAAGGCGTCCTTTGATGCGGCGAAATCGTGTTTGCAGACGGGCGGAGAGGCAAGTTCGCCGCGTGCGATCCGGTCCAGAAGGGTCTTGACCCGTTCGGCAAAGCGGTCCGGCTCGCTTTCGGCAAAATCGCGGATGTCCACGCCCAGCAGATCGGCATTCTTCAGCAGGGCCAGATTGACGGGCAACGCGGGAATCCCGCCAGCGGCAAAGCCGATGACGAGATGGCGTCCGCGCTTGGCCAGACTGCGGAAGGCCGGTTCGGTCAGCGGTCCACCCAAGGGATCGACTACCACGTCCGGCGCCTTGCCTTTCAGCACCGCCCGCAATTCATCCCGCCAGCCCGGCGCGGATAGATCGACCGTCGCCATCGCACCCCTTGCCATGGCGGCGTCCCGTCGATGGCCAGCAGAAACGCCGGCGACCGGGATCGCTCCGTTCGCCCGGGCGATTTGCATGGCCGCGCCGCCCACGCCGCCGTTCGCGCCGAGAACGAAAACCGTCTCGCCGGGCTGCAGGCGGCCGCGCACGTTCAGGGCGTAATCGGCTGTGGCGTAATCGAGCACTACTGCGGCGGCGGTCTCGAGGGGTACGCGATCGGGCACCGCAACAAGGGCGCCGGTCGGGACCGTGCAGTATTCGGCAAGGCCGCCACCCATCCGCCAGGCGACGACGCGCTGGCCCGCCGACCACCCGGTCACCCCTTCGCCGACGGCATCGATCGTACCGGCGATCTCGCCGCCGGGAACATAGGGCAGCGGCGGCTTCCACTGGTACTGGCCGGCTATCAGCAGTCCGTCGACGAAGCCCAGACCCACCGCGTTGACGCGCAGACGCACTTCCCCGCTTGCCGGCTGCGGCACGGGCGCTTCATCCAGCACGAGCGCATCGATACCATCGAGACGGTGGACAGCGACGCGCTTCATGCGGGCGCATCCCAAGTGCCCTTAAGCGACGTCAGGCCACGAAACAGGAAGTTTTCGCGTCAGTGGGCATTCGCGCTATCCACGCGCATGTGCGGCAACGTGCGCGCGAGGTGTTCGAAAGCGACCCGCGCCTCGATCCGGGCCAGTTCGGCGCCGACGCAGAAGTGGATGCCGCCGCCGAAGGTCAGGTGACCAGCATCCCCGCGCGCGATGTCGAAGGCATCGGGATCGGCGAACTTGCGCGGATCACGGTTGGCTGCGCCGATCAAGGTCAGCACCCGTTGCCCGGCGCGGACCGGGTGGTCGCCGATCGTGGTGTCGGCCAGCGCGGTGCGGTAGGTGGCGATGAGCGAGCTTTGGTGGCGCAGCGCTTCCTCGCACGCGCCCGATGCCATGCCGGCGGGGTCAGCAACCAGCCTGGCCCACTGTTCCGGATGGGCGTGCAGGGCGTGAAGGCCATTGCCGATGATGTTGGCGGTGGTTTCGAAGCCCGCCCCGAACAGGCCAATGGTAACAGTGATCGCCTCGTGCACCGAAAGCCCGTCCGGCTCCTGCCCGGTGCGGGCCAGCGCGGTCAACAGGTCATCGCGCGGGTTGGCAAGGCGGTCGGCGAATTGCGCCTCGAAGAAGGCTTCGAGTTCCAGGATGCGGCGGTTGGCGAGCGCCAGTTCGGCGGGACTCAGGATGCGCGCCTCGAACACCGTGAAGGCTTCCGGGATGGCCGCGATCAGATCGGCCATTTCGGGCGCTTCGTAATCGATACCCATCAGGTCGCAGATGACCATGACCGGGAACTTGTAGGCGAATTCGGTAATCAGGTCGGCGTGGCCGCGCGCCTGGAAACCATCCGTCAGCTCCCGCGCGATTTCACGGATGCGTGGCTCCATCGCGCGAACCCGCTTGGCGGTCAGCGAACCCACCACCAGATTGCGGATGCGCGTGTGCTGGGGCGGGTCCTGCATGATGAAGACTTCGGACAACCAGCGGTAGGCGGGATTGGCCAGCACGTCGAAGTCCGGTCCGTAGAACAGGCGCAAGTTTGCCGCGAAATCGCCGGTGCCGAAATCCTTGCGGTTCATCAGCACATCGCGCACGTGTTCGTGCCGGGAGACCACCCAGTAGCCATATTTGGACCAGTGAAACGGATCGCGTTCGCGCAAGGCGGTGAAAGTGGGCCAGGGATCGGGGATCAGCGCCGGGTCCGAAGTATCAAGCGGAGGGATGGCCGCTGCGGTATCGATGTCCATGCTGTTCTCTCTCCCCTTCCAACCCGGTTGTTTGACCCCGTCGCGCCTCAGGCGGCCTGTTCGGCCTTGTCCGTGGGCGTTCCGGTGAATCTCAGGTCTTCTGCCTTCGCCTCGCGCGTCATCCGCCAGAAGGCATCGTTGCGCCATGGCGTGATGGCGATCACCCGCCCGCGCGAATTGCGATACCAGTTGGTTGCACCGGGATGGGTCCACACCAGCTTTTCGTGCGCGGCGTCGATCCGGGCCTTGTAGTCGCCATAGACGTCCTCGCGCACCTCGACCGCGTCCGCGCCCGATCGGACCAGCGCCTCGATCACGCGCGTGGCGTAGTGCGCCTGGTTTTCGATGTTGCGGATCATGCTGCCGCCGTGGCCCGAACCGACGTTGGGGCCAAGGAGGATGAAGAAGTTGGGAAAGCCCGGAACCAGCGTGCCGAGATAGGCAGCGGCGTTGTCGCCCTCCCAGAAATCGCGCAGCACGCGCCCTTCTCGCCCGATCACGTCATAGGAGCCGAGCACGTTGGCCGCCTGGAAGCCCGTGGCCAGGATCAGCACGTCCGCCTCGAACGCCTCGCCATCCTGCGCGATCAGCGTGGAGCCGCGCACTTCCGCAAGGCGCTGGGGAACAAGCCGCACGTGCGGCTTGCGCAGCGTGCGATACCACCCATTGTCGAGCAGCATCCGCTTGGCGAACGGGGGATAGTCGGGAAGCACCAGCGGGAGAAGGTCCTGCCGTTCGCCCAGTTCCTCGCGCACGTAGCGGGTAAAGAACTCGCGGTGGCCGTCGTTGATCGCGTTGACGGCGCGCGCCGGTTCGGCCCAGTCGGGATCGCGGAACAGCGTGCCGTGCACGCGGTCGTTGAACGTCCACGACAGGCGTTGTTCCACCCACGCGCGGTACAGCGGCACCACCTGCATCAGATAGCGCACGCCGGTCGGCACGGGCTTGCGGAACTGCGGGAAAGGCGCGGCCCATTGTTTGGAGCGCGCGAACAGGGTTAGCTCGGCAACCTCGTCGGCAATCGCCGGCACCACCTGCATCGCCGAGGCGCCATTGCCGACGACAGCCACGCGCTTGCCCTTCAGGTCGATATCCTGCGGCCAGTCGCTGGTGTGCACGATCCGGCCCGCAAAGCCCGAAAGGCCCTTGATGTCGGGCACGACCGGCATGTTGAGAATGCCAACCGCGCTCATCACGATATCGGCGTGGTGGATTTCCTGCTGGCCGTCCCCGGTGCGGACGGTGACCTGCCACTGGTTCCGGTCCGCCAGCCATTCGGCCCGCTCCACCGTGGTGCCGAAGCGGACGCGATCATAGAGGCCCGTCTCGCGCGCGGTTTCGAGCAGGTAGTTCTCGATCTCGTCGCGCAGGGGGAAGAAGGCCGACCAGTCGTTGGGGCGGAACGAGAAGGTGTAGGTCAGGTTCGGCGTATCGACGCCGCAGCCGGGATAGCGGTTTTCCCACCAGGTGCCGCCAAATTCCGTATTCTTTTCGAAGATCGTGTGCGCGATGCCCATTTCGCGCAGGCGCACCGCGGCGACCATGCCCGAAATGCCCGCGCCGATGATGATCGCCGTGAGCGGCTTTGCCGGGCGTGCAGGTTCCGGCGCGGGATCGAGGTGCATCGTCGCGGCGACGATGTCGCCATATTCGGGCGGCACGGCCTCGGTCATGGCGACCGCCAGCATCGCGGCGAGATCGGCATTGGCGGGCCTTGGTAGCGCGGGTTCCTGCCCCTCGATCCATGCATCGATCGCTTGCCACGCGGCTTCGCGAATCTCGTTCTGGATGTCCTCGGGCAGACCGCCGCTATCGTTGTCGTCCAGCCCCTTCCCCCGGCGCGGCGCATAGGGCGGTTCGAGATAGCGCCGGTCGCCGGTCAGCTGGACCAGCACCATGAGCAGGGCGGGGATATTGGCCTCATCCACGCCCTGCCGCAGCAGCGCGCGGTCGATCGCGTCGGCGGCAAAGGGGCGGTCGGTGATCTTCGGAGCGGTCATGGCAATCCTCGTTGGCCGCGCGTTCGGGCAAGCTTCATACCTTAAATAAGAAATATCTACTCATGAGTATCAGGAGTCAATCGCGGACGCGTACTAGCCCGCGAAGCTCTCCCGCCGCACGCGCATTCCGGCCTTTTCCCGATCCCAGGTGTCGCCGGTGATGCCCTGCGCGCGCAGATCCCCTTTCAGCACCTTGGCCGAAGGCGTCTTGGGCAGCTCGTCCAGCACGCGGATGTAACGGGGCACCATGAAATAGGGCATCCGTTCGATCAGGAAGCGGGCGAGTTCGGGAACGTCGATCGTCTGCCCCGGCACCGGCGCAACGATGACCATGACCTCGTCCTCGGAGAATTCGCTGGGCACGGCGATCGCCGCCGCCTCGCGCACGGCGGGGTGGGCGCAGACTTCCACTTCGACCTCGAACGAGGAGATGTTCTCGCCGCGCCGACGGATCGCGTCCTTCACGCGGTCGACGAAGTAGAAGTAGCCGTCCTCGTCGCGGCGGAAGGCGTCGCCCGTGTGGAACCAGCCGTTGGCCCATGCCTTGGCGGTGGCTTCCGGGTTGCGGTTGTATCCGCTGTTCATGCCCCACGGACGGTCCGTGCGCACCAGCATCTCGCCGATTTCGCCCACCGGCACTTCGCAATCGTTGGCGTCGACCAGCCGCACTTCCACGCCCGGTCGCGCGCGGCCGCAGGTGCCGCGCTTCACCGGGTTGGCCTCGGACACGATCGGAGAGGAAATCTCGGTCATGTTGAAGATGGTGTAGATGTCGATGCCGAAGCGCTCGGTGAAGGCGGGCGCATCGTCGGTAAGTGGGACCATGAAGGCCTTGCGCACGGTGTGGTTGCGATCCTCGGGTGAGGGCGGGCGCTTCATCAGGAACGTGGCCATCACGCCCAGCAGGAAGACGACCGTGGCCCGCGTGCGTGCGGCGATTTCCCAGAAGCGGTCGGTCGAAAAGCTTTCGACCATGGCCACAGAGGCGCCGCGCGCCAGCATCACGAACGGCGGCCCCATGCCGCCGATATGGAATATCGGCGCCACGCACATGTAGCGGTCGTCCTCACCCACCATCGGCCAGGATTCGGGGCCGGCGTTGGAGAACATGTGCAGGTACGATGACAGCACGCCCTTCGATGGCCCTGTGGTGCCCGAGGTATAGATGATCGACTGGATGTCCCAGGGCTGGATCGGCCGTTCGAGCGCGGACACGGCATCGCCATCAAGATCATCGAAGCGCGTCACGTCCAGCCCGACGTCGGGCGCTTCGCCCTGCGTCGTCAGCACCAGCTGGCGCAGGGCGGCGCGGTCGATTTCGCCAAGCCGGCCCACGAGATCGGGATGGGCGATGATCAGATCCGCCCCGGAATTCGCGACGACGTGGGCGAGCAGGTTGCCGCGGTAGGCGGTGTTGAACGGCACGAACACCGCACCAAGGTAGTTGATCGCATAGAACGCCAGCAGCGCATCACGCCCGTTGGGCAGCCAGACCGCCACGAAATCGCCTTGCCGCACGCCCAGCCTTTCCAGGCCGGCGGCTTTTGCGATGGTGCGGCGGCGCACTTCGGCAAAGGTCCATTCCTCGCCGTCTTCCCAGACGACGTGGACCTTGTCCGCGCGTTCGCTGGCCCAGCGGTCGACGAGATAGCGCAGCACGCATTCGTCGCGGTTGGGGATGCGCGGGTCGGTGAAATCGCGCGCGGTCTTCGGGTTGGTATCGGTCATCGGTCCTCTCCGCGCCCGGCTGGCGGGCGTCTGAGGACAGCGGTCAATCGAGGCCGATCAGCCGCAGGCAGGCCTTCATGGCCTGATCCGCCACTGCATCGCCAGACCGACTGCTGCCCGGGCGGTAGCAATAGGTAATCCAGCTGAGCAGCCCGCCGATCCAGATCGACATCGCCGGCGCGTCGGGCACGGTGATGTACCCGTCGCGCACGCAATCCTCGATCATCTTGCCGATGCGCAGGTCGAATTCGTGGCGCAGGCGCAGGATGCGCTGTGCGTCCGTCCGGTCAAGGTTCATCATCTCGCGCTGGTACACAACGAGATATTCGTTGCGGTCGATGATGATCTTCGCCACTTCGCGCAGCGAGGCCTTGAGCAGGTCTATCGACGTCCGTTCCGTTTCCGCGATCCTGTCCAGGGCGGCGAGCGATTCGGTAACCCCGAGTTCGCAGATGGCGCACAGGATCGCGGCCTTGCCCTTGAAGTAGGTGTAGAGAAACGGCTTGGTCGCGCTCAGCCGGTCAGCGAGCATTTCCAGCGTTGCCGCCTCGTATCCCTTTTCGAAGAACAGCGCGGCGGCCTCTTCGAGAATACGGGCCTGCTTGAACGCGACCACACCGGTTCTGATCTCGCGCCCGGTGGGCGCGGCGGTGCTGCGTTGGCGCGGCTTGGCGGCAGTGCTGGACTTGGTCATGCGGCCTTTCTCAGAATTTCCAGGATATCGGCGGGCGAACGCACCGGCCGCGGATTGGTTCTCCCCCATATATCAAGCATGGTATATTCCGCTACCTGCTGGAAACGGTCTTCGCCCACGCCCACTTCCGCCAGGGTGCGCGGCATCCCCAGGCTGCGGATAAACGCATCCAGCGCTTCGGACGCCGTGCCATGGGTGTTGCCCAGGCACTGCAGGATGCGGCCCTGCCGGCTGGCATCGTGCTCGGCGTTCCAGGCCAGCACATAGGGCGACATCACGCAGGACGTGTAGCCGTGGGGAACGTCGCACGTCCCACCCAGAATATGGCCGATGGCATGGCTGGCTCCCATGGGCACGCCACCGATGATCGAGATCATCGATTGCCACGCGCCGATCTGGCATTTCAGCCGCGCTTCCATGTCCTGCGGGTTCGCCTTGGCGCGGCTCAGCCCCTCGACCAGCAGGCGCAGCGCACTATCGGCCAGCCCGTCGGCGAAATCGTTGGAAAGATGCGAGGCCAGCGTTTCGACCGCGTGGTCGACCGCGCGCACGCCGGTGGAGAGCCACAGCCATTCGGGGGTATAGACGGTCAGGGCCGGGTCAAGCACGACCATCACCGGCGCCATGTTGCGATGTTCGTAGCCCTGCTTGTGCTGGATCGCCTCGTCCGTGGCGCCGGAGAGCGCATTGAATTCGCCGCCGGACAGTGTCGTTGGCACGCAGATGACGCGCACGTCGGGACCGACGGTCAGGGGATTGATGACATTGCCACCATCGTCGACATAGACGTGCAGCGGCTCGAACGCTTCGACGCTGCGCACATCGTGCTTGAGCAGCAGCGCGATGATCTTGGCGCTGTCCGTGACGGAACCGCCGCCGACCGAAACGATCAGGTCCGCGCCGTCCGCCCGCGCCGCATCGGCGGCGCGCAACACGTCCGAACGCGGAGCATGCGGCGCGATGCCGCTGAACGTGGCGGCATGGCGATCGCCAAGCGCACGCTCGATCGCGGCAATCTCTTCCGTCTTCGTGCGCAGGGTCTCGGACGCCAGAATGAAGACGCGACGCGCGCCCATTTTCTCCGCCTGGTCGCGGATCGCCTCGCGGGCGGGGGTGCCCATCGTGATCCGTTCGGTTTCGGTAAACGTCATTTCACTGGCTCTGACGCTGCCCACGGCTTTCTCCTTTCTGCGCGCCTGTCCGCCCTTTGGCCGGCGCTTGCGCATAGAGTGCCACGGGAAGGCATTACCCGCTAGTATATTTTTCGACCTATGATAAGGATTGTGCAAAGATAGTGGCCTGACAAGGCGTAGGGCGTCCTTGCCGTGGCGCAACAGGGGAAGAAGAGCAGATGGATAATGCCGGCACCGTGCCCTTGAAAGACAACGCCGAGGGGACGGAGCGCAACGGTGTGTCACATGCCGGACCGCCACGGGGGCCGCTTGCCGGAATTCGCGTGCTGGAATTTGCCGGGCTGGGGCCGACGCCGTTCAGTGCGATGCTGCTTGCCGATTTCGGGGCGGACGTGTTGCGCGTGGAGCGGATCGGCCACGTGTCGGCCGCCGGCGGGGACGAGCGCCACAACTACCTCAACCGCAGCCGCCATACCATCGGGCTCGATCTCAAGAGCGCGCAAGGCCTGGCGCTGGCGCGCGACCTTGCTTCCCGGGCGGACGTGCTGATCGAAGGCTTCCGGCCCGGCGCGATGGAACGGCTCGGGCTCGGCCCTGACGCGCTCTGCGCGCTCAACCCGCGCCTGATCTATGCACGCATGACGGGGTGGGGGCAGACCGGACCGCTGGCGCACACGGCCGGGCACGATATCAACTATCTGGCGCTGACCGGCGGCCTTGAACTGATCGGGCCGCCGGATCGCCCCCCGCCGCCGCCGCTCAATTTCGCGGCGAACTTCGGCGGCGGCGGCATGGTGCTTGTCGCGGGCATCCTCGCCGCGCTGGTCGAGCGGTCGACCAGCGGCAAGGGGCAGGTGATCGATGCGGCGATGATCGATGGCGCGTCGCTGTTGATGACCCAGGTCTTCGCCTGGACCCGCATGGGCATCTGGCGTGAAGGGCGCGGTGGCAATCTGCTTGATGGAAGCGCCTATTTCTACCGTTGCTACGAGACTGCCGATGGACGCCACATGGCGGTCGGCGCGCTGGAGCCGCAGTTCCACGCCTTGTTCGTGCAGGCGCTCGGGCTCGATCCGGCCGAGTTCGCCGATCACCTGAATCCCGCCCACTGGGAAGCGCGCGCCGCGCGTATCGCGGCGATTTTTCGCACGCGCACGCAAGCGGAATGGACGCGCGTTTTCGAAGGCATCGATGCCTGCGTCACGCCCGTGCTTTCGCCGCAGGAAGCACTGACCCATCCGGCGAACCTTGCCCGCGGCGTGCATGTTGGCCCGCCCGATGCACGCCAGCCCGCGCCCGCCCCGCGCCTTTCGCGCACGCCGGGCGCCATGCGGTCCATGCCGGCGCTGGCGGGAGAAGGCGGAGTTGCGGCGCTCGAGCAGTGGAACTTCGACAACCACGCAATCCGCGCATTGACGGAAGCAGGCGTTCTCTCTGCTGTCTAAAGCGGGTTCAGGACGGGGCGGAAGCCGCTGCCTTCGCGCAGCACACGCGCCATGTGGCTGCCGCCGAAGTGCGCCGGAATCAGCAGCGCCTCACGCGATGCGGCAAGGTCCAGCACCTTGCGCCGCGTTTCGCGCGCCTGTTCCGGTTCCTCGCAGAAAATGCTGTTCCATTCGGGACGGTAGATCTGTGCGGGGTGATGGACCACATCGCCCACGAACATCGCGGTGTCTCCACCGCTGGCAACTTCCAGCATCATGCTGCCGGGCGTGTGCCCGGGGCAGGAGCGCAGGACGAGGCCTTGGTCCACCTCGAAGCCATCGTCGGCCCATTCGGCGCGCCCGGCCTCGATGATCGGGCGCACGCTGTCATCGAACATGCCGGCGTTGACCGCCGCGCCGATCCCGGCCGGGCCGGCGGCCTCGTCCTGCGGGTCCCAGTACGCGCGGTCGGCGAGTGGCAGGACATAGCGCGCGTTGCGGAAGGTCGGCTCCCAGCGCCCTTCGACCAGCCGGGTGTTCCAGCCGACATGGTCGACATGAATGTGCGAGCAGACCACCACGTCGATGTCCTCGGGCTGGAAACCGGCTGCCGCCAGATTGCCGAGGAAATCAGTTTGCAGGTTGCCGAAGATGGGCAGGTTCGGCCGGTCCTTGTCGTTGCCGGCGCCGGTATCGAACAGGATGCGCTGCCGGCCCGTATCGAGCACCCAGCTTTGCAGAAAGGCAAAGAGCTTGCCGCTTGCCGGATCGTAGTATTCCGGCGCGAACTCTTCGGCATGGGGCTCCCATCCATCGGATGTGAACCCCGCGAACAGGTCTGCCGGAGGCGAGAACGTACCTTGCCACTCCTCGATGCGATGAACCTTCACGGTTCCGATATCAAAGCGGTCCATCTCGCCTCCGGTCCGATTTCCGTCAGAAATTGAAAGCGGCGGTCACTCCGTAGGTGCGGGGCGGCATGACCGAACCGACGCGGACGTAGGCGAAGGTCGCCGCCGTGATGATGTTGTTCGAGATGACGAACTTGTTGGTCAGGTTCTTCACCCACGCGCCGATCGAATAGCGATCGTTCGGCGAATGCCAGGTCAGGCCCGCGTTCGCCATGGCATAGGCGCCCTGTTCGGCGTCGCGGTTGTTGAATTCGGTGAAGTACACTTTCGACTGCCACTTGATGTCGCCGTTCACCGCCAGACGGCTGTCGTTGCCAAGCGGAATGTCCCAGTTGAACCCGCCGCCGAACGTAAAGCGCGGCGCGTTCGGCAGGCGCTTGCCGCTCAGGTCGACAAGGCCCGGATCGGTTGGGCACGGCGCGTAGGAAATGCCGGGACGCGCGGGGAAGCCAGCCCCGTAATAGGCGTTGCAGAACTTGGTGAACTGGGCGTTGAGGTAGGACGCCGAAAGGTTGATCCGGAAATTGCGCGTAACCCGGCCTTCCAGCTCCAGCTCGCCGCCATAGTTGCGCGCGGTCGCCGCGTTGATCGTCTGCACGATCGAGTTGGCGTTGACGAAGCTGACCTGAAGATCCTTGTAATCGTAATAGAACACCGCGCCGCTCAGCAGCAGGCGGTTGTCCGCCAGCTTCTGCTTGAAGCCCGCTTCGTAGCTCCACACCGTTTCCGGGTTGATCGCCGCATCGGTGCTGCCGATGTTGATCACGCCCGACTTGAAGCCCTTGGTGACGCTGGCGTAGAGCAGCGAGGTGTCGCTCGGCTTGAATTCGAGCAGCACCTTGGGCGTCACGGACGACCAGCCCTTGGCCTTGTCGGTCGGAATGTTCACGCCCAGAGCGTCGAAGCGGAAATAGCCCACGCCGTTGCGGTGTTCGTAGTTGTAGCGCGCGCCGGCGGTCAGCTTCAGCGTGGGGCTGATGTCGACCGCGCCCTGCAGATAGACGCCCACGGCATCGATCTTGACGGTGCCGTTCTGTTCATAGGCGCCGTTGTCGAAGGTGTTGGCCGGAAGGCCGAACAGCACGCCCAGATTGACGGTCGGCACCAGCACTTGCCCGGTGAGCTTTTCGTGGAAATACATCGCGCCACCAAGCAGCGAGAAGCCGTTGCCCTGGTAATTCACCGTCACTTCCTGGCTGAAGGCGCGGCTCTTTTCGACGTAGTTATTCTGCCCGGCAAGATTGACGTCCGAGACGTCAAGATCGTCCCGCTGGAAGCGATCGAACGTGCGATAGGCGGTAATGGACTTTACCGTCGTCGCGCCCAGATCCCAGTCCAGCGTGCCGGTGATGCCATAGCCCTTGCGCTTGTTGATCGCTTCCTCGTCGGAATAGATATTACGCAGGTTGGGCTTCTGATTGCGGGCCGCGTAATAGTCGAAAATCGATTTCCCGCCGATCAGGTTGTGGAATACCGCGGCTTCGGGAATGACCGACGGCCCGAAGTAGTGGAACGCGTAATTGTTGTCGTCTTCGTGGAAATGATCGCCGACGATGGTTGCCTTGAAGTTATACGCGAGTTTGGCAACGATAGTGCCGCGCAGCGAATAGGCATCGCGATCGTCCACCGGCTTTCCGGTGAACAGATTGACGCCGTAGCCATCACGCTTTTCATACTTGCCGGCCAGGCGCACGAGCAGTTTGTCGCCCGAAAGCGGACCACCCACGGCGGCTTCGATCACCTTCGAGTCATAGTTGCCGTAGGTTGCGCGCAGGTAGCCGTCGAGCTTTTCGGTTGGCATCGCCGTCACGAGATTGATCGCGCCCGCGGTCGCGCCCCGGCCGTAGAGGATCGATTGCGGTCCGCGCAGAACCTCGATCTGGCCCAGGTCGAAAAACCCGCTCAACTGCTGTGCCGGGCGGGCGAGGATCGCGCCGTTCTGCAGGAAGGCGACGGCGCCTTCGCCGCCGACGTCGAAGTTGTTGAGGCCCACGCCGCGAATGAAGGTGCGGTTGACGCCGAACTGGTCGCCGATCGAGACGTTCGGCACGACAACCTGAAGGTCGCCGATGTTCTGCACGCCGCCGGGGCCAATGTCGGCCGCGGTAATGGCGCTGACTGCCGCCGCCACTCTGCCCAGGGTGGTATTCTGCTTGGTTGCGGTTACGATGATTTCCGCGGCGGACGGCGTGGCCGGCGAACCATCCTCGGCGGCCTGAGCCACGGCGGCTGCCGGAAACAGCAGCGCGATGCCCAGCGGTGCATGGCAAATTGCTCGCAACCCAAGCTTCATCGGAACTCCCCCAAATTGCCTCGCCGTTCTTACGGCGCTTTGTAGCTACCCGTGGGTATATATTGCATTCTCTTGGTAATCAAGAGTGCTCGAGGTGGTTTGAAACGCGTGGCTCGAGGCCGCTGCACCAGGTCATCGGAAAGCGAGCCGGCGGCGCCGGAACCGAGGGATTCCAGCGAGATGCGCCGTGTTTCCATCACTCCGGGCGCCTGGTGCCATGCGCGTAAGGGGAGGCTAGTCGCCGTGCATTCCGTGCACATCGCGGCTGATCGCGATCAGTTCCGCCAGTTCGGCGGACACGTCGCCCATGCGATGAATCATCATGATTGGCGACCGTGCGGTGCTGTCGGCGATGGGCAGATAGGCCACATCGTCGCGCCGGAAGCGCTGCACCGATTCCGGAACGATGGTGAAGCCGGCGTGGGCGGCAACCAGGCCGATCGCGGTCTGGAGTTCGCGTACTTCCTGCACGCCGCTTGGTTGCAGGCCGGCATCATGAAAAATGCTAAAGACCTGGTCCGCATAACTCGGGCGGGCCGGGCGCGGATAAGCGATCAAGGTATCGCCGATCAGGTCCGCCAGATGGACCGGGCGTTGCGCCAGAGCGAGGGGGTGGTCGGCCGCAACTGCCGCCAGCAGCGTCTCTTCGGACAGTACGATCCGGCGGATGGCCGGGTCCTCGAATCGCAGCCGGCCAAAGCCGGCGTCGATGCGCCCTTCCTTCAGCGCCGCGATCTGCTCGGTCGTGGTGCATTCGAGGACGGAGACCTCGACGTTGGTGGCGCGATCGCGGAACAGGCGGATCACTTCGGGCAGCGGGCCGAACAGGATGGAACCGACGAAACCGATCACGAACCGCCGCTGCCCGTGCCCGGTGAAGCGGCGCATCATGTCGCGCAGCTGGTCGACGCCCGCCAGCAGCGGCACGGCATGTTCGTAAAGCAGCCGTCCGGCCTCGGTCAGCCGCACGGGCCGGGAATCACGGTTGAACAGGTCGGCGCCGATTTCCTCCTCCAGCTGCCGGATCTGCCGGCTCAGCGGCGGCTGCGCCACGTTGAGCACTTCCGCCGCGCGCGTGAAGTTCTGTTCGTTGGCCACGGCAACGAAATAGCGAAGGTGCCTCAGTTCCATATCATATCCAAAAGGTATCGCTTCGGACCGAGACGATCTTTCACGAACGCGGGTGGAGTCAATACAAGAGCCGCAATATATATGGCGGTTGGGAAGGGAATCGGCCTTTGGCGACTATAGACGCAATCGATACCTGGATCGTCGATGTCCCGACGATCCGCCCCCACGTGCTGTCGATGACCTCGATCAGCCGCCAGTCGATGGTGCTCGTGCGCGTGCTCTGTTCCGATGGCGTGTCCGGGCTCGGCGAAGGGACGACGATCGGCGGGCTTGCCTATGGCGACGAAAGCCCGGAAAGCATCAAGCTCACCATCGATACCTATTTCGCGCCGCTGTTGGTCGGCGCGGATTCCGCGATGCCGGCCGCACTGATGACGCGGCTGCGGCAGAACGTCGTGGGCAACCACTTCGCCAAGAACGCGGTGGAGACGGCGCTGCTCGATTGCGTTGCGCGGCGTGCCGGCGTGCCGCTCTCTGATCTGTTGGGTGGTCGGCAGCACGATCGCCTGCCGGTATTGTGGACGCTGGCCAGCGGCGATACCGCGAAGGATATCGCCGAAGCCGAAGCGATGATCGCGGCGCGGCGGCACAACGTGTTCAAGCTCAAGATCGGCAAGCGCCCCCTGGCCGATGACGTCGCCCATGCCGGCGCGATCAAGCGGGCGCTGGGCGCCAGCGCCTCGGTGCGGGTGGACGTGAACCAGGCGTGGGACGAACAGACCGCACGCAAGGGCGCGCGGATGCTGGCGGATGCGGGGATCGATCTGATCGAACAGCCGTTGCCGCGGGCCGACCGGGCCGGCATGGCGCGCCTTGCCGCCAGCGCTCCCCTGGCGATCATGGCGGACGAGGCCTTGCGCGGCACGCACGACGCTTTCGATCTTGCCGCGATCCGCGCCGGCGATGCCTTCTCGATCAAGGCGGCGCAGGCCGGCGGGCTGATCGCGGCGGCAAAGGTCGCGGCGATCGCGGAGGCGGCGCATATCGGCCTCTACGGCGGCACGATGCTGGAAGGCAGCGTGGGCACGGCGGCGGCGGCGCACCTCTGTTCGACGTTCGCCACGCTGGCATGGGGCACCGAATTGTTCGGGCCGCTGCTGCAGACCGAGGAAATCCTCGCCACGCCGCTCGAATACGCCGATTTCGCGCTGACCGTGCCCACGGGGCCGGGGCTCGGGATCGAGCTTGACGAGGACAAGGTCAGCCGCTTCCGCCGCGATGCGCCGCAACGCACCGTGGTCATGCTCAACCAGGCCGCGAGGTAATCATGCTCTTTCAGGTAGAAATGCTCGTCAAGGTGCCGGCGCATCTCGATCCGGCCGAATTCGACCGACTCAAGGCCGAGGAAAAGGCGCGGGCCGAAGACCTGCAACGGGCTGGCACGTGGCGGCACCTGTGGCGGCACGTCGGCGCCTACGCCAACACCAGCATCTTCGACGTGGCCAGCAACGAGGAGCTTCATGCCATCCTCACCGGCCTGCCGCTGTTCCCGTTCATGGACATCACGGTGACGGCGCTGTGCCGCCACCCTTCGTCCATTCACAGTGACGACCGCTGAGGTCGCGCAAGCTCAAGGAGAGGTTTCATGGCATCACAACTCGTGCAGGAATCCGGCGTGCAGAGCTACCTCGACCGCATTGCCGGCGTGGACCAGGCCGGCGGTGACGCGCGCACCAAGGCGATCGTGCGGCGCATCGTGTCAGACCTGTTCACCACCATCGACGATTTCGACGTGACCGCCGAGGAATTCTGGCATGCGCTGCACTTCCTGCAGGAAGCCGCCCCGGAATTCGGGCTGATTGCGCCGGGTCTCGGCTTCGATCACTTCCTCGACATCCGCATGGACCGGGCCGACAAGGCCGCCGGCATCGCGGGCGGCACGCCGCGCACGATCGAGGGGCCGCTCTACGTGCCTGGCGCGCCGCTGGCCAAGAGCTTCGCGCGGCTGGACGATGGCACCGACACGGGCGAGACGCTGATCATGCATGGGCGCGTGTTCGATCTCGATGGCAAGCCGGTGGCCGGCGCGATCGTCGACGTGTGGCACGCCAATACCAAGGGCGGCTATTCGGTGTTCGACCCTTCGCAGACCGCATACAACAACCGCCGCCGCATCGAGACCGGGACCGACGGCAGCTACAAGTTCCGCAGCATCGTGCCGTCGGGCTATTCGGTGCCGCCGCAGGGCGGCACGGATCGCCTCCTGTCGGCGATCGGTCGCCACGGCAACCGTCCGGCGCATATCCACTTCTTCGTGTCCGCGCCCGGCTATCGCCATCTGACCACGCAGATCAACATCAACGGCGACCCCTATCTGCACGACGATTTCGCTTTCGCCACGCACGACGATCTCATCCCGGAGATCGTGCGTCGCGAGGAACCGGAAGCGATTCACGCCGAGAACCTCAACGGCCCGTTCAGCGAAATCGCGTTCGATTTCGTGCTGCACGCGGCGACCGACACCGCGGAAACTGAACTGATGGCGCGCCATCGCGCTCCTGCGGTTCCCGCATGATCGAATCGGGAAGGGCGATGGCGGGTGATGGCTGCGCCATCGCCTGGCGCATGGACGGCCCTAAAGACGGGCCGGAGCTAGGGGCTGCCGATGCGCCGGTCGTCATCCTGTCCAACTCGCTCGGCACCGCGCTGGAGATGTGGGCGCCGCAGGTGGCGGCACTGTCCGCCAGCTTCCGGGTGCTGCGCTATGACACGCGCGGCCATGGGCATTCCAGCGTACCGGCCGGCGCTTACGGGCTGGACCGGCTGGGCCGCGACGTGCTCGACCTGATGGATGCGCTGGGCATCGCGCGCGCGCACTTCTGCGGGCTGTCGCTCGGCGGGATGACCGGCCAGTGGCTCGGCGTTCATGCGCCCGATCGGTTCGACCGGCTCGTGCTGGCCAACACCGCCGCTTACATGGGGCCGCCTTCGGGGTGGCAGGCACGCATTGCCAGCGTGCTGGAGAACGGCATGGCGGTGATGACCTCGGCCCTTCTCGAACGCTGGTTCACGCCTGAGTTCCGCGCCGCCGCGCCTGACAGCATCGCGCCGGTGCGCGAGGGGCTGCTGGCGACATCGCCCGCGGGCTACGCTGGATGCTGCGCCGCGATCCGCGACATGGACATGCGCCCGGTGATCGGCCTGATCGACCTGCCGACGCTGGTGATCGCCGGCGCGAGCGACCCGGCCACGCCTCCCGCCGATGGCGAAGTCCTTGCCGCCCGCATCGCCGGATCGCAATTGGTCACGCTCGATGCCGCGCACCTGTCGAACATCGAACAATCTGCGGCGTTCAACGCCGCGCTGCTCGATTTCCTCAGTTGAGGTTGCGCAGCGTTTCCGAAGGCAGCTCGCCGAACATCTTGCGATACTGCGCGGAAAAGCGGCCGAACTGGTAAAAGCCCCATTTGCAGGCGACGGACGTGACCGATGTGCCCGGCTCTGCCTGGCGCAGATCGTCCCGCGCGCGCTCCAGCCGCACCGCTTTGAGGAAAGCCATTGGCGAGGTGCCGCGAAAGCGGCGGAAGCCGTCGAACAGCGCGCGGGCGCTGACGCCGCTAACATCGACCAACTGGTCCAGCGTCACCGGCTCGGCGGCGTGTGCGATAATGAACTGCTCCACGCGGCGGACGTGGTGCGGCGCGATCTTGCACGGTTGCGGGCGCAGATGCTCCGAATAGTTGTTGGGGTGGCTTTCCAGCAGTTTCAGGATCAGCAGCGTTTCGAGGCTTCCAAGCACCGCGCGGCTTTCGCTTCCCGATGCGGCGGAAAGTTCCATGCTGAGCAGCGACGCATAGTGCCACCAGTGCGCGTTGCCGGCATTGACCGGCATCTCCTGCGCGAATTCGAGTTCGCGGCTGAGCGGACGGCCGATCATCATCGTGGCGTGGTGATCGAGCGCCCGGTTGCTGATCTGGACCACGCGCTGCGTGCAGTCGGCGGACCAGTGCATCCGTTTGAGATCGCGCGTGTTGACGACCGAAGCGATCGCCGGAGTGCTCAGGACGGTCCCCCGGCGCGTGCCGACCTCGGCCGCCCCCGCGAGCGGCTGCATCAGCAGCAGCATATCCTCGTCCTCGATCCCCTCGATCGATACTTCCGCGCCATAGGTCATCGCGCCGATGCCGATGTCGTTCAGGCGCTTGTGGTTGAGCCAGGCGTCGAGCCGTTCGCCGCGTCGCGCCACCGAGAGGTGGTGCGGGCAATAGGTCCGCGCGATGTGCTCGCGCACTTCGCTGAGGCTGTTGGATGCAAAGACGGCAAAGCCCGGCAATGTCTCGCAGGCATTGCCGCCCGTCATCATGGCAATCTGGCCGCCAAGGCCTGGCATGGAACCGCTGCCCACTGTTCCCCCCGTGATTTTGCTCCCTGTTTTGACAGTCAGGATCATACGGGCACCCTGGAGAGTCAATGGGCAGGGATGGGGCGCGAACCCCTGAATCCTGCGCCCGGAGGCTGCTTTCCGCGTTGACATGTCACCGATAGGCCAGGCGCGGCACGGACCGGCGATTATGCTGTCATGAGCCGGGCGATCGGATCGTCGCGCTGTTCCGGCCCCAGCGCCAGATAACCGCCATCCACGGCCACTTCCGCGCCGTTCATGAAGCGCGCCGCGTCCGAGCAGAGGAAGACGACCACGTCCGCCACTTCCGCCGCGTCGGCGATCCGGCCGGGCATGTGGAACACCCCGCCTACTGCATCGGCTTTCGCCCGATCGTCCGCGCTCATGGCAAGGATGGCGTTGGACCACGTCCAGGCCGGCGTCACCGCATTGACGCGCACGCCACGGCGCGCGAAATCCAGCGCCTGGCTGCGCGTAAGCTGCGCCACGGCGGCCTTGATCGCCGGATAGACGAAGCGCCCCTTTTGCGCGCGATGGCCACTGACGCTGGAAAAGTTGACGATCGCGCCGCCGTGGGCGGCAAGGTGTTCCTGCGCCCGTTGCGCGAACATCGCGCCACCGACCAGGCCGATGTCGAGCGCCTTGAGCCAGGTCTCGCGCTTCGTCGCCAGCCCGTCGTCGAGGTAGGAGGTCGTCACGTTGACGAGGAAGTCCAGCCGCCCGAACCGGGCGATCGCGCTGGCGATACAGGCGTCGATCGCCGTATCGGACGTGACGTCGGTTTCGACGAACAGGGCCTCGGAACCGAGATCGGCTTCGGCGCGCTCGCCGCCTGTGCGGTCGATATCCGCGATGACCGCCCGCACACCTTGCGCGAGGAAGGCGCGGGCGACCGCCACCCCGATCAGGGTGGCGCCCCCGGCGATGATGGCGGTGCGGCCCGCCAGTTCTTCGTACCGCGCCATGGTCAGAACGACCACTTGAGGCCGGCCGACCATTCGCGCGGCCGTGCGTAAAGCTTTTCGTAGAGCCCGAACGATGCGCCATAGACCCCGGTCTGAAGGTACTGCTTGTCGGTCAGGTTGGTCACGCCCGCGAAGACCGAAACCTTTTCGCCGGGGAAAGTGTAGGTCACGTTGGCGTTGAACAGGCTGTAGCTCGGCTGGTAGAGTTCGGGCGAATTGAGCGCGTCCATGTAGGCGCCCGAACGGTACGACCAGTCGATCCGCGCACGGACGTTGCCGCCGTTTGCGAGTTCCACGCTCTTGGAGACGGCGCCGCTCAGGCTCCAGTTGGAAACGCGTTCGAACTTTGACGCCAGCGTGATTTCGGCGGCGGCGGGATCGATCGCGGTGAACCGGGGGTGCAGATAGCCAAGGCTGCCTTCCAGGAACCAGCCGGCCCCAGCGTCGAGGCGGCCCTCCAGTTCCAGCCCCTTGATTTCGGCCGAAGCCGCGTTCTTGGTGACCGGCGCGATGCCGGTGAAGACCTGCACCTGCAATTCATCGTACTTGGTCAGGAACAGCGCGCCGTTCAGCGTCAGGCGGCGGTTGAACAGCTTCGACTTGAAGCCGATTTCATAGGCTGTGGCCTTTTCTGCGCCGAACTGGGGAATGTTCGCCTGCGGCGGGAACACGCGCTGGACGAAGCCGCCGCTCTTGAACCCTTTGGAGAACGAGGCATAGGCCAGCACGTTGTCCGCCACATGGAACGCGATATTGGCGCTGGGCGTTACCGCATCCTCGTTGCGATAGGCGGTGACATAGGGCAGCACGCGCGTCTGCGGGGTGTTCGGGCTGGCCGCGATCAGCGCGCCGCCGGTCTTGTCCACCAGGATTTCCTGATCGGGAAGGAACGACTTCTTGTCCTTGGTGTAGCGCAAACCGAACGTCAGATCGATCAGCGGGATCGGTGTCCAGGTCGCCTGCCCAAACGCGGCATAGCTTTTCGTGGCGAACTTGCCGCCCGACCGGAAGGTCACCGGCGTAAAGTCCAGATTATTGATATTGTTGCCGTTCTCGTTGAAGTAATAGAGGCCTACCACGTATTTCAGCTTGTCGTCCGCGGTATTGCCCAGCACCTGCAGTTCCTGGCTGAACTGGTGCTGCTTGAGGATGTCCGCCAGGTGCAGGATCGTGAACGGCGAATGATCGCCGTCGCGGGCATAGTCGCCGCTGACGTGACGATAGGCGGTGATCGACTTCAGTTGCACCGGGCCGAGATCCCAATCGATCACGGCCTGCGCGCCCCACAGGTCGTTTCTCGCATATTGCGGGCCGGTGCCGGCATCGGCGCCGTCGCCCACGATGAAGCGGTTGCTGAAGCAGGCCGCGGCATTGCCTTGTGGGCTGTAGGGCGCGAACGCGAAGCACGGCTGCCCGCCCAGCAGCGTGGCGAAATAGTTGTGCAGCAGCGTGAAGTTGTCGGTGGGCGCATCGAACGGCGGATTCAGCACATAGGCGCCCGCCGTGGCGGGGCTGCCGGGTGGCAGCATCGGCAGGTTCTGCGGGTTGAAGATAGCGGACTTGTACGTGACGCCCGAAAGCACGAAGGCCGGGCCGTTGGTGCGATCGCGCGTGCCTTCCACCGCAAGATTGACCTCGAAGGTGCTGCTTGGCTTCCAGCGCAGGTCGAACCGGCCGGTCAGCGTGCCGACATCGCCCAGCTCGCGGCCATCGACGAGGTGCCTGACGTAGCCATCGCGGTTGAAGGTGGCGACGGTGACCTTGGAGAACAGCGTGTCCGAAAGCGGGATGTTGGCGCTCGCCTTCACGTCGATGCGGCTGAAGCGGCCGGTCGTGACTTGCAGGTTGCCCGATGGCGTTTCATCCGGCTTTTTCGTGGTGATGCTGATCGCTCCGCCGATGGTATTGCGGCCGAACAGCGTGCCTTGCGGCCCGCGCAGGATCTCGACACGTTCGACGTCGACCAGATCGAGCAGTGCACCGACCGAACGGGCGACATAGACGCCATCGACATAGACGCCCACGCCGGGTTCGGTGGTAGGCAGGAATTCCTTCTGCCCGATCCCGCGAATGTAGATCGCCGCCGACGATCCCGCACCGCCGAAGCTGGGGTTGTTCTGCAAGGTCATGTTCGGGGTGAAGCTGGCCAGGCCATCTATCTTCTGCACGCCGCGCGCCTCGATCGCCGCGCCCGAGAAGGCGGAGATGGCCAGCGGGACCGATTGCGCGCTTTCCTCGCGCTTGCGGGCCGTGACGACGATATCGCCGGCTAGCGGATCGGTCGATGACGCGCTTTCGGTGGCGGGTGCGGTCATCTGCGCCATGGCGATGCCGGGCAGGGCAACGGACGCGGAAAGCGATACGAGCAATCCCGCAAGGCGCGGGCCATTGGACAGAGCAGTCATTTTTCCCCCCAGAGATCATGGAAGATCGCTTGATCCGTTCGGTCGACGGAGTGGGGTGCATCTCGTCACGGGTTGGGGCGGGGGAATATTCAGGGGCCGCACGCAATGTGCGCCTAGTGCGACTTTGCATGCGTTTGCCGCTGGCGGCGCAGGCGCGCCGTGCAAATGCTGCCGCCCGCGCACAATCCACGCACTGGGCGCATAGGCCGCCCGCGCCTCGAAACCCTACCCGATGTCCTGTCGCATAGGGGATAGACAGGATGGCAGGAACAATCGCGATCGTGGGTGCGGGCATTGCCGGGCTATGCACCGCCAAGACGCTGGCCGCGCTTGGGTTCGAGGTGACGGTGTTCGAAAAGGAGCCGGATCTTGGCGGGGTGTGGTCGTCCTCGCGCCGCTATCCGGGCCTGACCACGCAGAACCCGCGCGAGACTTACGCCTTTTCCGACTGGCCGATGCCTGATGACTATCCGGAATGGCCGTCCGGCGCGCAGATGCAGGCCTATCTGGCGAGCTATGCCGATCATTTCGGAGTAACGCCGCGCATCCGCTTTTCACACACGGTCCTGGCGACGTGCGAACGCGCGGATGCGCCGGGCTGGACCCTGAAACTCGCCGGCCCCGGCGGCGAGACGGAACAGGCGTTCGACTGGCTGATCCTGTGCAACGGCATCTTTTCGATCCCTGCGGTGCCGCCGTTTCCGGGTACGGACGCGTTCGAGGCGGCCGGGGGGCGGGTGCTGCATACCAGCCAGTTCACCGATCCCGCGCAGGCCAGCGGCCGCCACGTGCTGGTGGTGGGCTACGGCAAGTCTTCGTGCGATGTCGCCAACGCCATCGCCCCGCGCAGCGCCAGCACCACGATGGTGGTGCGCCATCTGATCTGGAAGATACCCAAGCGCATCGGCAATGTCCTCAATTTCAAGCACCTGTTCCTAAATCGGCTGGGCGAGGGGCTTTTTCCGTGGATGGAGCTCAAGGGGTTCGAGGCGTTCCTGCACGGCTCCGGCCTGCTCGGGGCCGGAAAATTCATCCGCAATGCCTTGCTGGCCACGGTGCAGGGCGTGATCGGCCGCCAGCTTGGCCTCAAGCGGATCGGGCTGGACCCCGGAACGCCGCTGGAAACCATCGCGCGCAGCACGGTCAGCCTCGTCAGCGATGGCTTCTACGACAAGGTGGCCAGAGGCCAGCTCGGGTTCGAGCGCGATGCCGAGATCGTCCTTTTGGCGCCCGGCCGCGCGATGCTCTCCAACGGCCGCGACCTGCCCGCCGATCTGGTGATCTGCGGCACGGGCTGGCATCAGCGCGTCGATTTCCTGCCCGATGCGACGCGCGCCAGGGTGACCGACCGTCAGGGCAATTTCCGCCTGTACCGCTCGATGGTGCCCCTGGGCGTGCCGCGCCTGTTGTTCAACGGCTACAATTCGTCGTTCTTCTGCCAGCTCAACGCCGAAATGGGCGCGATCTGGATCGCCGCGCTGCTGACCGGCCGGCTCACCCTGCCCGATGATGCGGCGCAGGGTGCCGATATCGACCGCCGGCTGGCGTGGATGGATGCGCGCACCGGCGGACGCCATTGCAAGGGCACCAATATCGTGCCGTTCTCGATCCACCATGTCGACGAACTGCTGGTCGATCTTGGTCTGGAACTGCCACGCTCCGTCCGCCTTGCCCAATGGGTGCGGACGGTTCGCGCGTCCGACTTCGCGAGTGTCGGGCGGCGTTTCCGGGCAGGCGCCTAGGCCTGCCCGCGAGGCGCTCGTCCGGCCTGGCGCGTCCTATCCGCCGGTCGCGGGGGAGGATACCGGCACATCGGCACGACGATTCGTGTGGGCCACTCCCTTTTCATTATAGCGCTGAATATAAAGCATATTATGATACTTGAATATTCAAGTATCTAGGGTAAGCTCTTCGTCATAACGGGGAGAAACCGACGGACATGGCGGACGCCATCATCATTCAGGCGATGTCGCTTGGCGGCGACGGACTGCGGGTCGCGGTCAAGGATTCGCTTGACATCGCCGGCTATCCCACGCGGGGCGGCAGCGCCGCGCTGGCGGATGCCCCAGCCGCCGCGCGCCATGCCGATGTGGTGCAGGCCGTGCTCGATGCCGGTTGCCGGATCATCGGCAAGGCCAACATGCACGAGCTGGCCTATGGCGTGACCGGCGTAAACGGCTGGACCGGGACGCCCGCCAATCCTTTGTATCCCGGCCACGTCCCTGGCGGTTCCTCCAGCGGTTCGGCCGCGGCGGTCGCGGCCGGGCTGTGCGATTTCGCGCTGGGCACCGACACCGGCGGATCGATCCGCACGCCGGCCGCCTGCTGCGGCGTGTTCGGCCTCAAGCCCACGTTCGGACGGGTCAGCCGGCAGGGCGCGCACCCGGCGGTCTCCTCGCTTGATTGCGTCGGGCCGTTTGCCGGCAGCGTGGCGATGCTGGAGCGGGCGATGGCGATCATCGATCCCACGTTCCAGCCTGAGAAAACGCCGTCGGCCATCCGGCTGGGGCGCGTCTCCTGCGCCGCCGATCCGGCGGTCGCGCATGCTTTCGACGCGGCGATGGCCGGCACCGGCGCGCCCATTTCCGAGGTTGTGCTGCCGGGCATGGATGACGCGTTCGCCGCCAACATCGCCATCATTGGCGCGGAAACTTGGGCGGCGTTCGGTTCGCTTACGGTATCGCCAGACATGGGTGAGGACGTGCGCCAGCGCCTGCTCAACGCCAGCAAGGTGACGGCTGACGATCTGGCGAGGGCGGAGGACGTGCGCGCGCGGTTCCGGGCCGAAGTCGATGCCGCGCTGGAAGGTGTCGACGCGCTGGTGCTCCCGACCATGCCGGTATTCGTGCCGACGCTCGACGAAGCCGCCGACGCGGCCGCGATGCTCAAGCTGACCGCGCTGGTGCGGCAGTTCAACCTGTCCGGCCATCCCGCGCTGTCGATCCCCGTGGCGACGCTGGCCGGCCTTCCGATCGGCGTCCAGCTGGTTGGCCGCATCGGCGGGGATGCCGCGCTGTGTGCCGTGGCCCGCGCGCTGGCGCCGTCGCTGGACATTCCAACCTATCTGCAACGAGAGGAGCAGCCCTGATGAACGTGGCACTCGATGTCCGCAAGGACGTAAACGCGCTGGACCGCCTCTTGCTCGCGGTGCGCGAACAGCGCGAGACGTTTTCCGAAAACCAGCAGGTCAGCGCGGACGTGGTCCGCCTGATGCGCGAGGCCGGCCTCTATCGCGCCATGGTGGCAAAGCGCTTCGGCGGCGACGAGATGTCGCCCGCGAGCTTCCTGCGCCTGATCGAAACGATCAGCCAGGTCGATGGCTCGTCGGGCTGGGTCGCGAGCTTCGGCTTTTCGGCGGTCTATCTGTCGGCGCTGCCGCTGCCGACGCTCGAAAAGATGTATGCCAACGGGCCGGACGTGATCTTTGCCGGCGGTATCTATCCGCCGCAGCGCGCCGTGCCAGTCGATGGCGGGCTGGAAGTCTCCGGCCGCTGGTCGTGGGGCAGCGGCTCGACCGGGGCGGACCTGATCGGCGTGGGCATCAAGGTCGAAAACGGCGCGAACAGCGGCCCTTATGCGGGGCTTCCGCTGATCGCGGTGATGCCGGCGGACAAGGTCACGATCGAGCGCAACTGGGACGTCAACGGCCTCAAGGGCACCGGCAGCCATGACATGGTGGTCGACAAGGTGGTCGTGCCGGAGGAATGGACGTTCGTGCGCGGCGGCGCTTCGAGCCTCGATACGCCGCTCTACCGCTATCCCTCGATGCCGCTGGCGGCGCAGGTGCTGTCCGTGGTTGCGCTCGGCACCGCGCGCGGCGCGCTCGATTGCCTGATCGAGATGGCGGGCGGGCGCACCTCGATCACCGGGGCGCCCACGTTGGCGGACCGGGCCTATCTGCAGACCGACGTGGCCAAGGCCGAAGCCGCGCTGCGCTCCGCGCGGGCGTTCTTCTACGAGATCACCGAGGAAGCCTACGATACGCTGGTCGCCGGCGACGATCTCAGCATCGAAACACGCGCCCTGCTCCGCCTTGCCTCGACGCAGGCGGCGCGGGTGGGCGCCGACGTGGCGCAGGCGGTCTATCGCCTGAGCGGCACTACCGGCATCGCCACGAACCACCCCATCGCCCGCCACCTGCAGGACGCGATGGTCGTGCCCCAGCACGCGTTCCTCTCGGACGGCACCTGGCAGAATGCCGGCCGCGTGCTGCTGGGCCTCGACGCCCCCGCCGGTTTCCCGTGAGCACCTCCATTCCAGACCTTCAGCAAGGATCCCCGAAATGACCGATACCAAGCCCTCGCTTCGCGTCCTGTTCTGCGGCGCCGTGCTCCAGAACTTCTTCGATCTTCCCGCCGCCGAGATCGGCAAGGTCTGGCAGGCGACCGGCGAGATGCTGAAGGGCATCCGCGATCTGCCGGGCGTGACCGTGCTCGGCACGATCGACGACGATCAGACCATGGTCGGCACATCGCCCAACGGCTGGCCGTGGACGTTCTACATCCTCGCCGAAGTGCCCGATCGCGAGACGGTCGTCGCCGCCTGCAACCTGTTCCGCACGATCGAGGTCGGGGAACATCGCCTGTGGCGCTACATGCGCGTTGAAGCGCGGATCGGGCGCGAGCTGGTGATCCCGGCGTGACCTTTCGATCGATCCTTTGTTTCAGCCCGCAAGGAGGTCTGCATGACTGATCCAGCGAACACATTGGTGCGCGAAGACCGCGTGCACACCAGCCTCTATACCGATCCCGCGCTGTTCGATGCCGAGATGGACCGGATTTTCAAGAACAGCTGGGTCTGGGTGGCACACGCCAGCGAACTGCCCGGCCCAAATACGTTCAAGACCGCGCACGTCGGGGTGGAGCCGGTGATTGTCACGCGCGACAAGGCGGGCGAAGTCCACGTGCTGCTCAACCGCTGCCGCCACCGCGCGGCCAGCGTGTGCGAGAAGAAGAAGGGCAAGGCCTCGGTCTTCGTCTGTCCTTACCATGGCTGGAGCTATGCCCCCGACGGCGCCTTGCGCATGGTGCCGCACGTCAAGGGCTATCCCGCCGATTTCGACAAGGACGAGTTTCCGCTGCTGTCGCTGCGCACCGAAAGCTACAACGGCATGATCTACGCGACGTTCCGCGACGATATCATGCCGCTGGAAGAATGGCTCGGCCCGGCGCGCAAGTGGATCGACCTGTTCATGAAGCAGGGCGCGGGCTTCGGCGTGAAGGCGCTGGGCGAACATAAGTTCCGCTTCCCCGGCAACTGGAAGATCCAGCTCGAGAACACGACGGACGCCTATCACTTCCCGATCGTCCACAAGACCTTCCTCGACAGCCTGGACGAGGAAACCGAGGACGTGTTCGACGTGCTGGGGCAGGGCGGCTGGGTCGAGGACCTGGGCAATGGCCACTCGGTCATGGTCATGATCCCCGATCTCATCGATCTGGAAGACAACCTCGACGCGCCGATTCCCGAGCGCTTCGCCGCGCTGGCCGATGAATTGCGCGCCGACGGGCATGAAGAGGCGCTGGTGCGCAAGGTCGTGCGGGCCGTGGGTGGCACCGGATTCAACCTCAACATGTTCCCCAACATCGCCTGTTCGATGGCGTTCTTCCGCGTGTTGCGGCCGGTCAGCGTGGACGAGACCGAGATCCAGCACATCGCCATCGGCATGGACGGCGGCCCCGCGCCCGCCAACCGGATGCGCCTGCGGCTGCACGAGCATTTCCAGGGTCCGATGGGCTTCGGCACGCCCGACGATGCCGAAGGCTGGGAGCGCGTCCAGCGCGGCGCGCAGGCCGGGCAGGATGTGTGGATCATGGTCAATCGCGGCGTGGCCGCGCCCGATGGCGTGGCCGAGCCGGGCCATAACGCGGGCGACGTGTCTTCCGAAACGGGAATGCGCGCGGCCTACCGCATGTGGAAGAGGATGATGGAAGCATGAGCACTTCGGCAACCACCGCCACACTCACGGCGACTGCCGCGATCGGCCTTGACGAGGCCGCCGCCTTCATCTGGGCGGAAGGCGAACTGCTCGACCGGCTGGCCTACAAGGATTGGCTGCCGTTGTGGGCGTGCGGGCATTACGTGATCCCGATCGATCGCGACGCCAGCGATCCGGTCGATGCGCTGAACATCGCCTATGACGACGCGACGATGCGCGAGGCGCGGGTCAAGCGGCTGCTCTCGGGCTTCTCGATGTCGTCGGCCCCGCCGGCGCGGACGGTGCGTTCCGCCTCGCGCTTTGTGGTGGAAGACAGCGCGCCCGGCGCCCTGACCGTGCGCTGCGCGCAGATTCTTGTCGAATACAAGTATGGCCGCACCCGCACGCTGGCGGCGGACGTAACCTACCGGCTCGTCCGCACCGATGCGGGCCTCCGGATGGCGGGCAAGTCCATCCTCCTGCTCAATTCCGACGAGGATCTGTTTGGCATAGGATACCTGCTGTGAAGCGCGATACCGTACTGGTCACGGGCGGGGCGAGCGGCCTTGGCGCGGCGATCGCCCGGGAGTTCCACGCCGCCGGCTACAATGTCGGCATTGGCGATATCGACGCGGACGGCGCGGTGGCGCTGGCGCGCGATCTCGATGCCAGCGGCGAGACCGCGACGGGTATCGCGCTCGACGTGCGCGATCAGACCGCGTTCGAGGCGGCGCACGGCCTGCTCGCCGCGCGCTGGGGCAGCGTGGAAGCGCTGGTGAACAACGCCGCGCTGACCGTGGCCCGGCCCGTGCTCGACATCACGCCCGACGAATTCGATGCCGTGCTCGCGGTCAATCTGCGCGGCACCTTTGTCGGCAGCCAGGTGTTCGCGCGCGCGTTCAAGGCGGCGGGCTATGGCCGCATCGTCAATCTCGCCTCGCTGGCCGGGCAGAACGGCGGCACCGCCACCGGCGCGCATTATGCGGTGTCGAAAGGCGGGATCATCACGATGACCAAGGTGTTCGCGCGCGATCTCGCGCCGTTCGGGATCACGGTCAACGCGATCGCGCCCGGGCCGCTCGATACGCCCATGGTGCATCGCACGGTGCCGGCGGATCGCATGGCGCAGTTCCTGACCAACGTGCCCGTCGGCCAGATCGGCGATCCCGCTTTCATCGCGTCGATGGCGGTTCGCCTCTGCGCGCGCGATGCCACCTTCATCACCGGCGCCACCATCGACATCAACGGCGGCCTTTACATGCGGTGAGGATAGGCCGCCGGGGATTTCGTTCCGTGACGGTGCGAACGCCAACCTGCGGGTGACTCCGGTCCCCGGCATGGTTAACACACATGCCATGGTTACGACGGGGTTCCGATCTGCTGCGGCGCTGGCGCTGATCGCGCTTTCCTGCGCCGGCCCGTGTCTTGCCCAGACCATGCCGCAGACCCCATCGCTGCCCCCGCCGCCTTCCAGCGCTATCGTGGTTACCGCGCCGCCACCCGCGCCCGGCACGTATTGGCTGGACGAAGGGCCGTGGAGCGATCCGGTTCGCATCGTCGTCGGCCTGCGGCGGCAGACGCTGACGGTCTATGCCGGTGACCGGGTAATCGGCATGGCGTCCGTGTCCACGGGCAGGAAGGGACACAGCACGCCCGAAGGCGTGTACGCGATTCTGCAGAAGCAGAAATGGCACCGCTCCAACCTCTACAGCAACGCGCCCATGCCGTTCATGCAGCGGTTGACCTGGACCGGCATCGCCCTGCATGCCGGTCACAATCCGGGCCGGCCCGCCAGCCACGGGTGCATCCGCATGCCCTATGGTTTCGCCCGCGAACTGTACGACCTGACCCGGATCGGTTCGCAGGTGCGCGTCACGATGGACGATCTGGCGCCGGCACTGGCGGTCGATCCGGCCGCGTTCGATTTCGGCGTGGACGGCGAGGTCACCTTCCGCTTTGTCTCAGACACCGATGCCCCGCGCGCTCCGATGGAACGGATGGCCCCGGTCCTGGCCGTCGATCCCGGCATCTACAACCTCTATTGAGGCGGTCGTTGCAATCCGGCGCGCCGGGCGGCAAACGCGCGAGCATGACAGAGAGTTCGCCTGCTTCGCGCCCCGCGCATTTCGACCCGCGCGGCTGGCCGTTTTTCTGGATGACCCAGGCGGTGGGCCGCTACCTGCGCAAGCTGGAACAGCACCTGAAGCGCGAAGGGCTGGATGTCGCGCGCTGGCGCGTGCTGATGTCGGTCGGGAACCGCCAGCTTGGCGTGAGCGAGATCGCCGACCTCGCCATCGTGAAGCTGCCGACGATGCTCAAGCTGATCCAGCGCATGGAAGCGGATGGCCTGGTGCAATGCGCGCCGCGCGCGTCAGATGCGCGCTATACCGATGTTTCGCTGACGCCGGCGGGGCAGGAAGCGTGCGATCGGGCGTGGACCGTCGCCAACGCCATCTATCAGACCGTGTTTCACGACATTCCCGCTGAAGACGAGGCCCATCTCAACGATGTGTTGAAGCGGGTGTTCGAGCGGCTGGGATAGCCGGCCCAAACCCGGTCGCCCGATAAGAACTTGCCCGGAGCGGATTAAGCAGGCTTGATCCTCGCAGAGCTTGAGGGGGTATGGCGATGGGCGACGGCGAAGCGCGGCGGCTGGGGATGGATTTGCCCATCGCGCGCCGGGATTTCATGCAGGGCATGGCCGTGGCGACGGCGGTGGGTGCCATGCCGGCTGCCGCCTCCGGGCAGACGCTTGCGGTTGGCCTCGCGCCGGACGCAACATCCTATCCGCCTTTGCGCACCGGCCTGCGCGGACAGTATCCGGGCTCGTTCGAGGTCGCGCACCTGGCGCGCGATGGCGGTTTCACCGGCCCCATCGCGGCGGACGATACCGGCGAGCATTACGATCTGGTGGTGGTGGGCGGGGGCATATCGGGCCTTTCCGCCGCGTGGTTCTATCGCAAGGCGCTCGGGCCGGACGTGCGCGTGCTCGTGCTGGACAACCACGACGACTTCGGCGGCCATGCCAAGCGCAACGAGTTCCGGCACGAAGGACGCACGATCCTGGCCTATGGCGGCACGATGAGCATCGAGACGCCGTTTCCCTACAGCCATTCGTCCAAGGCGCTGCTGGGGGACCTCGGCGTGGTGCCATCGACGTATGTGCGCTACGACCGCTCGGCGCAGGTCTATGCCGGGCTGGGGCAGGGGGCGTTCTTCGACAAGGAGCATTTCGGCGCGGATCGTACCGTTGCAGGCATGAACCGCCGCCCGTGGCCGGAGTTCTTCGCCGCCGCGCCGCTGACGGCGGCGGTGCGCGCGGACCTGACCCGGCTCTATACCGACAAGGTCGATTACCTGCCCGCCCTCGCGCCCGAGGCGAAAGTCGCCGCACTCCAGCGCATGAGCTATGCCGATTTTCTGCTGAAGCACGCGCGGCTGCTGCCCGAAAGCCTGCCGTGGTTCGCCGGGATGGCTTTCCGCAACAACATGCGCGTCGATACCTGTCCCGCCTATACCGCCGCGCGCGGCGGCCGGTCGCCCGGTTTCGCGGGGATGGCGCTGCCGCATCCGATCGAGGCGGAGGCAGAGCATTTCCACTTTCCCGATGGCAACGCCTCGATCGCGCGCCTGCTGGTCAACCGCCTGGTTCCCGGTGTGTTCGGCCCCGCCGCGCTCGATCAGGAGACGATCGTGCGCGCGCCGGCCGACTATGCGGCGCTCGACCGGCCGGACAACAAGACGCGCGTGCGGCTGGGCAGCACGGCGATCCGCGTCGAGCATCTCGGCACGCCCACCGTGCTGACCGAGAAGGCGGTGCGGGTGGTCTATATGCAGGATGGCAAGCCCCGGTCGGTCACCGGCGCGAACGTGATCCTGGCCTGCTTCAACAACATCATCCCGCATATCGCGCCCGAATTGCCGGAGGAGCAGAAAGCGGCGCTGCGTTATCCGTCCAAGGTGCCAATGCAGTACACGAACGTCCTGCTGCGCGACTGGAAGGCGTGGAAGGCGCTGGGGGTGCGCTCGATCAGCGCGCCCAACGGCTATCACACCTCCGCCTCGCTCGACACGGCGATGGCGATCGGCGGCTATGCCAGCGCGACGGACCCGTCCGAACCGGTGGTGGTGCACATGGTGCGCAACCCCAACCAGCCGGGCCTGCCGCGCAAGGACCAGAACCGTGCCGGTCGCGCCGATATGCTGGCGACGCCGTTCGCGACGATCGAGCGGGAAATCCGCGCGCAGCTCCAGCGGATGCTGGGCGCGGGCGGGTTCGATGCCCGGCGCGACATCCTGGCGATCACGGTCAACCGCTGGCCGCATGGCTATGCCTACACCTACGACACGCTGGGCGATCCGGACATGCCCGATGCGCAGCGCCCGCATGTCATCGGTCGTCGCCCGCTGGGGCGCATCGCCATTGCCAATGCCGACGCCGGCGCGGCGGCGTTCACCAATGTCGCGATCGACGAGGCCGAGCGCGCGGTGCAGGAATGCCTGGTCAGTCGGGGGCTGACCTAGGCCGTACCCCGCAGGATGGTGACAAAGGCGGAAACCAGCGCGCTGCGGCTGCGGTTGCGCAGCAGGTGGATGGCGTCGCGCGTCTGTTCGCCCGCCGGCAGCGCCAGCGTGGCCAGTGTGCCGTCGGCGCAGGCGCGGGCGGCCAGCGATCGCGGCACGACGGTGATGGCCAGGCCGCTGCGCGCCATCTCGAGGCAGGCGACGGTGGAATCCAGTTCGTAATCGGGGAACAGCCCTGCGGCGAAGCGCGCGCGGAGGGCACGCGGGAAGTTGCTGCCCGGTGCGGGGCGGGGCAAGGCCCAGCGCCACGCCGCCGTATCGGGCCGTCCTTCAGTGGCCAGCAGGGGGTGATCCGCCCGGCAGACCACCACCAGGGGCTCGGACGGCAGGGGAATGCACAGCACCTCGTCGGCATGGCCCGATGTCGCGAACTTGGCGCGATCGCACACCACCAGATCGAGGCGCCGGTCCACCAGCGTTTCCAGCAGTTGCTCCGATGGCCCCCCGGTTACGGTGACGCGCACCGCCGGGTGATCGCGCGCGAAACGGATGATCGCATCGGTCAGCAGGGGTTGCAGGGGATAGGGGCCGGCGCCGATGCGTACGGTGCCGGTGGTCGGCTGCTTCAGGCCGCGCGCTTCCTGTTCGAGATTGGCGGCGGCGGCGATCACGTCGCGCGCGGAGCGGATCAGGCGTTCGGCGGCTCCGGTCGGCCGGACATAGTGCGTCGTGCGGTCGAACAGCGGGGCATCAAGCTCGCCTTCCAGCTTCTGGATCGATCGCGTCAGCGCCGACTGGGTCAGGCCAAGCTCGTCCGCCGCACGGGCGAAATTGCCGATGCGGTAGAGCGTTTCGAAATGGCGTAGCCGGCGCAGGTTCATCGATGGTCACCATATCATTCCTGTTTTGCATTACCAAGGCAGCAGACATTCGCATAGCGTACAGCGCATGAACGGCACCTCCCTTGACTCGCGGACGCGGCGCGCCACTTTCGAGCGGCTGGAAGCGGGCGTGTTCGATCTTGCGGTGATCGGCGGCGGCATCACCGGCGCGGGTATCGCCCGCGACGCGGCGATGCGCGGCCTTTCGGTGGCGCTGGTGGAAGCGCGCGATTACGCCAGCGGCACCAGCAGCCGCAGCTCCAAGATGATCCATGGCGGCTTGCGCTATCTGGCGCAGGGCGATGTGGCGCTGGTCAAGGAGGCGGCGTCGGAGCGGCAGATCCTGCGCCGCATCGCGCCGCATCTCGCACGACTGACGCCGTTCCTGATCCCCACCGTGTCGATGGCGATGGCGGCCAAGCTGCGCGCCGGGCTGTGGACGTTCGAAAAGCTGGGCGGCGTGCCCGAAGCCGAACGGCACGAGGCGATCGGCCTTGCGGAACTGCGCCGGCGCGAGCCGCTGATGCGCACCGACGGTCTCAATGGCGCGATCCTCTATCCCGAATTCCTGACCGATGACGCGCGGCTGGTGCTTGCCAATATCCGCGCCGCGCAGGCCGCAGGCGCGGTGGTCCTCAACTATGCGGCGGCGGCAGAGCTGACCGGCGACGGCGTCGTCGCGCGCTCCACGCTGGATGGCGAGGCGCTGGGCGCACGGGTCCGTGCGAAGCTGGTCGTGAACGCGGCGGGGGCATGGGTCGATCGCGTGCGGGCGCTGGAAGCGGGGGAGGGCGATACCCGCCTTTCGCTCAGCCGGGGCATCCATCTGGTGCTGCCCCGCGCGCGGGTTCCGGTCAACGCCACGCTGATCCTGCGCGCGCCGGACAAGCGGAGCATCTTTGCCGTGCCGCGCGGCGCGTTCACCTACATCGGCACGACCGACGTGTTTCACCACGGATCGGACTACTGGCCGGCGCCCGAACGGTCCGACATCGACTACCTGTTGCGCGCGACGGAGAAGGCGCTCGACATCGCGCCGATCGCGGATGGCGAGATCGAGGCGCTGTGGTCGGGCGTGCGGCCCTTGATCGCGCAGCCCGGCAAGAAGGCCAACGAGGTTTCGCGCAAGGACGAGATCTGGACGTCGCCCGGCGGGCTGGTCTCGATCGCGGGCGGCAAGCTCAGCGCCTATCGCGCGATGGCCGAGCGCGTGGTCGATCTGGTGGTCGAACGCACCGGAGCCGCCGCCCGCGCGTGCGCCACTGCGGACGTGCCGTTGCCCGGTGGCGAGGCGGCTCCCGATCTGGCGGGTATGGCGCCGGTCGCCGCCGAGCGGCTGACGGGGCTTTACGGCAGCGAGGCACAGGCGATCATCGTCGATGGCGCTGGCGTGGCGGCCGAGGCGCGCCGCGCGGTCACGCACGAAGGCGCGGCGACGCTGGAGGACTACTGGGTCCGCCGCAGCGCGCGCGCGTGGTTCGACCATGGCGCGGGGCTGGATGCGCTGGAGCCGGCAGCGGCGGCGATGGGCGCGCTGCTGGGATGGAGCGCGCAGGAACAGGCGGATCAGGTCGCCCGGTGCCGCGCGCTCGAACGGGACAGCCGGCGTCTGCTGGAAGCGGCGCCGGGAATGGAAATGCAAGCCTGACACGCATCGCGTGGCCAAGGTACAGGGAGAATGCAGGCAATGAAGGCGATCGGAGAAGCGCTGGTGAGCGCGCTGGGCAGCGACAAGGTGGCCAGCGATGGCGACGCGTTGAACGCGCGCCGTTACGATCAGTGGGCGGTCAAGCACTTGCGTGACTGGCGCGGGGAAGCGGTACCCGCGCCGGGCTGGATCGTGCGGCCCCGATCGGTCGAAGACGTGCAGAAGGTCGTGCGGCTGGCGAACGAGCATCGCGTGCCACTGATCCCCTATGGCCTGGGCAGCGGCGTCTGCGGCGGGATTGAACCGTCGCCGGATGCGATCCTGCTCGACATGGGCGCGATGAACAGGGTTCGCTTCATCGACAGCGACGATCTGCTGGCAAGCTTCGACGCCGGGCTGAACGGGATGGAGGCCGAGGAGGCGGTGGCGGCGCAGGGCCTCACCATCGGCCACTGGCCGCAGTCCATCGCCATCAGCAGCGTGGGCGGCTGGGTGTCGACGCGCGCTTCGGGCCAGTTCTCCACCGCCTATGGCAATATCGAGGACATTATCCATTCGATCGAGGCGGTGTTGCCCACG
The DNA here is from genome assembly GCF_005145025.1 of Novosphingobium sp. EMRT-2. Taxonomy (NCBI): domain Bacteria; kingdom Pseudomonadati; phylum Pseudomonadota; class Alphaproteobacteria; order Sphingomonadales; family Sphingomonadaceae; genus Novosphingobium; species Novosphingobium sp. EMRT-2. Next base: position 301,259 of record NZ_CP039697.1, on the reverse strand, counting down.
GGCGAGCTGGTCACGCTGGGCAAGGCGGTGCGCGCGGCGGCGGGGCCGGATCTCCGGCACCTGCTGATGGGCGCGGAAGGCACGATGGGCGTGGTTACCGGCGTCACGCTTTCGCTGCGTGCCAAGCCCGAACACCGCGGCTACAGTATCTTCTATGCCGATGACATGCAGGCCGGTTTCGAGGCGCAGCGCCGGATCATCCGCGCCGACTGGCGCCCGCCCGTCATGCGCCAGTACGATGGTCGCGAAGTCCGCCGCCTGTTCCGCGACTACGAACGCGGCGGCAAGGCCATGCTGCTGATGGTGCACGAAGGCCCGCAGGCGCGGATCGACGCTGAACTGGCGGCGATGCACGAGATCGCGGCCGCGTCCGGGCTGGAGGCGGGCGACCCCGCCGCCGCGCGGCAATGGATCGAACGGCGCAACCACGTGTCCAGCTGGCGCGAGATGTTCGAGCGCGGCTATATTGCCGACACGGTCGAGATTTCAGGCCGCTGGAGCGAAATCGGCGCGATCTATGATGATGCGATCGCCGCGCTGAACGCGCTTCCGGGGGTCGTGAACGCTTCGGCCCACAGCTCCCACGTCTATCGTTCGGGCATCAATCTCTATTTCAGCTTCGCCGCGACCTTCGACGATACGGCGCAGATGGAGCCGGCCTATTTCGCTGGCTGGCGCGCGATCATGGAAGCGACGGCACGGCATGGCGGCGGCGTTGCGCACCATCATGGTGCCGGGCGGTTGCGCAAGCCCTACCTGCACCACGATCTGGGGGATGAAGGCGTGGCGCTGTTGCGGCGCATCAAGGCGGCGCTCGATCCGCAGGGCATCATGAATCCCGGCAACCTGATCCCCGATGCCTGAACTGCTGCTGGCGCTCGATGCGGGAACCACCGGCGCCCGCGCCATGCTGGTCGATCCGGCCGGCGTGGTGCTGGGCATCGACAAGCGCCCGATCGCCAGCACCTATCCCGCCCCGGGTTTGGTCGAACAGGACGCGGCTGGTGTCTGGGACATATGTCGCGCGGTGATCGCGGGCGCGCTCGCGGCGGCGGGCCGCACGATCGCGGATGTCGCGGCCATCGGCGTCACCTCGCAGCGCGCCAGCGTGGTGGTGTGGGACCGGCACTCCGGCCGGCCCGCCGCGCCGATGCTGGTGTGGAGCGACCTGCGCGGCATGGATGCCTATCGCGACCTCCGCGCGGCGGGCTTCACCGCCTGGCCGCAAGTGCCTTCCGCCAAGCTTCCCGCCGCCATCGCGCTTTCCGGCAAGCCGGCGGCCGATCTCCAGTGGGGAACGCTCGATAGCTGGCTGGTCTATTGCCTGAGCGGCGGCGCGGCGCATGTGACCGACGTGTCCTGTGGCTGGATGACCGGCTATTTCGACTACGCCGGCGGCAGGCAGTGGAATACCGGCTTGCTGGACTATCAGCGGCTCCCCGAAAGCATGTTTCCGGCGCTGGTCGAAAGCTGGGGGCCGATTGCGCGGACCGCGCCGACCGTGCTGGGCGCGGCCGTGCCGGTCACCGCGCTCATCGCCGACCAGCAGGCGGGCATGGTGGCGCACGGCGCGCTCGAACGCGGGACGTGGAAGGTGACCTATGGCACGTCCGGCGTGCTGATGGCCAACACGGGCGATCAACCGATGGCGCCCCACTTCAGCATGCCGGCCGAAGCACTGGTTTTTGCCGGAGGCGAGCGGCTGTTCTGCATCGAGGGGATGGTCATCACGGCGGGATCGCTTGTCGAATGGATGTGCGGTGCGCTGGGGCTGTTCGCATCGCCCTCCGTCCTGGAGGCCGCCGCGGCCTCGGTCGCGGACAGTGGCGGCGTGATCGTGCGGCCTTCGCTGGCAGGCATGGGCGCACCCCACGGGCGCTTCGACGCGCGGGGGATGATCGCGGGGCTGAACCTTGGCAGCGGCCCGGCGCAAATCGCGCGTGCCGCGCTGCACGGAATCGCGCATCGCTTTCGCGATATTGCCGATGTGATCGAAAAGGCGCTGCCGGTGCCCGAAGCGCTGCCCGCCGATGGGGGACTTTCCGCCAGCGATACCTTGCTGCAGTTGCAGGCGGACACGCTCCAGCGCCGGGTGCGTCGCCATGCCGTGCCGGAGGGGACGGCCTATGGCGCGGCGCTGGCGGCCGGGCTGGGAGCGGGGCTGCTCGATGCGGCCGACCTGTCGGCCGTCGTGCGCTATGGCCGCGAATTCCACCCTGCGGTTACGCGGGATGAGGCCGACGCCGCTTACGCCGCATGGCGGGCGGCGGTCGACGTCGACGCGTGACGGATGGCCTTCGCCGCTGGATCAGGATGTGCCGTTGACCTCGCGCCAGAGCGTGCGCACCATGTCCTTCATCCGTTGCGCTTCGTCCCAGCGGTTGCCAAGCTCCGACCCGTCGGGCGCGGTGATCGCGTAGGGCGGCGGCCCCAGTTCGCACATGAAAGGGAGCGCTTCATCCGATCCGGCCTGTTCCAGCCACAGTTCGAAGCCCCGGCGCCACCAGGCGCAATGCTGGTCGCGCCAGGCGTGGTGCTGCGGCGCGTCGAAGGTGACCTGCACCTGATGCGTGGTGGAAATGCGGCCGTGGAAGTTGCGGCAATTGCGCAGGATGCGCTCGATCGCTGCCAGCTGGTCATCGCGCAGCGGCAGTTCCATTTCGCCCGCCACGGGATAGTGCGAAAGGTCGCCGGTCAACGGCAGGTCGGGCCGCGCTTCCAGCAGGCGCAGCGTGAACAGCAGGTCGTTGGTCAGCCGGCCCCGGTGCGTTTCGAACCACACCGGCAGCGGGGCGCTTTGCGCCAGCGGAACCAGGCTGTCGACCAGTGCGAGCGCATCGGACAGGTGGGCCACCGGCCCTGCAATCTGCACGTTGAGATGGTGCGCGCCCAGCCGGTGCGCTTCGGCGATGGCGGCGGCGAGCTGGTCCGCCGAATGCACCAGAACCTGCCCTTCCCAGGCCAGACCGCGCGGGTTCATCACCCGGACGACGCCGGCGGTCCGGGCCACGCGCACGATGTTTACGCCAACGCCATCGAACCCGGCGTCGATCACCCGTTCCAGCGCGCGGTCGAGCGCGTTTTCGATGTCGAAGCCCGGGCACTTGTCCAGCCCCCAGACAGACTGCAAGACCAGCAGGCGCGCCATGGTGTTCTCTCCCTGATAACGTTGTCATAAGACCGGCGGGGAGTGGCGTGTCAATCCATTGCGAGAGGATTCCATGACCGAACAGCCCGCGCCCCCTTCGCCCGCCCCGCCTGTCCCGGAGCGCTATCGGCGTTACGCCCTGTGCGTCCTGCTCGTGATCTATATCCTCAACTTCCTTGATCGGCAGATCGTCTCGATCCTGGCGGAGCCGATCAAGCACGATCTCCATCTCGCCGACTGGCAACTGGGGGTGATGAACGGGCTGGCGTTCGCGCTGTTTTATACGGTGCTGGGCATCCCGATCGCGCGGCTGGCGGAAACCGGCAACCGCCCGCGCATCATCGCGGCGGCGGCCGGGGTGTGGAGCCTGTTCACCATGGCCTGCGGTTTTGCGCAGAATTTCGTCCAGCTCGTGTTGTGCCGGGTTGGCGTGGGCGTGGGGGAGGCGGGCTGCACGCCGCCGGCCCATTCGCTGATCACCGATTACACTCCGCGCGAAAGGCGCGCTTCCGCGCTTGCGTTCTATGCGCTGGGCACGCCGCTGGGCGGTCTGTTCGGCATGGCGCTGGGCGGGATGGTGGCCGACGCGCACGGCTGGCGCGCGGCGTTCCTGCTGGCGGGCGTGCCGGGCCTGCTGATGGCGCTGGTGGCGCGTTTCACGTTGCTGGAGCCGCGCAGCCGGCTACGCGGCGACATGATCGCAACGGCGGTGACGCGCATTCCCTTCCGCGAGGCCATGGCCGAGATCAGGGGGAAGCGGACGTTCTGGCTGATCGCCTTCGCCGGCGCGATCAAGGCCTTCATCGGCTATGGCGCGGCGACGTTTCTGGCGCCGTTCTTCTTCCGCAACCACGCCGCCGAGCTGATCCCGCTTGCCGATGGCTTTGGCCTGGGGTTGACCGGCTTTCTGGGGGTGACGCTGGGGATCGTGCTGGGCCTCACCGGTGCGGCTGGAACATGGCTGGGTGGCTTCCTGGCAGACCGCTACGGTGCGCGCGACTTGCGCGCCTATGTGGCGATTCCGGCGGTCTCCACGCTGCTGGGTATTCCTTTCTATATCATCGGGCTGCTCACGGAATCGGCGGTGTTCGCCCTCGTCATGTTCGCGTTCCCGCCCGTGCTGAACACGCTGTGGTATGGTCCGAGCTATGCCGCCGTGCAGGGTCTGGTCCAGCCGCAGACACGGGCGACGGCCGCTGCCGTGCTGCTGTTCCTCGTCAACCTGATCGGGCTGGGCCTGGGGCCGCTGGGCGTCGGCGCGGTGAGCGATCTGATCGGCAATACGTTCGGGCTTGGGCCAGCGGAAGGCGTGCGCTGGTCGCTGCTCATCTTCGTGCTGTTCGGCGCGGTGGCGTCGGCGCTGTTCTGGATGGCGCGCGGCTCGATCCGCGAAGAGATGGTAAGCTGAGCCAACCCCTGCCTTGCCGTGCGCGCGGCGTCAGTGGGCAAGGACGGGGGACGCGCCCTCCTGTTCGCCGCCGATCGCGGTAAAGCGCGGCAGCAGCAGGTGGATGACGCCCAGCGCCGCCAGATAGGTGACGGCGCAGATCAGCAGCATCGGCAGATAGCCATGCCCCGCATCGAGCGACCAGCCGGTGAACTCGATCATCGCCATGCCCGAAAGGTTTCCGGCAAACGCTCCGATGCCGATCGCCGAGCCGACCACGCGCGCGGGAAACACATCGGTCGTGAGGCCGAACAGGCTCGTGGAAAAGCCCTGGTGGGCGAACAGCGCGACGCCGACGATGAATGCGGCAAGCCACGGGCTCTGCGCATGGATAAGCAGCGGCACGGGCAGCACCATCACGGCGTAGATCAGCATCGTGACCTTGCGCGCCGCGTTGACGCTCCAGCCGCGCCCCATCAGTGCGGCCGGCAGGAACCCGGCAGTGATGCCGCCGACAGCGGCCATGGCATAGACCAGCGCCACGGGCAGCCCCAGCGCGCTCTGGTCCAGCCCGAACACGCGGTGGAACAGGTCGGGCAGGAAGAACAGCAGGAACCACCAGACCTGATCGGTCAGCGCCTTGCCAAGGATGATGGCCCACTGGCGGCGGTCGGTGAGCAGCGCGCTCCACGCCATCGTCGGCGCTTCGGCATCGGATTGCGGCTGTTCGGGCAGGCGCACCGCCAGCCAGACCACGACCCACACCAGACCCAGGCCGCCGGCGATCAGGAAGGTCGCCTTCCAGCCCATCATCAGCGCCATCAGCGGGATGAGCAGCGGCGTGAGGATCGCGCCGACGTTGGGCGCGATCCCCCCAAGCCCCAGCGCGATCGAACGTTCGCGCGGCTCGAAATAGGTGGCCGCCGTCTTTACCGCGGCCGGCGTGCCGATCGATTCCGCCACGCCCAGCACGGCGCGTACGCCCACGAACCCGCCGACGGAGGAGACAAAGGCATGGGCCATGCCGGCCAGGCTCCACACGCCGACGCCCAGCGCGAAACCGGGTCGCAGCCCGACCTTGTCGATGAACCAGCCGGTGCCGAGAAAGGCGATCGCGGCAGCGAACTGGAAAGCCGAGGCCATGTGGCTGTAATCGCGGTCCGACCAGTGGAACTCTGCCTGGAGCGTGGGCTTCAGCAGCGCGAGAATCTGGCGGTCGACGTAATTGAGCACGATGGCGACAAAAACGAGTCCCACGACAAGCCATCGGCGTCGATCGCTGACCTGCGACATCCTGCATTCTCCCCAACGTCACTCTTTATCGCGTATAGGATAACGTTGTCATACGCAGAAAGACAAGGATAATCGTCCCCGGAAGCAATTACCCTTCGCCGGGCGCTGAGGTCGATCCGCGCACGATGAGTTCGTGCGCCAGGAGCCGGCGCTCGATCCGGTCGGCGGCGCCGATCAGGAGGTCCGCCGCCGCATAGCCGAGAGCTTGGACGGGCTGGCGGATGGTGGTGAGCGGCGGCCAGACGACTTGCGCCAGATCGTTGTCGTCGAAGCCCGCCACGGAAAGATCGCGCGGCACGGCGATGCCCTTGCGGTGCGCGGCGGCAAGCACGCCGGCCGCGATCTCGTCGCTGCTGGCGAAGATTGCGGTGGGCGGATGGTCCATTGCGAGCAGCGCTTCCGCCGCTTCCACGCCCGACTGGAAGTCAAACCGGCCAGGAGAAACCAGCGCCGCGTCATAGCCAAGGCCGGCGCGCAGCAGCGCCTGCCGGTAACCGGTCAAGCGCTGGGTGCTGGCGGCATACCCCGCGTGGCCGCTGACGAAGCCGATGCGGCGATGACCGAGCGAAATGAGGTACGAGGTCATGTCATCGGCGGCCTGCACGTTATCGATGCTGGCCGCGGAGGTGGCGGTCAGGTCCGTGCCGGGCTGCACGCGCACGATCGGGATGCGCCGCCTTTCGAGTTCCGCGAGGACCTCCACGGAATCGCTTACCGGCGGTGTCACGATGATGCCGTCCAGCTGCACCTGATCGACCAGTGCGCCGATATCGCCCAGCAGGCCCGGCGCGGCGATGTCGCAAGGCTGCACGATCATGCGATAGCCGGATTCGCGGCAGCGCTGCCCGACCCCTGCCTGCATGTTGTAGATGTAGAACGGACTGGGATTGTCGTGGATCAGGCCGATCTGGAACGACCGGTGCCCGGCCAGCGTGCGCGCCGCCAGATTGGGATGATAGTTGAGCTGCGCGACGGCTTCCTCGACGCGGATGCGCGTTTCCTCGCTGACGTAGCGTTCCTTGTTGAGAACGCGGGAAACCGTCTTGATCGAGACACGGGCGGCTTTGGAGACATCCTTGATGGTGACGCGGCTCATGCGTGTGCGGCGCTTCTCTTGTGCTTGCATCCCCCGGCCCCGAACGTCGCAACCGGATCGGATCGTTGTCGGGAAGCTCCGTCTGGCACAGATGCGCGCCCGCTGGCAATGCCGACGCCTTGCGCAGGTTCTCGTCAGAGAAGTTGTGCCCCGACCCAGCGGATCGTTCGGGCGGGCGCCGTTATGAGCACCACCATCGCGGGTAACAACGCGGACTTTGCCTTAGCCAGGAGCGTATCGATGGCTTGCGCCGGGTCACGAATGATCACGAGATCGCAACGCATTGCCCACTCGTGCCCCCGGCGGCGCGGTTACCCCGCGCGGCCGGCCGATACGGCCCATCGCTGGCCGCCATTCAACCGCTGAACCAGACCGGCCACCTCGCCGGAAGGGACTGGCCGGCTCACCAGATAGCCCTGGATAAGATCGCAGCCTTCATGGCGCAGGGCTTCCATCGTCGATTCCAGCTCCACCCCTTCCGCAAGCGTTTCTATGCCAAGCGCGGCGGCGAGCGTGGTGATCGCGCGGATGATGGCGGCGGCGCTGGCGTCGCTGCCAAGATCCCGCACGAAGCTCTGGTCGATCTTGAGCTTGTCGAAGGGGAAGCTGCGCAAGTAGCTCAGCGAGGAATAGCCGGTGCCGAAATCATCGAGCGCGATGCGTACGCCCAGCCCGCGCAGACTGTGGAGCGTGGCGAGCGTGCGCTCGACGTTGCCGATAAAGATGCTTTCGGTGATTTCGAGTTCGAGCCGGCCGGGGGGAAGCCCCGCGGCGGCGAGGGCCTGCACGATCGTCTGCGCGAGGACGGGGCTGGCGAACTGGCGCGGCGAGATGTTGACCGCGACCGAGAGGTTTTCGGGCCAGGCGGCGGCGCGCGCGCAGGCATCGCGGATGACCCATTCGCCGATGGGCACGATGAGGCCGGTTTCCTCGGCAAGCGGGATGAATTCCATCGGGCTGACGAGTCCGCGTTGCGGGTGGTTCCAGCGGATCAGCGCTTCGAAGCCTTTCAGACGCTGTTCGGCCATCGAATAGAGCGGCTGGAAGTGCAGTTCGAAGCCACCTTCGCGCACGGCGCGGCGCAGATCGAGTTCAAGCTGGCGGCGACGGCGCGCTTCCTCGTCGAGCGCGGCTTCGAAGAAGTGATAGGTGCCCTTTCCTTCGCTCTTTGCGCGGTATAGCGCCAGATCGGCGTTTTTGAGAAGTTCGTCGCTACTGGCGCCATCGGATGGGCCGACCGCGACGCCGAAGCTGGCGCTCAGCTGAACAGCGCGGCCGTTGATCTCGATCTCATCGTTGAGCGCGGCATGGATCGTGCGGGCTAGCGAGGCAGGGTCGGCATTTTCGGCAAGACCGGTGACGAGAAGGCCGAACTCGTCGCCGCCGAAGCGGGCGATCATCTGATCGGGGAATCGTTCCTGCAGACGCTGACCGGCCTGGCGCAGCAGGGCATCGCCCGCCGGATGGCCGAGCGTATCGTTGATGATCTTGAAATTGTCGAGATCGACGAAGACGACCATTGAGCGGCTGGCTGGCGTCTGGCGCGCCACGGCACGGTCGAGTTTTTCGATGAAGAATCGCCGGTTGGGCAGGCTGGTCAGCCCATCGTGCAGCGCGCTGTGGATGATCTGGCGTTCGCGCTCCTCGATCGCATCGACCATCGCGTTGAAGCTCTGGGCAAGGTCGGCGACTTCCGCGTCGCCGGTCACGGGAACCTTGGCGACGGTGCCACCGGCATAGCGCTGGGCGGCTTCGGCAAGCTGGCTGAGCGGTCGGCTGATGCTGCGGGCGATGCGCAGGGCGAGCCACAGGCCGGCGAGTGTCCCCGCCAGCGCGATCGCCACGAGCACGGCGTTGAGCGCGCGGTACGCCTGCATCGCCTGCGCGAGCGAATGGCTGAGGATGAGGCGCGGTTCGATCCCGCGCTGAAGGCTGGGGAGCGCCGAGAGGCGGACGAACTGCTGGCCTCGCGGCGATGGCAATTCGCCGATCATGCCCAGGCCGAGCGCGCGCTGTGCCGGATCGAGCGTGCTGGCGGGCGCGACCGAAGCCTTGATCGGAACGGCCGATAGGCGGCCCAGCGCATCGAGATCGCGCGTGCCAAGCGGCTGGGCTAGGATCAGCCAGCCGGCGAGATCGGGAATCTCGATCGGGGCGGCAACGGCCAGACCAAGATGGCCGTTGAGAGCGATCACGCCGCTGGAGCGCCCCGCATCGAGCGCGGGAAGCAGAGCCTTGCCATCTATTGCGGGAGCGCCGGGGCTCGCCACCACGGTGCCATCGGGCATGACGACCGCGGCGACTTCGGCCCCGCTGCGTTCGCCGAGGCTGGCAAGTGCGGAGCCCAAGGTGGCTTGGTCATGGAGGGCGAAGGCCTCGCGGAAGCCGAAGTCGCGCGCAACGACCATCGCGGCATCGCGCAGCTGCCCCGCGCGGCCGGCGATCAGCTGCTCGAACACGCGGGCATTCGCGGCCATATCCCGCTCTGCGACCGCGTGGGCGAAAAGGCTGACGCCGCTGCCGGCCACGCCGACGGTGACCGCCATCACCCCGGCGAGCAGCGCCATGAACAGCGTGGCGATGCGCGCGCGCAGGGTGCGCGGACGGAGCGCGGCAAGGTGGCGGAGCAGCGGGTGCGGCACGGGTTCAGCGCAGTTCTATCGTGAGCCGCGCGGGCGCGCCGGGCGAGACGGCGATGGTCTGAACCGTCTCGTTGCCGTTGCCGCGCAGGCGCGGATGCCACACGGTAACGCGGTAGGTGCCGCGCGGCAGTCCTTCGATCTGGCCACGCCCGTTGAGATCGGTAGCGGCAGCATAAGGCGTGCTGGTGACGCGGATGTAGCCCCGCATCTTGTCGTGGATGTTGCAGCCCAACGCCACAGTGCCGGTGATCGGGAAGCGCTGGCTGCGCGTCTGGTCGCGGCCATAGAGATCGATCTGGAAGCGCGCGGGCCTGGAAAAGCTGTAGATGCTGTGGCGCACGGTATCGAGATTGGGGAAGGCGACGGTGGCCCCCTGCGGCACGATCAGCGTGCCGGGAACGAAGTTCAGGTTGCGCTGCGCCATGGCGCTGCGCCAGGGGAAAGCGAGCGGACGGGTGCTGCCTGCGGGGGGCGGCACTTCGATCACCGCGCCTTCGACGGGGAGGCCGCGCTGGTCGAACACCTGGACCACGGCGGACTGCGGGCCGGTTGCCGACACCCCGATCAGGCACACGAGTACGAGGGGCAACCGAGTCACGAAGCGCGTTATCATGGGTATTTCTTCGCAGGGTTTTCCTAAGAACTGGTCAATCATCGGGCGCGCAGCCTTTACCATTCCGCAAGCCGGGCGTGGTTATGGAGCGCCGATGCGAAAGAGCTGTCTTCCCGCCCTTGCCTGCGCTGCCGGCCTGTTTGCCTTCAGCGCGCCGGCGGCGGCGCGCGATCTCGTCAGTTTTGACAGCGGCAAGCTGATCCTGACCAACGGCGTGACCACGATCGAGGGCAGCGGCGGCGGCGGCCTTGCCACCTGGGCCACGATTTCGGGCATGGGGACGGACCGTGCCGTGGGCGTTTCGGCGCATGTCACCGGGGTGGAATTGCCCGATTTCCGGCTCGACACGCACGGGATCGCGATCGGCATCCGCGACCGGGTGGAGCTTGCCTATGCCCGGCAGAACTTCAACACCCGCGATGTCGGCGCGGCATTGGGGCTGGGCCGGGGCTTCCAGTTCAACCAGGACATTTTCTCGGCCAAAGTCCGGTTGGCCGGCGATCTTGTCTATGGTCCCGGCTGGCTGCCTCAAGTCAGCGTCGGCGTGGAGCACAAGCGCAGCCTCGATGCGGGAATTGTCCGCGCTGTGGGGGCCAGGGCGTCCGCCGGCACCGATTTTACCGTGAGCGCGACCAAGTTGATCCTGGGCGCGAGCGTGCTCGCCAATGCCACCGTGCGGCTGACCAACGCCAACCAGTTCGGCCTGCTCGGCTTCGGCGGCGACAAGCACGCGGGACGCAGCGTGCAGTTCGAGGGCTCGCTCGGCTGGCTGGTGACCTCGCGCCTTGCCGTGGGCGCCGAATGGCGCACGCGACCCGACAACCTTGGCATCGCGCGCGAGGATGATGCCAAGGACGTGTTCGCAGCCTGGGCGGTGACCCGCCATGTAACGCTGACCGCAGCCTACGTCGACGTGGGTTCGGTGGCGACAAGGGGCGGCCAGCGTGGCGGGCTGCTTTCGCTGCAGCTCGCGTATTGAGAGGGTTTGCCATGCCGTTTCTTTTCCCCCTGTTGCTGGCCGCTGCGCCGCTGGCCGAACCGCCTCAGGAAGCCTTGCCGCCGGCACAAACCGAAGCGCCGGTCGACTGGGACAAGGAATTCGGCGTCGTGCGCAAGCAGCGTGATCCCGTGACGGGGGAGCTTCCGGTCGATCCCTACCCGCAGAGCGATGCCAACGCCGGGGCGAAGCCATTTTCCGGCGAAGGCATGGCGCGGGCCTTTGGCGGGCAGGACGGCATCCGCCGCATCACCGCGCGTTTCGTCGAACTCAACGTGGCCGATCCCCGGATCAAGGCGATCTTCGCCGAGCACGACCTCGTGCGGCTGCAGCGCACGCTGTTCGAACAGTTCTGCTATCTCCTGAACGCGGGGTGCCCTTATTCGGGCCGCGACATGAAGACCGCGCACAAGGGGCTGGGGACGACGCGCGCCGATCTCAACGCGCTGGTCGAAAACCTGCAACGCGCAATGCGCGAAGCGCATGTTTCCTTCGTCGCGCAGAACCGGTTGCTCGCCAAGCTGGCGCCGATGGACCGCGATGTGACCGAGCGTTGAATGCAGCCAGGAGGCCAGGGTCGGACATCAGCCGTATTGAAGGCGGCGAACTCCCCTGAGCGAGACGAGTGCCAGCCGGCCCTTAAACGGTGCGGATCGTTCCGCCGTCTATGACGAACTCGGCGCCATGGATTGCGGCGGCACGGTCTGAAGCGAGATAGGCGATGAGGTCGGCCACCTCTTCGGGCGCGGCTCCCCGCCCGATCGAGATGCCACCCAGGGCATCGAGCACGGACTGACGCGCATCCTCGATCGTGCCGCCACTGGCGGCCCGCAGTGTTTCGAGAAAGTCGTCAGCGCCCTCCGTCATGATCCAGCCGGGCGAGACGGAGTTGACCCTCACGCCCTTGGGGCCGAGCTCCTTCGAGATCGACTTGCTGTAAGTTCTCAACGCAGCTTTGGCGGCAGCATAGCCTGTCGTGGATTCGGGCAGCGGTAGGACGGACTGGATCGAGGTGACGTGCACCACAACGCCGCCGTGCCGCTCCAGCATCTGCGGGATCAGCAGGCGATCGAGCCGGACCGTCGCCAGCAGGTTGAGATTCAGCTCGGCGAGCCAGTGGTCGTCGGTCAGCGCGGCGAAGCCACCCGCTGGCGAAGCCGAGCCACCGATGACATGGGCGAGAATGTCGATGCCACCCAGCCGCTCGAGCGCCGCCTTGGCGAAGGCTTCGCCGCCCTCCGCGGTCGTCAGGTCGGCCTGCACATATTCGACGCCTTCTATGGAATCCGTGATCGAGCGGGCGGCGGTGACCACACGGGCTCCGCCGGCCAGAAAGCGTTCGACGGTGGCGCGGCCCAAGCCTTTGGTGCCACCGCTGACGAGAACGCGCTTGCCGGCGAACTCGGTGGGATCGGTCTTGATGTTCATACCGTGGTCTCCAGCGTCCTGATGGCGCCGCGCTCCAGCGTGAAGCGGTAGGTGAAGCGGAGCGGGCTGCCCGGGAAGTCACCATGGGCGGGGCCTTCGACGACCACGTCGCCGCCGTCTTCCCGAACGGTATCGGGCGTGAAGATTGCCTTCACCGGCATCACTTCTTCCTCGAACAGCTGGCGGATCGCGGCCTCGCCCTCGAAGTGCTTACCGTTATCGAAAAACACGGCGTTGCTGAGGAAGGGCTTCAACATGCCATCGATGTCGAGACGGGCGTTTGCCTCGACATAGGCGGCGATCGGCTTGGGTAGGTCCATTGACATGTTGATCTCCTCGATAGTGACGAGGCCCATTTAGCGATGGGCTTTTCGCCTGATAATCGAGACAAATTGGCATGAAGTATCACGAAAATCGGATCAATGACTCGCCATTCGCTGATTGAGCTCGAGGCTGTCCTGGCCATCGTTCGGTGCGGCTCGTTTCGAGCGGCAGCGCTCGATCTTGGCATGTCGACCACGGCCATCAGCAACGCGGTGGGCAAGCTCGAGCGGGAGCTTGCCGTGCGATTGTTCAATCGCACCACGCGCAGCGTCTCGCTCACCTATGCGGGCCGGATATTCGTCGCTCAGATCAAGCCTGCGCTGGAGGAGATCCAGAAAGCGATGAATACGGTGCGCGCCCAGCAGGAGACGCCGTCCGGCACCTTGCGCATCAATGCCTTCGCGACGGCCGCGCGTGAAATCATGGCGCCGCTGGTCCTCAGCTATCTGCAGCGCTATCCGCAGGTTCATATCGACCTTGTCACCGAGGGCCGGCTTGTCGATGTCGTTGCGGCAGGCTTCGATATGGGCGTGCGCAGCGCGGATCTGGTGCCCAGCGACGCGATCGCAATACCGCTGGGTCAAATGAGACGCATGGCGGTGGCCGCATCTCCCGCCTTTTTCGAAAGCAGGGTTATTCCCCGGGCGCCGCAGGAGTTGCTCGCTTATCCCTGTCTTCGCGTGCGGCTTCCCAATGGCGCCTTGTTCCGATGGCGGTTTGAAAAGGACGGCGAAGAATTGCAGCTCGATGTCGAGGGCCCGATCACCCTCGACGAGGCCTCCCTGGCCCGGATCGCGGCAACCAACGGCACCGGGATCGGCTATTTCATGGAAGCCGATATACGCGACGACATTGTAGCGGGGCGGCTCGTGCGCATTCTCGAAGACTGGACACCGCCGCTTGTGCCGCTGTGCCTCTATTATTCCAATCGACGCAATTCCTCTGCGGCCTTCCAGGCCTTTATCGCGCTCGCGCGCGACTTCGCGGCGGGAAGGCTCGAACAATCTTGAGCCTGCGGATAAGCGGCCGCGCCGGCAGCGAGAATGTCGACGAAGCAGTCTTCCACCGTCACCTCGATACGGACCCGGGGATGCGTCTTCAGGAAAGGCGGCACAATCGCCGGAGAGAGCCTTGCGAAAGACGCGTGCCAGCTTCGGTCAGTGCGATGCTGCAGGTGGCCCTGACGTGGCTGCTGGCGCGATCACCGAACCTGCTGCTGATCCCAGGGACGTCCAGCACCGCGCATTTAGCGGAGAACTGCGGGGCGGCGGAACTCACCCTGACCAGCTGCGCTGGACGCTTCGGCCGGTTGATCCGAACCGCGTGCGCGGACGGAAGCGTGCAAGGATCGGGGAACGATCCATTCCGCAACCGTCCTTGTACAGTGCGCCCTCGGCGGGCGAGGGCGGGCGGTCCTTCCGCTCCGCTACGAGGGAGCGGCGGCGGGAAAGGTCAGAAACCCAGTTGCCCGCGCATTTCGTCGATCAGCACCTTGTGGAACGCGATCATGCGTTCGTCGGGCTGCTGGGCCTGGAAGAAATCCAGCTCCGGGTCGGTCACGGCGCTGCGTTCGCCAGCCAGTGCCTCGAGAATGGCGAGGCCGCAGAACGGCACGTAGGCTTCGGCATAGCCGCCTTCGTGAATGACCGCGAGGCGCCCGCCGCACAGTTCGTCGGCCAGCGCGACGATACGCGCCGTCATGTCACGGAAGCTGTCGCTGTGCAGCAACTGGCGCGCCAGCGGATCGACCGCGTTGGCGTCCAGCCCGCTGGCGACGACGATCATATCGGGCGCGTAATCGCGCAGTGCCGGGATCACCACCTGCTCCAGCGCGTAGAGATAGGTCTCGTGCCCGCTGCCCGCCGGCAGGGGTACGTTGAGGTTGAAGCCGGTGCCCTTCCCTTCGCCACGCTCCTCGAAACCCGAATAGCCCGGGGGGAAGCAGCGGTCCTGGTGGATCGAGATCGTCAGCACATCGTCGCGATCGTAGAAGATCGATTGCGTGCCGTTGCCGTGATGGACGTCCCAGTCGAGCACGGCGACCTTGCCAAGGCCGTGCCGCGCTTTCGCCGTTTCGATGGCGATCGGTATGTTGGCGAGCAGGCAGAAGCCCATCGGCTGATCGGCCAGGCAGTGATGCCCGGCGGGCCGGCACAGCGCATAGGCATTGCGCGCGCGGCCGGTCAGCACCGCGTCGAGCGCGTCGATGGCGAGGCCCGCCGACAGCGTGGCGATTTCATAGCCGCCTTTCGAGAACGGGGCGAACAGGCCCAGTTCCCCGCCGCCCGCATCGCTCAGCTGCTTGAAAGCATCGACATAGCTTGCGGGATGGACGCGCAGCAGGTCGTCGCGCGTGGCGGACGGTGCGCTGGCCACGGTCAGCTTCGTGTCGAAGCCGGCTGCGCGGACAAGGTTGACCAGCCGCCGCTTCGATCCCGGCGTATCCGCGCCATAGCTGCCCGAGGGCGGCTCCACCCAGTCGCCGATGGGGAGGAACAGCGCCTGCACGCCGGTGCTGTGCCAGAACGTGCGTTCGTCTGTCAGGAACAGGGGGGGAGTGGTCACGGCTTGGGATTCCCTTCGCTGGACCAGACGAGTTCGCCCGCGATGTAGGTGCGGATTACCCGGGTCTGGTGGATCGTGCCGACCGGCGCGGTCAGCGGATTACGGTCGACGATGATCACGTCGGCCAGTTTGCCGACCTCGATCGTGCCGCCACGATCGAGCCGGCCCATTTCGGCGGCGGCGTTGCGCGTCATCAGCGCCAGCGCCTGCTCGCGGGTGATGCGCTGCCCTTCGTTGATCGGTGCGCCGGTGGCGCCCGGCACCTGCCGGGTGACCAGCGTTTCCAGCGCCAGCCATGGATTGACCGAGGGCACCACCGGCCAGTCCGACCCGGTCACGACGTTGGCGCCGCTTTCGATCACGTCGCGCGCCGGCCACAACCGCTTCATCCGTTCAGGCCCGACCGCGGCGGCGATATCGACCGAAGTGATCGGCGTCGGCCACCAGATGTAGGGCGAAAGCTCCCAGGTGAAGTGCAGTTCGCGCCCGCGCGGCACGTCGGCGGGATCGATGAAGGTGTTGTGCCCGACCTCGTGGTGTTGTCCGCCCCAGCCGTTGGCCTTGCGCGCGGCGGCGATGGCGTCGGCGGCTTCGCGCACCGCGCCATCGCCGGCGGCATGGAACTTCACGAGCAGGCCCTGCCGGTCGAAGTCGGTGACAGCGGCGTTGAGCTTGTCGGGCGGCACCATCATCAGGCCGTTTTCGCCACCCGTACCATCCGAACCATGTTCCCCGTGGCGGGGTTCGTAGGGTTGCAGCATCACCGCCGTGCGGCCTTCCAGCGGCACGCCATCGAGGAACATCTTCACGCAATCGAGCTGGAAGCGGCCCTTCGAATAGTCCTGCCGCGCGGCGACAAGGCCTTCGCTGCCGCCCGAGTTCGGCCCCCACACCGCACAGCCGCGCGCATATTGCCGCAGGCCGCCGGTGGCGGCGAAGCGGGCATAGGCCTCGGCCCCGTCGCGCCGGATCGCGGCATCGGTGAAGCCGATGATGCCATAGGACAGCATCTCATCGGTGGCGGCCTTGATCGCTGCGACCTGCTGGTCGATCGGAACGGGCGGCAGCACGGCCAGAAGGTTGCGCGCGGCCGCTTCGCGCAGGACGCCGGTCGGTTCGCCCTTCGCGTCGCGATCGATCACGCCGCCGGTGGGATTGGCCGTTGCGCGCGTGATGCTGCCCAGTTGCAGCGCGCGGGAATTGACCCAGACGCTGTGCAGGCTTTCGTCATCCAGCATGACCGGGTTGTCGGGCGCGGCCCTGTCCAGCAGTTGCCGCGTCTGTTCGCCGGGTTTCAGCGCCGCCGCGACCCAGCTTCCGCCCGTGATCCATGCGCCCGGCGTTGCCTTGGCGGCGCAGGCCTTGACCGTGGCGAAGATGACCGGCGCACCCGCGCCTTGCGGAATCTTGCACGCGAGCTTGGCCTGCCCCGCCGGATAGACGTGGACGTGCATGTCGTAGAGGCCGGGCATCAGCGTGCGGCCCTGCAAGTCGACGGTGGTGGCGCCGGCATGGGGCAGCTTGAGCACATCGGCGCTGGAGCCGACCGCGACGATCGCACCATCGCGCACGGCGATCGCCTCGGCGGTGCCTTGCGGCGTCAGGACCGTGCCATTCACGAACAGGAGACTGGCGTTGCCTTCGGCGGCCTTGGCGGTTGTTGGCGCCACGCTGGCCAGCGCCATGGCCAGAAGGGGTAGGGAGCGGGATCGGCTTGTCATCCGGGATTCCTTTCGACGCGCAGGAGACTGCGCCGCCCGACCGCTGTCTTTGCATCATCGGCCAAGTTTGCAGGCGCGCCGATTTGGCAATATCGGCCAAACAGCGCATGCCCCTGTCCTCCGGGGCGATGCTATGGAATGATCCCGCCGAAGGGAGGCAACCATGGCATGAGCAAGCCGACGATTTCGATTCAGGTGCTGCGCCACGTCGCCAACTGCCTTGTCCTTACCGGATGCAGCCCCGAACCGCTGCTCGCGATGTACAACCTGCGCCGCGATGACCTTGACGATCCCAAGGGCGTCATCGCGCTGGAGGACTTCCTCTCCTTCTTCGAGATCGCGGCGATCCGGGCCAACAACCCGCATTTCGGGCTCTATGCCGGGCGGCTGGCGGGATCGGACAGTCTTGGCCCGCTGGGCTTCCTGTTCCTCAGCGCGCCCACGCTGCGCGCGGCATTCCGGGGTTTCACCTCTTTGCTGGAAACGATGCAGCAGGCCGCGCGCAACGGCTTTGTCGAGGAAGACGGCATTGCCACGTTCGAATACGTCATCACCGACCAGACCTTGCAGAAGCGGCGGCAGGACGCGGAATTTTCCGTCGCCGCGATGCACACCTTCGCGCGCAACTATGTGGGGTCCGATTTCGAACTGGTGGAAGTGCGCTTCGAACACGCGCGCGATGGCGATTATCGCGCCTATCGCGATTTCTTCCGGTGCGATGTCTATTTCGACCAGGACACCAATTCGTTCTCGTTCGAGGACCGCTTTCTCGACAAGCGCGGAGGGGTGCTGGATGCGGCGCTGTTCCCGATCATCGAGGAACATCTGCGCCGCCGCGCCGCCGATACGGAGAACGCGCTATGCCCTTCGGGCTATCTGATGCGCCTGCTGGAAACCAGCCCGCTGGATACCACGCCCACGCTGGAGGAGGCGGCCGAGACGCTGGGCATCTCGGTCGCCACGCTGAACCGCCGGCTGCGTTCGGAAGGGGTGAGCTGGCGGCAGATCGTGCAGGACCGGCGTATGAACGCCGCCGCGCGCCTGCTGCGCCAGAGCCAGCGCGGCGTGGCCGAAATCGCGCTGGCCGTCGGCTATTCCGAAAGCGCCAGCTTCGTGCGCAGTTTCAACCGCTATTTCGGCACCACGCCAAAGCGCTATCGCGAAAGCGATGTTGCATAGGGCACGTGGACAAATCCTGCTCAGGAGGGCCGACAGCTATCGGGAATCGCCGGCAAGGGACGGAACGGCAACGGGGTTAGGGGGAGCGAACAGTCCAGTTTTAGTTGTCGCGTCGCGGAATGCGGACGTTCATGCAACTGCATTTGCGCGATTTTGCCCGCATCGTTCTATATTGTGAATACTCACAGGCTTGCTAATGTGAGCCTTATGTACCAATTCAAGTTCAAGTTTCTGTCTACGCTCAAAGCTGCGTTATTCATTGCGATGCTGGTTTTGGTTCTATTCCTGATCTGGCTCAGCGATGGAAGGGTGCTCGACATCCGGATTGCGGCTTCAAATCGCAGCCTAACCTTGCTCGCCATCTCCGTCGTCAGTTGGGCGATTCTGTTGGTCTTTGCGGTGAGGCTCACAATCGGTCGCTGGAAAAGCTGGATCAATCTGAAACGGGCCATTCTGATGGGAGCAATCGCCGGTCCCGCTATGCAAGTTGTTTTCGACTTGCTGCCGTTCGCAACGCCCAAATGGGTAGGCGCTCTTTTTGTAGGGGCAGTCGCCCTCGCGGCAGCCTACATCGCCAATCGAATTATTCCTCTCGCGGGTACAACGCAGCCAACATTTACCAGCGACGGTTTTCAGACGGGGGGCGCAAGCGACTAATTTTCCGCAAAGTCAGCGGGCCTTGAACGCCATTTTGAATGGCGGAAAATGGCAGGTGTCGTCCCAGCGCGGCACCGGAACGACATGTATTTGTCGTTTTCGGAAAGGCCTACCCCACGGAAAATTCTCGGATAGCTGCCGTTCCGGCCAGGCCGGAATTTGTCCATACCGCCTAAAGCTGCTTCATCCCATCGCTTTCCGCGCCGAGCGTTTCCAGAAATGATTTGAGCCAGGCTTCGCGCCCCGGTAGCGCCCGCTTGGCGGCGGGGCCGACCACGCCTGCCGGAACCGCCGCGAGAAAGGTGCGCAGTTGCCCGACGGTGGCCGCTCCATCGGGCTGTCCGCCGTTCGCATCGACCAGCGAAACAAGCCGATAGATGCCAATCGCGCCGAGCCAGTCGAGTGCATCGGCATCGTGCAGATAGACGGCTTCGGGCGCGACCGGCTTGCGGTCGAACATGTGCGTGCGGGTGGCTTCCAGCACCGCCGGTATCTTCGCCTCCGGAAAGCCCGCATCGCGTAGCACGGCGGGCAGGAGCTCGACCGCGCGATCGGCATGGTCCTTCTTGGCGTCTTCCCATGGTGCGAAGGCTGCAATATCGTGCAGCATGGCTGCAGCATAAAGCACATCGTCATCGACCGTGGCATGGTCCTCGGCCGCCAGCGCCGATGCCAGCGCATAGTCGCGCCGCGAATGGGCGAAGCCCCACGCGGTGTGCTTGAAATGGGTGGCGGCGAAGGTTTCGACTTTGGCGCGCCACGCGGGCGGGCCGGCGTTGGCCGCCAGTGGCATGCACGCCACCGCAAGCGCGATCAGGGCAGGAACGATACGGGGCATCGGATCAATCCTTTCGAGGCAGGGCATAGGCGATTAGCGCATCGCCCAGCGGTGTGCCAAATCCGCCATGGCCGCCGGCGGCGACGACCACGTACTGCCGGCCGTCGGTGTGGCGGAACGTCATCGGCGTGGCGGTGGCCGGGGCCGGAACCCGCGCGCTCCACACCTCGCGCCCGGTCTGGATGTCATAGGCGCGGAAACGGCTGTCGAGGCTGGCGCCGATGAAGATCAGGCCGCCGCGCGTCACGATCGGGCCACCCTGGTTGGGCGCGCCCCACGAGGCGGGGGAGGAAAGGCCGGACGAGAAGCGGATGCGGCCGAACGGGATCTGCCAGCGCGCCTGCCCGGTCTTCATGTCGATCGCGGTCAACTGGCCCCACGGCGGCGGATTGCACGGCGCGCCAAGCGGGGAGAGCAGCACCTCGCGCAGCATCACATAGGGCGAACCGCGCATTTCATAGACCGACACGCCCGGGCGCTTGTCACGCTTTTCATCATATTCGGCGCGCGGCTTGAGGATGACCGACGACACGAGGTTCGAGGAATTGACCACCGCCAGCCCGGTGTTGGGATCATAGGCGATCCCGCCCCAGTTGGTGCCGCCAAGGAAGCTCGGGTGCAGCAGCGAGCCCTTGATGCTTGGCGGGGTGAAGATGCCTTCGTTGCGGAACGCCGCCAGCTTGGCCTTGCAGCGCCATGTGTCGAACCCGATCGCCCCCCAGGCCTGATCGGCGGTTAGCGTCTGCGAGGTGACGGGGCGCGGAAGCACGGGCATGGGTTGCGTCGGCGAAGCCAGTTCGCCGGGCATGTCGCTTTTGGGCACGGGCATTTCGCGCACCGGGAACAGCGGCTTGCCGGTCTGGCGATCGAGCACGAACACGTTGCCGGTCTTGGTGCCCTGGATCACGGCATCGACCGGGCGGCCATCGTGCTCGATGGTGGCCAGCGTGGGCATGGCGGGCAGATCGTAGTCCCACAGATCGTGATGGATCGTCTGATAGGACCACACCCGCCGGCCGGTCTGCGTATCCAGCACGACGACGGCGTTCGCGTCCGGTATCGCGTTGATGCGGTTGATGCCCAGCGTGTCCCAGCTGGCGCTGCCGGTGGGCAGGAACACCCAGCCGCGCTGCGCGTCGATGGAAATCGGCGCCCAGGTGTTGGCCGCGCCGGTCCTGTCCGACAGTTCGGGCGGGATCGGGTTCCAGCTCCACAGCTCGCGCCCCGTGACGACGTCGAACGCGCGGACGATACCGTCGAGCGAGTTGCGGAACTTGTTGTCGGTGACCGAAGCGCCGACGATCACCACGTTGCGATAGATTGCGGGGGGCGAGGTGTTGGCGAGCGGCCCTTCGCCCTTGTAGTCCAGCGCGGCGAGGTTGATGCGCCCGCCCTGGCCGAAGCCGGGGCACAGGCGGCCCCGGTCGGCGTCGATCGCCAGGAGCATGCCCGTCTGCCCGGCCAGCAGCACGCGCTTGCCGCATTCGGCGGCGCGGGCCTGCGGGGCCGGCGCTTCCCAGTAGGCGACGCCCCGGCAGTAGTTCTCGGCATACATGTTGCCGCTGCGCGGCTTCTTCGGATCGAACGACCAGACCTGCCGCCCGCTTGCCGGATCGAGCGAGGCGACCCGCCCAAACGGCGTGCAGATATAGAGATGCCCGTTGGCATAGACCGGCGTCAGTTCGCTGACGGTGGCGTCGGTATCGTTCGTGCCGGACGAGATTTCGCCGGTGTGATACGTCCAGGCCACTTGCAGCGAGCCGACATTGGCGCGGTTGATCTGGTCGAGCGCGGAATACTTGGTGCCCGAGGATTGACCGCCATAGCTCGGCCAGCCGGTCGCGTCGCGCTCCACCGCCGCGATTGCGGCACCGGATTGTGCTGGTGGCTGGTCGGGCGCGCGCCCGCAACCGGCGATCGCCAGCACGCCAAGGGTGAGTGCGATCGCCAGCCGGCGCATCGCTCAGGGTTTCGCGCGCTGGTAGATGCGCGTGCCGCCCACCCAGGTTTCGAGCACGCGGGTGTCATGGATCGCGGTGGGCGGGCCGGCGAAGGGATCACGGTCGAGCACGATGAAATCCGCCACCTTGCCCGTTTCCAGCGATCCGGCGGTGGCCGCGGTGCCGAGCCGGGTGGCGGCATCGATCGAGAACATCGTGATCGCCTGCGGCAGGGTGATCGCTTCCTTCAGGCCGAAGCTGCGCGTGCCGCCGCCGGGATTGCGGCGCGTGACGGCGGTTTCGATGCCGATCCACGGATCGGGCTTGGGCACGACCGCCCAGTCGGACCCGGCGATGACCAGTGCGCCCGCCTCGAACCCTTCGCGGATCGGCCAGACGCGATCGATGCGCGGTTCGCCCACGGCGCTGGTGATGTCGTCGTTGATCGGCTGCGGGTCCCACAGGTAGGGGGAATATTCGACCGCTGCCTTGAGCGCCTTGAAGCGGGGAAGGTCGGCCGGATCGACGAAGGTGGAATGGCCAACCTGGTGGATCGGGCCGCCCATGCCGTTGGCCTTGCGCGCGGCGGCGATGGCATCGAGCGCGGAGCGCACCGCCCGGTCGCCGGCGGCGTGGAACAGCACGGTCACGCCCAGTTTGTCCCACTTGACCAGGTTGGCCGCCATCTGCGCCGGATCGAACAGCAGCAGCCCGCGCGCCGGGGCGTTGGGCTGGCCGGCCTGATAGTCGCCCAGCATGGCGCCGGTGTGGCTTTCGGTCGGCACGCCGTCGGCGAAGACCTTGATGCAATTGGCGTTGAACAGTGGCCGGGCGTATTCGGCGCGGTCGGCCACGGTCCGGTCGAAATCGGGATTGGCCTGCCCGGCTTCCGAATAGGCGATGCAGGCCTGCACGCGCTGCTTCAGCAGTCCCTTGTCGGCCAGGTCTGCATAGACTTCCAGATCGTCGCGGAAGGCCATCGCCTCGACATAGCCGACGACGCCATAGGACGCGAGCATATCGAGATGCTGGCGCAGGACTTTTCCGGTTTCCTCGCGCGATTGCGGCGGCACCTTGCCCGTCACCAGCCGGCCCGCCGTCTCGCGCAGCACGCCGGTCGGCTTGCCCGCCGCATCGCGCTCTATGATCCCGCCTTCGGGGTTGGGCGTGGCGTCGGTGATGCCGGCGGCGGCAAGCGCTTTGGAATTGGCCCACACGCTATGGCCGCTGACATCGAACAGCATCAGCGGGTTGTCAGGCGAAATGGCGTCGAGCGTCGCGGCGGTGATCGGCGTGCCTTCGAGCAGCGAGGCCTGCCACTGGCCGCCGGTCACCCATTCGCCCGGCTTTGCCTGCTTGACGCAGGCGGTAACGAGTTCCAGCAGCTTGGCCGCGTTGGCATCCTGCGGCACGCGGCAGCGACCCTCTCCGCCCTTGGCTTGGAGGATCGGGTGGACGTGCATGTCGTACAGGCCGGGCAGGACGGTCTGGCCCTTGAGATCGATCACCTGCCGCGCGGGCGTGCGCGTATCGAGCGAGACGATCCTGCCATCGCGCACGGCCATGGCAGTCTTCCAGCCGGTGGGCGTGTAGATATGGCCGTTGACGAAACGAACGTCCGCCGTTCGCGCTGCGGCGGCTTTCGCGGCCGGCCGGGCGGCAGCCGCGCCGCCCGTTGCAAGGAGGCCGACGAGGCCGGTCGCCGCAAGCAGGTGTTTCCAGTGAGCAGCCATCGTCGGTATTTCCCCCTTGTCGTCTTTTGCTTTGTTTGCCGTCGCCTTAGAAGCTGTAGGCGGCGGTCAGGCCGAACGTGCGCGGACGCACGATGTTCGAACGGTAGATCGTGGACAAGCCGTTGTCGCGCGAACGCCGCCCGGCCCAGATGTGCTGGTTGAGCAGGTTGTTCACGAACACGGAAACGTCAACGCCGCTGAAGCGGTAGCCCGCGCGCATCGACCACGATTTCACGGCCGGCGGGTTGGACAGCGTCGGGTCGGACCCGCCGTTGCGCGGATCGATGCCCGGCGTCAGCGCGCTCTGGTAGGCGCGGTAGTCGAAGTCGGTGCGGACGTAGGCCTTGTTGTCGCCAAGCGGGATGTCGTACTGGCCATGCACCGAGACGGTCCACGGCGGCGAGGCGATGTGGTTGCCCTTGGTTACCGAAGGCACGGTCGCGCTGGGGCCGCCCAGGAAGGTGTTGAGGAACTTGGCGTCGGTATAGCCGACTTCGGCCTGGAGCGAGAACTGTTCGCTCACCTTCAGGTCCAGCTGCAGGTCAAAGCCGCGGCTGCGCGCGTTGCCGAGGTTGCCGGTGAACTGGAAGCCGCAGGAATTGAGCGCCACCGACTGCTGGATGTTCTTCCAGTCGATCTGGTAGGCGCTGCCCTGGATGCCCAGCCGCCCGTCCGCGACGCGCGTCTTGAGGCCCAGTTCGTAGCTCCACACGGAGTCCGAATTGTAGAGCTTGGGACGGCCGCCCGGATAGCCAAGCGAGGCGAGTTCCGGACCGCAGGGGGAACCCACTTGCGGGTTGTAGCCGCCGGGGCGGAAGCCCTTGGACACGGAGCCGTAGATCAGCGTGCGGTCGGTCACCTGGAAATCGATGCCGAACTTGGGCGTGAACGGATGCTCCTTCTGCGTGCCGACGTCGGTGACCGACGGGCCGACCACGGGGCCTTGCGCGAAGGAGTTGATCGCGAACTTGGTCTCGCCATAGCGCAGGCCCACCGTCAGCGTCAGCCGGTCGACCGGCTTGTAGTTGACCTGGCCATAGACCGCGTATTGCGTGTCCTTCGACGTGGTGGCCTGATCGTAGATCAGCTTTCCGTTGACCAAAGGCGGGAGGATGCCGGCCAGGAACGGCGCGTACTGATAGAAGAACGTGTCGTTGACCTGCTGGATCGAGGTCTGTTTGGCCTGCTGGTAGAACGTGCCGATCACCCACGACAGTTTTGAATCCTTCGTGGTCGACTGGAGGCGCAGTTCGCCGGTCCAGTTCTTCTGGGTGTTCACGAAGTCGCTGAAGGCGGACTGGTTGGGGAAGATCGGCAGGGTGATGCCGGTAAACAGGCTCTGGTCGAACGTGGTGTAGTCCGACACGAACGTCTGCTTGCGGTCGAAGTAGGAACCGATCGCGATCAGGTCCGCGCCGCCCAGGTCATAGCGAATGTTGAGCGAGGGCAGCACGAAGCGGTCCTTGCTCCATTCGCGCACGCGGTTGCCGTTGAGAAGCTTGTTGTTCGCATAGTCGGAGAAGGGCACGCTCGGCTGCGTCTGGTCGGCGGCGATATTGTCCCAGGATTCGCCGCTGTCGTTGGTGTTGATCTTCTGGAACACGACCGAGGGCGTGATCGTCAGCTGCGGCGTGGGCGTCCATGCCAGCGCCACGCGGCCCACGTAGGATTCGTTCCAGTTGGCGTTCTTCTGGACGACCGACTTGTCCTCGAAGCGCACCCGGTCGATGTAGCCGCCATCGCGGCGGTAATACCCGCTGGCGCGGATCGCCAGCTTGTCTTGCACGATCGGCGTGCCGAACGCTCCGCCGATTTCATAGCTCGGCGCGCCGCCTTCGGTGAAGGACAGTTCCGAGCGGATGCGGCCCGAGGTGGTGGAGGCGCTCGGCTGGGGCGAGATGAAGCGGATCGTGCCGCCTTCCGAACCCGCGCCGAACAGCGTGCCCTGCGGGCCGCGCAGCACTTCGATGCGTTCCAGATCGAAGATCACCGGATAGGCGTTGCCGCCGCTGTAGCCTAGCGCGCGCACCTGGATCGGCGTATCGTCGATATAGACGCCGGTGGTTGCCGCGCCGACAGTCGAATTGATGCCGCGGATCGCGATATTGGTGGTGGTGTTGGTCGCTTCGAAGACCACGCCCGGCGTCTGGCGGATCACGTCGCTGAAATCGCGCACGCCGCGCTTGTCGAGCGTTTCGGTCGAAAAGGCGCTGACGCTCAGTGGAACCTTGCTCAGCGCTTCGGACTTGCGCGTGGCGGTGACGATGATTTCGCCGCTGGCGTCGTTCGCGCCTTCCGTGGCGGATTGCGGCGCTTCCTGCGCGAAAGCCGGCGCGGCGACGATCATCGCCCCCAGCATCGACGTACCGAGCAGGCCGAACGTGCGTCCCAATGTGCGGTGGACCCCCATGATGAACTCCCCTGTTCATGCCGCCGCTGAATCGGCGCGGCCGGCTTCTGTTCACGAAACGAAAGCTATGGCCCGTCCCGAAAATGCAATTGATCGAAGGCCGCAGTTGCAGCGCAGCATGATGCTTAGGATCAATTCCTTTTGCGGCGAGGCCCGAATGGCCAGAATTGCAAAGCGTCCGGTAGTCCGGGGCGGCCGGCAGGGGGCAGCGCCGGACCAGAAAAATCCGGCCCGGCGTCGCCCTCATCTCTTTCCGGGCGCGGGTCTTACCAGCGCACCGTCACGCTCGCCCCATAGGTGGCGGGCTTGGCATAGACCGAGGTGGTGCCGAGAATACCGAGGTTAAGCGTGTAGGCGCGGTAGGCCTTGTCGAACACGTTGCGTCCGAACACCTGGACCGAAAGGCGGTCGTTGGCGGTGGTCCACGTCAGCGATGCGTTCGAGACGTTGTAGGCCTTCTGCAGCGAGGAAGCGCCGTTGGTGACTTCCAGATACTGGTCGTCGTACCACACGCCGTCGAACTGCGCCGCCAGATTGCCGCCGAACGCGTCGATGTTGTAGCGCAGCAGGTAGTTGATGCTGAACTTCGGCGCGTTCGGCAGCTTGGCGTTGTTGATCGTGGTTTGCGGATAAGTACACAGGAAGGACCCGTCACCCTGGTTGGCGCAATATTGCGCATCGGGCGCGCCGGGGAAGAATTCGGGGCCGATCTGGCTGCCCGGCCCCAGGATCTGCTTGACCTTGGTGGTCTCCCACGTCGCGCCAAGGTTCACGTTGAGCCGCTTGACCGGCTGCCAGAACACTTCCAGCTCCGTGCCCGTGGCGCGCGCGTCGCTGTTGCTCACCTGAGGCAGGCCGCCCAGTACCGAGAACGCCTGATAGTTGTCGTAGATGTAGTGATAGGCGGTCAGGTTGGCGCGCAGCGTGCGATCGGCGTTGGACCACTTCACGCCGCCCTCGAACGAATTGAGGCGTTCGGGATCGTGGCGGAAGTTGGCGGGCGTCACATCGGCGCTCAGCGTCCAGTTGCCACCCTTGATGCCGCGGTTCCAGGATACGAACAGCAGGGTATCGGGATTCGGCTTGTAGTTCAGGCCGACGCGGGCTGCCCAGTCACCATACTTGATGCGGTTGATGCCGGGAACGACAGCCGCGAACGCCGCGTCCGTGGCGCGGACGACGGTCGGGAAGCCGGTGTCGATCAGGCGCGAGGTATAGTCGATCGATTTGTTGTCCTTGGAATAGCGCGCGCCGGCGATCACGGTCAGCTTGTCGGACAGATCGTATTCGCCCTGGCCGAACAGCGACCAGTTCTTCGAGCGCAGCGTATAGTCCTCGACCACGCGTGGATCGTTGGCCGCGCCGTTGATGGCGAAGGCGGTGCCCAGCACCGGCGCGCCGATGGTGGTGAGCGAGCCGGCGATCTTCATGTTGAGGTAATAGGCGCCCGCCTGCCAGCGGAACGGGCCGCTGTCGCCAGAAAGGCGCAATTCCTGGCTGAATTGCTTGTAGCGCGCGGTGGTGAGGAACTGGATGACGGTGACGGGAAGGGCATCGCCATCCTCGGCATAGGACTTCTTGAGATCGGTGTAGTTGGTGATGGCGGTCAGTTCCACGCCGCCGAACTTCTTGACCAGCTTGCCCTGGTAGATGTCGGTCCGGCGGTCGAAGTTGCCGCGATCGTTGGAGAAGTTCTGATAGGGGCTGGCCTTGGCCCCGGTGATGCCGTTGATGACGCCGCCGGTGCCGTCGCTGAGGCCGGCCGGATTGACGTGGCAATAGCCGTTGGCGAGCAGATCGCAGTTGTCGAAGACATAGCCGCCGGTGGCGACGTGGTTGTCCTCGCTGTGCTTGAACCACAGATCGAGCTTGCCGTCGCTGCCGATGTCGGCTTGTACCGTGCCGCGCAAGGCCCAGGCGTTTTCGCCGCCCAGATCCTGCCCGTTGCCGTCATAGGTGCCCTGCAGCGCCGCGGCGGACTTGATGTAGCCATCCGCCTTGACCACGCGCCCGGCCACGCGGAAGCGCAGCCCCGGCACGATCGAACCGCCGACCGCGCCTTCCAGCGCGCGCCGGTTGAAGCGTTCGTAGCTGGCTTCTGCATAGCCGTTGAAATCGGCCTGGCTGGCATCGTTGCTGATGTAGTGGACCAGTCCGCCGGTGGCGTTGCGGCCGAACAACGTTCCCTGCGGCCCACGCAGCACTTCCACGCGCTTGGTATCGAACAACTGGCCGGAAATGCCGTTGATCGAGCCCATGTAGGCATCGTCCATGTACACCGCGACGGGGGCTTCGAGGTAATCGGTGAAGTTGTTCTGCGAAATGCCGCGCAGGTTGAAGATCGTGACGTTGGGCGACCATGCGTTCAACTGGAACGCCGGGATCTGCTGAGTGATCTGCGTGGTATCGGTGATGCCGAGCGCCTTGAGCTGATCACCCGAATAGGCCGAGACCGAAATGCCGACTTTCTGCAGGTTCTCGCTGCGCTTGTTGGCGGTGACGACGATATCGCCGAAGCCCTGCTGCGGCGCTTCGGTCGTTTCCGCGGCCGGCTGCGTTTGGGCGAAGGCCGGCGTGGCGCTGATAACCGCGACGGCCGCCGCGATGGCCATCGGCGAAGCGTGGAACAGTCGATGATGCGGCTGCGTCATTGCGTAATCTCCCTGTGTCGCCCGGATCGTCGCCATGCGGCTGACGCGCCGGTGTCGATTGCAGGAGATACCGATGCGTCCTGTCACGCTTGGCAGATCGGGACATTTCCGCTTGGCAGACGCCGTGCGCGCCGTGCGTGCGGGAGCGCTCAGCCCTGCGGCGCGAGCAGGCGGCGGTGCGCCTGCATCGGCAGAAGCAGCAGCGCAAAGCTGGCGAGGAAGAAGAAGATGCACGCCAGTTCGACCAGGGTATAGCTCGATCCGTTGGTCAGCAGCCCGGCCAGGAACGGCCCGGTGCCAAGCCCCAGCATCTGCATCGCCACGGCGCGGCCGATCATGCGCCCGCGCGTGTCGAACTCGCCCACGGTGCCGAGGATGAACGGCAGGACGAAATTCCACAGCACGTTGAAGCCGCAGACGCTGATCGCGAACAGGACGATGCCGGGATGGGCGAGCAGGAGCGCGATGCATGCTCCGCCGCCGAGAATGCCGATCATGATCGCGCGATCGCGCGCCAGCGCACCGGCCAGGAACACCGACGCCAGCGCGCCGCCGATCGCCAGCACTTGCGAAGCGAACAGCGCGTCGGCCACGGATTGTTCGCCAAGACCGGCCGCGATGCCGACGAGGAACAGCACGGCCCAGGCGATGCCCTGCGCAATGTTGTAGGCTAGTACCCCCGCCAGCGCGACCGCGACCATGCCATGCGGCAGATCGCGCGCGCCTTCGGGCACTTCGGCCCGCGCCTCGTGCGTGCGCGGCACGTTGCGCACGGTGGCCAGCCCGAGAAGGAGAAGTGCGGCGAACAGCCAGAACAGGGCCGGTAGGCCGAAGCGGTCGAGGAACGCCGGCATCCGCCACACGCCGATCGCGCCGTAGGTTAGCAGCAGAGCCAGATACAAGGCGATGTTGCGGTCCACCTTGCGGGTTAGCCCGACGAACGTGAAACTGAGCGTGATGATCGCGCCGTGCCCCAGCCCGGCGATGAAGCGGGCTGCCCACAGCGTGCCGCCGCCGGATGCCATGGCCGAAAGGCCGTTGCCCAGCGCGGCGACGAGCAGCGCCGCCGCCATGACTCGCCGCCAGTCGTACCGGTGCGAACCCAGCGCCATGGCGATCGAGGAGATGGCGACGCCCAGCATCTCGATGCCGGCGAGGTTCAGGGCTTCCGGTTCGCCGACATGCAGGTGGGTGACGAAGCCCTGCACCAGCGCGGGCTGGACGATGAACGAAAGCACGCCCAGCGTGCCCAGCACGATCGCGCTGACAACGGCTGCCGGACTGTCGACGTCGTATTGCTGGGCCAATGCGAGTCCCTCCCCTTGAAGGTGCCAGTTCCTAGGACAGCGGCCGCAGGTTCACTTGGCAGGACTGGCCAAGTGGCATTCCCGATCAAAGCAAGCTCCGGATTTGATCGAAAGTATCAATCCAATGACCGTTTCGGATAATTTGGAATGGCGAGGCTGCGTTACGCTCCTGTCAAGATCGGGAATCGCATTCCGACTATCGTATAGGGGAGTAGCCATGAGCCAACCGGCAGTACAGGCCGAAGCGCTTTGCGGGTGGACCGACTCCATGCCCGCCTTCGGTATCGAACCCGACGAAGCCCTTGCCCGGGCAGGCCTCGACAATGACGACGTCGCCACGTCGAACCGCATATCGCTCAAGCGTTTCGCGCGCATGGCGGAATCCGTTGGCGAGCGGGCCAATCATCCGGCCGCGACATGGACGATCGGCCTCAACTACGATCTTGCGCAACTGGGGGAGATCGGCACCGCGATCACCTCGGCCCAGACGCTCGGCGCGGCCCTGCGCCGCTTTGCCGACCACTTCGAACTGCTCCAAGATTCGACCACGCTGGACTTTCAGGTCAAGGACGGGACGGCGACGGTCAATTACCGCATCCTCGATCCCGACATCTGGCCGCGCCATCACGACGCCATGTTCAGCCTTGGCATCGTCGCCCGCATCGTGCGCATGGCCGTGCCCGACGCGATGGACGAGATCGAGCTGGGGTTCGAATGCGCGCGCCGCGATACGGGGCTTGCCATGCCGCTCAGCCGCTTGAGCTTTGGCGGCGAGGTCAATTCGCTGAGCCTGCCGGTCGCCATGCTCGACGCGGCGATGCCGCCATCCGAAGCCAGGTGCAATCTCAAGGGCCTGTCGACGCAGATCGCGCGCAAGCGCCGCGCCGAGCCCGCGCGCGATCGGCTGGCCGCGATGATCTTCGCGCGTATGTCGCAGGGCGAGATCAACCAGGATGAACTCGCCAGCGAGATCGGCATGTCGAGCCGCACCATGCGGCGCCGGCTGGCCGAGGCCCACCTGACTTTCCAGCAACTGCTCGACGAATGCCGGATGCGGCAGGCGATGCTGGAATTCCGCACCCGCCCGGAATGCTCGATCGCGCAAGTCGCGTTGCGGCTGGGCTATGCCGAGCATTCCAATTTCACGCGCGCCTTCACCCGCTGGGTGGGCGTGCCGCCGCAGCGCTACCGCGCGGATACCTTGCAATCGCAACACTAGAGATCCCCGATGACCCGACTGCTTCTGATGGAAGGCAATACCGCCGACAAACGCGCGCGTGCGGCCGAACTGGGCGTGCGTTCGTCCAGCGAGATCTACGCGCTGGCGATCCTGGCGCATTTTCCCGGTTTCGATCTGGACGTGGTCAACGCGGCCGATGCGGATTGGGCTATCCCCGGTGGCCGCTCGTTCGCCGATTACGACGGCTTCGTCGTCACCGGTTCGTCGCTTCATGCCTATGACAAGGAATTCGCCGTCACCAACCAGATCGCCATGCTGCGCGACGCGGCCGAAGCGGGTCTGCCGGTGTTCGGAAGCTGCTGGGGCCTGCAGATCGCCGTCATGGCCGCCGGAGGGCAGGTCGAATACAACCCGCGCGGGCGCGAGGTCGGCTTCGCGCGCAAGATCGTGCGCACGGTAGCGGGTGCCGATCACCCGATGTTCGCGGGCAAGGGCGCGGTGTTCGACGCGCCCTGCATCCATTACGACGAAGTCACGCGCTTGCCGGACAGTGCCACGCTGCTCGCGTCCAACGCGCACAGCCTGGTGCAGGCCGCGATCGTTCCGGTCGGGCGCAGCGAGGTATGGGCGGTGCAGTACCACCCGGAATTCGACATCGCGCAGCTGGTCCAGCTCTACACGCTCTATGCCGATGACATGATCGCGCAGGGCTTCTTTGCCGATCGCCCCGCGCTCGATGCCTATGTCAAAGTACTGACCGGGCTTGCCGCCGCGCCGCAGGACGTCGGCCTCGCCTGGCAACTGGGCGTGGACGAGGACATTACGGACGATAGCCGGCGTCGTGCTGAAATCATCAACTGGATCAAGGCCTTCATCCCCGGCGCTTGAGCCTCGGGCGGGGCATTCCATATCTCTTCCGTCGCCCGGATTATCGGTCGCAACGCTTGGCATTCTGGAGCGCCGAAAACGGCCATCCGTTTTCGGGACGATGAAATGGCAGAGCCGTCAACGCCCCGAAACGGGCTGGCGGTACTGGCTGGGCGCGACGCCGATGTGGCGCTTGAACATGGTGGTGAAGGCGGAGGGACTGTCATAGCCCAGGTCCAGCGCGATGGTGGTGATGGATTCGCCGGCGGCCAGCCGTGGCAGCGAAACCAGCAGACAGGCCTGTTGCCGCCACGCGCCGAAGCTAAGCCCGGTCTCCTTGCGAAACGCCCGGGTGAACGCGCGCCGCCCCATGCCCAGATCGGCGCTCCAGCGGTCGATCGTGTCATGCGAGCAGGGGGCTTCGAGAAAGGCGTGGCATTTGCGCGCGAGCTCGGCCGTCTTGGGAAAGGGCACGGCGAGCGGCACGGTCGGGGCCTGGGCGACTTCGGCCAGCAGCAGCGCCATGACGAGGCCATCGCGGCTCGCGGGGTCGTATTCGGGCGCAATATCGCATGCGGCCTCGAGCAGGCTGCGCAGCAGCGGCGAGACTTGGATGACCTTGTTGGCGTCGCCCAGCCAGCCTGTTGCGTCACGCTCGATGAGAACGCTGCGCGTGCTGACGGCCCCGATCATGCGCACGGCGTGCGGGCAGCCGCCGGGCGTCCAGACCGCCCGCTCGGGCGGCGCAACCCAGGCCCCGTGAGGTGTGCTGACCACCACAACGCCCCGCGCCGCATAGAGCAGCTGGCCGCGCCGGTGTTCGTGCCAATCGAGTTCGAACGCGGGAGGATACTCGTTGCCGATGCCCACGATCGGACGATCGATGTGCTCGACGAGGGCGGGATCGTTCCAAGGCACGTCGATGTCCCATTCGCGCAAATGAAAGACCCATAGAGGAATGCGGGCCAGGGGTGGAAGCTCTAGCGGAGAATGGTATGCAACGGAAACCAATGATGACGACGATCCCAGCCAAATCCCCTCGTTCCGACACCACCACCACGGCGTTCGGCGTGATCGCGGCGATCAGCTTTTGCCATCTGCTCAACGACATGATGCAATCGCTGCTGCCGGCGATCTACCCCAATTTGAAAAGCGAGCTGGGGCTTAGCTTCAGCCAGATCGGGCTGGTGACGCTGGCCTATCAGGTGACCGCTTCGATCCTGCAGCCACTGGTCGGCGCCTATGCCGACAAGCGGCCGACACCGCTGGCGCTGCCGGGCGGAACGCTGTTCTCGCTCGGTGGGCTGATGGTCCTGTCCGTCGCGCACACCTATTGGCTTTTGCTGGTCGGCGCCTCGATGCTGGGCATGGGCTCTTCGGTATTTCACCCGGAATCCTCGCGCGTGGCGCGCATGGCCGCCGGCGGCCGGCACGGACTGGCGCAGTCGATGTTCCAGGTCGGCGGAAACGCCGGCTCGGCGATCGGGCCGCTCGCGGCGGCAATCGTCGTCGTGCGGTGGGGGCAGTCGAGCCTGGCGTTCTTCGCGCTTCTGGCGCTTCTATCCTGCGCGATCCTGTGGAACGTCAGCCGGTGGTACCGGGATCATGGCCTGACCCGGCTTTCGTCGGGAAGTGGACAGCACAAGGAGAGCTTTGCCCTTCCGCGCGGCAAGGTGCTGGGCGGCATCGCGATCCTTCTCGCGCTGATCTTCTCCAAGTACGTCTATCTGGCCAGTCTCAGTTCCTACTTCACGTTTTACCTGATCCACCGCTTCGGGGTGTCGGTGCAGGTTGCGCAGATCCATCTCTTCGTCTTCCTCGGCGCGGTCGCGGTGGGGACGATCGCCGGCGGGCCATTGGGCGACAGGTTTGGGCGCAAGTACGTCATCTGGTTCTCGATCGCCGGGGCTTTGCCGTTCACGCTGCTGCTCCCGCACGCCAGCCTGTTCTGGACAGGCCCGCTGACGGTGCTGATCGGACTGATCCTGGCCTCGGCTTTTCCGGCGATCGTCGTCTTCGCGCAGGAACTGGTTCCGGGGCGCATCGGCATGATCTCGGGCCTGTTCTTCGGCTTTTCGTTCGGGATGGGTGGTGTCGGGGCCGCCGTCCTGGGCGAGGTCGCGGACCGGTTCGGTATCGAAAGCGTCTATGCGATATGCGCGTTCCTACCGGCCATTGGACTGCTCGCGCTGTTTCTTCCAAAAGTCGGGGGCGGAAGGACAGAGGCCGGCTGAGGCGTGCGTCGCGCTGGTCAGATGCAGTAGAAGTCCAGCACGGTGGGGATCGTATCGTTGAGCAGCACGATCGTCTTGGCGGCGATCACCCAGCGCTCGCCCTCGCGCCGCAGGTCGTGCCGGTAGCGCCCGAAAAAGGCGTGCGTCCGGCCTGATCGCTTGTCGAACAGGTGGACCGCGAAATTCGCGGCGACGTGCGCGCCCGCTTCGTCGGCCGCCGTCAACCTGACGTTGGTTATCAGGTGGACGGCGCGGATGCGCGGGGTGGAGGCCACCGATTGCCCGGATCGCACGCGCCACACGCGATCGGCCAGGTTCTTGCGCCCCTTGTAATAGATCAGCGAAAGCTCGGCCTCGGGATCGGTGGTCGTTTCGGTCTCGTTCTTCCATGCCGGCATCCAGAAGCAGGCATCTTCCGCATAGAGATCCAGCCAATCGTCCCAGCGGCTTTCATCGAGGCATTCCGCTTCGAGATAGAGGAGGGCCTCGGCGTCTTTCAGCGACAGGGTCATTGTTCGATCACTCCCGCCATGCGGCGCGCCCATTCGCGATAATAGCTCTGGAACAGTGTTTCATCGCCAAGCTGCGCATCGGCCAGCACGTTGCGGGCGGGCTCCATGCCGATCAGGTCGGAGAACGGGTTGCCGCCGGCCTTGCTGGCTGTCGTGCCGCGCGAATAGCCTTGCAGCCAGGGATCGACGCGGCTGGCGAAGCCACGCTGGCAGTTCTCGTAACTTACCGTATCATCGGGGGTGGCCATGCCGCTGGGGTTGAAGAAATCCTCGTACTGCCGGATCCGCTGGCGCCGCGCCTGCGCGCTTTCGCCCTTGGGGGCGATGCACCAGGTGCGCATTTCCGTGAGGTCCGGTGCCAACGGGCGGATGACGCGCAACTGGCTGGATGCGTTTTCGGCGATCTGCAGGTTGGGGAAGATCGACAGGTTGCGCATGTTGAACATCCAGTCGCGCTTGGCGGCGCCGTGGCGTTCGGCAAGCGCTTCGGCCTGCTCGAACAGCGGCAGCGCCTCGGTCACGCCGAAAATGCCCCAGTTCAGCACGTGGCCGTTGGGAAAGCTGAAGCTGCCACCGGCCACGCCCTGCGCGTCCTCGCGCCAGTAATCGCTGCTTTCCCACACCGATTTCACCGCGACGCCGGTGTTGGCGGTCTGCCGCTGTTCGAGGATGCGGATGTAAGACGGGTGCGTCGAGGTGAAGTGATAGGCGTCCGAGCAGTTTTCGAGTTGCAGCTTCCAGTTGGCCTGGAACGTGAACGTGACCGCGCCGGGCACCAGTTCGAATCCGTCCGGTCCTTGGTCGGCAACGAGGTCCAGCAGCTTCGCGGCTTCGCCCAGGTGCGTTGCGAGCGGCGGCACATCGGCATCGAGGCTGCCGAACAGGAAGCCGCGATATTCGCCGAAGGCGGGCAGGGCGGGCAAGTCGTGGCTCTGCGCGTCGAAGCTCTCGGCGTAGCAGCCGGCGCGCTTCAGTTTCACGTTCTTGTTGCGGCCCGCGCTGTCGAAGCTCCAGCTGTGGTAAGGGCACACGTGCAAGCGGGCGTTGCCGGCCAGTGTCTGCGCCACGCGCGAACCACGGTGCGGGCAGGAGTTGACGAAGGCCGCCAGGGCGCCCTCGCCATCGCGGCTGACCAGCACCGGCACGCGGCCGATATCGGTGGTGAAGAAGTCGTGCGGATCGCGCGCCTGATCAGCGATGCCGAGGAATACCCATCCGCGTTCGAAGATCTGGCGCATTTCCAGCTCGAAGACGCCGGGATCATCGAAGATCGCCCGGCTGACGCGGAAGATGCCTTCATCGGGACGATCGTCAATCAGGTCCGAAAGGCGTCCGGTGAACATTGTCCTTATCCCGTTCATGGCGTCCCGTTCATGGCGGTTTTCGTCAATCCACCAGCACTTCGACCAGCGTTGGCCCCGGTGCCGCGAAGGAAGCGGCCAGCGCGCCGTCCAGCGCTTCTACCGTATCGACGCGCGCGGCCGAAAGGCCCTGGCCCCGCGCAAGATCGCAGAAGTCGATATCGTTGAGCGCGGTCCCCAGCGTCTGCTGCAAGCCGAAGTGGCGGCCGAAGTTGACCAGCGCTTCGTAGCGTCGGTTGTTCACGATCACGAAGCTGATCGGCAAGCCCAATTGCGCGGCGGACCACAGCCCCTGAATGGCGTACATGCTCGATCCGTCGCCGAGAATGGCGATGACCTTGGCGTCGGGCCGGCCCAGCGCGACGCCGACCGAGGCGGGCAGTCCGTGGCCAAGCCCTCCGCTGGCGCAGGTGAAGAAGCCGCCCGCATCCAGGATCGGGAGATGATCGTGCATGGCCCCACGGCTGGATGGCGCTTCCTCCACGATCACCGATCCGGCGGGGCGCAGGCGGGCGATTTGCTGGAGCAGGTAGGCGTCGGTCAGCCCGGTTGCCGCGAGCGGCGCAGGAGTTGCGCGGACGGCCGGCACCGCGCGTGCCTTCGGTGTAGGTCCTTCCAGCAGGCGCGCCAGCGCGCTTTTGGCGTCCGCGATCACGGCTGCGCCATCGGGAGCCCAGCTTGCCACGGCAATGGAATCGACGACATGGTAGAGTTGCGCGCCTTCCGGCAGGTGCGGGCCGAAGCCCTCGGTGTGGTAGAGCGACAAGGGGCCGCCCACGACCAGGATCAGGTCATGCCCGGAAAGGTCGCGGACGATCGCCTCGCGGCCCGGGTTGAGAAAACCCGCGAACAGCGGGTGCCGCTCGGGGAAAACCTCGCGCGCTGCGAACGGCGCGGCCCAGACCTTTGCCGAATGGCGTTCCGCCAGCGCGATCGCTTCCTGCCATGCGCCATCGCGCGCGATGCCGGCCCCGAGCACGAAGGCCGGGGCATTCGCCTGCGCCAGCGCGCCGGCGATCTCGTCCAGCATCGCCGGGTCGCCGGGATTGCGTGCAACGACGCGGCGCGGCGCGATCGGATCGCAGGGCTGGTCCCAGTCGTCCACCGGCACGGATACGAACGTGGGCCCGCAAGGCGGCTCCATCGCGACATAATAGGCGCGCGCGATCGCGGCGGGCACGTCCTGCGCGCGCGCGGGCTCGACCGCCCATTTCACGTAAGGGCGCGGAAATTCGGTGGGGCGTTCGGCGAAGAGGAACGGTTCGAACGGCAGGATCGACCGCGCCTGCTGGCCGGCGGTGACCACCAGCGGCGTCTGGTTCTTGAACGCGGTAAACAGGTTGCCGAGCGAATGGCCCACGCCGGCCGCCGAGTGCAGGTTGACCAGCGCGGCATTGCCGGTCGCTTGGGCAAAGCCATCGGCCATGCCCATCACGATCGATTCCTGCAGCCCCAGGATATAGCGGAAGTCTTTGGGGAAGTCCCGGAACATCGGCAGCTCGGTCGACCCCGGATTGCCGAACACCGTGGTCATGCCCAGCGTGCGCAGCAGCGACAGCGTTGCATCGCGAACGGTGTGCATGATCGTGTTCCTCTCCATTCCTCGGCGGTCTTATCGGTCGATGCGGCTATCGCCACCATTGCAGAATCGTGCGAAAGTCATAACAATTGCGCATGGCTTTTGATCAGCGAGAATTGCGGGCGTTCCTGGCCGTGGTCGACCGGGGCAGCCTGGGGCGGGCGGCCGAGGCGGCCTTCATGACACAGCCCGCGCTCAGCCGCCTGATCGGCGAGATGGAGCGGCGCTTCGGCCAGCCCCTGTTCGATCGGCACAGCAAGGGGATGGCCCCCACCGCCGCCGGCGAAACGCTGATTTCCCATGCCCGCCTGCTGCTGTTCGAGATGGAGCAGGCGACCGCCGCGCTGGATGCCTTGCGTGGGCTGGGCCGCGCGCGCCTGCGCGTGGGCGCGGTAGCGGCCGTGGCGCGCCCGATGTTGCCCGGCATTGTCGCGGCTCTGCTGGACATGGCGCCCGGCCTGCACATCGACCTGCTGGACGCGCCCGAAGACCGGCTGGTCCAGGCGCTGGCCGGGCGCGAGATCGACGTGGTGATCGCCCCGGAACTGGCGCCGCATCCCGACATCTGGCCGATGGCGGAACTGGCTTACACCGATACCTACACCGTCTTCGCCGCCGCGGGGCATCCGCTGGCCGAGGCGAAGGACGTGCCGTTGAGCGCGGCGCTGGAGCAGCGCTGGACCATGCCGGAGATCGGCAGCACGCCGCGCATGCTGTTTCACCGCCTCGTCACCGCGCAGGGCGAAGCGCTGCCCGACGTGGCGGTCGAAACCGCGTCGATCGGCACCATGCTGGCGACCGTTGCCGCCAGTTCCCTGCTTGGCTGGCTGCCGATGCCTTTGCTTCATGCTGAAATGGAGCGGGGCGCCATCAAGCCGATCCGCGTGAAGGCCCTGGAAATCGAGCGCCGTTTCTATGTCTATACGCGTCGGCGCGGTAGCGTAGTTCCCGCCGCGCGGCGCTTGTTCGAGCTGCTGCCGCTGGCGCAGGGCGCTGCAACAGGCGGGGCCACACCGCTTGCTAGATCGGGGGCCACTGGTTAGCTGGCTGCGCTTGCCACCGCCCCGTCCCGGGCGCGCGGGCGAAGGATGCGGGAGAATGCGGATGCGTGAAGTGGTGATCGTCGGCGCCGGCGCGATGGGCTGCCTGTTCGCGGCCAAGCTGGCGAAATCGGGCGTTTCCGTAACGCTTGTCGACGTGGACCGCGCGCGGCTGGAATCGCTGGCCCGCGATGGCATCACGCTGGCCGACGATGACGGCGAGCGGCGAATCCCCATCAAGGCAAAGCTGGCCGCAGACGTGGCCGGGCCGGTCGATCTGGTGCTGCTGTTCACAAAATCCATGCACAGCGCTTCCGCCATTGCATCGGTGGCGCACCTTGTGCGGGCATCCACGTTCGCGCTCACGCTGCAGAACGGCATCGGCAACGCCGAAGCGATCGCCGAAGTCTTCCCGGCGGAACAGGTGCTGATGGGCGTGACCGATATGCCCGCCGATCTGGAAGCGCCCACCCGCGTATCCTCGCACGGCCACGGCACCGTCAGGCTGGGCAGCTACCGGCCGCAGGGTGATCAGGGTGCGCAGGCCGCTGTTGCGCTGCTACGCGGCGCCGGCATCGATGCGCATCACGATGAGGCGATCGAAGGCGGGGTATGGGAAAAGGTTGCGTTCAATGCCGCCCTCAATTCGATCGCGACCGTCACCGGGCTGACCGTGGGCGGGATGGATACCCCGGCCGGCCGCCGGGTGGCGTTCGCGATCGCGCGTGAGGTGGCGGCGACCGCCGCGGCCAAGGGCCTGTCCGTCGATATCGCGCGGATCGAGGGCAAGATCGATTTCGCGCTGACGCATCATCGCCAGCACAAGGCATCGATGCTCCAGGACCGGCTGGCAGGCCGCCGGACCGAGATCGAGGCGATCAACGGTGCCGTTGCGCGCGAGGCCGAAGGCCTCGGCGTACCCGTGCCCGTCACCTCCACGCTGGCAGATCTGGTGAGGCTGAACGAGCCGGCCTGACTTTTTTGCAAATCGTATTGATTAATCATCAACCATCCTCCACACACGGGGA
The DNA here is from genome assembly GCF_005145025.1 of Novosphingobium sp. EMRT-2. Classification (NCBI taxonomy): domain Bacteria; kingdom Pseudomonadati; phylum Pseudomonadota; class Alphaproteobacteria; order Sphingomonadales; family Sphingomonadaceae; genus Novosphingobium; species Novosphingobium sp. EMRT-2. Next base: position 261,529 of record NZ_CP039697.1, on the reverse strand, counting down.
GCAAAGACGGCGTGCCGGCAGCGGGCGCGGAAACAAGCGAAAGCGGTAAGGCGCCGCCCGGAGGAGAGCAATGCGGACAGGCGATGACGAACGGATGGTGTCGACGGGCTATCGTCGCACTTTCATCACCATGAGCTTCCTGGTCGCGACGTTCAATTTCGCCGATCGGTCGGTGTTTGCCGTCACCGCGCAGCAGATCAAGGTCGACTTGCAGTTGACCGATTTCCAGCTCGGCATCCTGCAGGGCTTGGCGTTCGCGCTGCTTTACGCGGTGCTGGGCGTGCCGATCGGCCGCCTCGCCGAACGCATGTCGCGCGTGCGGATCATCACCGCCGCGATCCTGTTCTGGTCGACGATGACGATGGCCTGTTCGGCCGTGGGCAATTTCGCGCAGATGATGCTGTGCCGCGTGGGCGTTGGCATGGGCGAGGCGGGATCGCAACCCGCCACGTCTTCGCTGGTGGGCGACCTGTTCCCGCGCGAACGCCGGGCTTCGGTGATGGGCCTGATCCTGCTGGGCTCACCTATTGGCACGTTCATCGGCGCCTCGGTCGGCGGCGCGGTCACGGGCATGTGGGGCTGGCGCGCGGCCTTTATCGTGATGGGCCTGCCGGGCGTGGTGATCGGCCTGCTGTTCATCCTGCTGATGCGAGAACCGCGTCGGGGCCTGGCGGACAACATGCCGCCGGTGAAGACGCCGGCGCCCGATTTCCGGGCGTTCCTGAAAGTGGTGGCCAGCAAGCCGGCGCTGATGTTCGTGATCGCGGGCGGAGCGCTTGCCGGCTTTGGCATGAGTTCGATCTCGCAATTCCTCGCCGTCTATCTCAGCCGTGTCTATGATCTGCCGGCGCGATCGGCGGGCGCGCTCTATGGCACGATCTCGGCGCTGGCGCTGGGCAGCGGCCTGCTGATCGGCTCGTTCGGCACCGATTGGCTTGCGCGCCGCGGCGATGGGCGCTGGCCCGCGTGGGGCGCCGCGATCGGCCTGTTTATTGCGCCGTTCTCCTACTGGATCGCGTTCAGCGCGGCATCGCCCGCGCTGGGCACCGTGCTGCTGGTGATTTCGGGCTGCTTCCTGCTGCTCTATTACGGCCCCACCATCGGCATGATCCAGAACCTGCTGGAGCCGCGCATGCGCGCGACCGGGGCGGCCGTGTTCGGCATGTTCTACACGCTGGTCGGCTATGGCGGCGGACCGACTTTCGTCGGCTGGATGAGCGATCGTTTCGCCTCCTCTGCTTTCCATGGCGGCGAGTATCTCACGCAGTGCCATGCGATGAAGGCGGGAGCGCAGGCGGTGGATGCCTTGCAGCAGGCCTGCGCGGCGGCGGCGGCAACGGGCGTGCGGTCGGCGCTGATGTCGGCGGTGTGCGTGTTCTTCATCGCCGGGGCGATGTTCCTGCTGGCCGCACGCTCCCTGCGCCGCGACTACTTCGTCGCAAGCGAGGCGGCGGCATGAGCATGGAGCGCCCGTTGCGGCCATGGTTCGAAGCCTATGTCGATGCCTTCAACCACAACGACTTCGCCGGCTTCGGGGCCTATTACGCGGACGACGTGATCTTCCAGGGGCAGGCCGCCCAAGTGATCGGGCGCGATGCCGTGCTGGCCTTCTATCGCAAGGTGAAATCCCGGCTGGACGAGACGCTGGATCTGCTGGCGTTCGTTGCGGCGGCGGACGGCACGCGGATCGTGGCCGAGGTGCGCACACGCCTTGTCGCGCGCGAGGACTGGCCCGGTATGCCGACCGGCCCAATGAAAAAGGGCGATCGGCGCGAAAGCGTGAACTTCATTCTCTACGACATCGCCGATGGCCATTTCGCGCGCGTCCGTTCCGCGCGGTTTTCCGGCGGGCAGGGAGCGCGCGGGGCATGACGCCCGAACAGCGCTTCCGCGCCTACATGGATGCGTTCAACCGCAGCGACTACGATGCGCTGTGCGGCTTTTACGCGCCCGATATCCGGCTGGTAATCGGCAACGGCACCGAACTGGTCGGGCGGCAGGCGATCGTCGATTTCTATCGCCCGGTGAAGGCGGTAACGCAGCGGACCATCGACGTGCTCCAGTGCTTCCACGATGGCAAGGTGCTGGCGGCGGAGCTGGAATCGGAGTTCCTGGCGCTGGAAGACCTGCCCGACTTCGTCTCCGGCCCGATGAACAAGGGCGATCGCCGTTACCTGAACAGCCTTGTCCTCTATGACTTCGAAGGCGAACACTACACCCGCATCCGCGCTGCCATCCTCAAGCGGGAGTACCGCCCGGCCTCGTGATCCGCGTGTCGGGGGAGCGAGATCTTCCCTGCATCGGCCCGGCCCTGGCACCGGGCGTAATGTGCCCTGTCGTGCATATTGCTCCCCTCGGGCGCCCTCGTGTCTATGAGACAGGCCACGGTTGGCTTGGCACGGGTTGAAAAGGCGAACGCATTGGGCAATCAACCGGCGAACACGGTGCATGCGGTCATGCCCTGCCTGCCTTGGCATGGCGAACGCGATCATAAACGCGGGGTATTGTGGGCGAAGGCGTGGCCTGTTTGGGAAGGCCTCGCGCGATGAGCTGCGCGGTTGTCTTCGGTGCCGGTGGCGGCGTTGGCGGCGCTCTGGTGGAGCGCTTGGCCGCTTGCGGGCGCTATACACAGATCCATGCGGGATCGCGCCGCCCCTTGCCGCCTCGACCGCACCGGACCCCTTTCCTGTATGATCTGACCGATGAAGACAGCATCATCGATGCCTGCTCGATCCTGGAGACACCACCCGATCTGGTGCTGGTGGCAAGCGGTCTGCTGCACGACCAGTCCCGAGCGGTCATGCCCGAAAAGACGCTGCGGGCGATACAGCCCGAAGCCATGGCGCGGATGTTCGCGGTCAACACGATCGGTCCGGCGCTGATCGCCAAACACTTGTTGCCCAGGCTGCCCAAGGACCGGCGCGCGGTTTTTGCGGTTCTTTCCGCGCGCGTGGGTTCGATTGGCGACAACCGGCTGGGGGGATGGCATGGCTATCGCGCCAGCAAAGCCGCGCTCAACATGCTGATTGCCAATTTCGCCATCGAGATGCGGCGCACGCATCCCCTGGCGGTCATCGTCGCGTTGCATCCCGGCACCGTGGCCACCGGCCTTTCCCGACCATTCCAGTCCGGTGTAGCGCCGGGTCAGCTGTTTTCGCCGGAAACATCCGCCGAGCATCTGCTTGATGTGATCGACCGCCTCACGCCGGAGTACAGCGGCGGCTTTTTTGCCTGGGACGGCACACGCATACCATGGTGAGCGTGCGAGCACGCCTGACCAGCCAGCTTGTTTGGCTTACGGGGCAGGCGCAAGCGCGGGACCGGCCAGAAAGGCATCTGCCTGATCCAGCAATTCGCGCCGATGATCGGGCGGGAATTTGTCCCATACGCGCACCATCTGCGCCATGCGGCCGTTGCTCCGTAACTTGGCCGCATGGGTGGCGATGAAGCGCCAGTACAGGAAGTTGAACGGGCACGCCTGTGGCCCCACCCGTGCCTTGACGTTGTAGGCGCAGGCGCCGCAATAGTCGCTCATCCGCTGAATGTAGGCACCGCTCGCGGCATAGGGTTTGCTGGCCAGCAAACCGCCGTCGGCAAACTGGCTCATGCCGATGGTATTGGGTAGCTCGACCCATTCGAACGCATCGGCATAGACCGTCAGATACCATTCGTGCAAAGCGTGGGGATCGACGCCGGCGAGCAGGGCAAACGTGCCTGTCACCATCAGCCGCTGAATGTGGTGGGCATAGGCCTCCTCGCGCGTCTGGGCGATGCAGGCGCGCAGGCAGGCCATGGGTGTTTCGCCGCTCCAGTAGAACCATGGCAATGGGCGCCGTGCATCCAGCGCGTTGACTTTCGCGTAATCGGGGCCTTGCCACCAGTAAATGCCGCGCACGAATTCACGCCAACCGATGATCTGCCGGATGAAACCTTCCGCGCTGTTCAGCGGCACGCGGCCGGCGCGCCATTCTTCCTCGACCGCCCGGCACATTTCCAGCGGATCGAGCAACCCCAGATTGAGGTAGATCGACACTACGGCGTGGCACAAAAATCGGTGGCCGCTCAGCATGGCATCCTGATACCGACCAAAATCGCGCAGGCCATGGCGCAGGAAATGGCCGAAGGCGGCCTTGGCCTCGGATCGGGTCGTGGCGAACCAGAACGGTTCAAGATCGCCGAAGTGATCGGAGAAGCGCTGTGCTACCAGCTCCAGTACCTCCCGCGTGATCGCATCGGGATCAAAGCGCGCGGGCTGTGGCAACCGCAATGCCCCCGGCGGCGGAGACCGGTTGTCATGATCGAAATTCCATTGTCCCCCGGCGGGCTGCTCGCCGTCCATCAACAGGCCCGTCTTGCGCCGCATCAGGCGATAGAAATGCTCCATGCGCAGGCTCTTGCGCGCCTCGGCCCAGCGTACGAATCCGTGGCGGTCGGCCAGAAACCGCGTATCTGGCAACAGTTCGGCCCAGGCGCTCATCTCTTCCATCAACCGCCATTCGCCGGGCTCGGTCGCAAGGATGCCGCTGGCACCATGCCGTGCCATGGCCCGATGCGCTTCGCCACGCAGGCTGCCGGTGTTTTCCGGATCGTCGAGCCGGACGTAATCTACTTTCCAGCCAAGGGTGCGAAGCTCCGCCGCGAAATGGCGCATCGCCGACAGGACCAGAGCGATCTTCTTCTGGTGGTGTCGAACATAGGTCGTTTCCGCCGCCACTTCGGCCATCAGCACGACGTCGTTCGCCGGATCGGCCGCGCGCAAGGACGAAAGTGAGGGCGTCAACTGATCGCCCAGAACGAGGATAAGCCGTGTCATGGCAAGCTGTTATCCGCGCAGGGACGCGCTGCAATCCTGCCTCTTGGGGCAGAGGCGCGATGCCGCGCCCCTAGCGGATAGGAACTCAGTCCTGCCCGGCGAGAGGGCCGCTGCCGCTAACGAGGCTTGTCCGCAAGAACCTCGTCGGTACTGACCAGACGGATTTCGCTCAGGACCCCGAGATAGCGTTCGTAATAGGGCTTGTGCGATGAGCCGACGATGGCCAGTACCCGCGTCCCGGGCGTTGGCCCCATGGCCTCGCGCATGTTCCCAACCATGCGCAGGTTGCGCGTTTCCCAATAGGCTAGATAGCGCCGGCCATAGCGCTGTTCGGAGGGATCGGCGGCCGTGGCGGCAAAATCGGACGCCACGGCGTACCGGGTTGCAGCGATGCTGTTCTCGTCGCGATAGACCGAGAGCACCGCTCCGTTCTTGAGTCGTGCCGGAACCTGTTCGAGCAGCGGTCTGCGTTCGTGCGACCAGCGGTTGTCCCACAGCCGCTGGATCGTCGCCTCCATCTCTGCGTTGCTGGGGCCGGAGGCGCGATCGCCGGTGTGATCGTCCACGGGCCACACGCGTTCCAGCCCAAGACGCGCGGCCACCACCGCCGCCACTTCGCGATTTTCATTCGGCCGCTTGCCGATTGCGGCTATCGTTCCCAGCAAGGCATCAGTCAGGCCGTCCGCCGCAATGCGCTCCGGTTCGGCCAGACGCAACCACTGCACCCTGGCCGAAGCCGGATCCCCCGCAGCGAGAAACAGCGCCGCCAGCCGTCGCCGTTCGGCTGCGGGGCGGTCGGCCCGGTCTGTTGCCAGCCGCCGCGCAATTTCCGCCTCGGCGCCGGCCTGATCGAGGTGCAGCGCGGCTCTCGCAGCGCTGGCGTCGGGGCAGTAATCCTCCGCAACTCCCGGATAAAAGGCGGCGAAGGTGCGCAGATAGTCGCACTGCGCGCCGCCCACGGCCTCGATCATGATCATGCGGGGGCGCCAGGCCTGCAAACGGGCCAGAAGCGGCTCGAACTGAGCGCGATCAAAATCCGGTGGAAGCATGCTGAGGTGGGGCGTGCCCAGCACGAGGACGTCGGTTCTGGGTTCGCGCAAGGCGGAGTCCGCCAGCCAGACCGCCCGGGCCACCGGCGTGGGCGGGTGCACCTCACGGACCGGCGCGGTTGGCCCGGCCAGCGCTGCTGCCGCAGCCAACAGAAATCCAGAAAGCGCCATGATTTGCACCCCGTTGCCAAGTAGGGCGACTGTCTGCGGCCTTCGCTTCGAACGCAAGCGCTATGCCGCGCGATCCAATTCCGCGCATCAGTGTAACGGCGGCCACGAACAACCGGGATGTCTTCCTGTCAAGGCACGTTGCGATCCGCGACCAGTTCGAACGGTCCCCACGCAAAGGGATCGGCCAGGTCCGGCGTCCAATCCTGCAGTTCGGTGCCATCTTGACGCCTGCCGGTCCGCACGTTGTGCATCGCGCGCTGCAGAGCGGCAGCCTTGGTCAGCGTCGGATCTTCCCGTTGCGCGAGCATGGCTTCGACCGTGAGCAGGGATGCGGCCTGGTCGCTCAGGCGCCATCGGCTGACCAGCAAGGCTTGGGCGCCGGCGAAGAGAAAGGACCGGGCCAAGCCCGAAAGATTTTCCGAAGCGGCCGCGTCGCCGGCCGTATTGCACGCCGACAGAATCACAAAGCGGGCGCGGAGCCGCAGCGTAGCCACCTCCGAAGCGGACAGATAACCGTCATCGTCCGCTGACGGGCGCTCTGGTGGCGTAAAGACCAGCCCCGGTTCCGCCATCCCGGCATCACCTGCCAGGAAACCATGCGTGGCGAACTCAACAACTTCTGCATTTCTGAGAAAGGGTGACTGCCTTACCGCCGCTTCGGTTGCGTTCAACCCCATCAGAACATGGGATTTGGCGGCGCCGAAAATGTCTTTGAGCGCGTTGAGTTCAAGGGCGGTTCCCGGCAAGGCCGCAAAGCCGATGCGCAGCCTGCCCTGGTCATGCCATGCCCAGACGGATCGCTTCGCCCCGTTGCCCGGCACCACCGCGCTGGCGGTCAGGTCAGCGGGAGGAACCGGATTTCCCGCACCGAAAAAATGGCTCTCACGCGGCGAGACCGCCATTTGGGGGCCAAACGGCTTCAAATTAGCGACACCCGGTAATGTAATCAGCGCGAAGCGTTCGGCCAACCAGTCCCCGTTACGGTCTCCGGTCCTCAGTACCGCGAAGGGAATAGCCGAAAATGGTCCGCCTCCCACGGTATAGAGGGTATCGACACTGTCGAACGTGTCACCCAGCGGTGGGAAGATGAGCGAATACAGCAGCCTGGCGGGGTCTCGGACGGTTAAGGCAAGTTTGGGATCGAGGCGGGCGCATTTGGCGCGATCGAGTTCGCACAGCAGCAGGGTTACCAGGCCGCCCAACCGCTTGACCGGGCCGGCGTCGACCAAGGCCGACTTGTCCTTCGTTATCGCGTAAACGAAGACGTCCTGCGCCGCCGGGACCAGCACCAGCACGCCTTCGTGCGGGCCAAGCCGCGCCTGCACCTCTTCTATGGAGACGGGGCGCGCATCCATGATCTGGGCGAACGACGGAATGCAAAGCGCAGTTTCCGAGCGGAGCGCCCTATTGTCCGCGTCGGCCTCGTCCGCGGCTTCGGCCGCACCCAGAGCGCCGGGGAAGCGCGTTCGCAGATCATCCCGTGCCGCTAACACGCCAACAGATCCCGCGTTTGCCGCCTCGCCGGCACTGGTCGCGCGTTCGGCCGCATCTTCACCGCGGCGCAGCAGGGCTTCAAGACGCGCTTTGCCGCATCTGGCATTCGCGCGTGCAGGGATGTTCGGGAGGCTCTCGCGCAACGCGGCGCGGTAGAACGTATCGCTGGCGCGTGTTCCGATCAAACGCTGCGCACCGATGAAAGACAGGGAATCGCCATCCTTCCGCCCTTGTCTGACGGGTTGCGCGGCAGCAACTTCGATCAGATTTTGGATCTGGTTATCGGAGATGTAGTCGGTCGATACGGCCCACCGGCGGCGCTCCATAAGCGGACGTACCTGAAAGGCTTCCAGCCGAGCCTGCGATCGTGCCATCGTTTCATCGGACGCAACGCCATCATCCTCGTCGGACAAGACGGCTTCGGCGTCGTGCATGCTTTGGTCGAAAGACTGGATGGCCCTTTCAAGCGCCGAGTCCGGATGGTGCAGGGCCAGCGCGAGCCGTACGCGCAGGCGCTCTTCCAATTCCCTGTCGAACATGATGGAGGGATCGATGCCCTTGCCCGACTTGTCGACTTCGGCGATGAGTTGCGCCGCTTCGTCTGTCTTGCCCTCCTGAAATACGATATCGGCCAGAAGGACGTGCGCCGCCGTGTTGTCCCACCATCCTTGATCGCTGGGATGTGCCAAGTGGAAGCGTGCCCACTTCTCCGCTTCGGGGAGGTCACCGCGCGACCGATATTCGAGGGCAAGGTCCCTCTCCCGATAGTACCAGTCTTCCTGGTCTTCCGGTGGAAGGGACAGCAGCGCGTTGAGGCGGAGGTCGCTTCCGCTTGCAGCCAACACGGCCAGGTTTCGCGTCGCGTGCAACCGCAATGCCTCGACGATCGGAAGATCGTTGGACGAAGCGTTGCTCTTGGCCAGAAGATCCAGGCCGTGCTGGGCATCCTCGGCGGCGATATAGCCGAGCCCGCGAGAATAATCCTGGCTCATCGGCCAATCGGAACGATCGATGTACCAAGCCGCAAGGTTGATGGCGTCCATGCCCGTGGGCGCGGTCGACGCATTGCCGGAGAAATTCATCCAGACCGCAGCTTGATAGGGATTCTTGGCGTTTTCGACGGACATGGACATCGCAAAGTTTGCTTCGGCGGTCTGCTCGCGATCGTTCTTCACATACGGGATGAGTTCCTGGGCAGCGGCTTGACCGATTGCCTTTGTCTCATCGGCGGATAGCTGATCGCCCTTCAATCTTTCCGTCAACGCCTGGAAAAGGGCGCCCAGCGCCGTCACGTCTTCTCCGCGGTGGTCGGCACCGATACGCCTCTCGCGCGCGGTGTGCAGGAAAAGCTTCAGGCTCCCAGCCTTTGGGGAGATCATCGCCTTGTTCAGCTCTTCCGATACCAAGGTGGTTGCCGTCAGTATCTTGCCAAGGCGCTCCGCGTCCCCACCAAGAGCCAGTGATCTTTCTTCCATAAGCAGGCGTACCATGCCGCTCGTCGGAACCGGGCCGATCCACGGAACCACGGTGTCGGGCGCAGGGGACAGCAATTGATCGAGGAGACTCTTCGCCCCCGCGTAATCTCCAGAATCCTCGGCGCTGCGTGCATCGACAAACGTGAAGGCAGGATGCGCCCAATCGCCATTCACCTCGACCGGGCTCTGTCCAAAGCCGGCAAGGGCGAAATGCGTGCCGATCGCTTCCAGCAGATGGGGCCATGCGGGTGGCAACGCGCAGCCGGAAAAATCCCACTGGCATGTCTGCGACAGGCTGATGATTTGCCCACCATAGTCGTTTAGAGCATCGGCTCCGGGGAGCCATGGCCGCTCACGCTCGATCCCGCCCAGCAGCAGTTGGGCGACATCACGATACTGCCCTGCACGCTGGGCTTTCCGCGCCCCTTGCAAGATGATCGCACGACGCTTGCGGACGAAATCCGCGCGCGTGGGCAGGTCTCCGGCCTGATAGAGACAGGACGAGCGATCGATCGCATCAAGGCGCCGCAGAATCGCATCCGCGGATGGGGGCACGTTCTTGGCAAGTTCATCGAGGTGATCCGCGACAGCCGCCGCCGAGTCTGGCCGGGGTGGGCAATCCAGCGTGATTGGAGCAACCGCTTCCAGCGTTGCCGCCAGGGGAGGAGGGGCTGGCGCGGCACCCGAGGGTTGCGGGGGCGACGAGCTGTCGGCGGCGCGCGCGCTGCACTCCTTTTTCCAGTCGATCGCCATGGCCGGGAAGGCCAGCGTGACGACTTTCTGCCATGACTGGTGTCGGGGGGCGCAGGGATCTAAGTCCCTGCCTTTCAGGTTGACGACGGTGCCGGCCACCCGGGTGCGCATCGGCTCCTGGAGATTCAATATTTTGCGTGAAAGCGCCTCTACGAAATCGTCCAGGTTGCTGGCATCGACGATGCCGGCGCTGCTGGCAAATTCCATGAGGAACAGGCTTTGCGCGAACTGTCGGCCCACGTTCTTGAGGAGGTCGGGGTCGTTTGCGAATTCCTCCTGACAGGCTGATGCCTCGAGGTTTACCTGAGCCTGATAAAGGACAATGTCCGCCACCGCCTCGGGATCGGCCCTCAAGCCAAGATCGGCGAACAGACGTGCCGCTTCTGTCTTGTCGGCCGCGAGTTTGGCGGCTTCGGCGTTGAGAGCGCCCGGATTCGAGGCTGGATCGGAGGAGACAAGCGCATCGAAGCGCGTGCTGCTGGCCCACTTCGGCACGATCATCGCCTGCCGGATCTGCGCGCAACCGGGCGTGGTCTGCACCACGGGGTGCGGAGGCGGTATCGGTGCGGAACTCGTGGCCGGCGTCAGACTTGCAAGGTGAGCCAGAACGGCGAGCCAAAGCGTCACGGGGATTCACTCTCTGCAAGGACCGGATTCGTCGAAGACCGCAATAACAGAATGGCGGAAAATGAAGAATAAAGCCCGCCCTGTTCCGTTTCTTGCCGAATAAAGGGAGCAAGCGGTACGAAAAGCCGCCGTCAGTCTCTGCTCAGATTGGCGGCCATGCCCGCGATCGCACTGTTTGCGATCATCTGTTCGCCGCCATGCGCACGCCTTCAAGGTTGAGCCAGGCAGCCATCCGATCGAGTTCAAGGGCAAGCCGCTCCATGGTGTCGGGTGGGGCGTTCGGCTCCAGGGTCACGCGAGGAACCAACAGAACGCTCGCCGAACGGTCGGCCTTCAGATCCACGCGGGCGACAAGGGCTTCGTCCATCAGGAACGGCAGGACATAATAGCCATGCTTGCGCTTTTGCTGCGGCACGTAGATTTCGATCCGATAATGAAATCCGAACAGTCGTTCCGTTCGCGCCCGTTCCCAAATCAGCGGGTCGAATGGCGCCAGTAACGCGGAACCGGTTACCTTGCGCGGCGCTCTTGCATCGCGGTGCATCCAGGCTTTCTGGCTCCAGCCCTCGACGCGAACAGGCACGAGAAGGCCATCCTCGATCTGCGCGGCGATCGCGGAATCCGCTTCATCGGGCTTCAGGCGAAAATAGTCCCGCAAATCGGCCGCGGTCGCCACGCCAAGCGCCATCGCGCTGCGGGCGATGAGTTCGCGCTGCGCGGTGGCGGCGTCGGGCGTGGGGAGGGCAAGGGCGTGTTCGGGCAGCACCCGCTCGGGCAGATCGTAAAGGCGCGCGAAGCTGCCGCGCCGCGTGGCGGTGGTGATCCGTCCGGACCAGAACAGCCATTCGAGCGCATGCTTGGTGTCGCTCCACTGCCACCAGCCGCTCCGGCTCGCGCCATTCTCGAAGTCTGCGGCGGCCAGCGGCCCTTCCGCCATGATCCGGTCGAGCACCAGCTGCGCCTGCTGGCGATGTTCCGTCGCGAACCGGCGCAACGCAGGATAGCCGATCTCGCCGCGTTCTGCCCGCGCCATCCGCCAACGGAGCAGCGGATGAAGATCGAGCGGCAGCAGCGAGGCTTCATGCGCCCAGTATTCGAACATGCGGCGATGGCGCCTGAGGCCCCAGGCGGCCCGTTCCAGCGCGGCGCGATCATAGCTGCCGATCCGAGAGAAGGCCGGAAGATAATGCGCCCTTGTCAGCACGTTCACGCTGTCGATCTGGAACAGGCCCAGCCGGTCCAGTACGCGCTGCAGGTGCCCTGATGCGGGTTGCTCGAAACGACGCCCGGCGAAACCTTGCGCGGCCAACGCAATGCGCCGGGCATCGCGGAGGGAGAGGTCGATCATCGCACGCCCTCGGCGTTGCGTCTCTCCGCCATGTCCCGCTTCCAGCGCTGGCGAAGCGTGCCGGGGCGAACCCCGTGACGATCCTCAAGAAAGGTGGCGGAGGCAATGCGATCAGCGCGGAAGTGCCGGAAATCGTGCCGTAGCTCGCACCAGGCGGCGAGCATCCGCGTGTCGTCGAGGAAGCCGAGGATGACCGGCCAGACGATGCGCCGGCTTCGCTCGCCATGCTGGTCCAGGTAGTCGATCTCGATCTTGCGACCTTCGCGGATCCATTGACGGGTTCGCGCCAGATCGATGCGATCGGGTGCCGGTGGCGCCTTGGTCGATCGTGCGGCGATCGCAGGATCGGCAATAAGCGGACGGAGCCGGTCGGGCACGACGCTGGTGATCTTGGCGATCAGGTCGCGCGCGGCGTTGGCCAGCACCGGATCGCCCCGGCTCGCGACCCATTGCGCGCCGAGCACCGCCGCTTCCACCTCATCGGGGGTCAGCATCAACGGGGGCATGTCGAACGCATCGTCGAGGATATACCCGAACCCCGCTTCGCCCTGCACCGGAACACGCTGGGCGATCAGGTCCGCCATGTCGCGATAGACGGTGCGTTGCGAGACTTCGAGCTCGCGCGCGATCTCCGCTGCCGTCACGGGCCGGGAGGAGCGGCGAAGGATCTGGATGATCTGGAACAACCGGTCCGCCCTGCGCATGCTGCCACCTCCTGCTGACAGAATGCTGTCAGCAGGACTGTCCTACAAGCCAAATCGCTCTGCGGAACCCCTTGCAGACAGCCCGATCGGAAAGGACCTGCCTCATGATTACCTTGTTCCATGCGCCCCAGTCGCGTTCGTCCCGCATGATCTGGCTACTGGAGGAGCTTGGTGTTTCCTACGAGATTCGCCCGGTTTCCATTTTCCGGCCCATGACGGGCGAAGGGCACGGCGATCCCGCCAATCCCCATCCCGACAAGCGCGTGCCGGCCATGGTCCACGACGGCAGGCTGCTCGCGGAATCGGTTGCGATCGTGCTCTACTTGCTCGATGCCTTCCCGCAGGCAGGGCTTGCTCCCGCCCCGGCCGATGCCCGCCGAGGGGACTATCTCACCTGGATCGCATGGTATGTTGCCGAACTGGAGCCTGCCTTGTTCGCCGGCATGGCGGGCGAACTTGCTCGATCGCCGCAGAAGCAGCGCAACTACGACGCCGTGCTCGCCCGCTTGCGCGCGGCGCTGGCGGCTGGTCCCTATGTCATGGGCGGGACCTTCACCGGCGCCGACTTCCTGATCAGCAGCGCCATGGCGTTTGGCCGTCGGGCGTTCCCGGCCGACGTGGTTTTCGACGCCTACATCGAGCGGTGTCAAAGCCGTCCCGCCGCGCTCCGGGCTCTCGCGCTGGACGATCAGGCGGGACTTCAGACGCCGGGCTGAACCTGCGTCATGATCGGGGTCATTTGAACGGCCCTGATCATGACGCTTCCCCATTCCATTCCACACCAACGGTTCGCGCAAGAGACCACGACAGTTCTTGCTCCCCCTTCGATGTCAGATCTGGAATGGGGCGACCCATCACATCAATACCGCCTCATTTGAGCCTTTCGAGGAAGAAGCGAGCAACGACGTCGAACGCTTCCCGGGCCTCGGGAACGCGGATATCGTAGAAGAACGCATGGCGGCCTCCTTCCCACATGTGCAGCCGCGCATCCACGCCGTTGGCGACAAGCTTGCTGTGCAGGTTGACGGCGCTGCTCATCGCGAAATCGCGCGTTCCAACGATCACGAGCGTTGGCGGAAACTTCTTCAGGACGGCAGCGCTGGTAGCGGGGAAGGCGGTGGCATTTTCGCGAGCGGCGCCACGCATGTAGCCCAGGGGCGGCGTGGACGAGGGCGGGGCCGGCATTTCTCCATCCCCGAGCAGCGCGCCGGTGATCCGAGAATCCCCGCCCATGCCCGGATCGCCGCCAGCGCAAAAAATGCCCGCAGCGGCCGGTTCGGGCAGGTTGTGAGTCTGGAACCATGCCAGAGACTGGGCTGTGAGAAGTCCGCCCGCCGAACAACCGTACAAGCCGATGCTGCGGGCCGGGATGTTTTTCAGCATCTCGCGGTAAACGCTCGCTACGTCCTCGGATGCGGCCGGATATTGTGCCGCCGGTGCGAGACGGTAGTCGATGCTGACGACTTTCAACCCGGTTAGGGCCGCAACGGGAATGGACTCCAGCCCTCCGCATTCGGTGAAGCAGCCGACGAAGCCTCCGCCATGCACGTTGATCAGCACCTTGCCGCGTTTCGCTGGCGCCACGCCGCCTTTTGGTTCGTACACCAACACGGGCACACCACCGATGCGGTCCGCGCGGATCGTAACATCGAATGCAGCTTTGGTCCGCTCCAGACGGGGACCGAACAGGGCGGCGTTCACTTCCGCAACCGACTTCCCCTTCAAGGACCGCTCGGTCAGGATATGCTCGACGCGGGACTGGTTGCCTTCCGGGCTCATCAGGGTGCTGCCGGGAACGACGATGGCGGGAACGCTGGTGTCGCCATTCGCCGAAACGTCCACCGGCTGGGCCTGCGCCCCGGTTGCGAGATGCCACAAGCACAGGGCGGCGGCGATGAAGGGCATCCGGTTCTTCATGGTTTCCTCACGATCAGGAGTTTGCGCGCGAACGATCGCGGCTTGCCAGGTGGGATATTCCCAGGGTCAGCGCCGGCGTCAGCGCAGCGATGTACATGTTGTCTATTCCGAACGGATTGCCCGCCAGATACCACGCGGTCGTTACGATGCCGCTGGCGATCAGGGCCGTCACGGCGGATCGGCCGGACCCGAGCCAGGGCAGATAGACCCCGGCAAGCGCGATCATCGCGATCGACAAGCGCAAGGCGCGCGTGAAGAACGAGAGCTCGAGAATCTTTGGCGTGAAGAACACGCACAGGAGCGGCACCAGGCCCACGGCAAGCGAAACGTAGCGCGTGGCGCGCAATTCGGCCTCGCCCGTCGGCTTCCGCCACGGCACGTAGAAATCGCGCATGACCAGCGCCGTGATGGCCACGGCCACGGTGCTGACGCTGACAAGGGCCGAGGCGACCAGCGACAGGGTGACAAGCGCGGCCCATCCGACCGGCATCTTGGCAATGAACACCGGAAGGGCGAACAGACTCTCCTGGCCAGGATAGAGGTAGCGAGCGGCAACCCCTATGAACGCCAGCGAGAAGCCCAGGGGCAGGCACAGCAGCGAGGCCAGGAAGGCCGAGGAGCGCGCGGCCGGTGCGGACCGGTTCGAGGCAATGGCCTGGATGATGTACTGGGTCGAGAAGATCGCGCCCAGCGTCCCGATGATCCAGGCGAATATGGTATTTGCGCCAACTGCACCGGTAACGGAGAAATAGTACGCGGGAAGGGCAGCGCGCATGGGCGCCAGTCCACCTGTCAGTGAGGCGGCTACAGCAACCAGCACGCCCACGCCGATCAGCTTGAGGACGCTGTGGAGCACGGTCACGTAAGCAATGCTCTTGAGCCCGCCAAACACGTAATAGATCGCGCTGAATGCGGCCACGGTAAAGGTGGCAAGCGTGAGGTTGATGCCCAGCGCCTGGGAAAGCGCCGCGGCCCCGCTGATGTAGTTCCCGACGTTCACCAGCAGCAGCGCATAGATCATCACCAGCGAAACCACGATCCGGGTGCCGTTGCCGAAACGCTGTTCCACGATTCCAGAGATCGTGTGCTGCTGCGAGGTATAGATCTGCCGCGCGAAGAACAGCGCGAGCAGCAGGAAGCCGATAGAGGCGGCCAGAACGGACCAGCCCGCGGCCATCCCCTTTTCAAAGGCCTCCTGCGCGGTTCCCACGGTCGATTTCGCGCCGATGAACTCCGACATCAACAATACGGCGATGACAACCGCGGGCAGCGACCTTCCGCCAACCATGAACTGCGCGCTCGTCCGGCTGCGCAGAACGAACGCCAGCAGACTTGTCAGCACAATATAGGCCACGACCGATGCGACGATCACGGTCTGGCGGAAGGCGTCATCGCCCATCTGCATCACCTCTCTTGAAAGACGTGCGGGTTAACCCCGCATCGCCACCAGTCCGATCATTCGGCGAGATCGCGCATCACGCGGATAAGGTCGGTCTTGCCTTCAAAGCCGATGCCCGGAAGATCGGGCATCACGATGTGGCCATTTTCGACCTTCACGGTGTCCGGAAAGCCGCCATAGGGCTGGAACAGATCCGGATAGCTTTCGTTGCCGCCCAACCCGAGACCCGCCGCGATGTTCAGCGACATCTGGTGGCCGCCGTGCGGAATGCAGCGCGAAGGGGACCAGCCGCATTCGTCCAGCGCTTCCAGGGTGCGCATGTATTCGACGAGGCCATAGGAAAGCGCGCAATCGAACTGCAGATAATCCCGATCGGGCCGCATGCCGCCATAGCGCAGCAGGTTGCGCGCATCCTGGTGGCTGAACAGGTTCTCGCCCGTCGCCATCGGGCCGGGGTAGAATTCGGCCAGCACTGACTGCAGCTTGTAGTCGAGCGGATCACCGGCTTCCTCGTACCAGAACAGCGGGTATTCGCGCAGCGCCTTGGCGTATTCGATGGCGGTCAGCGTATCGAAGCGCCCGTTGGCATCGACCGCGAGCTGCGCGTCGGACCCGATTTCCTTCAGAACGGATTCGATGCGGCGCCGGTCGATCGCCAGGCTTTCGCCACCGATCTTCATCTTCACCACGTTGTAGCCGCGATCGATGTAGCTGCGCATTTCGGCGCGCAGCGCGTCGTCGTCCTTGCCGGGATAGTAATACCCTCCGGCCGCATAGACAAACACGCGGGGGTTGGCCTCGCGTCCCTTGCGTTCGGCGAGCAGGCGGAACAGCGGCTTGTCGGCGATCTTGGCGACCGCGTCCCATATCGCCATGTCGATCGTGCCCACGGCGACGGACCGTTCACCGTGGCCGCCAGGCTTTTCGTTGGTCATCAAGGTTGTCCAGACCTTGGAGGGATCGAGATTTTCACCGGTCTCGTCGAGAAGCGAAGCAGGATCGGCTTCCTTGAGCCGATCGGCAAAGCGTTCACGGATCAGGCCACCCTGGCCGTACCGTCCGTTCGAATTGAAGCCATAGCCGACCACGCGCCGGCCGTTGCGCTCGACGTTGGTCACCACGGCGACAAGGCTCGCGGTCATCTTGGTGAAATCGATGTAGGCGTTACGGATGGGCGACGAAATGGGCTTCGTCACCTCCACAATGTCAATGATGCGTGGGATGGTCACAGTGAATATCCTGAACGTTGGCGGGGCGCGCTAGAGCGAGGCGCCGCCGCAGATGACAATTTCCTGCCCCGTGATGGCAGCGGCCTCGGGCGAAAGCAGGAAGGAAACCGTGGCGGCGATTTCCACAGGGTCGATAAAGCGGCCGATCGGGGGCGTTACGGGGGGAACATCGGCGCGATCACCGCGCGAAAGCAATGGCGTGGCGGTGGCAGCCGGGGCGACCACGTTCGCGGTGACGCCAACGGGGGCCAGCTCCGATGCGAAGGAACGGACAAGCCCGACCATGGCGGCCTTGGTCGCCGCATACTGTCCCTTGCCTGCCGCGCCGCGGCTAGTGCGACTGCCGACGGCCACCACACGTCCGCCGGCTGGCATCGCCGGGCACACCGTCTGCATCAGGATTGTCAGCGCGCGGACATGCACCGCCCACATCAGATCGCCGTCGGCGGGATCAAGCGCGTCCAGCCGGGCCGTGCGCATAAGGCCCGCTGCATGGACGAGCGCATGGTGCCCGCGCAACCGGTGGCCAGCGGCTTGCACCGCTCCTGCATCTGCGAGATCGACCAGAACCTCGCCCGCGAGGTGATCGGCCGATTCCGCCGCAACCCGATCCAGCCCGGTCACGGCCCAGCCTTCGCCGGCAAGGTGGCGCGCGATCGCGCTGCCTATGCCCGACGAACTCCCGGTAACGACGACCGTGCGCTGCCCCTTGCCTGCCACCGGTTTAGGCCGGAATGCTTTGGGCGATGCCCGCAGCTGCGACCGCGGCCTTGATGCGCGCGAGTTCCGCTTCGCTTGGCGGCACCGTCGGCGGGCGGACCGTGGCGCTGTCGAAGATGCCTGCGGCCGCCATGGCGGCCTTCATGCAGGCATGCGCTTCACCGGTGGGCTCGCCATCACCATAAACCGACTGCTTGAGCGGATCGATGATCGCCTGAATCCGGCGCGCTTCGTTGAGATCGCCATTCTGGACCGCATCGAGCAGGTCCATGATGAGGCCGGGGATCAAAGAGGCGAAGCCAACCAGCGCGCCATCGATGCCCTGAACCATCGACGCCAGCAGGTATTCGTCGTGGCAGGTCAGCAGGGCCTTGTCCGGCGCCACCGCGCGGATGGCTTCCAGATCGCGGGCGTACTTGTTCATTTCGCGTGTGCCGATCTTGAAAGCATGAACGCAATCAAGCTGGGCAAGTTCGGCAAGCAGGGCGGAGGAGAACGAGGCCTTTGTCCAGGCGGGGTAAACATGGACGATCAGCGGCAGGCCCGCTGCCTTGTCTATCGCCTCGAAGTATTCGATGACATGCGACGGGCGGAAGCCGAAGCGGAGCCAATGGTGGGGCGGCATGACGTCCAGTGCGCTGGCCCCTGCGTCGCGCGCCATGACCGCCTGTTCGCCGGCATCGATCGTGCCTTCGCAGACGATGGATGAGATAACGGGAACCGTTCCGGCGACCGCGTCGGCAGTAATGCGGGTAACTTCCGCCCGTTCGCGCGGCGTCAGCGAGAATACCTCGCCGGTATGCCCGTTCGTCATCAGCGCCTTAATGCCGCGCTGTCGGGAGAGCCACCGGGCGAACCGGCCAAGACCCGCTTCGTCGATGCTGAAGTCATCCCGGAAAGGGACGGCGATCGCGGGAATGAGGCCTTTGAAATCGAGAGCAGTTGTCACCGGTGAAAATCTCCCATGTGGTGATTGGCTAAGGGGTTAGAGGGTGTGCCGCCGTGGCGCCGGCAGCGCGAACGGCCAGCGAAAGACGTTTTGCCGCGTCGCACGTGGCATCGCGGGCCGTTTCGATGAACTCCTCGAGCGTTTGCCCGAACGCGGGCGCGGCGACGCTCATTGCGGCAATGGGTATCCCGTCGATGTCGGTAATCGGTGCGGCCAGTACCCGCAGGCCGGTAACCGTTTCCTGATCCGATACGGCGAAGCCATCGCGCCGCGCATGGGCGATTTCGGCGAGAATGTGATCGATGTCGACCTTGGTGTACTGGGTCAGTTGCTTGGGCGGATTTGCCTCGAGAATGGCCCGCTCGTCGGCAAGTGGCAGGTGCGCCAGGATCGCGCGGCCAAGCGCGGACGAGAAGGCCGGAACGCGATTGCCGACCCGGACATCGACGGCCAGCCGTTGCAGACCCGCCTGGATGCGTTCGACATAGACGACTTCGGGGCCGTCCAGAACACCGATCGAGGCAGCCTCGATCCGGTCCCCGACCAGCGACCGCAGCAGCGGACGCCCCAGGGTGCGGATGTCGGAACGGGCGATCGCGTTGAAGCCCAGCTCAAGGCACTTGAACGTCAAACGGAAACGCCGGCTGTCAGGCACTTTCTCGACATAGCCGAGCGATACCAGCGTGTTGAGCAGACGAAACGCCGTGGCGTTGTCCATCTGCGCCGCGCGCGCCACATCGGCTATGACCAGTTCTTCCGCGTCAGGGCCAAAGCTGTGCAGTACCGCAAAAGCCTTGGCGACAGACTTGACCACATTCTTCTCGTTCTTGTCATCGCTCACGATGAAGCTCCCGAATGCACCATACATGCGGCTGGTCTCTACCAGCCGCATGCGCGTGGACATAGCGGGAGCGTGGGCGTTCACTTGCGGTGGCTTTCGAAGAAGTCCAAAATCCGGGGAAGAGCGGTGTCGAAAGCGCTGGAATGCGTGCCGCCGGCCACTTCGAGATAACCCGGCCGGACGCCTCCTTGCCGGAGGATGGACACGGCGGATTTCACGCGATCCAGCATGCCCAGTTCGTCCTTGTCGCCGACCACGGCCAGGATCGGCAGGCGCGACAGGCCGGGCACGTCTTCCGGTATCACGCCGCCGAAGGCCGCCGGAGCGATCGCCGCCCAGCGTTCGGGGTGCTGGCCCCCGATCCACCAGGTGCCGCCGCCGCCCATGGAATTACCGGTGAGGTACACGCGTTCCGGATCGACGCTGTATTCCGCGGTGACAAGGTCGGTAACGGCAAGGACATCGGCCTCGCTGCGGCGCAGCCGGGTATCCTCGATGCCAAGCAGGCGGCCCATGCCGCGTTGCGAGCCATAAGCGCTGTTGATGCGATAGCCGAGCGGGGCGACCACGATGACACCGCGCTGTTCCGCCAGCTGCTGCATCCTTCCGCCCGCCCGCCCGAGCATGTTGGTTTCGTCCAGATTGGCGCCATGCAGGGCAACCACGAGCGGCCACTTGCGATCGGGCGTCCATGCCGATGGGACGAAAATCTGGTAAGGGATGAGTTCGCCCGTCTCGGCAAAACGGTATGCGCGGCTTTGCAGACCTTTCGCCTGTTTCACAGAATCCTTGCCGGCGAGGAGATCGGAGACGATGGCTTCCGACCGCGCGATCGCCGCATTGAAGTCATAGGAGATGACCTCGCGCGTGCCGGCGTTCAGTGCACTTGCCAGCGCGAACGGGTAGAGCGCGGTCTGCCGGGCGGCGTCGTGGCCGGTCACCCGCTGAAGTTTGCGCTCCAGCGCGGCCTGGCGCCTGCCGAGATCGTGGACGATGTAGAAAGGCGTCGCGATTTCGCTGCTGGCGCCGTCCGGGGCGGTGACGCGCGTAAGCAGGAGGTAGAAGCCATCGGGCACGCCGGCGAAGCTGACCGGTACGGTGCGCGGCAATTTTGCGCCGATCGTGCCCGACGCCAGTTCCCGCACGTTCTCGCCGCGTTGGGGGGTCGCCGACGATGTGGCCACGCCTTTGAACAGGACGATCGAGAAGCGTGCCGACGCCGCCGGCGTGACCGGATAGAGCGTGGCCAGATCAAGCGTCGTGGCGCTCTCGGAGATCACGGGATGCGCCACTTTGACGGACAGGGCGCCGACCATCTCCTGCGTCGCATCCCAGCGACGGCCCAGCACGCGCGAAACCGCTTCCCAGTACGTCCGCCTTGCCTCCGGCTCCGGAAGCGAGCGCGCCTTTTGCGTCAGTGCCGCAATGGCGGCGTTGTCTTCCGCCGAAAGTTTTGCGCCGTGCTGCAAGGTCGCGATGGTCTGGTCCAGCACTTGCAGTGTGGGGCGGAAGGCAAGGCGCCACAGGGCGTTGTCGCGCACCTTCTGGGCCTGATCGGCGCTTTCGTAATCCGACAGCACCGTTTGCGCGCCGGCCTGCGCCGCGACGAGGGATGCCCCCGCCGCAGCCAGAACCATTGCTGCCTTTCGAAGGGTACGGTGCCTCCTCACAGGCCGAACCTCAGGCCGACCTTGAAGCTGCGACCCACGTAGTCATAGGGGTTGCCGCCAAGGTTGATCGCCGCGATCGCGTAAGGCGGCGGATTGGTGTTGAACAGGTTGTTCACGTTGAGGAAGAACTGCGCCTTGCTGCCGCGCATATCGAAATCATAGGCCATGTTGAGGTTGAACAGGGCCTGCCCGGCGAACGTATTCTGGCTGATGCTGTTGGCGGCGGTGGGGTCATAGCCCGCCTCGTCCGGCCCCTTGTAAAGCGGCGAATAGCGAATGTGGGTGAAGGCGCGCATCTGCAGGCCGATAGTGACGGGATCGAGGCGGTAGTTGACGTAGGCCGCGATCGACCACTTGGGTGCCGCATTCTGATAACCGGCATAGTCGAGCGTCACGCCCGTTGGGCCTGCAATGTCGGTGCTCTTGTAGTTCGCCAGATGCGTCGCATAGACGGTGGTATCGAGCGTGCCCGGCAGCCCGATCGGCGCCAGCGACGTGCGGTAGCCGGCTTCGATGTCCACGCCCTTGACCAGCAAGGCTGACTGGTTGAACGGCTGGATGAAGATCTTGGCGATGCCGAATTGCGAGTTATCGAACGTGATCGCCGAGCAGTAGTTTTGCAGCTTGGCGTAGCAGCGCGCGAGGATGTCCGTTCCCGAAACCGACGCGATAACGTCGCTCACCTTGATCCGGTAATAGTCCACCGAAAAACGGGCGCCGGAAAGCGCGCCGTGGCCCTGGTACGTGATCCCGGCCGAGAAGGTGTCGGCCTTCTCCGGCTTGAGATTGGGGTTGCCGACGGTCTGCTGCGGCAGGCGTGCCGACTGGCCGTTGAACGGATTGACGAAGGAACCCGTCGAGGAAATGCCACCGACCAGGAACAGGTCAGAAAGCGAAGGCGCCCGGATGTCACGCGATCGCGTGGCCCGCAGCCGCAGTCCTTCAACCGGTTCATAAGTGCCGCCCACCTTCCAGGTCGTTACCGCACCGCTGAGGTTGTAGTCGGTGCGACGAACCGCAGCGTTGGCGTTCAGCGAACGGATCGCGGTCACGTCCTTCAGGATCGGCAGGTCGATTTCGCCGTAGAACTCCTTGACGTTGTTCTTGCCGGAATAGGACTTGTTGTTCCCAGAAGAGTAGAGGCCCCGCTCCTGCAGCGCGTCGGCGACTTGGCGCAAAGAATCCCATCGCATCTCCCCGCCAAGTGCGATGGAAACGTCGCCGGCGGGCAGGTGGAACAGCGGTCCGTTGATGTTCAGCGCGACATCGTGCCGGACCATGTAGTCCTTGGTGTATTCGATACCGGAAACGTAATCCTTGGCCGCCTGCGAGACGTTGCCGGCACCGAACGGATTGAGCGGCACGCAGCCCGGTTGCACGTTCGCGACCTGCACCGTGTTGGTTAGGCGGTTGGCGGCGAAGTTGGGGTTCGAGGCGATCGGGCCGCAAACGATGTTCCCGCTGGTGTCCTTCACCGCATAGAGCGCGGCATAGAGGTTCGCTTCGCGCGTACCGTAAACCTTGGAATCGATTACCGACCGTCCGTAGATATACGTCGCGTCCCAGTTGAAGCGATTGAGCAGTTTGCCCTTAAGGCCGGTCGCGACTTGGAACGTGGTATAGGTATTGTCGGCGGAAGTCCCCAGCCAGTCCGTATCGATACGGCCCATGTTGAAGCTGGCGATGTTGTTCGTGGTCAGCTGCCCCTGGATGCCGCCGGGCAGGTAGGGGTTGTTCGCCAGAATGGTGATCGTGGGGGATTGGTGATACTGCGAATAGGTGAATACATTGCTGCGCGCGTAGTTGACGTCGGCAAAGGCGGTGACGCTGTCCGTGAGGTCATAACCAAGGCGCAGCATGGTGGCGAACTGTTCGAGCGGCTGCTTGAGATTCCACTGCGACAGGGGGCCGGAGCCGACGTTGCTGGATGAATTGATCATCAAGTTGCCCAGCACGGGGCCGCGGGTCAGTTTGTAGGTCGATCCATCGGGATTGAAAGCCAGCAGGTTGAGCGCGGTGGAAGCGGTGCCTCCCGTTGTCGTTGCCCCGGTGATGACGCCGCCCGGCGTCTGCGCCGCATATTCGACGCCGTTGGCCCAGCCGAAGGCCGGCGTTCCTGCCGCGCGCGCGGCGCCGAAAGACAGGGGGTTCCCCGAGTTACCCGGTTCGACCCGGCTCCAGTCGCGCGAGTAGATGTTACCCACGCCGTAATTCTTGTTATAATCGGCGCCGAATACGACATGCAGGCGATTGTCGGCGGTATTGATGCCGAACGCGATGTTGCCGCCGTATTCCTTGTTGTCGCCCTCTTGCGAAATGCCGCTGTAGATCGACCCGTGGATGCCTTCCATGCGATCCATCAGCACGAAGTTCGCGACGCCGGCCACTGCATCGGAGCCATAAGCCGCCGAAGCGCCACCGGTAACGACTTCCATCCGCTTGATCAGGCCGATCGGAATGATGCTGGTGCTGGTCGTGGCCTGCGGGTTGGTGGGGACCGGCCGGCGACCGTCGATCAGGACAAGCGCGCGTTGTGCGCCAAGGCTGCGCAGGTTGGCCAGGCTCTGACCGGTCGAGATCGAACCCGCATTGCGCTGGACCTGGTTCGGACCGGAAGAAGCCCGGAACGCAGGAAGCTGCGCGATGATGTCATCGACCGCTGACGGGGCCGTCTGCAGCATCTTGGCCGCATCGACGACGGTCAGCGGCGTTGGCGCCTGCACCCCCGAACTCTGGATACGCGTGCCTGTGACGATGATGTCCTGAACCGAAGGTTCGCTGCCCGCGTCGGCGGCGGGGGCGCTTGCCGCCGGTTTGGCGGGCGCATCTTGTGCGGCTGCGGTCGAGACACCGCCCGTCACCCCCAGAATCGCGGCACTGCAAAGCAATGGATAACGAACCTTCCCCATGCCCATCTCCTCTCCATGTTCAATAATTCGGATAACGAATTTTTATTTGAAAAATAATTAGGCCGAGATTCGGACGATGTCAAGCAAGCAGGATTCTTGAGGGTGATCGCGGGTCTGCGGCGACGTCACGCGATGACCGGTCCGTTGCAAGATGGGGTTGAACCGGCAGATGGATGGGTTGCTACATGGCGCGGCAAGGCCGGAGCTGGAGCATAAGGCACCGGAATCCAAGCATTATGGACGGTGTCTAGTCGAACACAAGGCGCCTTAAGACACGGCAGGTGACATCCGGCTGCCAACCGATGACCGTTGCCAAAGCGGCTGAGCCCCTCGATCCGGGACCGCTTTTCGAATTGAACGCGCTGCGGATCTCGATGCGCTTGCGTTAGGTCTGGGACGTCAATTTCTTGGGCGGTAGCACCGCATGCTTAGCCATGTGCCGACGACAGGTTTCGGCGTAATCTGGCTTGCGCTCTGATGGAGACACGCGAGTTAAAGCGCTCGGGAGCCGCCCGTGCATCGCTCGAAAATGGACACCCCGATGTCGAACGGGCGACAAGGTATAGCCAGGAGCGGTGCGATGATGCAAGCGCGCACTGCCAGCCCGGTGCTACCGAACGCAGGAATACCGCTGCCCATCGTTGCCCTGATCCGGCCGCCCTGAAAAGCGGGACCAGGTACTGCATTTGCACATCGGCCGGGATGCCACGACGCGATAGGGCGCGGTGGTTTCGTGCAGCGTCAGCAACAAGGCGTCCGCCGGTTTTCTGCCGCGTTCGACCCAGCCCTCCAGAACATCGAGCAAATCGATCCTGCCCGGAATACCGTAAGCCGGCGCTCCGGCGGAACCCGGCGGCCTGCCGCCCGATGTGTGCGGCAGGCCCGTTGCCACAAAGGCCGCGAAAAAGGCATCGGTCGCCTTCGTGCCCACCCGTCGGGCAACAGCGTCGCGATACTCCAGGCCATTGCGTGGCCCCTGACCCGCATCGGCCAGATCGCCGCGCTCAAGGACGGTCGGATCGATGTCGGGTTTGGCCGCGTCCGTTTCGAGGACGCCACCGTGCAGCGGACTGTTTTGCGGGAAGAACATCTGGTCGTCGCCATACCCGCCGGGCACCGACTGGCGGGCGGGTCGCGTCCTCTGGTCCCTGCGTAAATTGCAGGAAGAGGCGCTGATCCTCTATCCGCGCGCGCCGACCAGGTGCTTACCCTGTTTGCCGACCATGGAATCCGGCCTCGCGTGGCGCATGAGGCGCGCGAGCTTCAGATCGCCATTGGGTCTGGTCGCAGCGGAAGAGGGGATTTGCATCGTGCCCGAATCCGTCAAGAAGTCGCGCGTAGATGACGTCGTATATCGCGATTTGGAAGAAATGGCGGTGTCGCCGATCATTATGAGCCACCGCGCCCGTGAGGGATCTCCCGAACTGGCGACCATGGTGCGGGTCATCGCGCGCCACTATGCCGACCGGGGCTACGGCGTGCCGGAAGCCCTCGCCGCGTTCGATGCATAGCGCGTGGGGTCGCTCCGTTTTGCGAAACGGGCAAAGCCTGGCGGAAGCGGTCAGGAAATGCAGGCCGGGAAAGGAAGCGCCGTCGCCCGGCTCGACAGCGTGGGCGGCCCATCGCTTCCCTGGTCCCTTTCCGAGAAACCCAAATCAGGACGATTCGGCGTCTATCATCCGCTTGAGCAGGCGTCGCACTTTGACGGGGGCGACATCGTTCGACATGAGCACCGGGTTCAGGTCGAAGAAATCGGCATCGCCCATTTCGCGCTGCACGGCCTGCACGAGCGGGCCGTCCTCAAGCTCGAACGCATCGTGCATCCCCTTGATCTTCAAGGCGTTGTATTCCGCGTCGTCTTCCACGTGGTTGCGGCGGGTGGCGAAGAAATAGTGCGTCTTGAACTCGTCTTCGGGGGTGCAGGTATGCAAGTCGTACTGGCTCACCGCCTCATCGAAGCTCTTGCCGTCCTGCACGGCGCCAACCGAAAGCTGAATATTCGAAGGCGCGTGCCACACGATATCGAAGTATTGCCGGGCTTCGTCGTCAGGCCGGGACATGAACGGCGCGAAGATCATCATGGCCGGCTGCTGCGACCATTCCCAGCGCGCGGAAATGGTCGTGGGGGTCTCGCGTACCTTGGGGATCACGGGTGAAAGTTTGCCCGTTAGCGTCCGCGTTCGTGGTGTAATTTCCGGTGTATGAGCTGGTGGATTTGGGGGTGGGGCATGCCCCACCCCCAAATTCGGCGGCTCTGGTGGCCACCGGGCTCATCGTTATGGTGGAGTTGCGAGACTTCTACCCTGACGAAGAGGAATTCCCGATGACCGATGCCAGACTACTGATTGAAGAGCTTGCTGCGAAGACCGGCGACGGTGATTTTTTGCGCGCCATCGCCGAGAGTGTGATGCAGTTGATCATGGAGGCCGATGTTGACGGCCTGATCGGCGCTGGTCGGCACGAGCGCAGCGGCGAGCGCGCCACCTGGCGCAATGGCTACCGCGACCGTTCGCTGGACACCCGGGTCGGCACGCTCAACCTCAAGATCCCCAAGTTGCGCACCGGAACCTACTTCCCGGGCTTCCTCGAACCGCGCAAGATGGTGGAGAAGGCGCTGGTGGCGGTGATCCAGGAGGCGTGGATCGGCGGTGTCAGCACCCGGCGGGTCGATGAACTGGTGCAGGCCATGGGCATGACCGGTATCTCCAAGTCCACGGTTTCCAAGCTGTGCAAGGACATCGACGAGCGCGTCCTGGCCTTCCTGAAGCGCCCGCTGACTGGCGAATGGCCCTACATCTGGCTCGACGCCACCTACCTCAAGGTACGCGAAGGCGGCCGGATCGTCAGTGTGGCCGCGATAATCGCCGTCGCCGTCAACACCGAGGGGCGCCGCGAGATCGTTGGCCTGCACATCGGCCCCAGCGAAGCCGAAACCTTCTGGGCGACCTTCCTGAAGGATCTGGTGCGTCGCGGCCTGACCGGGGTGAAGCTGGTGATCTCCGATGCCCACGAGGGCCTCAAGGCGGCGATTACCCGCGTCATGGGCGCGACCTGGCAGCGCTGCCGCGTCCACTTCATGCGCAATGCGCTCGCTCACGTGCCCAAGGGCCAGCACACCATGGTCTCCGCCGCGATCCGTCAGGCCTTCATCCAGCCCGATCAGGCCGGAGCGACCCAGACCTGGCGCCACGTCGCCGATCAACTGCGTGCCCGCTGGCCGAAGCTCGGCACCTGCATGGACGATGCCGAAACCGACGTGCTCGCCTACACCGGCTTCCCCACCCAGCACCGCACGAAATTACACTCGACCAATCCACTCGAGCGGCTGAACAAGGAGGTGAAGCGCCGGGCCGACGTCGTCGGCATCTTCCCGAACGAGGAGTCGATCATCCGCCTGGTCGGTGCTGTCCTGCTCGAACAGAACGACGAGTGGCAACTCCAACACCGCTACATGCAGATCGAGGGCTTCGCCGAACTCAACCAACCCATGATCGAGGACGAAAATCAGCCCCTACACATCGCCACAAAGGCCGCCTGACGATGACCCACGGCCACCGCCGAAATTACACCACCTTGACGGACGTGACCGTTTGCCCCGCGTGGTGATGATCTCTCCATGGACGTGATCGATGTGGCTGAGATCCATCACGTTGTCGATGATCAGTTCATAGTTCACGTCGAGGTGCATGTAGGTTTGCGCCACGGCGTTGGGATGGCCTTCGTCCAGCGGCGAGAAATCGGGGAGAAGCGCGGGGTCGGGTTCGGAACTGTCCATCCAGATCCAGAGGAAGCCGAACTTCTCGATGAGCGGAAAAGCGTCGACCCTGGCGGCATCGGGAATCCGGCCGTTTCCGTGCGGGTTGTGCGTGCATCTGCCGGCGCTGTTGAAGCGCAGCGCGTGGTAGGGGCAGGCTACTTCATCGCCTTCCCGCTTGCCGAGCGAAAGCGGTGCGAAGCGGTGAGGGCAGCGATCGTGCAGCGCAACCGGCATGCCATCGGCCAGGCGGTAGATCATCACCGATTTGCCAAGGATGCGGCGATGGAACAGCGCCTCGCTTTTCACTTCCTTGGACATGGCGGCGACGTACCAGGCGCGCTTGAGATACTTGAATGGCGAGGAAGACATCGTTGCGCTCCTTCAGAGGTTGATGGTCAGACGCGGCGTGCGCGCGCGCGAGCGGCAAGGGGTGAAGCAATCGTTGGCGAGGCGTTCGTCTTCGGAGAGGTAACTGTCGCGATGATCGGGCACCCCCGCGAGGACGGTGGTCAGGCAGGTGCCGCAAATGCCCTGTTCGCAGGACAGCGGCAGCCTCACCCCCGCGAGTGCCAGCGCCTCTGCCGCGGTCTGGTCGGCGGAGACCTGCACGACCTTGCCACTGGCGGCCAATTCGAGTTCGAAGGGCTGGTCGTCACCACCCGTGACCGCGGCAAAGCGCTCTGAGTGGAGATTGGCGGCATCCCAGCCCGCGCTGCGGGCAAGATCCAGCACGGCATCCATGAAGGGATTGGGGCCACAGGTGTAGAGGTGCGTATCGGGCGAGGGAGCGCCGAGAACCCGTGCGACCGCGAAGCTCGCCGGAATGCGCTCGCCGACATGGAGATACAGGGCTTCGTCCGGCGCCAGCCTGGAGAGGGTGTCCCAATAGGCTGCGCGGTCTTCCGACCGGACAAAATAGTGGAACTCGAAGCTGCTGCCGGAGGTGGCGAGGCTGCGCGCCATTGCCAGCAGCGGGGTGATGCCGATGCCGCCGGCCAGCAGCACGGAATGGCGGGCCGGGGTCAGCGGGAACAGATTGCGCGGTTCGCCGATCTCGAGGAGGTCGCCCTCCCGCACGGTGTCGTGCAGATAGGCGGAGCCGCCGCGCCCCGCGCCATCGCGGAGCACGCCAATCTCGTAGGTGGCGGGATCGGCGCGATCCCCGCACAGTGAATATTGTCGGATCAGGCCGTTGGGCAGCTTGACGTCGATATGCGCGCCGGCGGCGTAGTCCGGCAGGACCTGTCCGCCTTCCGCACCGAGTGTGTAGGCGGCAATGCCAGGAGCCTTGATCCGCTTGGAAAGAACCCGGACCGAAATCGACTGCACCGTCATGCCGCGACCCCGACCGAATCGGCTTCTTCGGCAAGAAGCTTGTCGAGCACCCAGAGCATCCGCACCGGTCCGGCATCGTGGACGATATCGACCTGGGGTGCCCCAGGGTATTGCAGGAGCCGTTCGCGCTGGCCTTCGAGGATGCGCTTGTCCTCCAGGAAGGCGTGCATGTTGGTGCGGTGCATGAGGTCGACGATTCCGGGGAACCAGGTTTCCTTGCTGGTGCCCCACGAAAAGTAGTAATCGACCGAGCCCTCGTCGCGTGGGGTCACGGCCTGGCTAGAGAACGTGTCCAGCAGCAGCTTGCCGTTGGACATTCCGCGACCGGTTGCACCTTCTTCCGCTTCATGGACGGCGAAGCTGAGGATGAAGTTGCAGGGCACGCTCAGGCGGACGTGGACGTTGATGTCGAAGCGCGCGTCCGCGGGAAAGAGATGCCGGGCGAACGTGGGCGCGGGGACGCCGCGAACGCAGTACTTGGTTTCGATTCCGCGCGGTTGCAGTTCGTGCCGGGGCTTGATGAAGCCCCAGTCGTCGCTGCCGCCGAACGTCATCCCGTGAACCCATGACACGTGGCTGAGATCGGCCAGATTGGCGATCTCTTCACGATAGTCCGTGTCGATCCGCAACTGGTTGGTCTTGAGCACCCACTTGGGGTCCGACGGGCCGATCGCCTCGCAGATCAGGGTCTCGTCCGCCTGCGCGGCATCGCCCAACCAGACCCAGATCCAGTTGTCGCGCTCGACAACCGGGAAGGTCCGGACGCTGGCGCCCGCCGGTACTTTGTCCATGCCCGGCACCGCCAGGCATTCCCCATCCGCTCCGAACAGCATCCCGTGGTACATGCAACGGACCGCGTCGCCTTCCTTGCGGCCGAGCGAAAGCGGGGCGGAGCGATGGGGGCACCTGTCCTCCATCGCCACGACCTGGCCCTCGCCCGTCCTGTAGAGCAGGATCGATTGGCCGGCGATCCTGCGGCACACGAGATCGGTCGCCCCGATGCCGACGTCTTCATCCCAACCGGCGCAGTACCATGCATTGCGTAGAAACAAGGGACGTCTCCTCATCAGAAACGGACGCCGAGGGTGGCGTACCATTCGGTGGGGCGGTTGTAGGTTCCGAACAGCAGGCCGGCTGCGGTCTGGTTACCGCCACTGACCAGGTAGCGGTCGTTGGTGAGGTTGGTGCCGCCTACGGTGAGCGACCACTTCTGCTCGGGCGCTTGGTAGGAGATGCTTGCATTGAGCGAACTGACCGCAGGCCGAAGTAGGGCATAGGCGCGTTCGGTGTCGTTCCAGATCTTGCTGGTCCGGGTGTAGTCGACCAGCGCGACGACCGACGCGCCGTTGCCGAGCTCGTATTCGTAGCGCGGGCTGACGTTGAACTTCCACTTCGGGGTCTTGGGCAACGGTGCGCCCACAAAGACGCCGGCTTGAAGCGGATTTGGCGCAACCTGCGCCTGGGGCAATACGCTGGTGTAATAGGAGTCGGTATAGCCAACCGAGCTGTTTATCGTCAGGCCGCGTACCGGCACCGCCACCAGTTCAAGCTCGAAGCCCTTGATGCGGGCATCGCCCGCGTTCTGGATCGTCGGCGAGACACCCTGCTGGAAGTTCAGCTGGATGCCGTTGTACTTGGTGGTGAAAGCCGCACCATTGAGCTGGACACGACGGTTCAGGAACTCCGACTTGAAGCCGATTTCGAAGCTTTCGGCCTTTTCCGGATCAAAGCTGGGCGCAAAGTTGAGGGGGTTGGACAGGCGGGTGGTCCAGCCTCCGGTCTTGTATCCCTTCGACCACGAACCATAGACCATCACATCCTGCGTCGGATGAAGCTGGATGCCGAGCTTGGGCGCGAAGTTGTTGAAGGAGCGGTACTGCGTATCAGGTACGTAGTATCGCAGCGGCTCGCTGGGGTCGGAGAAGCCCAGCGGGGTCGAACATGGATCACCATAGACCGGGCAGTTGAACAGCTTGTAGTTGAACCCGTTCAGGTCGCTCTGGCCGCCGTTGAAGTCCTTCTTCTCGTGCGTGTAGCGCCCGCCGACGGTGATCGAGATCAGCGGGGAGAACTCGTAGTCGACTTGCCCGAAGAAAGCGTAGTTTTCGGTATGGAGCAGGTTCGGACCGTAAATCTGCAGCAGGCCCTGGTCAAAGGTGACGAAGTCGGAAAGGAAGCTGCGCTCCTTGAAATAATACCCGCCGACAACGTACTTAAGCTTGTCGTTGAAAGCCCGCCCCGTGATCTGTAGTTCCTGGCTGAACTGCCAGTTGGCAAGGCTGAAGGAGAATTCCAGCGCGCGTACGGGCGATCCGTCCGCGTCCAGCCCGGTCGCCCAGTCCAGCTTGCGATAGCCGGTGATCGACTTGACATCGACGCTGTCGGAAAGTTCGTAATCCAGCGTCATGGCAAGGCCCCAGACCTTCATGCGCGAGAAGTTCAGGCCCGTGGCGTAGCTCTTGTCCGGATCGGCGAGGATGTAGCGGCTGTCGAAGGGAAGGCGATTGTTGGCGGGGTTGGCATCGACATTCGCGCTGGCGAGCCCACCGATCTGCTGCCCGGGGTTCAGCGGTGTGCCGCGCGGACCGCACAGGGCGGTGGCGTTGCGGGCGGCGATCTCGCCCGCTGTTGATCCAATGCAGAAGTTGTAGAGACCGGCAAAGTTGAAGCCATTGGGCGCAAGGCCGGAAGCGCCATTGTAAAGGGCCGTTGCGCCGAGGCCCGGGATCACCAGCGCGCGATCGGCGGTGGGGGCGAAGATGAAGGGCTGGCTTTCCGTGGTCGCGAGCAGCTTGTTCGCCGTGCCCTGCTGATTCTGGCTGAGGTAGTCGCCGGACACACGGACAGTCAGCCGGTCGGTCGCCTCCCACTTCAGCTTGCCGCGCAAGGTCCACTCGCTCTGACCGCCTTCGCTCGATGCGCGATCGTAGCCGTTGGAGCGAAACGCCGCGTCCTCATCGTTGACGAACTGGCCCGCTCCCGGGAAGGGAATACGCTTGAGGTATCCGTCCCGGTGCCGCGATGCGGCCGTGAGCGACACCGCGACCCGATCCGTGATCGGCAGGTCGAGGCTGGCGTTGATGTCGAGCCGGTTGTAGCGGCCGGTGGTGATGTCACCCCGGAACGAGAAGACCTTGCCGGGATCGCGCGTGACCACGGAAATGGCGCCGCCAATGGTGTTGCGGCCGAAAAGGGTGCCCTGTGGTCCCTTGAGGACTTCGATACGCTCCACGTCGGGCAGGTTGAGGTTCGCGCCGACGGTGCGGGCAAGATAGACGCCATCGAGATAGACGCCCACGCCCGGATCGAGGTTGGCGGCGAAATCGTTCTGGCCGATGCCGCGGACATAGGCTGAAAGCACGGAACTGGACCCCGAGAAGGGGGTGCCCGCGTCCAGCGTGACATTAGGCGAGATGTTGGAGAGGCTCGACACGTCGGCCACCGCCCGTTCGCGCAGCGCGCTGGACGTGAAGGCGGAAATCGCGATCGGAACATCCTGTACGTTTTCCGCGCGCTTCTGGGCGGTAACGACGATCTCCGCAATGGCGCCCGAATCCGCGTTGGTTCCGGTGCCCTGCGCCCAGGCGCTGCCACCGGTTATCACGGCCAGAATGCTCGACGCGCACAGGAAATGCCTCTTGTTCATATTACACTCTCCCCCTTTGTGGTTTTGGCCACTTGTACGCAGGGTCTGTGCCAAATCCCGAGGACGGCCGATTTTCGGCACTTTTGGTGGAATGGGCTTGAAACCCCGGTTCGGACACTTGCCTCGCTGCGGAATTTTGCGCAGTCTGGTTGCAGAAAATTGCGCATCAAAAGGCGCTAGAGGATTGGGGAGATTGCGATGCCCAAGGGCGCTGCCAGACGGGGCAAGCCGGATTCGGCTTATACGTTCGTGGATCATTTCCAGCGGGCGCAGGATCCGGACTTGCGTGATCTCTACGATTCATTCCGTTTCGATCCGGACAATGCCGAGATCATGCTCAATGGCCAGAGGATGGTCCTGACGGACAACGCCAGTCTGGCGATCCTGCGGCGCGAACTCATTTCCGCGCTTGGATACGAGCAGGCGCGTGCCACAATGTCCCGCATAGGTTACACGATGGGCGCGAACGACGCCCGGCTAGCGCTCGCTTTGCGCAAGGACGCTTCCTTGTTCGAAGGCTATGCGGCCGGCCCGCAGCTCCACGCGCTGATGGGGTCGGTAAAGGTCGTGCCGGTCGTTTTCGATGCGGATCGCAATTCGGGCCATTTCTATTGCGAATACGAATGGCACAATTCGGCGGAGTGCCTGGCGCACTGCGACGAGATCGGCATCGGACCCTACCCCGGCGGGTGGCAGCAGATCGGCTACGCCGCCGGCTATTCGTCGGCGTTTTTCGGACGGCCGATCGTCTATCGCGAGATCCAGTGCGTCGCGATGGGGCATCCGCATTGCTATCTGATCGGCAAGCCGGTGGAGGACTGGGACGAGCCGGAAAAGGAACTGCGCTGGTTCCGTGCGGAAACCTATACGGCTCCACTGTCTGATGGCTCGCAGCCCCAACCGGAGCGCTTGCAGAACCGGACGGTGGTGGGAGCCTCACCTGGTTTCAACGTTGCCC
Source organism: Novosphingobium sp. EMRT-2 (assembly GCF_005145025.1). Taxonomy (NCBI): domain Bacteria; kingdom Pseudomonadati; phylum Pseudomonadota; class Alphaproteobacteria; order Sphingomonadales; family Sphingomonadaceae; genus Novosphingobium; species Novosphingobium sp. EMRT-2. Next base: position 227,765 of record NZ_CP039697.1, on the reverse strand, counting down.
TGCACCTGATCGAGAAGGTGGCCAAAACCGATGTCCCGGTGCTCTTCCTCGGCGAGAGCGGCGTGGGTAAGGAAGTATTCGCGCGGGAACTGCGCCGGCGGAGCCGGCGCAGCGACAAGGAGTTCGTCGCGCTGAACTGCGCGGCGATCCCGGAAACGCTGGTGGAGGCCGAACTGTTCGGGGTGGAGAAGGGGGCTTTCACCGGCGCGGACGGCGCCAGGGCAGGGCGTTTCGAGCGGGCTTCAGGCGGCACCCTGTTCCTCGACGAGGTGGGCACGCTTTCGCCCGCGGCGCAGGGCAAGCTGCTGCGCGTGCTGCAGGAAGGCGAATTCGAACGGGTTGGCGGCACCCGCACCATCCGCTGCGATGTGCGGATCATCGCCGCCACCAATGCCGATCTGAGATCGGATGTCGAAAAGGGAACCTTCCGGGCGGACTTGCTCTATCGCCTCAACACCTTCCCGATCTGGATACCGCCGCTGCGCGACCGCCGGGCGGACATTCCGATCCTGGCCAACCATTTTCTGCGCAAGTTTTCCCAACGGCATGGGAGGACCAATCTGTCGTTCGACGAGAGCCTGATCCGGCTGTTCAACGACTATGCCTGGCCCGGCAACATCCGCGAACTGGAAAACACGATCGAACGCGGAGTCATTCTCGCGAACGACGACGAGGCAATCAGCGTGCATCACCTGATGATGGCCGGACACGCGCTGAACCAGCAAAGCGACCGTTCGCACGACGCGCTGGCAGACTTCATCGTGGCCCGCGCGAGGAATTCGAAGCCCGCTTCCGTCCGCGAGACCCTGCTGTCGCTCGGGCTTTCGCACGACGAACTGGTCGATGAACTGGTCGCAGGGGCGCTGGACCGTTGCGAGGGCAACCAGTCGGAGGCGGCCAGGATGATCGGCATGTCGCGCAGCCAGATTGCCTATCGGGTCAAGTCGCGCCTGGACGAGAAGGCAACCTGACGCTTGGCCGTGTCTCCGTTGCCAGCGGTCCCAGAAGTCCGGTGGGGTTGATAGCGTCCGCAGAAAATCGACGACTTGCCGGTCCGCGCCTCCCGCAGGCCATCAGCGAACCTTCGTTCGTGATTCATGGTCGGGCAAGAACGAACAGGACTGGCGATCATTCGATTTTGCAAATCCGCACGATCCACGCAATTTTCACAAGTCTAGCGGTTAGGTTTGGCCAGATTTTGCAAACGAGATGCGCTGGTCTTGCATTAGTGTGCAATCCAATTTCCACATGCCCGGGATTGCATCATGATGACAGACCTCGCCCGCAGTCTTGCCGTAAACGCCGCCGGCCAGTCCCGCTGGGGCGACTGGGCAATTGCCAGAATCGAGGCCGATTACACCCGCTCGGCCGACACGCACCTGATCCCGGTGGAATTGCCCGCACTGTCCGGCATCGCGTTGTATCTGAAAGACGAGAGCAGCCATCCCACGGGAAGTCTGAAGCACAGGCTGGCGCGATCGTTGTTCCTGCATGCGTTGTGCAGCGGCTGGATCAAGCAGGATACCACCGTGGTCGAGGCATCATCCGGTTCGACGGCGGTGTCCGAGGCCTATTTTGCGCGCATGCTTGGCCTGCCGTTCGTGGCGGTGATTCCGGCCACCACATCTGCCGAGAAAATTGCCGCGATCGAGGCTTTCGGCGGCCAGTGCCGGAAGGTTGCCGATCCCGCCACGGTCTATGGCGAGGCACAGCGCCTGGCGGATGCGTGCGGCGGGCATTACATGGACCAGTTCACCTATGCCGAACGCGCCACCGACTGGCGCGGCAACAACAACATTGCCGAAAGCATTTTTGCGCAAATGGCGCGCGAACCCGCGCCGGTCCCGACCTGGATTGTTTGCGGCGCGGGCACGGGCGGCACTTCGGCCACGCTCGGGCGGTTTGTGCGTTATCATCGCCATGCCACGCGGATCTGCGTGGCGGATCCGCTGCCTTCGGTCTTTCATCGCCATTGGCACGATCACACGGTGCTTTCGGCGGATGGCGCGTGCAGCCTGATCGAAGGGATCGGCCGGCCGCGTGTGGAACCTTCGTTCGTGCCATCGGTGATTGACCGGATGGAGGCCGTGGACGATGCCGCCTCGATCGCGGCGGCGCGGGTGCTGTCGCGACGGCTGGGGCGCCGGGTTGGCGGATCGACCGGGACCAACCTCGTGGCATGCGCTCGGCTCGCTGTGGAAATGACCGCAGCCGGCGAAACCGGCTCGATTGTCACGCTGCTTTGCGATTCGGGCGAACGGTATGCCTCGACCTGCTTCAATGACGCCTGGCTGGACGCGCAAGGGCTGGACATTGCCGGCCATGAGGCGGCCATGGAAAGGTTCTTTGCGTCTGGAGTGTGGGGCTGACAGTCATGCGCGATGAGATGTTGCTCTTGGCACAACGTGGCTGATCAGAGCGGACGGTGCGATTGCGCCTGCCCGGGATGTCAGGACTGGCGCCGTTCTCGCGCAGGGTTTTGCGCGCGTTACTGGTATCATAGGCTTTATCGCCAAGCCCGTGGCGCACCCGGCCGTTGCTAGAACGGCCGCTCGCCCGCGTCTGATCCCCCGGCCTCACGCGCGTCCAGCTTGAGGGCGCTTTCATCGGCGGTTGCCGCAGCCAATTGCGCACGCGCGGCGGCGATGCGCGCACGGGCTTCGATCAGCTTCACCGCGGCATCGGTGGCGGCTTCCTCGCGGCTGTTGACGAGAAAGAAGTCACTCGAACCCAAGGCGAAGCGGCGGCGTTCGGCTTCGGCGAGCCGATCGGCGAGAGCGACCTGCCGACGGGTCGCGTCCGCCAGTTCGCGCGCGGTGTCGACCTCGATGCCGATCCCGGCCACTTCGGCACGGATCTTCTCGGCGAGGTACCGCTGCTTGACCGACAGTTCCTCGAGCTTGGCGCGGCTTTCAGATAGTTTGCCCCGTGCCTTGCGGTTCTGCAGCGGCACCGTGAGCGAGACGCCGAAGATGACTTCGAGCGGCGAGCGGCTATAGCCACCCGCACCAACCGGCCCGATGTCCTTGGCGATTTCCCCCTTGAGATCGAGCCGGGGCCGCAGGTCGTTCTCGGCCAGAGCCAGCTTGACCGATGCCTGCTCGATCTCTTCGAGCAGGATGCCGAAATCGGGCCGTTCCTCGATCTCGAAAAAGGGATCGATGTTCATGCCGTCGAAGGCCGCGGCCGAGGGTGGCAACCGGTTGGCATCGACCAGCACCGGAAGCCCCGCCGCATCGCGGTAGTAGAGCGAGAGCTTGTTGGCCGCTGCCCGGAATTCCTGCTGCGCCTGCACGACCAGGGCTTCCCGCTTGACCATGTTGGCTTCGTTCTCGGTCAGCAGGATTTCCGGCTTCGCGCCCAGTTGTACCTGCCGGCGGATACCTTTGCCGCGCTCGGCCGCGATATCGTAGAGCGCCTGGTAGGCCTGCAGCTTCAGGCCGCTTTCCACCCACTTCTGATAGGCCTCGATCGCGCGGGCCTGCACGCCGATGGCGGTGGCGCGCGTTTCGAAACGGGCAATGTCGATGTCGTTCCCGGCAAGCTGCGTGGCCGAACGCCGGGCGTCGATCATGCGGTCCCGCAGCAGGGCGTAAAGCGCACCGATCTTCACCTCGCCAAGCCGGTTGGTATAGGCCTTGTCCTCATAGATCGGGAAATCGCCGCGCGAATTGCGGTACTGGCCGTAGAGGTATCCGCCGTTGCCGGTGAGGGGGCGCTCCGCCTTGCCGGTGATTTCCGAACCGTCGTAATAGCCGGCAACGCGGCTGCGGGCATCGACCGAGAAAACCGTGTCGAACGCGCCCTCGGCGCTCAGTGCCCGCCCCTCGGCCTGCCGCACGCGGGCCAGCGCCGCGATGATGTCGGGCGCCGCGCGCGCCGAGGAGCGCAGGACCTCGTCCAGCGTCAGGGGTGTCGAGGGCTGGCCGTCTTCGCGGGCGGGCATCGCCGTCGCCATCGGCGCCGGGCGGACGGCGCCGCCGTCGGCTGCGCTGGCCGTCACGCCGGTCGTTACGGCGAGAAGCAGTGCATTGATCGCAAGCAGACGGCGCATGATCACTTCTTCTTCTTCTCGATCGAGCTCTTGTCCTCCTTCGCAGCCTTTGCCTCCTTCTCGCCGGCCGGGCTGGCCACTCCGAAATTGAGCGGGAAGTCGTTGAGCTGACGCCACAGCTCGTACCAGACGGGGACGGTGTCGCCTTGAATCCAGCCGAGCACCTTGCTGCCCTGGCGCACGAAGCGGCGCTCGGGCCAGGCGGTCTTGTTCGGCGCCTGTTCGACGAGGACGCGAAACAGCCCGTCGCTGCGCGGGGTGGGATCGACCGAGCGCACGCGGCCATCGTAAATGCCCACGGCAAAGCCCGGCCATCCGCTGAACTGGAACGCCGGGAAGCCTTCGAACTCGAGCCGCACCGGGCGGCCCGGTTCGACCAGCGGGATATCCCGACCGTCTATGTACAGCTCGACCGCGCGGGCGATACGCTCGGGCGCGATCGTGGCAAGTACTGTGCCCGAGGAGATCAGCGAGCCGCCCGCGGCCGCGTTGAGGTTCTGGACGCGCCCGTCGCGCGGCGCGGTGACGATCTGCGCCGAGTTTTGCGCCAGCTTGATCTCGATCTGCTTCAGCTTGGCCCGGGCTTCGGCCAGTTTGGCGTCGGCTTCCGCGACCTTGATCTGCGTCTGTTCGTAGTCGCGGCGGGATGCCAGACCCTCGGCATAGAGCTGGCCGCTGCGCCCCACGTCGATCGCGGCGGTCGCGCGCGCCTGCTGGACGGCGGCGATCTGTGCCTCGACTTGCGCCTTCTCGCCGGCGAGCCGTTCGAGGAAGTCGGGATCGACGTCGACCACGCGAACGATCGGATCGCCCGCACGGACGAAATCGCCATCCTTCACGTAGAATTCCTCCACGCGGCCACCGACCAGCGAAGAGACGTCGCGGGCGCGGTCTTCGGCGTTCAGCGTGGTGATCTGTCCGCCGCCCTGGGCAGTCTGCAGCCAGGGCACGAACAGGATCGCGCCGGCAAGCACGATGCCCACGAGGATGAGCCATGCGACGGTCGTTACCACGCGCGGCGGGCGCAGCCGTGCCAGCGAGGGGAAGTGCTCCATCTGGGTTTTGTCCAGCGTCATGGCCGCACCTCCCGTTCGGCGATGAAGCGCATGAACGCGGCCTTGTCGGCGAAGCGGTACTGCTCGCGCGCGCCAAGCCAGTACCAGGCATCGAGATCGAGCGCTTCGGGCCGGCCAGTGCTGAGCAAGACGGTGGTGCCGTTCTGCCGCAGTTCGGCCAGCGTCGCCTTGAGGACGCCCAGCGGCATCATGTCGAAAAGCTGTGACATGACCAGAACGCGGGGTCTGCTGAGCAGGGCGTTGGCCAGCTTGAGCTGCATCACCTCGACGATCGAAAGCGGCGAGCCCGAACTGGCGAGCTGGGTGTCCAGACCGTTGGGCAGGCTGGCGAGGCGGGCGAGCAGGCCAACCCGTTCCAGCGCCCGCATGGTCGTCGCCCCATCCCCGTTTCGTCCCTCGGCCAGCGTCAGGTATTCGCGCAACGTGACATCGACGATGGTTGGCCGGTTGAGTACCGTGACCGCCGATCGCAGAAGGTACATGTTGAGGCTGCCCAGTTCGCTGCCCCCGATCGAGACGAAGCCGCCCTTGGGAGTGATATGGCGCTTGAGCAGCAGGGCAAGCGTGTTCTCCACGCCGGGCTCGGCCAGAATGACGGCCTGTTCGCCACCCGCGATCGCGAAATCGAGGTGGACGCCATCGAAATCGACACCGCGAAAGCGCAACGAACCATCGCGCGGCGCCTCGCCCCGCTGGCCAGGGCGCTCCTGCGGAATGGCGAAGACCAGCGAGAGTTCTTCGCTGCTCGCGACGAGATCGTAGAAGGTGTCGAGATACCAGCCGAGCTGGTAGATGCCATAGAACACGCCGGACAGGATCAGTTCCGCGGCGACCAGCTGACCGATCGAGAGTTGCCCGGCAAGGATCAGGCTGCCGCCGAGCGCCAGCAGGGCCGCTGCCGCGAAGGCATAGACGAGGAAGTAGCCGAGGGTCTGGGCGAAGCTGTACCGGAAGTAGCGGCGGTGGGCCTTGATGTAGTCCGCCGTCACCGCTTCCGAGCGGTCCATCGCGAAGTCGAGATGGCGGGCGGACTGGTAGAAGCCGTTCGACGCGCCGACGCTTTCGAGCCAGTGCGCGGCGTTGTGCTTGGCGTGGCTGAGGCCGACCGCGCCGCTGATCGCGCCGTGGCGCCAGATCAGCCAGATCGCAAGGCAGACCAGGACCAGCACCAGATTGAACGCCAGGAAGAAGGGATGGTAGAAGCTCGTCACCAGCAGGCCGACCGCGCCCTGCAGGATGATCGTGAAGGCCCCGATGACAAGGCTGGGCACCGACTTCTGGATGATGGCCATGTCGAAATAGCGGTTGAACAGGCTGCCGGAGCGCGCGTCGGCGAAGAACGGGTTCCGGGCATGAACCGCGCGAACCGTGATCTCGGCCACCACGCGCGCGAAGATGCGACGCTCGAAGATGGCGAGCAGATAGATCCGCAGCGCGCTCAGCCCCGCGACCACCAGCAGCAGCACCAGCAGCACGCCCGAGAGAATCCACAAGGGCGCGACCTGCGCGGTGCGCGCCACCGAGTTTATCAGCAGCTGCACCGAAATCGGCGTTGCCAGCGACAACAGGCTGATCGCCACGGTATAGACGATGCCGACGTTCACATAGTTTCGGTCGGGGCCGACGATTTCCGCCAGCCAGGCAGCCGCCTGCCGCAGACCGATACGCTCACCAGCCAATTTCACCCCCTGTCGCGAACCGCTTCGTTCCTTTGACGGATGACAATCGATTATCAGAAACGGCCACCTAGCGAGCAAACTTTTCTGGCCTAGGGATGTTGCATTGCAATATATTGCTGCCGGGCAGAATCTCCCTGGCTGACCGGGAACGGGGCCGGGGAGGGGCCGTATCCGGGCAGCCCCTTTGGACAGGTACAAGCGCCGGCTATTCCGGCTTTCTCAGGAACGTACCGCCTTTGCGGATGTTTCGGCTGCCGTCAGGCATCGCGGGGCGATGAATCTCGCCTTCCGTCATAATCCGCTCCTGTCCCGCGCTTTCGATCCGGGCCAGGCGAAGCCATCCACGGGTTCGTGCTTCAGCGTGCCCGGAGAAAACGATCGCGGATCGTTGACGTCGCCGCCCCGGTAGTGGGTCGGCGTGGGGTAGGCGTAGAGCGGGCGGGTGCGGACGGAGCCATCGCCCAGCGGTGCGGTGGCCATGATGCTGTCGGGCGCTGTTCCGCGCTCCACCCAGTTCACCATCGCGCCCAGGAAATCCTGGTCATAGGGCACATAGCCGCCCCGGCAGTGGTAGCCGCCGGGCACGGGGAACAGGCGCGCGAACCGGCGCGCCGCATCCAGTCCGCCCATCCGTTCGCGCACCGCCTGGTAGTAATCGAGCATGCCGCGCGCGCCGGCGGCGTTGTCGGCCATGCCCTGCCAAAGGATCAGCTTGCCGCCGCGATCGCGGAAGGCGGTCAGATCGGGGTCCGTGGCGTCGAAAGGTTCCCCGGCCTTCAGCAGCCGGTTGAGGCTGGCGCGGGTGAAGCGCCAGTCGCGCCAGCTGAAACTTTCGGGCAGTTCGCCGGGCAGCAACAGCAGCTTGATGAACGATTCCGCTGCGAACTTGCCGGTCTGCGTGGCGGCGCCCGGTCCCACCCAGCCGAGTTCCGAGCCATAGGGCGCGCCGCCGGGGAACAGCGCGGTTCCGTCGGCGTCTGTGGGGCCGCGGTAATAGGCGTGCGCGGCGTCGATCTGCGAAGCGGTGAGGCACGGCCCGTCCGATGGAGCGTTCCCCGCGCACAGCAGCGGGGCCGGATCGTAGCGGCATGCGCGCGGATCGTCGATCTGGCCATCGGGAATGCCATCGATCCGGTCGCACGCAGCCAGCACCGCCCGATGCAGTGTCATGACCGCCTCCGGCGTGAAGATCGCGCGTCCATCGGCATCGAGGCCCTTTTGCGCTTCCCACAGGAACAACTGCATCGCGGCCGGCATCGATACGGACGAACCGGCGACGACGCCGTCGAAATCGTCCGGGTAGCGCTGCGTTTCCATCAAGGCTTCGCGCCCGCCGCCCGAACAGCCGACGAAATAGGCGTGATCGGGCGCTTGCCCATAAAAGCGCGTGATGATCGCCTTGGCGGCCAGCGCGGTGGCGTGCGTGGCCTTGTGCGCGAACTGCATCCGCAATTCGGGATCGACCGCCCACGTGGCATCGCCGATCCCCGCGGAAAAATGACCACCGTTGTTGTAGGCGACCGCGAAGGCGCCGCTGGCGATATGCGCGTTGCTGCACCATGGCACGATCGAATCCGAAATCACACCGCACATGCCGCCGCAGCCGCCTTGCAGATAGCGGCCGGTGTAGCTGTGCAGCGGTAGGTGCAATTCGAACTGCGTCTGCGGCGCGGCATAGCCCTTGACGAGGCAATTGGCGGGTCGGTCTGCGCTGGGGTTGTCCTCGGTCGCGGTAAGAACGCGGTAGCCGATGCCGCCCGCATAGGCCGTCACCGGCGTGACGAGCGCCTTGCACGGCAGCACCGGGGCGATGGCCGGCCGCTGCGGCAGCGGGACCAGCGGCGCCACGGGGGCCGGCTGCGCCGCGCGCGCGGCGAAATCGCTGCCGGCCGGCGCGATCAGCAGGACCAGCGATGCGAGCATCGCCGACAAGTGCGCAACGATGGTCCTCCAGGTCATGCCTTGATATGCGCCGCGATCAGCGCCTGTTCGGCGCCCAGCGGATCGGCCTTCACCGCCCAGGGCAGGTCGATTACCATCGTTTCCCGCCGGGGCAGGGCATAGGCCGGCCAGCGCGGGACGCCCGGGCCGTTGGGGTCGCCGGTGCGGGCGAAGTTGGTCCAGGCCGCGCTCATTACATCGGCCAGCTGTTGTGCCTGCGCCGCGCCGGTGCCGATCGTGCCCGCCGCCTTGTCCACGGTGTCGAACACCAGCGGCAGTTCCAGCCCGTGCGGGCTGCGCAGCTTGCCGTCCTGCACCGGGGTGCGCCATTCCAGCAGGTAGGCGAACACCGGCGCGCGGTGCAGGGCGGCGTGCTTGTCGGCCGCGATGCGGGCGTTGCGGCCCATGCCGAGTTCGGTGGTGATCGCGAAATAGATGTCGCTGGCGCTCGCGGCGGGTCGCAGCGCACGGAAGCCGGCGATCAGCGTCTCGGCATCGTTGACCTTGGGCGCGAGAAGCGCGGGCAGGTCCGGCCAGTCGAGCGTGAAGGCATTGGGCGGCGGGAAAAGCACCGTCGTTTCGGTGGCGGTATGGCCCACAATCAGCGGAATATCCGGCGCGATCGGCGGGGCATCGGCACCGAACGGGGTGTGGGGCAGCACGGTTCCATCCGCGACGATGCCCGGGCCTTGCGTGGGATCCCCCTTGGTCACGCGTTGCAGTGCCGCCAGGATCGTGTCCGTCGGCACCGTGCGGAGGGCGTCGATATCCCCGGCCGCGACCCCGAGTTCGGCGAACAGTGCGCGCGTTATCCGCAGCCCGTCCTCGGGCGCGATCGTGTAGGTGCCGAACCCGCTTTCCAGTATCGCGCGATGGAACAGCCCGCGCGCGGACGGCATCGCGAGCAGCGCGGCGACCTTCGATCCGCCGCCCGATTGGCCGAACACCGTTACGTTGGTGGGATCGGCCCCGAACGCGGCGATGTTGTCGCGCACCCAGCGCAGCGCCGCCACGATATCGAGTTGCCCGACGTTGGAAACCGCGCCGCCGGGCTTTGCGAGGTCACCGAAGTGGAGATAGCCGAACGCGTTCAAGCGGTGGTTGATCGCCACCAGCACGACATCGCGCCTGCGGCACAGCTGCACGCCATCGTTGACCGGTGAATCGCCCGCGCCAAGGGCAAAGCCGCCGCCATGGACCCAGACCATGACGGGCCGCTTGCCGCTATCGGCCAGCCCGGGCGTCCACACGTTGAGGACAAGGCAGTCCTCGCTCTGCGGCGGGGGCTTGGTGCCGCCGTGCCCGGGTGGAGCCAGCTGCGGGCATTCGTCGCCGAAACCGGTCGCGTCGCGCACGCCGTTCCAAGGGACAGGCGGTTCGGGCGGCAGAAAGCGCCGCGCGTCGCCCGTGGGCGCGCCATAAGGCACGCCGCGGAAGACGAGCACGCCGTCCTCGACGGTGCCGCGCACCATGCCGGCCTTCGTCCCGGCCACGGGCGCGGCCGCCACCGCCCTTGCCGGGGCGAGCAGCATGGCTCCGGCCGCCGCGCCGCCAGCCAGCACCGCGCGCCGATGGACGCCGGAGGGCATCGTGCGGCTGGCGGATTTCGAACGGTCGGCCATGGTATCACTTCCGCAAAATGGAACCGGCCCCGGCGGCAGCGCGCCGCCGGGGCCGGTAAGGATCAGAAGTCGTAACGGATGCCCATCCGGTAGCGACGGCCGATCACGTCGTAGTACACCGAGTTGTTGTTGCCGTTCCACAGCGGGGGCGGCATCACGTTGAACAGGTTGGTGACGTTGACATAGGCCTGCAGCGTCCGCGTGCCGGTCTTGATCAGGTCGAAGCTGGCGCCAAGGTTGGTGTAGAACCGCGACGGCACCCGGTTGGTGTTGATGCTGTTGACCGCCGTTACGCTGTATCCCGCGTCTTCGGGGCCGACCAGTGAGGCATCGTACTTGCCGGCCGAGATGAAGTGCCCCTGCAGGTTCAGCGTCAGCCGCTTGATCGTGAGCGACGCGAAGCCATCGACCACCCAGGAAGGCACGCCGTTCAGGCCGTTGTCGCCCGCGCGATCAACCGGCGTCTTCGTGCCCGGCAACACCACCGCGCTGTTGGTCAGCTTGAAGGTGTGCGTCGCCAGCGCGCGCAGGTCCAGAGCCGAATCCGACCCCAGCGCCATGTGGTAGCTGCCCTCGATGTCCAGGCCCTTCAGATCCTGCCGGTTGAGGTTCAGATAGACCACCGACACGGATTGCAGGATGCCGCTGGAATTGCGGGTGACGAGCCCGCAGATGTCCGACGCGCCGCTGGTGTTGCAGGTGTTGACGATGACCTGCGCGCCGAGCGTGGCGATCGCGTCGCGAATGCGGATCTTGTAGAAGTCCAGCGAGAACCGCAGCCCGTTGAGCGCCCCTTGCGGTTGCAGGGTGATGCCCGCCGTAAAGGTCCGCGCGGTTTCCGGCTTCAGGTTGATGTTGCCGCCGGTATAGACGTTGGCGAACACCTGGCTGCCGGTCTTGGTGTCGGAAATCGCGGCGACGCCGGTGACGGGCGTGGTGAACAGTTCCGACGTGTTGGGCGCGCGGATATCCTGCGATTCGGTGATCCGCAGCAGCACTTCGTCCACCGGCTTGTAGGTCGCGCCTACTTTCCAGGTGGTGGCGTTGAAGCTGTTCGAAACGGTCTGGCTTGCCGTGTTGTAGTGCGTGCGGCGGACTGCGCCGTTCAGGTCCAGGCTGCGGCCAAGGGGGCTGTCCTTCAGCAGCGGAATGCCCGCTTCGAGATAGCCTTCCGTCACCGTGACGTGGCCCTTCGCGGGCGTCGCGTTGTAAACGTAGAACCCGTTGGCGGCGGAGATCGGGTCGACCGTGATCGTCAATTGGTCACGCCGCGCTTCCGCGCCGGTCGCGATCTTCACCGGGCCTGCCCAGGTATCGAACAGCGTGCCATGGAGGTTGGCCGCGCCGACAAGCTGGGTGAACTCGGTCCGCTGCTTGGTGGTGCCGAAGGCATAGGCCTTGGCTTCGGGCGACGGCGCGCCCTGGCCCAGGATGTTCAGCGCCACGCAATTGGTGCCCGGGTTGGTCAGCGCGATGCGGCAGATCGGCTTGCCGGTCACGGGATCGGCGACCGCGTCGATCGCGTTGGCATAGTTCGCCGTGATCCGGTCGTTCACCGTGGACTGATGGTAGTCGGTAATGCCGTACTGGATATAGGCGTCCCACGCCCAGTTGCTGTTGATCTGGCCGTTGCCGCCCGCAACCAGGCGATAGGTATCGCGCTTCGATACGCTGTCGATCTGGCCGAAGTTGGTGCCCAGCTTGCCGATCACCAGCCCGGTGATGCCGTTGTTCGCCATGGTCGTCTTGATCGATTGCGGCAGGAACGGGTTGTCGATCTTGATGAGGCTGCCGTTGCCGGGGAAGCCACCGTCACGGACTTCCGGTCCGCTGGTATAGCCCACGACATGGCCGTAGCTGATGTCGGCAAAGCCCGTGAACGCATCCGATGCTTCGTATTCGAAGTGGCCATAGCCGTTGTAGCGCGTGACCGGGATGGACAGCGCCGGATCGCCGAAGAAGCTGTTGAGGCCGGCCCCGGTGCCGCCTTCCATGAACAGCGCGCCCGCGTTCTGCCCGTAATTGAACGTCGTGGGGTTGCCGTTCGCGTCGAACTGGATGCCGCCCAGCACGCCACCCCGCGCCGCCGAGCGCACGCCCGCCGCGTTGACCGTCCCGGTGATCAGCCCGCCCGGCGTGAGCGTCGCGGTATGCACGTTGTAGGCAATGTTGTTGGCGGGCCGTCCGTTCGCACCCGCGGTCTGCGTCAGGTTGCCCACTTCGTTGGAGCAATAGGTACGCGTGTAGCAACCGCCCACGCCTTCGTCCTTGTCGTATTCCGCGCCGAACACAACGTGGCCGCGCCCATCGGCAAAGCTGGTTCCGGCCGCGATCTGCGCGAAGTAGTTCTTGCCGTCCCCGCGGTCACTGACGCCGAAGCCGGCATTGGTCTTCACCCCCTGCAGATGCCTGTTGAGAATGATGTTGATGACGCCCGATACCGCGTCCGAGCCGTAGGCCGCTGATGCGCCCCCGGTCACGACATCGGTGCGCTGGATCAGCAGCGTCGGGATCAGGTTGAGATCCACCGTGCCCGTGGACGTGCTGGGCGCGAAGCGCTGGTTGTTGACCAGCACCAGTGTGCGCGTCGGGCCGAGGCCGCGCAAGTCGGCGATGCGGGCACCCGCGTTGACCGGGCTGATGTTCGATCCGACCACGGAGTTGGAAGGCGAGGACGAGGCGCGGAACGACGGCAGCGAGGCCAGGGCGTCACCGATGTTGGTCGAGGCCATCTTGGTCAGGCGATCGGCGCCCAGCGTGGTGACCGGGGTGGGCGCGTTGAAGCCGGCGCTGCTCGACAGGCGCGAACCGGTGACGATGATTTCGCGGTCCTGGTCGGGAGCCGCCTGATTGGGTGACGCGGCATCGCTCGCGCTCTGTTCGGCGGTCTGATCGGCGGCGAAGGCGGGGGCCGCACCGGCGGCGCAGGCCATGAGCGCGGCCGTCGCCATCAGCGATCGGCGCGCGATGGACGTCCGGCTTGGCGCCGTACGGAACTCGGAACCCTTCATGATTTCCTCCTCGTGTTCGGCCCTGCGTGCAGAATTGTGCGCGGCCTTGATGGTTTTCGGCTGGTGATGGCGATGGGTGGATGGTTGCGGGATCGCGGTGTGCCGGACGGTCATCGGTCAGCCTTCCGCCGCCGGGACGACCGGCACCAGCAGGTGCGAGTCGTGCTCCGGCCCGATGTGGATGATGTGGCGACCGGCGTTGTGCGTGGCTTCGTGGCGGGCGAACGGCAGGAACGGCACGCCTTCGGCGTAGATATCCGCGCCCTTGATCACGATCCGGAGCGTTTCTCCCGCGCGGAAAAGCGTGGAGGATGGCCAGATCTCGATGTTCACCGGCACGATATCGCCCGGCGCCAGCCGCTGTTCGCGAACGTGTGTGTGGAACGGTTGCAGCGGCGTGCTTCTGGACGGATCGGTTTCGCGGTGGCTGGCCCGAAGCCAACCGAGCGCGACCGGCCCGTCCTCGAAGAAGGCGTAGAACGTCTGGCCAAGCGGCTGGCCGTCGCGATCGAGCTTCTGCAGCGCCACGAACAGGTCCATGTCGTCGGACCCGTCGGCCTCCACCCACAGGCGCAGGCTGGCGTGGCCGGTCAGTTCCGTGTCCTGTTCGAAACGATGGTCGAACACGGCTTCGCCTGCGGTGGCATCATACGCGATCGCGGCAGAACCGTCGGGGCGATCCGCGTTCAGCGTGCCGTCGGCATGCAGCCACAGCGGCGTGGGCGCCGTGCGGGCAAGCGGCCATTCCTGTTCCGCGCGCTCCACCGCTTCGCCGTGCCGTTCGCGCACCTCGATGCGGACCGGCGGCCACGCGGCCAGGGCGGTCTGCCGGTCCTTCAGGAAGTGATCGAAGAACGCCTCGCGCCGGGCCTGGCTTTGCGCCAGATAGTAGTGTGCCCACTTCTTCTGGCCATGCACGTCCAGCCATTTCCGCGGACTGGACATGGCCTTGAAGGCTTCCAGCGTGCCGCGCGTGTGCAGCCCCTGGTCCGACCAGCTGGCGACGACCCAAGCCGGCGTGCGTATCGCGGCAAGGTCGATCTCCTTCGAATGCCAGAAGGCATCCATCAGCGGATGGGCCTGCGCGTTTTCCCACGTGTCTTCGGTGTGGTTCAGCGAGAAACGGATGTTGTCGGACGCGCGCGGCAGGAACCCGGTTTCCAGGATGCCGCCGTGATAGGCGAATTCGCGATACCAGTCGGTGAATCCTTCCCACGGGTTGATGGCGGTGAGCGCGGGCGGGTTCAGCGCAGCGACCCAAAACTGGATCGCCGCCAGGTAGGACACCCCGGTCATGCCGACCTTGCCGTTCGACCAGGGCTGGTCGGCCAGCCAGTTGATCGTATCGGCGCAGTCCTTGGCCTCGACCGCGCCGTTGTGGTGGAAATCGCCTTCGGACAGCCATGCGCCGCGGGGATCGACGACGACCACGGCATAGCCAAGCGCGCCCCATTTGACCGGGTCAGCCCCTTCGAACGGCGTCAGCGGCGAAAGCCATTCCGGATTCACGCCGGATCGCGGCCAGAACACCTGGTTGGACTGCGCGTGCTTGCCATACGGGCTCCACGACAGCAGCACCGGCAGGTCGGCTTCGCCGCGCGGCCCTTCTGGACGGTAGATATCGGCGTAGATGCGCACGCCATCGCGCAGCGGGATGGCGACATTGCGTTCGATCACCAGCCCCGCCTCGTGGCGCAGCGCGTAGTCGATCGGTGGCAGCGGCGGCTTGTTCGGCGCGGTGTGCGGGTCGACGCCGGGGCGCATGATCGGGGCGTAGGAAAGCTCGGCCATGATCACAGCACCACGAAGTAATGGATGCGGTTGGCGTTCGGAATCTTTTCCGCCACGCCCACGAACATGTGCTGGCTCATCCATTCGTGCGGGCCTGCGGGCGCTTCGAAACGGGGGGATACGCGCATGTAGTAGGCGTTGGCGTCGACCGGTTCGTTGCGCGCCATGCGTTCGGCGATGTCGGGGCTGCGAGCCCAGCGATAGCCGCGGTTCTGCATGTAGATCACCGCGCCGTCATCGGCTTCCAGCATGTAGCGCGCATCGAAATCGATCACGCCGTTCGGGCGTTGCAGCGGGAAATCGCCGCCCGACATCGGAATGACCTTGCCGTTGAGGCGGGGTCCTTCGACTGTCCCGCTGGCGGCGTAGATGACCGCCCGGGTGTTGCCCAGCACGGACGGTTCGATCCAGCGCAGACCGTCAAGTTCGATCGAGATGGTGAAGGCATATTCGCAATGCGGTGCGAACGGGTGTGGGGCGGTCACGCTTGTCCTCTCCTGCGGGTGAAATCTGATTGTTGATTTATCACCATCGGCAGTTGTTGATATATCTACAACCTGCGCGTGACAAGAGGGTTTGAGTCAGGTATTGATCGCGTCATGGACAGGGCCACTCCGCCGGATGACGATCCGACGCTTCGCGCTTCCGAACGGCGATGGAAGCTGTTCGGGCAAAGCCATCTTCCCTATCGCATCCTGCTGCTGGCCAAGATGATCGACCGGGTCACATCGCAGCATGTGCGCGAAAAGGCCGCGATGTCGCTGGCCGAATGGCGCGTGATTTCGCACGTCGAGCTGATGGGGCGATGCAGCGCGAGCGAAATCGCGGATGCGGCCTTCGTCGATCGGGCCGAGGTCAGCCGGGCCGTGGGCGTGCTGGAAGGGCGGGGCCTGATCCAGCGCGAACCCCACCCGCGCAACCGCAAGAGCAGCCTGATTTCGCTGACCGAAGAAGGCAAGCGAATCTACGCCTCCGTGCGCGAGGAGCGCAGCGGCATGTACGAGGACTGGCTTGGCGATCTTTCGGCCGACGAGCGCCGGCAGCTCGATATCGAGTTGCGCAAGGTCATGCGCCGGGTCGTTCTCGCCAACCCGGATATTCTCTGACGCGCGCGGGCGCCATGGTTCGGCGCTTTCCGACCATCTCGTTCCGGCCAGGAAATACTGATCTCAGGGCAGAGTGGTTGCCCGCACCGGCGGTCGATGGCACAAGGCGGGATGCTTCCCCACACCCGCGCGATCATAGCCGCAACAGCGCACGCCTTCATGTTCGGCCACAAGGTTGCAGGCGTGCACGACCACGAATCCGGACGGGATCTGCTCATCGCCGCGGAAGTCCGGGGCGATAGAATCCAGGGCAGGGACGGTGATCGATCTTCGACGTTCAGCGGGACACGGTCCGAAATCCATGATGCCGCCGAGAATGCGTTCGTGTCGCTGGAGATCGACGGCCGGAACGCGCGTGGCTTTGATCGCGCGTCATCCAGCCATTATACGCTGACCGTCACGGACCAGGTGGTGCAACTGTACGATCATGCGGCAGGCGCCTGGTTCGCCTTCAGCATCCAGACCGTCTGAGACCGCCGTTGCCGTCACTTCGGGACCGCGCTTGTCACGGGCGGGCGAACCACACGTGGACCTGGCTGGTGCCGGTGGCGTTCTCGTAGTCGGAATAGCGCACGCCGGGCCAGGTCCATTCCCGGCCCCCGCAGGCGCCCGCCATCATCAGATAGTGGCCGAAGCGCGCTTCGGGGACGTGCTTGAGGAATTCGGGCATGGTATCGATCACCGAGGCGTGATCACCCCTGTAGAACCACTCCAGCCGTTCGAGATCGGCCTCGCGCGCTTCGGGGCGGCTGATGTGGATCGGGTCCGAGGCTTCGTGGAGATGGAGCTGGGACAGCGGCCAGAAGCGGTGGCTCATCGACCCGCTGGCCAGCAGCAGCACGCGGCGGTCCGATGCGGCGACGGCGTGGCCAATGCCCTGGCCGACGGCAAGGAAATCGGGCGTTTCGCCGGTCTGCGCGCAGCTCACCGAAAGCCATTCCTCGCCCCTGTGCAGGTAGTGCGCGAGGTTCACCGTGGGATAATGGATCGGCAGGCAGGGATCGGCGATCGCATTGGTGCGCACGCCGCAGGCGGTGGCGCGTTCGGCGATGGCGCCGGCCAGCGCGGGGTTGCCTTTCAGGTCATAGGGCACCTGGCTCATCCCGCGCGGGAGTTCGTCCGAGGTGAACAGGCCGGTGCGGCGCTCTTGCCCGCTGACGCAGAATTCGACGGTGGTGAACCAGTGGGAATCGAGCACGATCACCGTGTCCGGCCGGAGCGCGTCCATCACCTCGCTGCGAAAGCGCTCCAGGCCGGGGACAAGGCTGATTTCCTTGCCTTCGTTCAGCTCGTAGCGATCTTCCTTCGCCATCATGATCGTGGGGGCGTGGGCCAGCAGCGCGGCGCCGACGATTTCTCCCATGGAGCAGTCCTTTCCGTATGAACGCGCCCTTCAGCGCGTCAAAGCACCATGCTTCTTTCCGCCAATCGCGCCCGCGCAGCTTGGCCGTTTTGGCCAAGTCGGGGCGGGGGACCGTTCCTATCGTCAGGAGCATGGAAACCTATCCGTTCTCCCGTTCGCAAGACGCCTTCGTCGACCTGTCATCCCAGGATGCCTTCAACGAAGGCGCGCCTTTCGCCACTTTCGACCGGCTGCGCCGGGAAGACCCGTTCGCGTGGACGGACATGACCGATGGCGGCAAGGGCTTCTGGAACGTGGTGCGCCACGCCGATCTGCTGGAACTGAACCGGCAGCCCGATCTCCTGTCGTCGGCCAGCGGCATCCGCATGGAGGATCAGTCGCCCGAGGAATACGAGGCGCGCAAGACCTTTCAGGAAACCGATCCGCCGCAGCATCGCGCTTTCCGCGCGCTGGTTTCCAAGGCCTTTTCGCGCTCGACCGTGGCGGGATACGAAGAGGCGATCCGCCGGATCGTGACCGAACTGCTCGACGAGGCGCTGGAGGCTGGCGAATTCGACGCGGTCGATGCCATCGCCCGGCGGTTGCCGATGCAGATGCTGGCGCAGATCATGGGCGTTCCCGCCGATGATGCCGCCTGGCTGGTGGAAAAGGGCGACGCACTCATTTCCAATTCGGACCCCGACTATACCGACTTCGTGATCGACAAGGTCGATACCGACGAATACCGGCTGCTGCCGTTCCGTTCGCCGGCGGCGGTCGAGCTGTTCGACTACGCCAACGATCTGCTCGACCGGATGGACGCGGGCGAACAGATCGGTGTGCTGAACCTCGTGCGCGAGGAAACCAGCCACGGCACGCGGATGCCGCGCGACGAGTTCCGCAACTTCTTCTGCCTGCTGGTCGCGGCGGGGAACGACACTACCCGCTATTCGATCGCGGCGACGCTGCATTCGCTGGCGAACAACCCGGCCCTGCTGGCGCAGCTGCAAGAGCCCGATTTCGCGCTGTGGGAAGAGGCGACGGACGAGATGATCCGCTGGGCGTCGCCCACCTCGCACTTCCGCCGCACCGCCACGCGCGATTTCGATTTCCACGGCAAGCAGGTGAAGGCCGGCGACAAGGTGATCATGTGGTTCCTTTCGGGCAACCGCGACGAGACCGCGATCCCCGATCCCTACCGGCTCGATCTGACCCGGCCGCGTAACCCGTTCCTCTCGTTCGGGCAGGGCGGGCCTCACATCTGCCTCGGCATGTGGCTGGCCAAGCTGGAAGTGAAGATCGTGTTGCAGGAACTGGCGCGGCGCGTGAAAGCGATCGGACAGACCGGCGATCACCGCTATCTGCGGTCCAATTTCATTCACGGAATCAAATACCTGCCGGTCAGGGTCGAACGAAAATGAGGGCACCTGCGTGAACAGAATAGTGCCTGGGGAGATTGCAGCCATGACCGAACTCGCCGCCGGCGATCGCGTGAGAATCCTGTTCGCCGACCAGCTCAACCTGGCGCGCGGCAAGTACGTTCCTTCCAGCGAGGCGCGCAAGGGGCATGCCCGGCTTTGCGTTGGAACCTATGCGGTTACATACAGCAAGGCGCTTGTACCAGCGCCCGGCGGTGGCCTGCTCGATGGCCTGCCCGACATGGAAGCCCGGTTCGATGCGAACGACCTGCGCCCGGGCTGGGAAGCCGGCACGCAGATCGCGCTGGCCGACCTCCATTTCCAGGGCGAGCCGTTTCCGCTGTGCGGGCGCAGCGCGCTCAAGCGCGCGATCGATGGCTGGCGCAAACACGGGCTGGAACCAATGGTCGGCATGGAACTGGAAGCCTATATCTTCCAGCGTGGCCCGAACGGCGAATGGGTGCCCTATGAAACGCCGGGCGCCTTCGTCTATGGCACCGGCCCGTTCACCGATCCCGCCGGGCTGATCGACGATATCTGGGCCATGGCCGCGCGCTGCGGCCTGCCCATCGAATCGATCAACGCCGAATTCGATGCGCCGCAGTTCGAGCTGACTCTGCGTTACGCGGACGCCTTGCGCGCCGCAGACGACGTGTTCCTGTTCCGCCAGATGGCACGCGAACTGCTGATCCGGCGCGGCTACCTGTTGTCGTTCCTGCCCAAGCCCTTCGCCGAAAAAAGCGGCAGCGGACTGCACTTCAACATCAGCTTCACCGAGCATTCGGGCCGCAACGCCTTTGCCGACGATGTCGCCAACGGGGCGCCTTCGAAGCTGATGGCCGGTTGCATCGCAGGCATGTTGCGGCACCACGAGGCGCTGGCGGCGATCATGGCGCCGTTAACCAACAGCTATGCGCGGCTGCAACCCGCCAGCCTTTCGGGCTACTGGGCGAACTGGGGCATCGATCACCGCTCGGTCACGGTGCGCGTTTCGGCGGAAACCGGCGCGGCGGCGCGGATCGAGCATCGCTTGGCCGATTGCGCGGCCAGTCCCTATTTCGCGCTGGCGGCGGCTCTGCAGGCCGCGCTGCTGGGCTACGAGAAGGGCTACGAACTGCCAGCGCGCGAAACCAACGACGGGCTGGAAACCACGGTCACCGACCGGCACACACCGCATTCGCTGCCCGAAGCGCTCGATGCGCTGGAAGCCGACACGGTCCTGACCGAGACGCTCGGGACCGAACTCGTCGCCAATTTCATCGCGATCAAGCGGCAGGAAGTGCTCGAACTCGAAGGCAAGTCCGAAGCCGAACAGATCGCCTATTACCTGCACTTCATCTGAGGGTCCTGCCGACCATGCGTGAGCGCGTTTCCATCGAGGGCGTGGATGTCTCGCCCGATCACTTCATCGATGGCCGCCGGGTTGCGTCGGCCGAAATCTTCGAAACGCGCTGCCCGTTCGACTGGGAGCGCAAGCTGGCCGACGTATCGCGCGGGGACGCTGGCACCGCAGCACTGGCGGTCGATGCCGCCACGCGCGCGTTTCCGGTCTGGTCGGCGATGGCGGCGGCGGAGCGCGGGGCGATCCTGCATCGCCTGGCCGATCTGATCGATGCCAACATCGAACGGCTGGCGATCGTCGAATGCATGGACATGGCCATGCTGCACGAAAGCCTGCGTCTGCGCGTGATCGCGCGTGGCGCGCTGAACTTTCGCAACTACGCCGATCTTGCCAGCGATTATCGCGAGCGCGTCTGGTCCTCGCGCGGCACGGCCAACCGGGTGATCCGGATGCCGTCCGGTCCTTCGGTGATCATCACCCCGTGGAACGCGCCGTTCATGCTGTCCACGTGGAAGTGCGCGCCGGCGCTGGCGGCGGGCAACACGGTGATCCTGAAGCCCGCCGAATGGTCCCCGCTTTCGGCCTCGGTCCTTGCGGACCTGATCGAGCAGGCGGGCTTCCCGCCGGGCGTGTTCAACATCGTGCAGGGCTTCGGCCGCGATCTGGGCATGGCTCTGGTCAGCGATCCGCGCGTCAAGCGCATCAGCTTTACCGGCTCGGTTCCCACCGCGCGGGTGATCGGCCGCGCGGCGGCGGACAACATCGTGCCGTTCACCGCCGAGCTTGGCGGCAAGTCGCCGCTGCTGGTGTTCGCCGACGCCGACATCGACGCGGCGGCGAAGAAGGCGGCGGGGCAATACGATGACAGCGGGCAGGTCTGCATGGCCGGCACGCGCATCATCGTGGAGGAGAGCGTGCGCGAGGCGTTCCTCGAACGCTTTCACGCCTATGCCGATGCTCATGTCCTGGGCGACAGTCGCGATCCGGCGACCACGATGTCGGCGCTGATCCACCCCGATCATGTCGCGCGCGTGATGGGCTTCATCGACCGCGCGCGCGCAGCGGGCGACACGATCGTCCGGGGCGGCAAGCTGTGGCGCGAAGGCGCGAACTTCATCGAACCGACGCTGATCGTGCCGCGTTCCAACGACAGCGAAGTGGTGCAGAACGAAGTGTTCGGCCCGGTGCTGACGTTCCAGACTTTCCGCTCCGAGGAGGAGGGGGTCGCGCTTGCCAACTCCACCGCCTATGGCCTGTCCGGCATCGTCTATACCGGTGACGCCGCCCGCGCCGAGCGCGTGGGCCGCGCGGTGCGCGGCGGCACGGTCTGGGTCAACACCTTCCTGGTGCGCGATCTGACCGCGCCGTTCGGCGGCATCGGCATCTCAGGCCTGGGCCGCGAGGGCGGCGACTACGCGCTCGATTTCCATTCCGATCTCAAGACGCTGCAGATCCTGGAGGGCAGCGTCTGAGGCCCGTGTTCTTGTTACAGCATACGTCCGAGCACGTCTGTTTCGCGTCCCTTGTCCAGGACGCGATGTTTCACTACGCCGCCGATGTGCAAGGCGATGAGTCCCAGCAGGGTATAGGCCAGTGTCTCGTGCAGCCATTGGAAGATGGCGAACGCTCTGTCGTTCTTGGGCAACAGTTCGGGCAGGTCTCCCACGAAAAACGGAACACCGTCGCTCTGGGTATACGAACTCGACATCGCATAGCCCATCAGCGGGACGACGATCGCCAGAATCAGCATGCCGGCCTGCACACCCTTTGACAGCAGGGTTTCCCAGGGCGCCAGTCCGGCAGGGTGGGGTGGCATGACGGTCCGCGTGCGCACCACCAGCGCTATGACGCCGATACCGAAGGCTAGTACGCCGAACTCCTTGTGAGTCGGATACATCCAAGCAAACTGCGCCGCTATCGTTTCCGGCAACGTCGTCATGATCAAGCCGAGCGCGATCAGGGCGAGGATCACCGCAGCGCGCGTCCAGTGGAGCAGCCGCACCGGCAGCGGGTAGCGGTTGTGGAAGGCACTTCCGACGTCGGAATGCAGCGGTTCCTGAAGCAGCGGGGCATCGGACATCAACGGCGTGCCTTCCTGTTCTTCGCGAACCGGAACATGGCTCTGTCGTCCGGTTTTGCGGCGGAACGGACATGCGTGGAACGCGATCGTCGTCGTTGCGATATTCCACAACGCGGAATCTGCCAACATTGATTTTGCGATGGTCGTCCCTCTGCTCGAAGCCGGCAGAGAGCGGCGCATTACACGCGGTTGCGGCGTCGCAGGGTGGTTCCCGCTTTCCACGAAACGCCCACTTCGTGCCAGTAGCCGGCGATCTTTTCCTGCGGCGCGATGTCGAGCAGTTCCTCCACCGGCGAATCGAACAGCGACAGATCGAAATCGCCCTTGAAGCAGCGGCCGAAGTCGACGTCGTAGCTGGCCATCGTCACCACTTCGTCAAGGCTGTCGGTGCCGTCGGTCTCGATCGAGGGCATCCAGCGGTTGTGCGCCATCGGCAGGCCGTTGACGAAGCCGGGCTTCTCCGCCGCATCGGTGATGGTGAAGCGGCCTTCCGCAAGGCGGCGGTCGAAGGCGGCCAGCGTCACGCCGAAGGTGCCGCCCGGCTCCAGCCGGGGGCCGGCCTTGCCGACGACCACCGGGCGGCTCATGTGGATCGAGCCGAGCTTCTTGGGATAGCCCTGGTGCTGCCCGCGCAGCACCGCGAATTCCTTGTCCACCCAGATGTAGATGCAGCGCGAATAGTGCTTGCCCTCGAACTTGCAGCGGACGACGAAGAACATCTCCTTGTACTGCACGCGTACGGGATCGAGCAGGTGGTCGGGCTCCTCGCTCACGCTCTGCCAGTCGGCCCAGATCGCGGCGACGGCGCCGGGGTCTTCGTCGGCCGGTTCGAAGCCATCGGGCAGCAGCGCCGCAACCTTGGCGGGGTCGGTCCGGTATTCCAGCGTGATCAGCTCGCCCGAATAGTGCCACGGCACCGGCGGCACGATCGACGCCTTGCCCGACGGCGTGCGCGGATAGAACAGACCCTTGAGATCGGACATGACAACTCCCCGTGGCAATTGCGGAGGTTCTAGGCCGTGCCGTCCGCCGCAACTTGGCCAACTCGGCCAATCCCGTGCGGTGAGGTACCGCTAGGACTGACGGCAACAGCCAGGGAGATCCTCATGACCGCCGAGTACCGCCGCATCCTTCTGGATGGCTATCCGATCCTCACCACCCGCGAAGGCGATCTGCTGGTGACGCGCGACGGCCGCTCGATCGGGGTGGACGATGCGGTGCATCTGCCGCCGTGCAACCCCAGCAAGATCGTGTGCGTCCACCTGAACTACCACAGCCGGGTCGACGAATTCATCACCAAGCTGCCGCCCGCGCCCACCTATTTCCACAAGCCACCGACGGCGCTGAACACGCACAGGGGCGACGTGGTGCGCCCAGAACGCTGCAAGTGGCTGAACTACGAAGGCGAGATCGCGATCGTCATCGGTCGCACCTGCCGCAACATCGCACCGTCCGAGGCGGCCGACTACATCGCCGGCTACAGCGTGGCGAACGATTACGGCCTGCACGATTTCCGCGATACCGATGCCGGATCGATGCTGCGCGTGAAGGGATCGGACACGCTCTGCCCGATCGGCCCCGGCCTCGTCACCGGTTGGGATTTCCACAACAAGCGCATCCGCACTTACGTGAACGGCGAATTGCGGCAGGATGATACCACCGCCAACATGGAATGGGACATGCACTATCTGGTCGCCGACATCGCGCGGACGATCACGCTGGAGCCGGGCGACGTGCTGCTTTCGGGCACGCCGGCCAACAGCCGCCCGGTGCAGCCCGGCGATCTGGTGGAAGTCGAAGTCGAGGGGTTGGGGCGTCTGGCCAACCGCATCGTCCATGGCCCCACGCCGATCCGCGACGATTGCGGCGCGCAGCCGACCGAATCCGAGGAAGTGATCTCCACTGCGATGGGTGGCGACTGGGAGTTCCGGGGCAAGCGCGCGGCCGGCGGACAGGGCGCGCAGTTCTACGAATCGCGTCTGGACGAGAAGAAGTAGGCGCGCGATGGCTGATACCACCCGGTTCTACATCGGTGGTCGCTGGGTCGCTCCGCACGGGGCCGATCGCGCGCCCGTCATCAACCCGGCGGACCTCTTGACGGTCGCCGACGTGGCGCTGGGCGACGCGGACGATGCCGAAGCGGCGATCGCGGCGGCGCGCGCGGCGTTTTCCTCGTGGTCGCAGGTGCGGCCCGCCGAGCGGTTGTCGCTGATCCGGGCGATCAACGAAGCGCTGATCGCCCGCAACGACGAGATCGCGGACGCTATCTCGGCCGAAATGGGTGCGCCCAAAGGTCTGGCGCGGCGAGCGCAAGCGCCATCGGGACCGCAGCATTTCGGCGAGATCATCCGCGTGATGGAACAGTTCGCGTTCGAGGAGCCGCTCGGGACCACGCTGTTGCGGCACGAACCGATCGGCGTCTGCGTGCTGATCACGCCGTGGAACTGGCCGATGAACCAGATTGCGACCAAGGTCGCCCCGGCGCTGGCCGCCGGCTGCACGATGGTGCTCAAGCCCAGCGAACTGGCGCCGATCGACGCGGCGATCCTGGCCGAAGTGATCGACAGCGTGGGCGTGCCGCCGGGCGTGTTCAACCTCGTCCATGGCACCGGGCCGGGCATTGGCGACGCGCTGACGCGGCACCCGGACGTGGACATGGTCTCGTTCACCGGATCGACCCGCGCGGGCGTGGCGATCTCAATGAATGCCGCGCCTACTGTCAAGCGCGTGGCGCTGGAACTCGGCGGGAAGTCCGCCAATATTGTGCTGCCCGATGCCGATCTGGCGAAGGCCATACCGGCCAGCGTGCGCGGCTGCATGGGCAACAGCGGGCAGAGCTGCAACGCGCCGACGCGCTTGCTTGTCCCGCGCGCGCGGCTTGCCGAAGTGCACGCGCTGGCCGCGCAGGCGGCTAATGCGCTGAGCGTGGGTCTGCCCGCCAGTGATCCGTTCATGGGGCCGATCGCCAACGCGGCGCAGTACCGCCGCGTGGTGGGCATGATCGAGCAGGCGATCGCGGAAGGCGCGACGCTGCTCGCGGGTGGGCCGGAGTGCCCGGAGGAACTGAAGCCGGGCCTGTTCGTGCGGCCGACCGTGCTGGGCAATGTCACGCCGGCCATGACCGTCGCGCGCGAGGAAGTGTTCGGCCCGGTCCTGTCGATCATCGCCTACGACACGGTGGAGCAGGCGGTGCAGATCGCCAACGATACGCCCTACGGCCTGTCAGGCTATGTCTGGGGCGCCGATCTCGACGCGTGCCGCGACGTCGCCGCGCGGCTGCGCACGGGCATGGTGCATCTGAACGGCGCTTCGCTCGACAGCGCCGCCCCGTTCGGCGGGTACAAGATGTCCGGCAATGGCCGCGAATGGGGCGTTTACGGGCTGCGCGAGTTTCTGGAAGTCAAATCGGTCTATGGCGGGGCCGCCTGACCGCAAACGATACGGGAGGAGGGGGCTATGGTTGGAGTGATCGTGGAGAACCTCGCCGGCGAGGTTCGGACCATCGACGCGGGCGAGGGCCTGTCGCTGATGGAGGCCTTGCGCGAGAACGGTTTCGAAGAGGTCATGGCGCTGTGTGGCGGATGCTGTTCCTGCGCGACGTGCCATGTCGTGATCGACGACGCTTATGCCGGGTTGCTGCCCGCCATGTCGCCTGACGAGAACGACCTGCTCGACAGCGTGGACGACCGCGCTTCCGGGTCGCGCCTTTCGTGCCAGATTCCGCTGGTGCCGGCGCTCGACGGCATCCGCGTGAAGCTTGTTCCGGAAGGCTAGTCCCTCGGCAGGAAGCGCAGCGACAGGCCGTGGTAGAGCTTTTCGTGGCTGATCGTGCTGGCAGCGAAATCGCCGATTAGCGCGGCCGCCAGCAACGGCATCATCAAGCCCCGGCTGGCGGTCGTTTCCGAAATGATGATCACTGCCGTCAGTGGTGCGCGGACCACGCCGCTGAAATAGGCGACCATGCCCAGCAGCACCACCGCGCCTGCCGGATAGCCCGGCAACAGGCTGCGCAGCATGTCGCCGATCCCCGCCCCGATCGAGAGCGAGGGCGCGAAGATACCGCCCGGCAGGCCGGAAACGGCCGTGGCCAGTGTTGCCGCGAACTTGGCGGCGCCGAACCACAGCGGCACATCGCGCCCCTCGATCACGCTGCGCGCGGACTGGTAGCCGGTGCCCCAGGTCAGGCCGGTCGCGACGCCCAGGCCGGCGACGATAATCCCGCAGCCCAGCGCCAGCAGCAGCGGTCGTGCCCGTAGCCAGGCCATCGGCGCGAAGCGCGTCGTGCCGGCCGACAGCATCAGGTGCGAGAAGCAGCCGCCGGCAAGGCCGCCCAGGACGCCGGCCACCGGCGTGGCGACGAGCGCCTGCGTGACGTTCAGCGTTTGGCGCATCTCGCCGAAATAGACGTAGTCGCCCGCCAGGCCGAGGCTGACCATGCCCGCGATCAGCACCGTCGCCATGACCAGCAACGTGGTGCGCTGTTCGTAGGCGGCGGCCAGTTCCTCGATCGCGAAGGCCACGCCCGCCAGCGGCGTGTTGAACGCCGCGGCCACGCCCGCCGCGCCCCCAGCGATATAGACCGAAGCACGCAAGGGCACCCGCATCAACCGGTGCGAATAGCCCATGATCGACGCGGCGATCTGCACGGTCGGCCCTTCGCGCCCCACCGAAGCCCCGAACAAAAGCGCGCCGATCGTCAGGAAGAACTTAACGATCGCCGTGCGCCCGGAGACGAGACCGCCGAGCGCCGCCTCGGGGTCCTTGGTCGCGGCCATGACCTGGGGAATGCCCGATCCCTTGGCCGCGGGCGCAAGGCGCAGGGTCAGCCAGGCGAAGGCGACGAACCCGGCGGGCGTCAGTACCAGCGGCATCCACCACCAGCGCGCGACGATCCCCTGAAAGCCCTCGTTCGCCTTGTCGGCCAGGGCGGCGAACAGCAGCGCGACCAGTCCGATGAGGATGCCGCCGCCCAGCAGCGCCACGCGCCGCCGCCAGATGAACGCTTCCGGTCCGTGGCGGCGCAGCAGAACGCGGACCCGCCGGGGAAGAAAGCGCTGGAGGGGGTTCACGACAGGGGCCTTTCCGTTGCCGGCGGCCAGAAACGTACAACGCCGCCTTGCATTCGCATGGCTCTATGCGGGCGATGGCGGGGGAATGTCCACCCGGCAGGTTGGCTGCGCGGGATTTTACAGGGCTTTGGCTTCAGCGATCGGGGTGCCGCAGGAGACCCGCCTGACTCCACCGCGCGAGCAATTCGCCCGCCAGCGCAAGACCGTGGTCCGCTCCCAGCGTCTCGACCAGCTCTTCGCACATCGTCTCGAAGCGCAAGCCGGTGGCGAGGCGGGGCAGCAGGGCCGCTTCCTGCGCGTCCATCGGCTGAAAGCAGCAGGTGAATTCGTGCCGCCACAGGATCAGCGCGCGCACCCCGCCGTCATGATCGGCGGCGGGTAGTGCTTCCTCGCGGTTCAGCGCGGCCCAGATATCGGCCGCGTTGGTGGAAAGCGTGAGGAAGGTTGCCGAGGGGACGAGCCGCAGCGTGGCCGTATCCCATGCTACGTCGGGGATGTCCGCCAGCGAGAGCGCCGGGGCGTCGGGCGCGACGAAGGCTTCGGACAGGGCCAGTTCCAGCCGGGCGAGGTCTGCCGTTTCGGGCTGGTCTGGAAACAGCGCGGCCAGCGTGCCCGGCAGGCCTTCGGCATATTCGTCCAGCGTCCAGCTGTGCGGGGGCACGGCGTCGACATGATGGGCGGCCGCGCTGCGGAACGCGTCCGCGCCGATCAGCGCCAGCGTCTGCGGATAGCTCGCTTCCAGGCAGTCCATCAACTGTGCGCGATAATTGTTCTGGTACACGGAAAGCCCGCGCCGGTCAGCCAGCGGCAGGCGCTCGGCGGCGCTTTTGTCCGCTGCGATCAGCCACTGGCGAAAGTCGGCCTGCATCGTGCCGAGACTGGTCGCGTTCGGTCCGGTCACGTTCAGGCCCATGCCGGGCTACCGTTGCACGCGATCGAGCGGGCGACGTCCAATTCGTCGAGCAGATCGGCCAGCGGCGGGATGTTGTCGTCCCGCTCGATCATTACGGCGACGTCGGTGCCGAGCTTGCGCATCACTGTTCCAAACAACGCCCAGACCGGATCGGGCACGGGCTGGTCGTGCGTGTCGATCAGCAGTTCGCGGCCCTGCGTGTGACCGGCGAGATGGATCTGGCGAACCTGATCCAGCGGCACGCCCGCGATGTAGGCATGGGCGTCAAAGCCATGGTTCACCGCGCTGACGTGAATGTTGTTCACATCGAGCAGCAGGCCGCAGCCGGTACGCTGGCATAGGGCGGCGATGAATTCCCATTCGGTCATCTCCGCGCCGGTGAAGGCGAGGTAGCTGGACGGGTTCTCGATCACCAGCGCCCGCCGGAGAACGTCCTGCGCCCGATCGACGTTGCGGCACACCACATCCAGCGCCTCTTCCGTGTAGGGCAGGGGCAGTAGGTCGTGCGAATTAAACGCGCCGGTGCGCGTCCAGCACAGGTGATCCGAAACGAGCATCGGCTCCACCTCGTCCGCCAGCGCCCTGAGCCGCAGGAGATAGTCGCGATCGATCCCATCGGCGGACCCGATCGACATCGAGACGCCGTGCAGCGCCACGGGATGCTTTTCGCGCACCCGGCGCAGCACGTCGCGCGGGCGACCGCCGGGGACCATGAAGTTTTCGGAGATGACCTCGACAAAGTCGACCGGGACGTCGCCTTCCAGAAAGTCATGGTAGTGCGGCTTGCGCAAACCCAACCCGAAACGGGGGGAGGAGAGAGATGTCATGAGGGGCGCTTTGGCAGGGTTGGTGCGGACCCGCCGGCCGCACGCGAACGCGCGACCGGCACAGGCCGCGAATCAGCGCGGAGCGGTCAGGCTTCCGCCGGCCTTGGTGCATTCGGCAGCGGTCGTGTCCTTGAAGCCCTGGCCCTTGCAGTCGTTCATGCCCTTGCAGTCATGGTTGCCCGACTTGCAATCGGACTGGCCCTTGCAGGCGTTGATGCCATAGCAGGCGACCTTGGGCGCTTCGTGGTGCTTGGCCAACGCGGGCGTGCTGCCGGCCATCGAAGCGGCGGCGATCAGGGCGGCGGTGGCGGCGAAGCTGATGCTCTTTGTGGACGCTTTCATGGTATTCTCCTGAAGACTTGCCTGAGTGGCAACGGTACTTCGGGCGACCGGCTGCGACGGTTACAGATTTTGCGAGTCACCACCGCAGTAATTTCGGCCCCAGCATCGCCCCCGTCAACGCCGCCAGCGCGATACCGAGCGAATACCACGTCAGCACGAAAATCGCGGAGACTTCCGGGCAATGCAGGCAATAGAGCGTGGCCGCCCAGGCGCCCGCCGTGAGGCCGGCGGTGGCGCCCGCGGCGCGCAGCCGCGTGGGGGCCAACCGCCGGAACGACCACAGCAACCCGCCGAAAATCGGGATCGCCAGCAGGAACACATTGCGCGAACAGATCTTCCAGCTCGCGCCCAGCCACATCGCCATCCATTCGGACGATGGCGTCTTGGCCATTTCCGCAATGCTGATCGCCGCAAGGCCCGCCACCGGCAGGGCCATGATCCACAGCCAGCCGAGCGCCGCGCCGTCCGGCCGAGCGAGCCGAGCGGTCGCCAGCGACGCGCAGAGAGCGAGCGACGCGGTGTAGAACCACTTCATCCAGAACGCGCCACCATGCATGGCGACCCACAGATCGGGCCGGAAGCCCAGCCATGCGCCCACGGCGAGCAGAGTCCCTCCGCCCCCCAGGATCAAACCGGCGATCAGCCTCCGGCGCAAGGCATGGCGCGGCACGGGTTTGACGTCCTTCGTCAGGCTGTCGATGAGGTCGTCGGTGTTCATTTCAAAGTGTCCCTGACCCGTGCGGCGAGCGCTTTCAGCCCGCGATGCACGGATACTTTCACGTCGGATTCGCCCATGGCGTGCCGCGCGGCGGCTTCGGCGGTACTGAGCCCGTCGATCCGCGTGGCCCGGATCGCGGCGGCCTGTTTGGCCGGGATCGTATCGAGCAGGCGGGTCACGTCCGAGCGGGCGTTGCTGGCGTCCTCGAAGCCTTCTACGACAAGAATGTCCTCCAGTCCCTCGATCGCACAGGTTCGCCCGGTGCGCCTGAAGCCGTCGATCATCTTGTAGCGGGCGATGGCGAAAACCCAGGCCATGAGCGGCCGGCCGGCGTCGTAGGTCATGCGCCGCTGGTGCACCGCGATCAGCGTTTCCTGGACAAGATCTTCCACATCGTCCTCGCGCCCGCTCATCCGGCGACGATAGAACTGGCGCAGTACCGGCAGGAGTCCGCGCAACAGCAACTGGTGCGCGGCAGCATCACCGTCCAGCCCGCGTGTCATCCACGCCTTCAGTTGATCTTCGCTTGCCTGCATATGCTTTCCCGAAGCCGTTTCGGGGCGGATGGGACGATCGTTACAACCGGACGGGCAATCCGGCAAAAATTTTACCGGACAATGACCCGTAACCGGAACGCGTCCCTGACCGAAATGCGGTGGTCGGACCTGATCGGGCCGGTGGATCAACGAAACTCGCAGAGGAGAATGGACCATGAAGATCACGCACGCGGCGCTGGCTGCCGCCATCGCCATCACCGCCAGCACTGCCGTCAGCGCGGCCGACGCGCCGCAGATGGAAAAGTGCTACGGCGTGGCCAAGGCCGGCAAGAACGACTGCAAGGCCGGCGCCGGCACCAGCTGCGCCGGAACCTCGCGCGTCGACTACCAGGGCGATGCCTGGAAGCTGGTGAAGGCCGGCACCTGCACGCACATCCGCACGCCAAAGGGCTTCGGGTCGTTGACCCCCCGTACCTGAAGCTCCTGCCCGGCCGGTTGACTTGCCCCCGTTCCTCACCGGCCGGGCCTTTCCTTTTGCCTGGGAGACGGCTCATGAACCCCGAAAGCAAATCCGGCCTGGCCAGCCTTGCCGCGCGGATTGGCAGCGATGACGCGCTTCTCCTGCTCAACCGGCTCGCCATCGCGCCGGTGTTCTTCCTGTCGGGCCGATCGAAAGTGGAAGGCCTGTTCACGATCACCGACGGCACATTCGAGCTGTTCCGCAGCGAATATGCGCTGCCCTTGCTGCCGCCGGTGCTGGCGGCGTGGATGGCCACGATCGCCGAACACCTGTTCTCGACCATGCTAGTCCTTGGCCTCGGCACGCGCATCGCCGCGTTCGGCCTGCTGGGCATGACGGCGGTGATCGAAATCTTCGTCTATCCCGACGCGTGGCCCACGCACCTGACCTGGGCCGCGCTGCTGGTGCCGTTGGTGCTGCGTGGCGGTGGCCACTTCTCGCTTGACGCCTTGCTCACCAGATCGCGGGCGGCGCGCTAAAATACCCGCCTCGCCGTTTCGCCCTAAGCGCTTTCGTGTCCGGTGAGCAGCGCTTGCCGGACGTCGCGCCAGTTTTCTGTCTTGGGATAGGCAAAGCTTAGCGCGCGGATGTTTCGCAGGTCGGCCTCAGGACCGGTGAACGGTACGGTTGACGTCGTCTGGTAAGACCGGACCGCATCGAGCAACATGCGACGCGCGCGGTAGATCACCCGGTCGCACGTGCCGAGGTATTCGCGGCTACGGTCCACGATGGTCCCCATCGATTCCTGCACGGCGAAATCCTCGTACGGGTTGCCACGGTTGACGATACCGGACCAGTGGCCGGCCTTCATCGCCTCGCGGTCCTGGTGCCAGAGGTTGGATTCATCGCCCATGTCCGAATTGAAATGGTCGGGATCGCCGCTCCAGTTGCCCATCAGCGTCAGGTTGCTGCCATCGACGGGCGCGTCGGCGTCGTAGGATATGTACCATTGCGCCGTGGTCTCGTCGTCGATCGGAATCGAGCAGCACACGATCCGCGCCCCCGTCGGGGCGGCGGGGATGAAGCTGAAGAAGGGCAGGGCGACTTCGCGCACGCGGGCGTAGTCCTGATCGCCCAGTTCCGTGCGGATCGCCCCCTCGGTGAAGCCATAGGGCTTTTCGTCGAATTCGAACACCGGCGCGCCGTCGCCCAGCATCATGTCGCTCTCTTCCAGGAAGAGCGACCGGCCGACCGCGCTATCGAGATTGGTGGCGTGCAGGAATGTCACGTGCGCGCTGTCGAGCAGGGCTTCGAGACCCTGCAGCCAGTTGGTCTTGATGATCCCGCGCAAGGGGAACACGTGCGCATCGGGCAGTTGCGTGAACTCGAAGTCGGGGAAGGGCGGGGGCGTCTCTTGCGCGCCCATGTAGACCCACACCAGCCCGCCGGCCTCACGCGTGGGATGGCTGCGGACAGGCACGCTTCGCGCAAACCGTTCACGCTGGCCGCGCGGCTCCGTGGGCGCATCGACGCATACGCCGTCGACGCTGAACTTCCAGCCATGGAAAATGCAGCGCAGGCCGTTCCCTTCGTTGCGCGCCAGGCGCAGGCTCGCGCAGCGATGCGGACACGCTTCCTGCAGGAATCCCACGCGTCCGTCGGTGGCGCGGAAGGCGACGAAGTTCTCGCCGAACAGGCGGACCTTCTCCGGCGCGCCATCGGCTTCCAGCTTGGCCGAGCGGCATGCCGGCACCCAGTATTCCCGGAGCATGTTGCCCATCGGCGTGCCTGGCCCGATCCGGGTGAGCAGGGTGTTGTCGGCGGCGTTTAGCATGTTCGATCTCCCAATCGCGCAGCGGAGGTCGGCCGGAAAGGCCGCCTTACTGATTTCCTCCAAGGCTAGGACAATAATTCCCGTTGGCAAGAAATAATTCGCTCGGGAGGGGTGCAAGACCCATGCACCCGCTTGCGGAGCCCCATATTTCATGATAGCCGGAATTAATAATTCAGCCGCCCAAGAATAATGGGTGCTTAACGGGAGAGGGATCATGAAGCGATTCCATGGCAATGCGTGTGTGATGGCCATCGCGCTGGGGACTTTGCCGGCCGCGGCCTATGCCGAAGCCGGCGATGCCGATGCGCAGACGGGGCAGCTGGGCGAGATCATCGTGACCGCCGAAAGGGTCAGCCAGAGCCAGCAAAAGACACCGCTGGCGATCGACGTGGTAACGGCCGATGATCTGGCGATACAGCGCGTCACGCGCGCGGAAGACCTTTCCCGCACCTCCCCCGCGCTCGCGACCATCGGTGGCTCCGGCGGCACGACCACGTTCTATCTGCGCGGCGTGGGCAACAATACGGTCAACGCCTATTCCGACCCCGCCATCGCCTTCAACTACGACGGGGTTTACATCGGGCGCCCCAGCTCGACCTCCGGCATGTTCTATGACCTGGCCCGCGTGGAAGTGCTCAAGGGGCCGCAAGGCACGCTCTATGGACGCAATGCCACGGGCGGCGCGATCAACGTCATTCCCAACCGCCCGAAGTTGAACAGCACCGGGGGCGAGGTCAGCGCCGGCTATGGCAACTACAACTGGTTGACGCTGCAGGGGGCGGTGAACCTGCCCTTGGGCGAGAACGTGGCGATCCGCGCCGCGGGCAATCTCTCGCGCCATGATGCCTTCCTCAGCGATGGCACCGGAAACCAGAGGGAAGCCGGCGCCAGGCTTCAGATCTACGCCGAGCCGAGCACGGCGCTCGATGTGCGGCTGGCGTTCGACTATGCGCACCAGGGCGGCGCCAGCGCGTCAGGCTATTACGTCGGCGCAGTGAACCCGACTTTCGGCCCCACGGGCTTCGCCGGATACAACTTCGTGCCTTCGCGCTTTTCCACGCAGCAGGGAACCGGCGATCCCGCTTCGCAGGGCTTGCTGGCCTCGCGCTTTCTGGCACAGGCGGGACGTGCGGGTGCCGTGCAGGATGGCCGTCCTTCCAATGACAACAGCTACTGGGGCGTCACCGCCGAACTGAACTACAAGACCGATGCCGGGACGCTGACGATCCAGCCGGCCTGGCGTGAGGCGAACCTCGATTACGTCTTCACGAACATCTTCCGCGAATCCGGTTCGAAGGAAAAGGACCGGCAGGCCAGCGTCGAGGCGCGGTGGACTGGCAGCGTGGGCAAGCAGCTGGATTACCTGATCGGCGGCATCTATTACGACGAGCGGATTTCGGCGAGCGCGTGGTACAACCAGTGGACGCTTTCGCCTTTCCAGAACTTCAAGACCAGCACGGAATCGTGGGCGGGCTTCGGCAAGGTTACCTTCAAGCCGGTGGAGGGGTTGAGCCTGACGGCGGCCGGGCGCTACACGTCGGACCGCAAGACCTTCAACGGCACGTCGCAGGTCTATCTGCTGTTCTGCGGCCAGCCCGGCATCGGCAATGTCTGTCCGAACACGCCGCTTATCCCCCGGGTGCAGACCGCCGCCGATGTGGAAGCGTTCTACGCCGCCAACGGCGTGCCGATCACCAATGTGCCGCTGTTCGTCTTGCCGCCGTTTGCTGGCGGATCGACCACGGCGCCATTCGTGCTGCGCTCGCCGATCCCGGTCAATTCCGGCCTCACGAACAACAAGTTTACCTATCGCCTCGCCGCGCAGTACGATTTCTCGCCGCGCAACATGGTCTATGCCAGCTTTGAAACGGGATACCACG
Source organism: Novosphingobium sp. EMRT-2 (assembly GCF_005145025.1). Classification (NCBI taxonomy): domain Bacteria; kingdom Pseudomonadati; phylum Pseudomonadota; class Alphaproteobacteria; order Sphingomonadales; family Sphingomonadaceae; genus Novosphingobium; species Novosphingobium sp. EMRT-2. Next base: position 192,763 of record NZ_CP039697.1, on the reverse strand, counting down.
CGGGGGGCTTCACGTTTGCCCGCGGCCTGGAATCCTATGCGCCGGAAACTCTGGACGCCTACACCATCGGATCGAAGAACCGGTTCTTCGGGAACAAGCTGCAGGTCAATCTCGAAGGCTTCATCTGGAAGTATCGCAACCAGCAGTTCAGCCAGTTCGGCTATGACCTTGGCAATCCGCCATCGACGGTGTTCCTGACGCGCAACATCGGCAACAGCACGATCAAGGGCTTCGATCTCGATGTCGAACTCCTCGCGGCGACCGACACCCTGCTGTCAGGCTCGGTGCAGTATCTCGACACGAGCTATGACAGCTTCGTGTATTATGTGCCGAACCAGGGGCTGCCGCCCAACACGGCCTGCCCCTTCGCGCCGACCACGCAGACGACACCGGGCGGCACGATCAACGTCTTCGCGATCAACTGTTCGGGCCGGCCCGCGTTCAACGCCCCGAAGTGGTCCGTCACGCTCAACGGGCAGCAAACGTTCCACCTCGATACGCTCAAGCTGGTGCTCCAGGCCAATACCCGGTTCCGCAGTTCCACCTTCGTCAGCGCCGATTACCTTTCGTACCTGAAGGCTCCTGCCAATTTCGTCACCACGCTTTCGGTGACACTGGCGGAGGAAAGCGATCGCTGGTCGATCACCGGCTACGTCTTCAACGTGGAGAACAACCAGCGCATCGTGAATCCCTTTACCAACAGCGCCAACCTGATCGTCGCCAACGCGGAGCAGCCCCGCACCTACGGCGTCCGGGCGGCATTCAAGTTCTAGCATGAACCAGCACCAGCGATCTGGAGCCATATCGACATGACAGTTTCGGTTACCGACCTTCAATACGTTGCCCTCGCGGTCCCGGACATTGCGGCGGAGAGCGATTTCTTCCGCGATGTCTGGAAGCTTGAGCCCGCGTTCGAGCAGAACGGGATGGTGTATCTTGCGGCCACGGGGTCTTCGCATCCTTACGTGATCCGCCTGCGCCAGGACAAGGTTCGCAAGACCGATCTGATCGGCTATTCGGCGGCGAGCCGGCCCGATGTCGATGCCCTGTTTGCGCAAGTGCGGGGTTCGGGCGCGAAGATCATCAGCGAGCCCGCCGAACTGGATGGTCCGGCGGGGGGCTACGGCTTCCGGGCCTTCGATCCGGACGGTCACGCCTTCGAAGTGGTTGCCGGCAGCGCTCAGCGAACCGTTGGCGACGTGCCGCCCGCGCTGGCGGCGCCCTTGCGCATCAGCCACGTCGTGCTTCATTCGCCAGCGCACAAGGCGCTGGAGCAATGGTATCGCGACGTCCTGGGCTTCCGGCTTTCGGACTGGCTGGGCGATTTCATGGTCTTCCTGCGCTGCAATCCGGCCCACCACCGCCTGGCGATTCTGCCGGGACCGCCGGCGCTCAACCACATCGCGTTCGACGTCGCCTCGATCGATGCCCTGATGCGCGGCCTGGCCCGGATGAACGGCGCGGGGATCGAACTGCAATGGGGGCCGGGACGCCATACGGCGGGCAACAACACGTTCACCTATTACACCACGCCCAACGGCAATACGGTGGAATATACGTCGGACCTCGAGGAAGTTGACGAGGCGACGTGGCAGCCGAAGGTCCATACGCCTGGGCTCGAAACGATGGACCAGTGGGGCACCGGGCGGATCATTCCCGGAAACAAGCCCCATGCCGAAATGGCGCCCGATCCGGCGCTGTGGCAGGTGCCGGCATGATCGCCTCGGCACTGGTGATCGGTGGCGGCATCGCGGGGATGAGCACCGCGCTCGTACTCAGCGGGCAGGGCGTGGCGGTCGACCTGATCGATGCCGATCCCGAATGGCGCACCTATGGCGCGGGCATCAGCGTGACCGGCACCTCGCTGCGCGCGCTCGATGATCTCGGCTTGCTCGATGAAGTGCGTCTGCGCGGACACGTCGGCTCGGGCTTCAAGGGGCGTTCGCCCGATGGCGGCATCCTGTTCGAAGCGCCGCCCGTGCCCGATGCCGCCCCGATCAACTGCAGCGGCGGCATCATGCGGCCGGAACTGCACGAGATCCTTTCCGCGCGGGTGAAGGCCTCGCCGGCGACGGTGCGGCTCGGCACGACAGTCGCCGCGCTCGAGGACACAGGCGCTGGTGTCGAGGTCGCATTCTCGGATGGATCACGGGGGCGCTTCGATCTGGTGATCGGAGCGGACGGCATCTATTCGCAGACGCGCGGCGCTCTATTCCCCGATGCTCCCGCCCCGGTCTTTACCGGGCAGGGCTGCTGGCGGGCGATCGCGCCACGGCCGGAAGGCATGACCGGGACGGAGATGTTCTTCGGCGGGCCGGTGAAGCTGGGCTTCAATCCCGTTTCGCCCACGCACATGTACCTGTTCGCGTTGGAGCACGTGCCGGATAATCCGCGCTATGCGCCGGAGGAAATGGTCGGCCGTCTCAAGAATCTGCTGGCGGGCTTCGGAAGCTACGTCGCCGAGGTGCGCGATGGCCTGGGCGATCAGTCGCTGGTGAACTACCGGCCGCTGGAATGGCAGTTGCTGGCTGATCCCTGGTACAAGGGACGCGTGGTGCTGGTCGGCGATGCCGCGCACGCCACCACGCCCCACATGGCGTCGGGCGCGGGCATGGCGATCGAGGACGCGCTGGTGCTGGGGCGCGAGCTTGCCGCGCATGACAATGTCGATGCCGCGCTGGCTTCGTTCATGGCGCACCGCTTCGAACGCGCGCGGATCGTGGTGGAGAATTCCGTGCGGATCGGCACAATCGAGATGACCGGCGGTGATCAGGTGGAAGCCAACCGCATGCTGGGCGGCACGCTGGCCGCCCTTCAAAAGCCCTATTGAAGCCAGAAACCTGATTGAAGAAGGTGCAACCGAACGTGGACTTTACCGGAATAGCGACGATCATGGTCGATGGCGCGCCTGCGGCGGTGGCCGTGCGCGCAGGCAAGGCCTTGCCGCTCGCACGGGTTGGCCTGGCGAACGATGCCTTGCGGCTTGTTGAAGCGTGGGAAGAAACGTGCGCGGTCATCACCGGGCTCGGCGAGGACGCCTGGACGCAGGCCGTGCCGTTCGAAATGGCGGCCGCGCTTGCCCCTTACGTGCCCCGGCAGGTGTTCTGCACGGGGGCGAACTATCGCAAGCACGTGATCGGGCTGATGATGGGCGACCCGTCGATGCGGACGGCCGACATGGAAGGCAAGTCGCCCGAGGAAGTGCGCGCCCATGCCGAACGCGTGATGGACGAGAAGGCGAAGACATCGATCCCCTTCTGCTTCATCAAGCTGCCGTCGGCCGTGATCGGACCGAACGATACGGTGGTCCTGCCGCGGCAGGTCGAAAAGCCCGATTGGGAACTGGAACTGGGCGTCGTCATCGGCAAGCGCTGTCGCCATGTGTCGCCCGAACAGGCCATGGACCACGTTGCCGCCTATGCCGCGGTGAACGACGTGACCGCGCGCGAACTGATATTCCGCAAGGATGGCTCGGCCGTCGGGCCGGACTGGCTGGCGGGCAAGAGCTTTCCCACGTTCCTGCCGTTCGGCCCGTTGCTGGTGCCACGCCAGAACGTGGCCGATCCCTATGCGCTGAACATCCGGCTTTCGGTGAACGGCAAGGTTTATCAGGACGAATCCACGTCCGACATGATGATCGGCATCGAACGGCAGATCGCGTTCCTGTCCAGCATCGTCGAGCTGCAGCCGGGTGACCTGATCTGCACCGGTTCGCCTTATGGCAACGGATCGGCCTTCGGGGTTTACCTGCAGGATGGCGATGTGATGGAGGGAGAAATCACGGGCCTGGGGCAGCAGCGCAATCCCTGCGTGAAGGAAGGCGCCGCCGGTTAACGCCGGCGAAGCCCGTCCAGCAGGAGTTTCGGCACGAACGCCTCGTATTCCTGTTCCAGCGCGGCAAGATCGGTTCCCTCCGGCACGAGCATCTTCACCACCTCTTCGCCGGAGTGGAAGAAATCGCTGATCCCGATCACCGCCAGATGGACGAACAGAGGAGAGAAATCGGTCAGTTGCTTGTCGTGATCGGCATCGAGCAAGGCCTGGTAGGCCTCGACCGGGATGCTCTGCCACTTGCGGAGCTTTTCGCGCACTTCGGGCGAGCGGACGCTGCTCAATTCCTCGGCCATCAGCCGTTGCATGTATCGGGCCGACCGGGTGAAGCGGAACGTGCGGTGGATCAGGTCTTCCAGCCCAGCCTCGGGCGTAAGGTCTTCCGAACGGGTTTCGACCTCGGCCTGAAGCGCGATCTGTTGCGTGACTTCCAGCAGCAGGGCCTCGCGCGATCCGAAATAGTAGCGGACAAGGGCAGGGTCGGCCCCGGCCTCGCGCGCGATGGCGGCGATCGTCACTTGCGCCGGAGTCAATTCCTGGAGCAGCTTCTTGGTGGCGGCAATCAGCGTTTCCTTGCCGACGCCATCCCCCGAACCGACCGGTCGTCCCTTGCCCCTGCGCGGCTGTTTGCTGCTGCTCATTTTTCACCCTTAGCGCGCGACTTAATTCTTGAGAACAGGAATAAAGGCGTTAGGGTTGTGGCGGGAGAAGGAGACTGGAATGGCGAATTGGGCCTTCACGCAGGGCGTCCATGATATCGGCAACGGCGTTTACGGCTACGTTCAGCCTGACGGCACATGGGGATGGTCGAACGCCGGGCTGATCGTATCGCAGGGAGAAACCCTGCTGGTCGATACGCTGATGAGCCGAAGCCTGACCGGGACGATGCTGGCGGACTTTGCGCGCGTAGACGGTGGCGATCATATCGATCGTCTGGTGAACACGCACGCGAACCCCGATCATTTCGTGGGCAACGGACTTGTCGAAGGGGCCGAGATCATCGCGACGGTCGAAACCGCGCGCGAGATGGGCGGGTTCGATCCGGTCCGATTCGCCAGCCTGGCCGATAACTGGCAGGCGATGGGCGATGCCGGGGCCTTTCTCTACGAAACCATGGGCCGCAAGTTCGACTGGAGCGATCTCGATTCCGTCGCCATGCCCAACCGTACCTTCGAAAAGGCGTTGCAGCTGAGCGTCGGCGATACCGCGGTCGAGCTGATCGACCTTGGCCCGGCGCATACTGCGTCCGACACGATTGCCTGGCTGCCGCAGCAGCGCGTGGTCTTCACCGGGGATCTCCTGTTCAACGAAGGGCACCCGATCATGTGGGATGGCCCGATCGAAAACTGGATCGCGGCCTGCGATCATATCATCGCGCTCGATCCCGAAGTGGTCGTGCCCGGCCACGGCCCGATCACGGATACCGTGGCGGTCGCCAACCTGCGCGACTACTTCCGTTATGTCCGGGACGAAGCGCGCCGGCGGTTCGAAGCCGGGATGGGCTGGAAGGAGGCCGGGCGCGACATCAACATGGCCGAGTATCGCGGCTGGACCGACCCGGAGCGCATCGTGGCCAACGTCTTCGCGCTGTACCGGCAATGGGGGGCACCGCTCGCGCCGGAGGACGGGGCCGACCTGTTCGGTGAAATGGGTCGCTATGCCCGCGAACTGGCTGGGCACGAAGGGTGTGGCCATGACCATTGATGCGCCGCTCAACGCCACGCACGATCCCGCTGCGCGGTCATGGCTCGCTTCGGCCAACCTGCCTGAAACGGATTTCCCCATCCAGAACCTGCCGTTCGGGCTGTTCGAACACGGCGGCCGGGTGCGGGGCGGGGTGGCGCTTGGCGATTGCGTGATCGATCTGGCGGCGCTGGCTGACAGCGGATTGCTCCGTGGCGACGGCGCGCTCACGGCTGCGAAGGCGGCCAGCGGGGAAACGCTGGCGCCGTTGCTGGCCTGTGCGCCGGCCGACGTAAGCGTCTTGCGCGCGGAGCTTTCGCAGCTGTTCCGCGAGGGTGGCGGAGCCGACCGATCGGTGCTGCAACCGATGCTTGTGCCGTTGGCGGACGTGACGCTGCGCCTGCCGGTCCGTCCGCCGGCGTTCACCGACTTCTGCACGTCTTACGATCACATCGCGCGGATGGGCCGGAAAACGCCCGGTCTTGCCGCACTGTCGCTACCCGTTGCCTACAACGGTCGGGCGAGTTCGGTGGCGGTAAGCGGAACGCCGGTGCACCGGCCGCTGGGCCAGTTTGAAACCGCGCCCGGCAGCGGCGAAGTGCGCTTCGGCGCGGAACCGATGCTCGATTTCGAACTGGAGTTCGGCGCCTGGCTGCGGGGCGGGAACGCTCCGGGCCAGCCCCTGACCATGGCGGAAGCGGAGCAGGCCCTGTTCGGATGCTGCCTTGTCAACGACTGGTCGGCGCGGGCCATCCAGTTCTTCGAATCCATTCTCGGACCCTATCTGGGTAAGTCGTTCCTGACCACGGTCAGCCCCTGGATCGTCACGATGGAAGCGCTGGCGCCGTTCCGCGTTGCGGCGCGTGGCCGCGACGAAGGCGAGCCCGCGCTTGCCCGGCATCTTCGCGATCCCGCCGACATTGCCGGGGGAGGGCTGGCGATCGAGCTGACGGCGGAACTTGCCGCGCCGGGCCTTGCCCCCCAGCGGATCGTGCGCACCAACACGCGCGACCTCTACTGGACGCTGGCGCAGATGGTCGCGCACCAGACCTCCAACGGCACGCCGATCGATACCGGCGATCTTATCGCCACCGGCACCGTTTCCGGTCCGGAAGACGAAAGCCGGGCCTGCCTTGCCGAGATCACACTGGGCAGCGGCGTGCCGATCACGCTGTCCGATGGCAGCACGCGCACGATGCTGGAGGACGGCGACATCCTGACCATACGCGGCCGCGCCACGCGCGATGGCTTCGTTCCGATCGGCTTCGGCGAATGCGCCGGGGCCATCCATCCTGCACGGAGCGTTGCATGAGCCTGTTTACCTGCGGCGATCGTGCGCCGATTCCCGTCCGCGCACGCGGCCAGCATCTGGTTGTCGACATCCATTGCCATCTCGGCATCCCGGCGGCCGATGCCATCGTGCAGGCGCGCTATCCAGGGCCGCCGCCGGGCATCAACGATTTCACCAGCGCCAAGACCAGCGAGGTCAACCGTGCGATGTTCGGCGCGATGGGCCGCACGCTCAACACGCTCGATACGCGCCTTGCCGACATGGACCGGCTGGGCATCGATGTGCAGGCGCTGTCGCCCAGCCCCGGGCAATACTTCTACTATGCCGACGCGGAGACCGGCCGCGATGCCGCGCGCGCGGTGAACGACGGCATGGCGGCGGCGGTCGCCAGCCAACCCGACCGCTTCGTGGGCATGGGCACGGTTCCGCTGCAGAACGCGGAAATGGCGATTGCCGAGATGCGCCGCTGCGTGGCCGAGCTTGATCTGCGCGGCATCGAGATCAGCTCGAACGTTAACGGCGAAGATCTTCACGCCGAACGCCTGCGCCCGTTCTGGGCGGCGGCCGAGGAGCTTGGCGTGCTGATCTTCCTGCACCCCCTGGGTTTCACGCAGGGACAGCGGATGAGCGAGTATTACTTCAACAACCTGATCGGTAATCCGCTGGAGTCCACCCTGGCGATCGGACACCTGATCTTCAGCGGCACGCTGGACCGGCACCCGGGACTGAAAATCTGCGTGGCGCACGGCGGCGGCTATCTGCCGGGCTATTGGGGCCGCATGGACCATGGCTGGCGGGCGAGAGGCGATTGCAGCGAGCATTGCCAGCACGCGCCCTCGAGCTATTTGCGCAAGCTCTGGCTCGATACGCTTGTGTTCGATCAGGACCAGCTCGACAGCCTGGTCCGCACGCATGGCGCCGATCGGCTGTGCCTGGGTACGGACTACCCCTTCGACATGGCGGAGCCCGATCCCGTCGGTTTCCACGCGCGGTTGGCGGAGGAGGACAAAGCGCGCATCCTTGGCCTCAACGCCGCCGGTCTGCTGGGCCTGGCGCCGGCATGACGCCGACCGAGGGGGCGCCGCGGCAGGCCTTGTCGTCGTACTGGGCGCTCGCCGTCCTTTTCCTGACGAACGTTCTCAACCAGGGCGACAGGATGCTGTTCGGCGTGGTGGCCGAACCGATCCGTACGGACTTGCGGTTGAGCGATACGCAGCTGGCGCTGGCCAGCGGTCTGTTCTTCGTGCTGTTCAGCCTGCTCGGGGGCGTGTTCATCGCCAGGCACGTGGACCGGGGCAACCGCGTCAGGATTCTGGCGGCGGGCATCGCGCTGTGGTCGTTGGCGACAGCCTGGACCGGGCTTGCCCACAGCTACCTCTCGTTGTCGCTGGCCCGGATTCTCGTCGGCATTGGCGAGGCGACGGCTTTCCCCGTGGCCATGTCGATGATTCCCGATCTGTTCCGGACCGAAGCGCGTGGCCGGGCCGTATCGATCTATCAGTCGAGCAATTTCGTCGGAATCGTCGGCGGTACGATACTGGCCGGGGTTCTTGCCGCCCTGATGGGGTGGCGTAGCATGTTCATCGTGTGCGGCGGAGCGGGCCTGGCGGTGGCCGCGCTTCTGGCGCTTACTGTGCGGGAGCCCGCCCGCGCTCGTGCCGACGACGAGCCCCCCGTGGCCTACTGGACCGATCTCGTGACCGGCTTTCGCGCGGTGCTGCGCATAAGAGAGGTCTTGTACCTTTCGGTGGGCCTCGGCTTCACCGCCATGATGGGGTCGGTGCTGGGAGCATGGGGGCCGGCTTTCCTGATCCGGTTGCACGGGGTTGAACTGGGGCAGGTGGGGATTTTGATCGGTCCGCCGGTCGGGCTTGGCGGCATCGTCGGGACCGTCGCGTCGGGTTTTCTCGCCGATGGCGTGGTGCGCCGCACCGGGCGGCGCAATGCCATGTTGCGGGTTTCGTTGGTGGCGGTGCTGCTCTCCCTGCCGTTCATGGCGGGCTTCGTCTTCGTGCGGGAAATCCAGTTTGCCCTGGTGTGCGCCGGCGTCATGAACCTTCTGCTCAGCGCGGCCATTCCGCCGATCATGAACTACGCGATCGGGCTGGTCGGACCGCGCGAGCGCGGGATCACCGCGACCGTCGTGATCATCCTGATGGGCCTCGTCGGGGGAGCACTCGGTCCGGCTGTTGTCGGCGCGATCAGCGATGGGTGGCAGGCCGGACACGGCGCGCAGGCGCTCCGCTACGGACTGGCCGCGATGCTGGTTTCCCCGATCATCGCCGGGTGGATCATTGCGTCCGTGCTGAGAACGGCCGACGTCAGGATCTGAACGGCGCGCGCTGGCCGGTTTGCTGCGGAAGTTGACCTTCCCCGACGTCGCCTCCTGTACCCGCCCCGGCTGCTTACGATGCCGTGCGGGTCATTGCGGGAACATCTCGACGTGGGTTTCACCGGTTCTGCCGTAATAGACCACGCGGCGCCCGAGGAACGAAACGATATAGCCGGCGCAGCCTTTGTCTTTTGCCTTCTGGCTGAAAGCCGCGTAGCTGTAGTCGGGACCGTCGGACTGAGCCCAGCGCACCAACGCCTCCACGCCCGCGTTGTCAAAGCTCGCCGCCACCGCGCCGGCCGAATTCGGTAGATCGAGATCGACGCAATCGCCATCGGGCAGATAGCAGGTCTGGCTGTTGCGACGATAGTCGACCGCATAGCCTTCGAACCCGGCATCAATCAGCCTGTGGATGATTTCCGGGAAGCTCAGGCTGCCATCACAGGCCGCATTGAGACAGGCTTTGGCCACAGCAATCCGTTCCGCGTCCACGCGCAGTTCCTTTCTTCGACGATATGAAAGTCGGTCAGTCGACGGGCATGGCCGACAGCTTGTGCTTGGCGATGAGGGTGCGCAGCAGTGCCCGCAGCCCTTCCTGCTCCTTACCGGTAAGGGCAGCAAGGAAGGCGGCGTCGTTCTCATCGGCAAGGCGGGCGAGCGCCGGCACCTTTTTCTTCCCCACGGCCGACAGCGAAAGGCGGTGCGCGCGCTTGTCATCCGGGTTGCCCGTGCGCTCGATCAGCCCTTTCGCCACTAACCGGTCAGCGAGCTTGCTGATCGCTCCCCTGGTCATACCCATCCTGCCGGCGAGAACCGACGGTGCGACAGCTTCACCGCCATAAAGGGAGCGCAGCAGCACCCATTCAGCCACCGTCACGCCTTCGCTGGCTACCTTGCGCGCGAACTCCTGCGACACGGCATTCGACACCATCCGCAGCAGATAGCCCGTATGGTCGGGGAGGTCGGAAACAACGGCCATGGGCGCTCCTATATGTTGACTAGGAAACTATATAAAAATGTTTCCTAGTCAACATATATAAACGATCGGTCCCGAGCATGGTCGAGAGCACGAACAATGGCTACGGCGAGGGCGTCTTTTCGACGGCGTCCACTTCAGGTTGCGCTGCCGTCCGGCACGGACCACGCCTGTTCGTCTTGCGCTACGGCCTTGTGCAGCCATCGCCGGAAGCGGGCGACAAGCGGCTCGTTCCAGCGTGGCCGGCTGCATCGGAAATAGTAGGCGCCCAGCCGGACAGGCTCCCACGGGCCGTCATCGGGCGACAGCTTGACCAGGCGGCCGCTGGCCAGGTCGTCGGCAACCAGGTAATGGTTGGCCAGCGCCACGCCTTGCCCCGATCGCGCCGCGACGAGCGCCAGGTGGGCCTGCCCGTACCGTGCGACGGGCTGGCTGACCCTGGGGCTAAGGCCTTGTAGCGAAAGCCAGCTGGCCCATTCCGCATCGGACCGCTCCTGGATCATCGGCAGGTCCAAAATGTCCTCGCGTTTTCGCAGGGCGCCGTGCCGGCCGATCCTGAAAGACGGCGCGGCGACAGGAAACACCACGGGCCGGGCAATTTCCTCCGCGCGCATGTCATCGGGCAAGGTCTTTGCGTCATCGTCGAACAGATAGCGGATGTCGCCGTCCGCTTCGTCGTGCCGGAACGATGGTTCCGTGTCGGTGGAGTGAAGATCGACCAGCGGTCCGCTGCGGTCGCGCGCGCCGGTGCGAAAGTCCGGGAGGCGTTGCGCCAGCCAGTGCAATGAAAAGCCTGCGGAACACCAGATGGTCAGCGGGCGCGCGTGCGCTCCCTTCACCGCGCTCGTCGCCGCTTCCATGTCGGAAATGGCGGCGGAGATTCGCGCGTGATACCGGCGCCCGGCTTCGGTCAGCTCGCCCGTCCGGCGATTGTAGAGCGTGACGCCCAGGAAGGTTTCCAGCGCGGCCATGTGACGGCTAACGATGGCGTGGCTAATCTGCAGGGAGTGCGCCGCCTTGCGAATGCCACCCAGGCGACCGACCCGGTCGAACGCGCGCAGCACGGCAAACGGCGGAAGGGTTCCGGAGCTCATAGTGGTAACCTAGCGTTACCACCACCACCATACAAGGCGCCTTCCGCGCGTTGGTGGAGGGTTCTAGGCAGGCCGCTATCGTGATCTGCGCCGGCCGCTTCCGCTCGCGCATTCCACCAGCGCAGCAGGAGTTGCCTCATGACGAACCAGTCCATTCTCGAACGCCGCGAACGCGCGGTGCCGCGTGGCGTTGCCACGGCCACATCGGTCTTCGCGGCCCGAGCCGAGAATGCCGAGATTTGGGACGTCGAGGGCAAGCGCTACGTCGATTTCGCGGGCGGCATCGCCGTGCTCAACGTGGGACACCGGCATCCCCGCGTGATGGCGGCCGTTTCCGCGCAGCTTGATGCCTATACGCACACGGCGTTTCAGGTCATGGCCTACGAGCCTTACGTCGAGCTGGCCGAGAAGCTGAACGCGATCGCGCCGGTGGAAGGCGAAGCCAAGACCATCTTCTTCACCACCGGCGCGGAAGCGACCGAGAACGCGGTGAAGATCGCGCGCGCCGCCACCGGCCGGCCCGGCATCATCGCCTTTGCCGGCGGCTTCCACGGACGCACCCTGCTGTCTTCGGCGATGACGGGCAAGGTCAACCCCTACAAGAAGGGTCTCGGTCCTTTTCCCGCCGAAATCTACCATATCCCGCTCCCCTCGGAATCGAGCGGTGTCACGCTGGACCAGACGCTCAAGGCGCTGGATTTCCTGTTCGCGGCGGACATCGAGCCGGAACGCATCGCGGCCTTCATCATCGAGCCGGTGCAGGGCGAGGGCGGGTTCCATATGGCCGATCCCGGCTTGTTCGAGGCGCTGGACAAGCTGCGCCAGACCTTCGGCATCCTGATCATCGCGGACGAGGTGCAGACCGGCTTCGCGCGCACCGGCAAGATGTTCGGCATCGAACACCAGCCGGTGAAGCCCGACCTGCTGACCGTAGCCAAATCCCTTGCCGGCGGCTTCCCTCTGTCGGGCGTGATCGGCCGTGCCGAGGTGATGGACGCGATCGGCCCCGGCGGACTGGGCGGTACTTATGCCGGCTCGCCGGTCGCGGTGGCGGCGGCGCTCGCCGTGCTGGACGTGATCGAGGAGGAAAAGCTCAACGATCGCGCCAACGCTATCGGCGAACGCATCCGCGCGGCGATCACGGTGGCGGCAACGCGCAACGATACCGTCCGGATCGCCAACCTGCGTGGCCCCGGCGCGATGATCGCCTTCGACGTGATGGACCAGGACGGCAACCCGGACGGCGCGGCAGCCAAGCGGGTGACCGGCGCGGCACTCGAACGCGGGCTGGTGGTGCTGACCTGCGGCACGCTGGGCCAGACCATCCGCATCCTGGTGCCGCTAACCGCCAGCGATGCCCTGCTCGACGAAGGGCTGGCGGTTCTGATCGATGCGCTCGTCGCCGCGAAGGAAGCCGCGTGATGCTTGCCGAGAGGTCCACGCCCGTGCTCGAAAATGACGAACTTGGGCTGCTGCGCGATACGGCGTTCATCGATGGCGCCTGGGTAACGGGCGAGCACAGGTTCGACGTGACGAATCCCGCCGATGGCTCGCTGGTCGGTACGGTGCCGTCGCTCGGCGCGGCTGAAGCGACGCTGGCGGTCGACGCGGCGGCGCGGGCGCAGCCGGCGTGGGCGCGGCTGACTGGACAGGCGCGGGGCGCTGTCTTGCGGCGTTGGGCCGCCCTGATGCTGGAGAACAAGGACGCGCTGGCGCGCCTGATGACGGCCGAACAGGGCAAGCCGCTGGCGGAAGCGGCGGGCGAAGTCGCCTATGCGGCAAGCTTCCTCGAATGGTTCGCGGAAGAGGCCCGGCGCGTGAATGGCGCGCTGTTGACGCCCCATGCCACGGACCGGCGGCTGGTCGTTCGCAAGGAACCCGTTGGCGTGGTCGCGGCGGTGACGCCGTGGAACTTCCCGCTGGCGATGATCACGCGCAAGGCGGGGCCGGCACTGGCCGCCGGCTGCACCTTCGTGCTCAAGCCATCGGAACTGACGCCGCTGTCGGCGCTGGCGCTGGCGCGTTTGGCGGAGCTGGCCGGCGTTCCGGCGGGCGTGTTCAACGTGGTGATGGGCGATGCCGTCGCCATCGGCGAGGTGCTGACCGGCGACAAGCGGGTGCGCAAGTTCACCTTCACGGGCAGCACGGCGGTGGGCAAGATGCTGGCCGCGCGCTGCATGAACACGGTGAAGCGCGTTTCGCTGGAACTGGGCGGCAACGCGCCGTTCATCGTGTTCGACGATGCCGATCTCGAAGCGGCCGTGGAAGGCGCGCTGGCGTCGAAGTTCCGCAACGCCGGGCAGACCTGCGTCTGCGCCAACCGGCTGCTGATCCAGTCCGGCATCTACGATGCCTTTGCCGCGCGACTGGCGGAGCGGGTGGCGGCATTCGTGGTCGGCCCGGGCCTCGCCGGGCGCACCGATCAGGGGCCGCTGATCGATGCCCGCGCCGTCGCCAAGGCGCAGGCGCATGTCGAGGACGCGGTTTCGCGTGGCGGCCGGATTTTGACGGGGGGCGCTCAACTGACCGACGACGCCCACGCGGGCGGCACGTTCTTCGCGCCGACCGTGATCGCGGACGTACCCGCCAGTGCGCTGCTCTGCCGCGAGGAGACCTTCGGCCCGGTGGCTGGGCTGGTGCGGTTCGAAACCGAGGAAGAGGTCATCGCGCTCGCCAACGATACCGACGCGGGGCTGGCGGCCTACGTGTTCACGCGTGATCTCGGGCGGAGCTGGCGCGTTCCCGAGGCGCTGGCCTATGGCATGGTAGGGCTGAACACGGGCCTGATCTCCACCGAAGTCGCCCCGTTCGGCGGGGTCAAGGAATCGGGTATCGGGCGCGAAGGATCGTCGTTCGGGATGGACGACTATCTCGACATCAAGCTGACCTGCCTGGGGGTCTGAGTTCAGCCCGGAGACGTCGCGCATCCGTCGGACTTATGACCCGCTTCGTCATTGCGAGCGGCACGCGAAGCAATCCAGTGCCTCGCGTGCCGCTCTGGATTGCCGCGGGGCTTCCGCCCCTCGCAATGACGATTCAAGGCAATGCCCTCCGCTCTAGCCATCGCCCCGGCGCAACTGGCGGCTGTATAGCCAGCCAATGCCGATCAGGCTGAAGCCCAGCGCGACGAAGCTGGCGATGCGGAGCAGCCCTTCGAGGCCCGAGGCATCAAACAGGAACACCTTCACCACGGCGGCGAGCATCAGCACCAGCGAGGCGATCCGCCAGTCGTGCCGCTTGCGGCGGATGCCCCACAGCAGGAAGCCGATGGCGAGCGCGATGCCCAGGATCGAACGGAGGATGTCTTCCGCCGGGCCGACGCCGGGATCGACCAGCGAAGTGCCGTGGAACGCCTGCCGCAGGCTGGCCCAGGCGAAGCCCGCCACCGTCAGCATCAGCACCGGCTGCATCGCGCGGTCGATCAGCCGGCCGGCGGCGGGCAGGGCCTGCGCCAGTTGGTGAAGCGCCAGCGGGAGCAGGACGAATAGCGGGATCAGGAGATTGAGCGCCGGCAGGGCGCCGACGTGCTGCGCGCTCCACAACGGGTTGTGAAGCAACAGGCTGTACCACAGGCCATGCAGGCCGGCGGCGGCGGTGAGCACGGCGGCCGGGATCGATGCCTCGGCCGGATCGTGCCGGCGGCGCAGCAGGAGCCAGCCCGCGGCAAGCAGCATGCCCGACCAGACCAGCCGTTCGAGCAGGCCGGTCGTGATGAAGTCCGTGCCGACCAGCGCCGCGAACAGATGGCGGTATAGGCCGTGCAAGGCCACGCCTCCGATCATGCCGCCGATCACGGCCAGGTGGAGCAGCACGAAGCGCGGCAGGCGCGTGCGTTGCAGCCAGGCCGCGCCGCCCAGCAGCAGGGCAGGGATCGCCAGCCGCCGGACGAGCGCCAGCGTGCCCAGATCGGGATGGTCGAGCAGCATCGGAATGCCGGTCAGGGAACGGAGAGCGTGGTCCGACCACTGGACCAGCGGCAGGAACGCCCAGCCGAGGACAAGGCCAAGCAGCGTGACCCCCGCCGCGCGCAAGGCCGGCCATGGGAGCGTGCGACTCCCCGCGGCTACGGCAAGCAGGCCAAGCGGCGGCACCAGCGGCAAGGCAACCAGCGGCACGACTTGCGCCAGCGCGCCATATCCGGCCAGCACCGCGGCGACTTCTCCGGTCAGGCGCAAGGCCCCTATCCGCGCCCGCAGCGCCAGGAACAGCGCCGGCGCCAGCAGGGCGGCCCAGCGCAGCAGGGCCAGCACGCTGGCCGGGGCTTCGCTGCCGCCGGTTAGCCGCGCCCATTCGTCCGTCGTGTGCGTTCCGGTTACCCCGAGCAGGAGCACGGCCGCCGCCGCGAACGGCAGCATCAACACCTCGTCACGCGCCTGTTCCCGCCGTCTGACAACCGCCAACAGGGCCACCGCCACGGCCGAGGCGGCGATGGGCAAGGTCCAGCCCGGCACGCGCTGCGCCAGTGCGCCATAGACGAACAGACCCGCGAGCACCCATGCGGGCCGCCGCAGATGAACGTTCCGCGCGTTCCACGCGAACAATCCGAAGCCCAGCGCCAGCCCGGCCCAGCGCAACAGCGAGGTTAGGCCCGCTCCTGAGCCGAGGCCTTCGACCAGCGCGTTCGGTTCAGCCAGCGGGGCCGGAACGAAGGTGGCGACAAGCTGCACCAGCGCGAATGCTGCGAACGTGGCGGCGATCGGTTCTATCCGGCGGTCGTCGGCCTTGGCGGACAGGGCCAGCCCGGCGAGCGCCACCAGCATGGTCCACAGCGGCGCCTGCCAATGGGCGAACGCGAACCACGCGGCGGTGATGAGCAGGCCGCCGCCGGTTGCCAGCAACAGGGCGAAGCGCCGGTCCGCGCGCCGATCGGGCGCGCGCCAGCCGAGTGCGGCCGCGCCCAGCGCCAGCAGCGCTCCGCCGAGCGCGCACAGGGCCACGGGAAGACTGTACCCCGTCCACACATGCTCCGCGTGGCGCAGCGCGAGCAGCGGCGCGGCCACGGCGATGCCCGCCAGTTCGACCGCGCGTTGCAGGCGCGCCGGCGCTTGCCAAAGCCTTGCCAGCAGCGGCCCCGCGTGGATCGCGGCAAGCGCCAGCCCCATGGTCAGCAGCCAGACGGTTGCCGGATGCGGCCAGAGCATCAGCAGGATGAACGAGAGCGCAGCGCTCAGTGTCGGCACGATCGCCAGGTCGCGTTCGCGCCAGGCAAGGAACTGGCCGGCGGCGGCGATCAGCGCGAACAGGCCCCAGTGCAGCGGCAGGAACCCGCCCAGCGCGACCAGCAGGCCAAGCTGCGCGGCGCCGATCACGGCGGCGGCGGACCGCAGCAGGCGTTGCGCCGCGCCGGCAAAGGCGAACAACGGCAGGACGATGGCCAGCAGCATCACGAAGCCGCCAATCGACAGCGCGCCCGCCGTTTCCAGCGCCTTGCCGGCCAGGATCAGCCACAGGCTCCATCCGGCGCCGCCGAGCAGGGCCAGCAGGGCAAGCCATGGCCAGCGCTGTGCCCGCGCCACGCCGGCCAAGCCGGCAATGGTGAAGCCGAGATAGACGGCGAGCATCGGCACGTTGGCGTCCAGCCCCACCGTCAGCGCCGGCGCAGCAAGGCCGCCCGCCAGCCCCAGCACGGCGCTGGGCATGCCGTGGCGCAGCGAGAGCCACAACGCCCCGCCCGTCACCAGCGCGAGGCCGGCGAAGGCCGCGAGCGGGGGGATCAGGTGATAGAGGTTGGCGGCCACCAGCAGCGCCGCGTAGAGCGTGGAAATGCCCGCGCCGGACAGCGCCTGGCTGACGCGCGGATCGGCCACCTTTTCGCGCGCGCGCCACGCCCATTCGGCCGCGCCGATCAGGCCAAAGCCGAACAGCATGCCGCAGACCGCCTGCACGCCGGGGGTGAAGATGCGCGCGAAGATGCCTCGGTCGATGGCGTATTTGACGATCAGCACGCCGGCGATGGCGAGCGTGATGCCGCCGGCCCAAATCGGGAGCTTGCGGCCGAACAGTTCCTCAAAATTGATCGCCGCGCGGCGCATGGCCGGTGCGGGTTCCGGCTCCGGAGCAGGCTCGGGTTCAGCCGGCGATTCCACGGCGGGTTCCGCCGGTATTTCCCAGGCCATCGCCGGTAGCGTTTCGGCCATGGGTTCGGGCGGCGAGGGAGGGGGCGTTTCGATTTCGGGTTCGGGTGCCGCTGCCGCCGGTGTTTCCGGCTGGGCCTCGGCCACCATCGGTAAGGGTGTTTCCACTGTCGGCTCGACCGATTCGATGCGCGGCATCGCGCCCGCCGCGATGCGCCGGCGCAACTCGTCCTCCACCAGCCGCAGGCGGCGCTCAAGCTCTGCAATCCGCGATCGCGCGCCCAGCAGCAGCGCTCCGCCCACGAACACGATCAGCGTGAGGATCAATCCCATCACCGGTTCTCCTTGGGACCGGATGCTACCCCAAAAATTAGCATTGTTCAATTTAATAATAGACACTGTATAATTTGGCGGTATCGTATCTTCCGTGCCGCATGGAATCGGCGCGTCCGCAAGAGGGAATGGCTGCGATGAGCAGAGGGTACTGGGAAAGCCTGAAACGCGATCTGGAAGCGCCGATCGAGGCGCGTGGCTTCGGCACGGGCTGGTTCGCCGGATTTTTCGCGATCGTGCTGGCGGTGGCCGGCCTGTGCTTCGTGGCGGCGCTGCGCTGGCCCGAATGGTTTGCCATGCCGGAACTGGCCAAGCTGCGCGACATGCAGGGCTTCCGCCCGTTCGTGCACCTGACCTTGCTCGGCGCCTATGCGCTGGCCTTGCTCAGCCTGCTGCTGCGCCCGCGCAAGGCGCTGGGCGGCACCGCGCTGGTGCTGGCGCTGGTCGCTTCGATCCTGGGCGGCGCGGCGGTTCAGCCGCGCGAAACACACGACTGGGGCGTGTTCTTCGGCGTCGATTTCTTCGCGGTGAACATGATCGCCACGGGCCTGATGTTCGCGCCGATCGAGCGCATCTTCCCGCACCTTTCCAAGCAGCGCCTGTTCCGCACCGAATGGCGCGAAGACCTGTTCTATTACCTTGTCAGTTCGATGCTGGTGCAGTTCATCACCTTCCTTGCGCTGGCGCCGTCGAGCTACGTCAACACCCATTTCGGTTGGCTCGATCATACCCGGTCGGCCGTGGGCAGCCTGCCATGGCCGGTGCAGTTCCTGCTAGCCATGATCCTGACCGATCTGGCGCAGTACTGGTTCCATCGCCTGTTCCACCGCGTGCCGTTCCTGTGGGGCTTCCATGCCGTGCACCACAGCGCGAAGGCGATGGACTGGCTGGCCGGCGCGCGGATGCACTTCGTGGAGATCGTGCTGTTGCGCGGAGTGACGTCGCTGCCGCTGCTGACGCTGGGCTTCGCGCCATCGGTGATGCAGGCCTATGTCGGGATGGTCTATGTCTATGCCTCGCTGGTCCACGCCAACCTGCGCGGCGATTTCAACGTGCTGGGCAAGTTCGTGGTTGTGCCGCGCTTCCACCACTGGCACCACGCGATCGAGGCCGAAGGCGTGGACAAGAACTTCGCCATCCATTTCCCGATCCTCGACCGGTTGTTTGGCACGCATTACTTCCCCGACAGCCAGTGGCCAACCGGATACGGCGTTCCCGAACGCGTGCCCAACGGCTATCTGGCGCAGATGAAGTATCCGTTCGTCCGCGAACGGGGATGAGCAGGCAGGAATGAGCACGCAAAACTGAGATGGGCCGCCGATCCGACCACTCCCGCCCCGAACTGCGCGAAATGATCGTCGCGGAAGGGCATCGCCAGATGCTGGAAGTGGGCTTTGCCCGCTTCTCGGCGCGGGAGGTCGCGAAGCGGATCGGCTATTCGATCGGCACGATCTACAACGTGTTCGGCACTTATGAGGGGCTGATCCTGGCGATCAACGGCCGCACGCTGGACCTGTGGCGTGATTATCTGGAAACGCGGCTCGCCGGCGAGCATGGCGACCGGCTGAAGCGGGCGGTCGACGCCTATTTCGAATTCGCCGTCGTCAACCGCCATGCCTGGGCTGCGCTCTACGACTTTCGCCTGCCCGATGACATGCAACCGCCGGAAAGCTACGCTCGGCAGGTGACCGCGATCTTCGAGATCGTGGTGGCCGAACTCGTCGCGGTGCTGCCGCCGGAACGCGGCGGGGAGGCGCCCGCGCTGGCGCGGTCGCTGCTGGCGACCGTCCACGGGCACTGCTTCTTCACCATGAACGGCACGTTCCGTATTCTGGGCGAAACCGATCCGCTGGCCGCGGCGCTCGCCCGCGTGCGCGAAGCGGTGAGGGGATAGGCGGCTTCAGCCTGCTTTCAGCACGCGCGGCAATGTCGCGCCCATCACGGTCAGCGCTTCGGGTCCATAGACGCTGCCGTTGCGTTCGAATTCCGCCTGCGTGATCCGGTCCGCGCCTTGCGCGCCGAACAGGACGACCTCGTCATCGAGCCGGACCTTGTCCTGCCAGCCGGTGACGTCCGCCATCATCGTGTTCATCGTCACCCGGCCCACGATGGGGAAGCGCCGGCCGCCGATCAGCACTTCGGTGCGGTTGCGGCTCTCCGCCTCGAACTCCGGCCGGTTGGCATGGCTGAACCCGCGCCGGTAGCCATCGGAATAGCCGATCGGAATGTTGGCGAGCCAGCTTTCACGATCGAGGCGGTAGGTGCGGTCGTAGTTGACCGTCTGCCCGGCGGGATAGTGGTTCACTGCGGCCACGCGGGACTTGATCGCCATCGTCGGCCGGAATTTGTCGGTCTTCGTGCTGCCCGGATCACCATAGATCGCGCCGCCCACGCGCATCATGTCGAGCCGGGTTTCGGGATGCTCCAGCGTGGCGAAGGTATTGGCAGTGTGGCGCAGTAGCGGGCGGGTATCGAGGCCGGCCGAGGCCAGCCAGCCGAGGTCCTCCTGAAAGCGCCCGAGCTGGCCAAGGATGTCAGCGGCTTCCTCGCTCGGATAGTGGGTCATCGCGCCCGTAATGCGCAGGCCCTTGAGCGCCAGCAGCGCGCGGGCGTCGGCCTGGCCATAGAGGCTCGAAAGCTCCACGCCGTTGCGGCTCATCCCCCCGGCGTTGAGGGCGAGGTGGACGGCAAGCGGCCCTTTCGGCTTGCGCTGCCGCCACAGCGCCTGCAGCCGCTCGGCGGCCAGCGGATTGGCGATCAGCTCGGTGATGCCATGGGCGAAACCGTCTTCCATCTCCTCGGGCGTGGCGGTGCGGATGCGGATCAGCCGGCCGCGAAAGCCGAGCTGGCGCGCCACGCGGGCCTCGTCGTTCGAGGTGATCGCCACGTCGGTCACGCGCTTGCGCAGGATCGAGGGGATCAGCAGCGCGATGCCGTTGCCATAGGCATCGGCCTTCATCACCGCGCACAGGCGCGTACCGCCCGTCCACTGGCGCACCGCGTCGATATTGGCCTCGAACGCGCCGGCATCCACTTCGATCCAGCCGTTGCGCCGGGCGGCGCGGGCAGGCGTCAGGCCGAAGTTGCCTGCCGACAGGATCGGCGCGGCCAGGGCGCGGCCGGCTCCGAAGGCGGCCAGTCCGGCGCCGGCCTTCAGGAAGCCGCGCCGCTGCATCACAGGCCGCCCCGCTTGAGGAACTGGCCGGGATAACTGCCGGTCGCCTTGCCCTCGCGATAGACCATCACGCCGTTGACGATCACGTCGGAAACGCCCGTGGCCAGCGCGCCGGGGTTCTCCACCGTGGCGTGATCGGCGATGGTGTCGGGATTGAACAGCACCAGATCGGCCTTGTAGCCGGGCTTGATCAGGCCGCGCCCTTCCAGCCCGATGTGCTCGGCCGAAAGCGCGGTCATCTTGTGGATCGCTTCCGGCAGCGTCAGCCGGTGCTGTTCGCGCACATAGAGCCGCAGCACCTTGGCGAAAGCGCCGGCCCCGCGCGGGTGGCGCGATCCGACCATGCCGTCCGAACAGATGTTGCTGTTGGGCCAGGCGATGAAATCGGCGACGTCGGCGGGCGACATCGCGGTGCCGATCACCGCTTCCACGCGGTCGGCATCCGGATGCGCCTTGCGCCAGGCCTGGGCCGTCTGGATCAGCCAGAGATAGGTCGCGGCCGGCTCCTCGTGCCGCTCGGCGGCGATATCGGCGATGGTGTGGCCGACATAGGCCGGGTTGGGCGCATAGAAGCCAAGCAACATGCCGGCGGGCGTGGTCAGGTGCGTCAGCGCGAAGCGCGCGGCGGCGATGTCGGTGAAATCGCGCTTTGGAAACAGCACGGTCAGCGTCGATTGCCAGTATTCGTAAGGATAGACGTCCGCCGTCACCTTGATCCCGCGCGCCCGCGCCGCATCCAGCCTGGCCAGCACCTTGCCGGCATCGCCCCAGCGATCGACCAGACCCAGCTTGAGGTGCGAGATCTGCACGGGCACGCCGGTCTTCTCGCCCAGGTCTAGCAGTTCATCGAGCGCGGCGTCGAAGGTCAGGTCCTCGTTGCGCATGTGGCTGATGTAGCGCCCGTGATCCGCCTGCGTGGTGCGGGCGAGCGCGAGCAGTTCGCCATGGTCCGAATAGATGCCGGGATCGTATTCGAGGCCGGTGGACAGGCCCAGCGATCCGGCCTTGAGATCGGCATCGAGCAGCGCCTGCATCGCGGTGACTTCGGCGGGCGTGGCGGTGCGCTTGTAATCCTCGCCCATCACCTTTTCGCGCAAGTAACCGTGCCCGGTATAGGCGGTGACGTTGACGGCGGCGGGCCGCGCGGCGAAGCGGGCGGCGGTTTCGGCGAAGGGGCCGTCGCTGCCCCCGTCCTGCCCGACCACCACGGTGGTCACGCCCTGCGCCAGCAGCACCGGCATCGCCCGATCGGCATAATCGCCCCGGTCGTGATGGCTGTGGCTGTCGATGAAACCGGGGGCGAGGGCAAGCCCGTCGCCCCGTATCACCGTGTCGGCGGGTGTGGCCGGCAGATCGCCGACCGCCACGATCCGGTCTCCATCCACACGCACGGAGACCTTCTGTCCCGCCGCGCCGGACCCGTCATAGACCGTCGCCCCGGTAATCAGCGTCGAAGCCCCCGCCGGTCCAGCGCAAGCCAGCGCGCTGGCCAGCGCCAGAACAACCGTCCGGGATTGCCTTGAAATCAGTCCGCCCATGTCACCCCCTGCCGACGAGGGTGCGCGGTGCACGCGAAGCGACCGCAGCACACCCTTCCGCCCTCCGATCGCGATCCTATTCGCGCGGGTTTGCGCTTGTCACGCCCTTAAGAGCAGGTGGACGAATAAAGGGGGCCTATGGGACCGGCGGCTACCCGTGCCGCATTGCCCGCGCATAGTCCCCGCGGGCGAGGACAAGGCTGAGCGCGCACAGCAGGCAGGGCACCGGGAGGATCAGCAGCGCCTTGTCCAGCCCGATCCTGTCGGCGATCAGTCCGGTCACGAACGGACCCGGCGCCAGGCCAAGCAGGTTGTTGCTGAGCGCCAGGACCGCCATCACCGTGCCGTGGATCGCGCGCGGCGTGAGGTTCGCCGCCATCGCCCCTGCAATCCCCGCCACGCCGGCCACAACCAGCAGCGCGCACCCGATCAGCGCGAGCTGCACGGCGCCCGGCGGCGCAAGAAAGGCGCCGGTAAAGAACGCGGCGGCCATCAGCGCATAAACCAGCGCAACACGCGGCTTGATCGCCGGATCGCGCCGGGCGAGGCGGTCGCCCACCACGCCGCAGGCAACCATGCCGATCGCGCAGACCAGCAGGAACAGCGCGGTCGTCCTGCCCGCGCGATCGATCGGCATGGCATAATATCGCGTCAGCAGCAGCGGCAGGAACACGGAAAGCGCGCCGGCGCAGAACAGCTGGCTGCCGCTGGCGAAATAGGTCAGCCACAACAAGCGGCGTCCGAACAGTTGGCGCCCCAGCATGCGCCAATCCAGCTTCTCGCGCGAGGGGGCCGGACCCAGGCGGCTTTCGCGCACGATCAGCAGATAGAGCGCCGCCAGCACCAGACCGGCTCCACCGATCGCCTCGAACGCGCTGCGCCAGCCGTGCGCCGCCGCGATCTGGCCGCCGACCGCCACGCCGACCATCTGCCCGACGACCGAGCCCGCCAGAAACGAGGAAGACAGCGTCGAACGCAGTCCCACTGGAAACACCGCCAGCACCACGGCGATGCCCACGCTGCCATAGGCCGCCTCGCCCACGCCGACGAGCAGCCGGGCGAACAGCATCTGGTGATAGCTCTGCGCCAGCGCGCCGCCCAGCGTGGCAAGGCTCCAAAGCGTTGCCATCGCGAACAGGCTGCGCACCCGGCCGAACCGGTCGGCCGCCAGCGAGAGCGGAAACGTCAGCAGGCCCACCGCCAGCGCGACCACGCTGGACAGCGAGGCGACCTCGGCATCGCCCAGGTTCCATTCGGCCTTGAGCAGAGGGTTGACCGCATTGAGCACCTGCCGGGCCATGTGATCGGACATCAGCAGCCCGAAGCTCAGCGCGAACACGATCCAGCCATAGGCGCTCGTCCGCTCCGGGCCGGGCTGATCGATCACGACGGCCGCATGCGCCATTCAGAACATTCCCCCGTACGGGCCGCTTTTGTGGCCGGCCTGATGCCGTTGCGGATTTCCCTAGTTCAGGCCTGGAGTAGATTCTTTTGAATTTGCGCCAATAAGTTCTCTCTTTGCGCCATCGTGGATTGGCATCTCGGGCACTATCCGTTGGCGTGGGGCATGGCCGCGGCGGGATGGCGCACGCAGGCGAGCGTGCCGCCCATGATGATCGCCCCCGCCACGCACAACGGCAGGGCAAGCCCGGCATGGATGACCATCAGCGCACCCCCGGCCGCGCCCGCGAAAATGGCCAGGATCGCCCCGAGCCTGCGGGAAAGATTGGGATTGCCGCCACCCGCCAGATGGGAATCGGCGGCGATGCCGGTGATGGTGAGCGTCAGGACGGTGGTGGTGAGGTCCGGCACCTTGAGCTGGCGAACGGTGGCGTTGCGGAACCCCATGGCGATGGCGGTCAGCGCGATGATCGCGAACAGTGCCGCCTCCGGCTCCTGCGCCGGCACGCGGAAGGTCAGCGCCACTGCAGCCGCCAGCCACAGGGCGATGGTCTCGATCAGGGCGGAGATGGTAAGCCAGCGGCGCAGCGGCTCGCGGCCGAACCGCTGGCCAACCCGGCCTGCCAACAGCGCGCCGCCGAAGAAGGCGAGCAGCGCGACAAGATAGGGTGCAATGCGGAAGCCGGGGGTGCCGGCGGCGGCGAAGCCCAGGAAGACGATGTTCCCGGTCATGTTGGCGGTGAACACCTTGCCCAGCCCCAGCACGCTGACCGCATCGACCAGCCCGGTGGTGACCGACAGCAGCAGCAGCAGGCCCGGAAGGGGCGAGGTCGATGGTTTACCGGATTCAGACATGGCTGGTTCTTCCTTTGCCCTAAAAGCGGAAATTGCTTTCGAAGCCGATCATGGTGATGGTGTGCGCGGGGCCGGTTTCGCGGATGAAGGTTCCCGGTGTGAAGACCGAGAGGGAGGCGGACAGTTCCAGTTCGGCGGTGGTTTGCCATGCGAGCGTGGCTTCGGCTTCCTTGCCGATGAAGCGGGCGTGGCTGGTGCCGGGCGCGCGGATCAGGTTGCCGGGAATGTCATAGACGCCATCGCCGGCCGTGTAGCGCCAATAGGCCATGGCGGCGATGCTGCCGGACCATCCCTTGCCCAGCGGCGCGCTGATCCGGGGATTGAGGCTGACGATGTTGGTCGGCCCCACGGGAGAAAGCTCGCCGAAGTACTTGCCCTTGGGGAACAGCGCGTTGAACGTGCCGAGATGATTATCGCGCGGATTGCGGTCGCCGCTGACCACGTTGAAGCGCACGGTCAGGTCGGGCGAGAGGCGGCCCAGCGGCACGGCGCGGCCCACTTCGCTACCCAGCGTCCAAGCCGCGATCGGTCGCCCCGCAAAATCGCCGAACTGATAGACGCCCTCGACATTCCAGTGCCAGCCGGCGCGCGCGCCGTGGAGCCGCGCACCAAAGCTGTGGCGGCGTTCGCGGCCTTGCGCAGCGCCGAACCGGGCATCGCGGTTGCGATAGCCGAGATAGTAGAGGTCGACGCCCGGCACCGTGACGTAAGCGCCCCACAGCGCCTTGGTGGGGGACGTGCGATCGTCGAAGTTGCCGGGGCGCGAGAGCACCGGCTTCACCGCCAGCAGGCTGAGCTGGGCCTGCCCGTGGGTAACGATGGCGCGCACGCCATCGAAGGCCAGCGGCACGTTCGGGCCATAGCGGGTGCCGACGAGCCGTTCGGTGCCAAGCGAGAGCATCTGGCGCCCGGCGCGCAGCGTGACCGGCCCCGCGTCGACTTCGGCGAAGCCTTGCAGCAGGTCGATCCCGGTGCGGTCGACCGGACCGGGGGCGGGAGCGACGCCGGCGGCATAGGCGACGATGGGCTGGGCGAACAGGCGCACCGGCCCGGCATGGAGATCGGCATAGGGCAGCGCGCGCACCCACAGGAAGCTGTCGTCGGGCGCCTGCGCGCCGCCCCACAGCGCGTTGCGGTTGTTCTCGTTGCGCAGGCGCACCTCGATGCCCGTGGATAGCCAGGCATCACCGCCCAGCGGGATGTATTTGAAGGGGCCGGTCCAGTGGTGGGCGCGCTTTGCCGCGTCGGCCAGGTCCGACCAGTCCTCGTCATAGCGCGTGATGCTCAGCGTGGGCGCCTGCCAGGCTTCGGCGGTCTGGGCGGCCGCTGGGGCGGGCCGTAGCAAAGACAGCACGACGAGCAGCAGCGCGAGGAGGACGCGGCGCGCCATGTCACTGCGCCATGTCACCGGGCCTGTCGCGCCACCAGCGCCACCAGCACGAAGCCGCCCGCCAGCCCGAGGTGCTCGAAGAAGGCGTTGGTCGCCATGAACCGGTCCGCGCCGGTGGGCAGGGTCCAGAAGGCGTTGGCCACCATCGCGGCCAGTACTGTGAACACGCCGAGCATGCCGGCGCCCAGCCAGACGAGGCGGCCGGCAAGGATCAGCAGCGGACCGATGATCTCGACAAGAATGGTAAGAGCGGCCCATAAACCAGCGGGATGTAACCCAAAATGCGCCTGCTCCGCCAGGGCGCCGGGCCAGTCCGCTAGTTTGGTCACGCCGCCCAGAAGGTAGGCGCTGACCAGCAGTAGGCGGGCGACGAACCACGTCGGCGTCCAGCCGAGCAGCTGGTCCACGAAGCGGGGCGGGGCATCGGCGGCCATGTCACTGCGCCGCCGCGGCGTGGATTTCGGCGATGTAGCCGCCGGGGAAGCGCACAATCGCGCTCTGGCGGGCGTTGGCGGTGAACGGGGCGACCAGCGTCTCGACACCGGCGGCCTTGGCCCGCGTCAGCGTGGCGGCCAGATCCGCCGTCTCGTAGCCGGTCATGTCGCGGCCATAGGGCCAGGGAAGCTGCCCGTCGGTGACGAAGACGACCATCCGGCCATAGCCGCTGTCGATCGCGACGCGGCGGATCGTCTTGCCAGGCTGGCCCACCTCGGCCCCCGACGCGGCGCGGTTGTCCGCCGTGACCCGGCCGTGCGCGAAGCCGGTCCAGCTCGCGATGAAGCGGTCGGCGGCATCGGCCGTCAGATAAATGCGGTTCTCGGGCACGGTGGCGAGCGGCGCGTAGCTCGGCTTGGCGGTGTGCCAGTAGAGTTGCATGTTCACGCCGCCCGGCCACTGGATCACCACGTCGCGGCCGATCGGATCGGGAAAGGCATCGAGCCGGCGCACCGCGCCATGCTTCACCGCGGAAGCGATGGCGGCGTCCATGTCGGTGACCAGATAGCCGGTGCGCTCGTCGCCGAAGGGGTAGGGGATCGGCGTCTTGAAGCCGAAGGTGGACACCGTGCCAGCGGGCGTCAGCGCAAGCTGCGACTTGGTCAGGCTCTTGGTGGGCGTGACCTGGAATTCGCCCTGCTTGCTGGTGCTGCCGCCGAAGGTGGCGACGAAGCTGGCGACGAAGGTGTCGAAGGCGTCTTCGGGCACGTAGACATGGGTCGTGTCGTACTGCGGCCCGACGGCGTAGTCGGTGGCGGCCGTATCGCGCGCGAAAGAGGTTGGAGCAGAAAGAACCAAGCTAATAGCAGCGAGATAAGTAAACTTTCTCATGTGATTTCTCCGATCTCTTAAGTTCAAACGGCCCAGCAGCCGCAGCCGAGCGCGCCCCAGAAGGTCTGCACGTCGGCTGCCGGCACCGATGCGCCCAGCGCGGCGGCGTGATCGTGGCCATGGACGCCGCAGGCGGAGTGGCAACCGCAGGCCGAAGCGAGCTTGGCCCGTGCCTCGGGCGTCTTATGGTAACCGCCGAAGGTCGCGACCGGGGACCAGTCGGGCATCGGGCGCGGCAGGGCCGGGGCGAGCGGTGCATAGTCGCCCTCGCCATGGACGACCTTGCCGCCCAGCAGCGTCAGGACCGAGCGGATGTGGACGATCGCGTGCTCGGGCACGCTGAAGTAATCGTCCGACAGCACCGCCAGATCGGCAAGCTGCTCCGCCTTGATCTGACCTTTCTTCCCCACTTCGTTGGAAAACCACGTATTCTCGTAAGTCCACATCGCCAGAGCCTTTTCCCGGCTGACGCGGTTGGCACCGGGATAGAGCGTGAGCCCGCCCACCGTGCGCCCGGTGACCAGCCAGGACAGCGACACCCACGGGTTGTAGCTGGCGACGCGCGTGGCATCCGTGCCCGCGCCCACCGGGATGCCCGCGGCAATCATCTTCGTGATCGGCGGGGTGCGCTCGGCCGCCCTGGCGCCATAGCGTTCGACGAAGTATTCGCCCTGATAGGCCATGCGGTGCTGCACGGCGATGCCGCCGCCCAGCGCGGCGATGCGGTCGATATTGCGGTCGCTGATCGTCTCGGCATGGTCGAAGAACCAGTTGATCCCGGTCAGCGGGATATCGCGATGGACCTTCTCGTACACATCGAGCGCGCGGCCGATGGTCTGGTCGTAGGTGGCGTGGAGGCGCCAAGGCCAGCGGTGTTCGGCGAGCAGGCGGATGACCGGTTCGAGATCGCCTTCCATGCTGGGCGGCATGTCGGGCCGGGCGACGCGGAAGTCCTCGAAGTCGGCCGCGGAATAGACCAGCATCTCGCCCGCGCCGTTGTGGCGGTAGCTGTCGTCGCCCTGGCCGGGGCTGACCTGCTTCACCCATCCGCTGAAGTCGGCGAGTTCCTCCTTCGGCTTCTGCGTGAACAGGTTGTAGCTGATGCGCACGGTCAGTTCGCCGTCCTGGTGCAGCTTCTCGATGATCCGGTAGTCGTCGGGATAGTTCTGGAACCCGCCGCCGGCATCGATCACGCCGGTCACGCCCAGACTGTTCACATCGCGCATGAAGTGGCGGGTGGAATTGATCTGATAATCCTCGGGAAGTTTGGGTCCCTTGGCCAGCGTAGAATAGAGGATCGTGGCGTTGGGCTGGGCCAGCAGCAGGCCGGTCGGGTTGCCCGCCGCATCGCGCACGATCTCGCCACCGGGCGGATTGGGCGTGTCCTTGGTGTAGCCCACCACGCGCAGCGCGGCGGCGTTGAGCAGGGCGCGGTCGTAGAGGTGCAGGATGAACACCGGCGTATCGGGCGCGACGGCGTTGAGCTCGGCGATCGTCGGCAGGCGCTTCTCGGCGAACTGGTGCTCGGTGAAGCCGCCCACCACGCGCACCCATTGCGGCGCGGGGGTGCGATCGACCTGCTGCTTCAGCATGGTCATCACCTCGGCCAGCGAGGGCACGCCGTCCCAGCGCAGTTCCATGTTGAAGTTCAGACCACCGCGGATGATGTGCATGTGGCTGTCGATCAGACCGGGAATGACGCGGCGACCCCCGGCGTCGATCACTTGCGCATCGGGCAGGGCCGCGGCGCGAACCTCCGCTTCGCTACCGACGGTCAGAAACCGGCCATCCCGGATCGCAACAGCCTCCGCCACCGGATTGGCGCGATCAAGCGTCGTTACCTTGGCGTTGACGAGGAGAAGGTCGGTCATGGGCTTTCCTTGGGCTTGGCCGGTGTGACGGCCGGGATGGGATTCAGTCGGCCGGACGGGTGCGGCGCAGAACGATTCGCCGGATCGGAGAGGCCACGCGTTCCCCGGCCAGCATCCCGAGCAGCCCGGTCAGGGCGATGACCGGAGGCGCTGGCGAGTGCACCCCCAGCGTGGCGTAGAGGAGGCCGATCAGGATGCCGGCGCCCAGCGAGAGCAGGTGGTTCTTCATGGCCGCTTTCCCTCTGATCCGGAAGGTTTCCGTGATTGCGAGCGGCAGGATACGCGGCTGGGATTTTCCGGAAATCCGGATAAATTTGTTCAGACTTTTCCGGAAAATAGAAAAGATCGAAAAGGTCGCCCATCGCGTTGCCTGTCCTTGCGACGCGCCCTATAGTGTTCCGATCGTTGCCATTCTGGCGGCCGGGGGCGGCGTGGACGGACAGGACGTCTATCAGTTCAAACCGCATGAACGGCCCACCCTGCCAGGGTCGCCCGCCAATCCCGATCATCCCGCGCGGCGGCGCGTGGGGTATTTCGCGGTCGGTGTGCTGATTGGCGTGACCGCGGGCCTGGGCAATGCGCTGGTGGCGGTCAATCTCAACTTCGCGCAGGGCACGCTGGGCCTCTATTCCAACGAGGCGGCCTGGCTGACGGCGGCCTATCTTATGACCAACACCACGGCGAACCTGCTGCTGGTGAAGTTCCGGCAACAGTTCGGCCTGCAGAGTTTCGTCCGGTACATGCTGGGCGCCTATGCGCTGGCGACGCTGCTGCACTTGTTCGTCCACGGCTTCTGGTCGTCGGTGCTGGTGCGCGCGGCCAGCGGCATGGCGGCGGCGGCGCTCACGTCGCTGACCATCCTCTATCTGATGCAGGCCATGCCCGCGCCCAAGCGGCTGGTCGGGGTGATGCTGGGCATCTCCATCCCGCAACTGGCGACGCCGCTGGCGCGCGTGCTTTCGCCGGGCCTGCTGGAATGGGGCGACTGGCACATGCTGTACTGGTTCGAACTGGGGCTGGCGCTGGCCATGCTGGCCGCGATCATGGTGCTGCCCCTGCCGCCGAGCGAGCGGTTCAAGGTGTTCGAGCGCGCCGATTTTCTCACCTTCGCGCTGCTCGGGCCTGGCCTGTGGCTGCTGATCGCGGCGCTGACGCAGGGCCGCATCGAATGGTGGACCGACCGCGCGTGGATCGGGTGGGCGCTGGCCGGCAGCATGGTGATGATCGCGGGGGCGCTGCTGATCGAGCATTTTCGCGAGAACCCGCTGATCAACACGCGCTGGCTGGGCACGCGCGAGATGCTGCGGCTGATGGCCGTGGCGGCCTCCGTGCGCATTCTGCTGTCGGAACAGGCGTTCGGGTCGGTGGGCCTGCTCAACGTGGTGGGCATGATCAACGACCAGATGGTGACGCTGAACCTGGTGATCGTGCTGGCCTCGATCGCAGGCATGACCGTGGCGGTGCTGACCTTCAATCCCGAGAATTTGACGCGCCCGATCATCGTGTCCGCCGTGCTGATCGCGATCGGCGCTTACATCGATGCGGGATCGACCAACCTCAGCCGGCCGGAGATGTTCTATTTCAGCCAGGCGCTGATCGGGTTCGCCTCGCTGCTGTTCATGGCGCAGGCGATGGTGATCGGCATGGCCCGGACGCTGCTGGCCGGGCCGCGCAATTTCATCAGCTTCGTGGTTCTGTTTAGCCTGAGCCAAAGCATAGGCGGCCTTGTCGGCACCGCCGCCCTCGGCACGTTCGAGACGATGCGGGAGAAGTACCATTCGCACGAGCTGGTGCAGGACGTGGTCATGACCGACCCGCAGGTGGCGTTGCGCGTGCGGGCAGGTTCGGGCGCGGTCGCGCCGGTGATCGGCGACCCGGCGCTGCGGAGCGCGGAAGGCGTTGCCCTGCTTTCGCAGCAGACCACGCGCGAGGCGCATATTCTTGCCTTTGACGATCTGTTTCTGGTGGTCTGCGTGCTGGCGGTGGCGGCGGCGCTGTGGGGCGTGGCGATCCGCCGCGCGATCCTGCGACGGCACGAGATTTCGCCAGTGATTCTCCTGCAACAGAAGATGGCCGAGCAGGCGGCCGCGATGGCGAGTCCCGCCACGGGGCGAAACGGGGAAAGCGCATGACGGATCAGGGGCCAAGCGAAACGATCAGGGCGGAACCGGCCCCGGCCGATCCACAGGTCAACCCCGTGCCCAACGGCTGGAGGCCGCCAGCCAAGAGCCGCCTGACCGTGATCGTCATCGCCGCGATCGCCGTGGCGGCGGCGCTGGCGATCCTTTACGCTTGGCAATTGCCCCCGTTCGCGGGCTGGAGCGAGGGCACGGACAACGCCTATGTCCGGGGCAGGGTCACCGTGATCAGCCCGCAGGTGAGCGGCTATGTGACGTCCGTGCCGGTTCGCGACTTCGCGCAGGTGAAGGCCGGGCAGGTGCTGGCCACGATCGATGACCGCATCTATGCCGCGCGCGTCGAACAGGCCAAGGCCAACCTGGCCGCGCAACTGGCCGCGCTTGCCAATTCGCAACAGAGCCAGCGCGCGCGCGAAGCGGCGCTGACCGGGCAGGAAGCCGGGATCGCCAACGCGCAAGCGCAGCTCGTGCGGGCGGAGGCGGACATGAAGCGCGCGAACGCGCTGGTGGCTGACGGATCGATTTCCGAACGCGAGCGCGACCAGACGCGTGCCGCGTTGCTGGCCGCGCAGGCGGGCGTCCGGCAGGCATCGGCAACGCAGCAGGTCGGCCAGCAGGACGTGCGTTCGGTGCTGGTCGGCCGGGGCGGGCTGGAAGCGGCGGTGGAAGGGGCGAAGGCGCAGCTCCGGTTGGCGCAGGTCGATCTCGACAACACCGTGATCCGCGCGCCGTCGGACGGCCAGCTGTCCGAGATCGGGGTGCGCAACGGGGCCTTCGTCACGGCGGGCACGCAGCTCATGTTCCTGGTGCCCAACGACTTCTGGATCATCGCCAACTTCAAGGAAGCGCAGACCAGCGGCATGCGGATCGGGCAGCCGGTGACGTTCCGGGTCGACGCGCTGAACGGAACGAAGCTGACGGGCAAGGTGGAGAACCTCTCGCCAGCGGCGGGGTCCGAATTCGCGGTGCTCAAGCCGGACAACGCCACCGGCAACTTCGTCAAGATTCCCCAGCGGATCGCGGTGCGCATACGCATCGATCCTGGGCAGGCGGCGGCGGCCCGCCTGCGGCCGGGCATGTCGGTCGAAGTGCGCGTGGCGACGAGGCACTGATGCGCCGTTCCGCGATCCATTCGCTTCCGGTGGCGCTCTGTGCCGCGCTGGCGGCGTGCGCCGGCCCGCATATCGAGACGGCGCAGGTGGCGCCCGTGGTGGCGCCGACAGAATGGCGGGTCGATACCGCGCAGTCCGGCCTGGTCGAACCGGCGTGGTGGCAGGCGTTCGGGGACCCCGTGATGACCGGGCTGGTCGAACGGGCGCTGGCCGGCAATCCCGATATCGCCATCGCGGCCGCGCGCGTGCGCGATGCGCGGGCGCAGGAGATGGCGGCGCGCGCCGCCTTGCTGCCCACGCTGGATGCCACCGGCGCGTCGGCCCAATCGCGCAGCGTCAATGCCTTCGGCAAGCCGGTAGAGCAGACGGCCGCGCAACCGCAGCTGCAGGTGGCATGGGAAGTCGATCTGTTCGGCCGCCTGTCCGATCAGGCGTCGGCAGCCCGGTCCGCGTGGTTCGCCAGCGAGGCGGCGCGCGATGCCGTGCATCTGTCGATCGCGTCAGCGGTGGCCAGCGGGTATATCACCCTGCGCGCGCTCGATGCCCGGCTGGAGGTCGCGCGCGAGACGCTCACGGCCCGCGCGCAGGCGCTGAACCTGATGCGCCGCCGGACCGATGCGGGCTATGCCTCGCGGCTGGAACTGGAGCAGGCCGAAGCGGAATACCAGTCTGCCGCGCAGATCATCCCGGCGATCGAACAGGGCATAGCCCGGCAGGAAAACGGATTGCGCGTGCTGGCGGGTGATCTTCCCGGCGATGTCGCGCGCGGCACCACGCTGGCCGCGCTGCGCGAACCGGCGATTCCGGAGGCGCTGCCCTCCGAACTGCTGCGTCGCCGCCCCGATGTCGCGCAGGCGGAATGGCAGCTGGCCGGTGCCGATCATGCTCTGGCTGCGGCGCGCAAGCGCTTCCTGCCCCAAGTGCGGCTTTCAGCTTCGGCGGGAGCGGCCCTGTCAACTCTGCTGGCCGACCCGATCACGATCTGGTCGGCGGGTGGAAGCGTGCTGGCGCCGCTGTTCGAAGGCGGGCGCCTGCGCGCCGGCGCGGAAAGCGCGGCAGCACAGCGCGATGCGGCGGCGTACGCCTATCGCAAGGTTGCGCTCAACGCCTTTCGCGAAGTCAACGACGCGCTAGTCGGTGCCGTCCGCACCGACGAACAGGCCGCCATCCTGACCGCGCAGCGCGACGCGCTGGCGCGGGCATACCGGCACGCCAGCGCGCGCTATGCGGCCGGCTATTCGCCCTATCTCGAACAGCTCGATGCCCAGCGCGGTCTGCTCGCCGCGGAACTGGCGCTGATCCAGGCACGCTCCGACGCCTTGACCGCGCGCGTGGCCCTGTTCCAGGCGCTGGGTGGCGGATGGCTGCCCGAAAGGGCAGCTACCGATTCCCAGAACGGGAAGTGACCGCAGCGCGGTTCGTGCGCCGGCATATCCGGATGGTATCGCCTGCGCTCACGCAGTGGAATCCGCGTTGCAGCATCGCTTCGGCGGCTGCGGTGAAGCTCTGCCAGCGCAGATTGAGTTCGGCGAAATCGGCAACCGGCGTCACAAATGTGCCGGGCACCAGCGGCTGATCCTCGGGAAAGTCCACGATGAGGTAATCCGCCTTCGCGGCGCAGGCCAATATGCCATCGAGCACCTTGGTGTCGGTGAACCGGTACTGGAAGAAGCGCGGGCAGACGAGCCGGTCCGTTCGCGTTCCCGACGCATGATGCAGATCATTGTCGGAACCCAGCCGCGCGTACCGGACCGGAGCTTGCCCCGCCACCTGATGAAGCGCCACGGCTTCGGGCGGATCTGCATCGAGTTCCTCCACGCGGTCAAAGAAGTCCAGCGGGCTGTCGTCCGTCCATATCTCCATGCCGGCAAAGGACAGCGCCCCTGCCGCCCCGAGGATCACCGGCAAGGCGATGAGCGGACCGCAGCTCGCCAGCAGGTCTGGAACCGCCACGGCTGCCCCGATCGCCAGAAAGATGTGCAGGACGGCAAGGTGCGGCCCCCAGATAGCCGTGACGCCGATCACCGCGAGCGACAGGGGGTAGATCGCAAGGCATCCCGCCAGAAACGGGCGCAGCGCGCCGTCAGCCGGCCCGCGCAGGAACCGGACCAGCAGGAACAGGAACGTCGCGAGCGATAGCGCCAGTATCGCCTTGCCGAAGTACAGCGCGGTGAGCGCATGATTCCACAGGTTGCCAAGCAGCGTCGGCGCGAAAAAGACGTTGCTGTGCGAATAGAGCAGGTTTGCCTGCTGGGCTGCAAGATAGCCGTGCAGTTCTCCCCGCGCGGCCAGGGCTGTGATCACGATGGCGGAAGCGACCGCGCAGGCCGATCCGCATCGCCACAGGAACCCAGCGGCCCGTTCGCGCGGGGTGGATCGGGCAATCGCGTGGACCAGAACGAACGCCAGCGCGATCGGCGCGTAGATCAGCTTGGTGAACAGCAGGGCCGCCAGCGCCACGCCGGTGGCGATGCCGCGTCCTGCCGTGGCAAGGGCGATCGTGGCCAGGGTCAGCGCGATCCCCGGGGGAATGCTGCCGCCCCGATCATACAGCGGCCCGGTCAGCATGAAGGCCGTTGCCATGAGAACCAGCCGATGGCCCAGCGCGCATCCGGGATGGAAACGCCGCGCCAGGGCGGCGGCGATCAGCGCCGCCCCGCCCACGCACGCCAGCTCGAAGCCGTATTCCGCAAAGGGGCCGATCAGGCGCTGTGCCGCAATGGCGTAGTAGAACAGCGGGTCCTTGTTATCGATCACGTCGACATAGAGCCGATCGCCGGCCAGCATCCTCTCTGCAATGGACTGATAGAGCGACCGGTCCGCCACGGGTTCGGGCACGAGGCGGGTGGTAAAGAACAGCAGGAACATCGGGACCGGCAGCCAGTCAAGCCAGGTGCCGAACCACTTGGCGGTGGAACGACCGTCGGCATGGCCGCTTGTACGCTCGGAATATCTCCGACAGACCTGCCATCGGTGCGTCATCGTCATGGTACTGCGACTTTACCAAGATCGCGACAAAGTCCTATCAGGAATGATGATCTCCAACACGGACCATGCGCGGACGGCCGACGGACTAACGCTGGCGCGCGCCGATATCGTCGCACTGACGGCCGGCGATAACCCGGGCACGGCGCATCTTGTCGGCTGCGATCTGGACGGGGCGGACCTCAGCGATCTCGATCTTGCCGGCTGGCGGTTCGAACGGTGTACGTTGCGGCGGGCCGGCCTGGCCAGGGCGAGGCTGGAAGGCACGCAATGGCTCGCCTGTCGCGCACCGTTCGCCAGCTTCCTTGGCGCCGATCTCACCGATGCCGTGATCCAGTCATGCGACTTCAACAACGCGGACTTGAGGCAGGCCCGCCTGACCAGCGCGCGGTTGACGGGCAGCAAGCTGACGGGCGCCGACCTCACGGATGCGCGGATCATCGACCTCCATTGCGAGGAAGTGCTGCTCGCCGGCGCCAAGCTCGCTGGGCTGAGCTTTCGCAAGCAGCGCCTGCGGCATCTCGATTTCAGCCAGGCCGATCTGCGGAAGGCCGATTTGCGCGAAACCGTGTTCGAGGCGTGCAGCCTGCGCGATGCCACGCTGACAGGCGCCCGCTTCGAAAAGGCCGATCTGCGCGGAGCGGATCTGGGCGGATTGCGACTCACCGATGTGGCGCTGTTCCGCGGCGCGACCATATCACGCGAGCAAGCCGGACAACTGATTGCCGAACTCGGACTGAGGCTTGGCTAGCCGCCATGGCGCCGGCCTATCGTATCGATGCTTCGGCGCGGCAGATCGCCGAGAATCTGGGGGCCGATGCCGCCGGCGATGTGTGGCAGGGCGGTACGGTCGTGCCCGGCGGCTACGCGCCGGTGATCGTGACCACCCGGGAGAATGGGCGCCACCTCGTCCCGCGCCAATGGGGTGTCCCGCCGCCTCCCCGCGGCGAATACCTGGTCCCGTTCGTGCGCAACCTGGATAGCCCGTTCTGGATCGGCACGCTGCGGCACGCGCAGTTCCGTTGCCTCGTGCCCATGACGCATTATCGCCGAGGCGATAGCTGGTTCACCGATCCCGCGGCGCCGCTGCTCGCCGTGGCTGGCATATGGCGGGATTCCGAGATTCCGAGCTTTGCCATCCTGACTTCGGGCGCGTCCGGCCCGCTGCCGGTCATCCTGCGGCCCGAAACATACGACGTCTGGCTGCGGGCCGATATCAAGATTGCCCGCCATCTGATCGAGGAGCCTCCGTGCTGAATCTCGGCCGGCCACTGGACGACGGCGGGTTTCGTATCTATATACCGCTCGGTATGGAAATGGCAGTTCAATCCGGACGGGGGCGCCCCAGGGAATTCGATCCCGAGGAAGCGCTGGCCGCCGCGCTCCAGGTATTTTGGCTGCGCGGATACGAAGGCGCGTCCATGGCCGAGCTGACCGAGGCGATGGGCATCACTAAGCCCAGCCTCTATGCCTGCTTCGGCAACAAGGAGGCGTTGTTCCGCAAGGCGCTCGATCTCTACGAGCGGGACAAGCTCTGCTACGTGAAATCCGCGCTGCAGGAACCGACAGCTAAAGCGGTGGCCGAGAAGCTGCTGCGCGGCGCGCTTGCCCTGCAGACCGGCGAACCCGATCCGCGCGCGTGCCTTGGCGTGATCAGCATGGTCGCCTGCACGACGCATGCGGACACGATCAAGGAAGAAGTGATCGCGCGCCGCGCCTCGTCGGAACAGGCCATGGTGGAACGGTTCGAGCGTGCGAAGTCCGAAGGGGACTTTCCCGAAAGCATCGATCCGGCGGCGCTGGCAGCTTATCTCAATGCCGTGATGCAGGGCATGGGCGTCCAGGCGGGCGCGGGCGCCACGCCCGAGCAACTGGCGCAACTGGTGGATATGACGCTGGCTGTGTGGCCCGGCCGATAGGTGACCAACTCGCTGGAAAAGCAAATCTTTTTGCATTTCCTCATTTAATCTACTAATCGGTACAAAATTCCGGTTGACGCCCCATCGCTCCATATTATATACCGCATGGTATGGAATAAAGCAGAGGCATCCGGGAGGGGGTTGTGTCCAACCCGATCTGTTGAGCCCGATTTTCTAGAATAGCCGCGCGCTTCGCTCCCTGGGGCGGGGCGCGCTCACCAACCCCTGCGGAAGACGCCCGCCGAATCTCACCCCGGTCGGCGTGCCCTTCCGCTCCTCCCGCAGCCGGTTCCGGCGTCGCGAGCGCGTGCGCATGCCGTCCACGCGCCGGAGCCGGCTGCATCCTTTGCGTGGCGCGAGCCGCGCAGCCCCGTCCGCTTCGCCCCCGTGCGAACGGCGTTCCCATTTTCGTGTCCGTCAAGCCGATGCAGGGCGCATCCGGCGTTGCGCGGGCGCGTCTGCCAATGACGGAGTCTTGCAATGAACATGGTCTCACGCATCCAGGCCGAAATGCCGACCATCCCCATGGAGGCGCCCGGCAAGGAGAGCCGTCCCCGCCGCCGCTGGCGGACGGCCGCTCTGGTCGCGATCGGGCTGGCGCTGGCGGGTGGTGCCGGCTGGAAGGCGTTCGACCGGCCTCAGGCCGAGGCCGCCGTGATGCCGCAGCCCACCGTCGGCGTGGCCGCGCCGCTGGTGCGCAAGGTGGTGCTGTGGGACGATTATGTGGGCCGTTTCGCGCCGAGCCAGGCGGTGGAAGTCCGCCCGCGCGTGTCCGGGCAGATTGTCGCGCTGCATTTTCATGACGGCGACATCGTGCGCAAGGGGCAACCGCTGTTCACGATCGACCAGCGTCCCTTCCTGGCCGCGCTGGCCGAAGCGCGCGCCAATGCCGCCAGCGCGCGCAGCACGCTGCGGCTGGCACAGGCCGACTACGGGCGCGTCAGCCGCTTGACCGGCGACGAGGCGGTTTCGGCGGCCGAAGTCGATTCCCTGCGCGCCCGCTTGCAGGCGGCGCAGGCCGCGCTGGCCGCCGCCGACGCGCGGGTGCGGCAGCTGGCGCTCAACGTCGAATTCACCGTCGTCCGCGCGCCGATCACCGGGCGCGTATCGGACCGCCGGATCGATGTCGGCAATCTGGTCTCGGGGGCGGATGCCGCCAACGCCACGCTGCTGACCACGATCAACGCGCTCGACCCGATCTACTTCACGTTTGATGCTTCGGAAGCGCTGTTCCTGAAGACGCAGCGCGATCGCGCCGAAGGCAAGGGTGGCGGCGAGGTGGAAATCCGCCTTCAGGACGAAGGCGATTTCCGCTGGAAGGGCCGTCTCGATTTCACCGACAACGGACTCGATCCGCGCTCCGGCACGATCCGCGGCCGGGCGGTGCTGTCCAACCCGGACCTGTTCCTGACCGCCGGCATGTTCGGCAACATGCGCCTGTCGAACGGCGGCGAGGTCGATGCCCTGCTGGTTCCCGACGAAGCGATCCAATCCGATCAGGCGCGCAAGGTCGTGCTGGTGGTCGGAACCGACGGCGTCGTGGCGGCCAAGCCGGTGGAACTCGGCCCGGTGGTCGATGGCCTGCGCGTGATCCGTTCCGGCCTCGCCCGGTCCGACCGGGTGATCGTTTCCAACATCCAGGCCGCCGCGACGGGCACCAAGGTCCTGACCCGCGCCGCGCCGATCCAGGCCGCGAAAGCGCCCGCCGCCCAGGCCGGAGGCTCACCGCCCCCCGCCGCATCGCAGGCCACGTTCGCCCGCTGATCCGCGCGCCCCGTTTCTTCTTTCGCAGGATTACCCTCTCATGCGTTTCTCGCGCTTCTTCATCGACCGGCCGATCTTCGCGGCGGTGATCGCGGTGATCATCTCGGTCGTCGGCGCGCTGGCTTTCATCGGCCTGCCCGTCAGCCAGTATCCCGACATCGTGCCGCCGACGGTCACCGTCGCGGCGCAGTACCCCGGCGCCTCCGCCGAAACCGTTGCTCAGACCGTGGCCGCGCCGATCGAGCAGGAAATCAACGGCGTCGACAACATGCTCTACATGAGCAGCCAGTCGACCGGCGACGGCAAGGTGACGATTACCGTAACCTTCAAGATCGGCACCGATCTCGATGCCGCGCAGGTGCTCGTACAGAACCGCGTTGCCGTGGCAACGCCGCGCCTGCCCGAGGAAGTGCAGCGGCTGGGCGTGGTGACGCGCAAGACCACGCCGAACTTCCTGATGGTCGTCAACCTCCAGTCGCCCGACGGCACGTTCGACCGTGATTACCTGTCGAACTACGCGCTGACGCAGGTGCGTGACCGGCTGGCCCGGTTGGATGGCGTGGGCGACGTGCAGCTCTTCGGTGCGCGCGACTATGCCATGCGCGTCTGGATCGATCCCGGCCGCGCCGCCGAACTCAACCTGACGGCGGGCGAGATCGTGGCGGCGCTGCGCGCGCAGAACGTGCAGGTCTCTTCCGGCGCGATCGGGCAGCCGCCCTACAACCGCGGCGAAGCCTTCCAGATCGGCGTGGAGATGCAGGGCCGACTGACCGACCCGCAGCAGTTCGGCGATGTCGTCATCCGCAGCGACGCCGATGGCCATCAGGTCCGCGTGCGCGATGTGGCGCGCGTGGAACTCGGCGCGCAGGACTACGGCATCAACACCTACCTGTCGAACAAGCCCACCGTGGTCGTGGCGGTAATGCAGCGCCCGGGTTCCAATGCACTGGATGCCGCCAACAAGGTCAAGGCGGAGATGGACACGCTGTCCAAGCAGTTCCCCAAGGGGCTGGAATACAGTGTGATCTACAACCCCACCGAGTTCATCAGCCAGTCGATCGACGCGGTCTATCACACGCTGTTCGAAGCGGTGATCCTCGTCGTCATCGTCATCCTGGTGTTCCTGCAGAACTGGCGCGCGGCGGTCATCCCGATCATCGCCATCCCGGTCTCGCTGATCGGCACGGCGACGATGCTGGCGGCGGTTGGCTATTCGCTCAATTCGCTCTCGCTGTTCGGGCTTGTTCTGGCGATCGGCATCGTCGTCGACGATGCCATCGTCGTGGTCGAGAACGTCGAGCGCAACATTGAGCACGGCATGAGTCCGCTGGAGGCCGCGCGCACCTCGATGGATGAGGTTGCGGCCGCGCTGGTCGCGATCGTGCTGGTGCTGTGCGCCGTGTTCGTGCCGACGCTGTTCATCACCGGCATTTCGGGCGCGTTCTACCAGCAGTTCGCCGTGACGATCTCTACCGCGACGGTGATCTCGCTGCTGCTGTCGCTGACGCTGTCACCGGCCGCCGCCGCGCTGCTGCTGCGCCCCAAGCACGGGTCTGCCGCCGAGGATCCCACCGCACCGCGTTGGAAGCGCGTGCTGGCGCAAGCCGGCGATCGCTTCAACGCCGGCTTCGATCGCCTGTCCGACCGCTATGGCCGCCTCACGCGCTGGCTGCTGGCCCGCCGCAAGAAG
Organism: Novosphingobium sp. EMRT-2; assembly: GCF_005145025.1. Classification (NCBI taxonomy): domain Bacteria; kingdom Pseudomonadati; phylum Pseudomonadota; class Alphaproteobacteria; order Sphingomonadales; family Sphingomonadaceae; genus Novosphingobium; species Novosphingobium sp. EMRT-2. Next base: position 151,985 of record NZ_CP039697.1, on the reverse strand, counting down.
GTGCTCGCGACCTATGCCGCGCTGATCGTCGCCACGATCGGCCTGTTCTGGGCGACGCCCGGCGGGTTCATTCCGGCGCAGGATCAGGGCTACTTCCTGGCCGTGGTGCAACTGCCCCCCGGAGCCTCGCTGGAGCGCACCGACGCGGTGACGCGCGAAGTCGCGGCCAAGATCCTGCCGATCAAGGGCTTGCGCGGCGCGGTGATGTTCGCCGGCTTCCACGGCCCGTCGCAGACGTCGGCGCCCAATTCGGCCGCGATCTACTTCCCGTTCAAGAGCTTTGCCGAACGCGGCGCGGAAGGCGTGACTTATGCCGGGATCATGGAGCAGGCGGGCAAGGCCGTTGAAGGCTATGACAAGGCGCGCATCCTGCTGGTGCCACCGCCGGTCATCCAAGGCATCGGTGCGGCCGGCGGTTATCGCTACATGCTGCAGGATCGCGAAGGCCGGGGCTACGACGCGCTGAACAAGGTGGCGGGTGACGTTATCGCCAAGGCCAATCAGACGCCCGGCCTCAGCCAGGTCTATACGCTGTTCGATGTCGGTACCCCGCGCGTGTTCGCGGATGTCGACCGTCGCAAGGCCGATCTGCTGGGCGTGCCGCCCGAACGCGTGTTCGAAGCGATGCAGGTTTATCTCGGCTCCGCATTCGTCAACGATTTCAACCTTCTGGGGCGGACTTATCGCGTAACGGCTCAGGCCGATGCCGACCATCGCGGTTCGGTGGCGGACATCGCCAACCTCAAGACCCGCTCGAACTCCGGGCAGATGGTGCCGATCGGATCGGTCTCCACCTTCCGCGACAAGACCGGACCCTATCGCGTGGTCCGCTACAACCTGATGCCGGCGGTCGAAATCGACGGCAGCACCGCGCCGGGCTATTCGACCGGGCAATCGCTGACGACGATGGAAGCGCTTGCCGCATCGACCGTGCCCGCCGGCTATGGCGGCGAATGGACCGACATCGCCTATCAGCAGAAGACCGCCGGAAACACCGCCGGCGTGGTCTTCGCCATGGCCGTGTTCTTCGTCTTCCTCGTGCTCGCGGCCCAGTATGAAAGTCTGACGCTGCCGCTGGCTATCATCCTGATCGTGCCGATGTGCCTGTTCGCAGCGATGCTGGGCGTAAACCTGCGGGGGATGGACAACAACATCCTGACTCAGATCGGCCTTGTCGTGCTGATCGCCCTGGCCGCCAAGAACGCGATCCTGGTGGTCGAATTCGCCAAGCAGGCGGAAGAGGAACGCGGCCTTTCACCCGTGGAAGCGGCGGTCCATGCCGCCCGCGCGCGGCTGCGCCCGATCCTGATGACCAGCTTCGCCTTCATCCTCGGTGCGGTGCCGCTGGTGGTGGCGAGCAGGGCAGGGGCGGAACTGCGGCAGGCACTGGGCACGGCGGTGTTCTTCGGCATGACCGGCGTCACCGCGTTCGGCCTGCTGTTCACGCCTACTTTCTACGTGGTCTGCCGGGGCCTGGGCGAACGCCTGGGCCGTGGCCGCCGCGCCGCGGCCGCCTATGCGCCGCAGCCGGCCGAATAAGGAATTGCGATGATGATCCGGAAACTGCTTCCTTTGTTGCTAGGTGCCTCGGCGCTCAGCGCCTGCGCCACGGTGCCAGCCTACACGCCCCCTGTCGCGCCGCAGGCGGCCGCCGGGCCGTTCCTTGGCAGCGCCTCGCCAACCGTCAGCACGGCGGCAACCGCCGATCGCTGGTGGACGCTGTATCATGATGCCCGGCTGGATCACCTGGTCGAGGATACGCTGGCGCAAAATACCGACGTGCGCGTGGCCGTGGCGCGGATCGAGCGGGCGCGGGCGCAACTGCGCGGCGCGCGTTCGCAAAGGCTGCCGCAAACCGGGGTTACCACTTCGGCCGACTATGGCCGCTCTGCCGCCGCGCAGACGCCGGTTGGCGTGGACCGCGAAAGCTGGACGTTCGATGGCGGCCTCGATGTCTCCTACGAAGTCGATCTGTTCGGCCGCGTGAAAAGCGGGATCACCGCCGCGCGGGGGGGCGATCTGGAAGCCGCGGAAGCGGACGCGGCCGCCGTGCGCGTGGCGGTGATCGCGGATACGGTGCGCGCCTATTTCGATGTGACCACGTCCGCCGAGCGGCTGGCCGTGGCGCAACAGACCGTGGCGCTGCTCGATCGGTCGATCCGCATCACCACCGCACGGTTCGAGGTGGGCCGGTCGGACCGGCTCGACGTGATCCGCGTGACCGCGCTGCGCGATCAGCAACAGGCGCAGATCCCCGCGCTTCAGGCGGACCGCGATGCCGCGCTGTTCCGGTTGGCGACGCTGACCGGCCGGACGCCGCAGGCGCTACCGTCCGAGATCGCCAGCGCCGGTACCGTCACGCCCGCGCTTGCCCAACCCATTCCCGTGGGCGATGGCGCGGCGCTGCTGGCGCGGCGGCCCGACGTCAAGGCGGCGGAGCGGCGCCTGTCAGCCGATGCGGCGCGCGTCGGCGTTGCCACGGCCGACCTCTATCCCCGGATCACGCTGGGCGGATCGATCGGCGCGACGGCGCTGGGCGGCGCGAACCCGTTCACCGGCGGCCCGTTCCGCTGGCTGCTCGGTCCGCTCATCAACTGGTCGTTCCCCAACCAGGAACCGGTGCGGGCGCGGATCGCGGCGGCCAAGGCCGATAGCGCGGCCTCGCTGGCGCAATTCGATGGCACCGTGCTGCGCGCGCTAGAGGAAACCGAACGGGCGCTGGCATCCTACAGCCACGCGCTGGAGCGCGAACAGACGCTGGCGTCCGCGCGCGATGCGGCGGCGCGCGCGGCGGCGATCAGCGTCGCGCGGCAGCGGGAAGGGCGGATCGACTTCCTGACGCTGCTCGACGCGCAGCGCACCCTGGCCAGCGCCGACGCCGATCTCGCAGCGGCCAAGCGCGCGGTGGCGTTCGCGCAGGTGGACGTGTTCCGCGCCCTGGGCGGGGGCTGGGAAGCGGCTGCACCGCCGCGCGCTTGACGCGGGCCATGTGGCCAGCGTGGACGCCTGTGGCTTAGCGCCGCTGCCAGCGGCCCGGCCGGCGTTCGGCGACCGCCTGCACGCCTTCCTTGAAGTCCGCGCTGGCGAACAGCGTGATCTGTTCGCGGCATTCCCGTTCGGTCTGCGCGGCCACCGCATCGGCAAGCCCGTGGCGCAGCGTGGCGCGCGTGGCTTCGACCGCGAGCGGCGCGCCTTCGGCGATCTCGGTGGCAAAGGCGAGGGCGGCTTTCGCCAGGTGCTCGGCGGGCACCACCTCGTCCACCAGGCCCATGGCCGCGGCTTCGGCTCCGGTGTATCGGCGGCCGGTGTAGAACAGCTTCGCGGTGTTCTGATGGCCGATCACGCGCGGCAGAATATGGGTCAGCCCGAAGCCGGGATGGATGCCGATCTTGACGAAATTCCCGGCGAACCGGGCGTCTTCCGCCGCAATCCGGAAATCGCCCACCATGGCGAGGCCAAGCCCTCCGCCAATGGCCGCACCCTGAACCGCGACAACGATGGGTTTGCGCGTCCGGAACAAGCGGACCGCCTGGCGATAGAGATCGCCCGGATCGGCCAGTTCGCCCTGGCCAGACCCTTCGCGGCCGGAAAAGCTCGCGCCGGCGCAGAAGACCTTGCCTTCGGAGCGCAGCAGGACGGCGCGCAGATCGTCGGCACGATCGATTTCCTCCAGCGCGTCCGCCAGCGTGTTGATCAGATCGACATCGAAATAGTTGAGCGGCGGGCGCGAAAAGCTGACGATCGCGACGGCATCCTGCGTGGTGATCGTGACGCCATCGAACTCAGTCTTCATGCGCTATCCTCTCGTTCCCCGGCTCGATGGCCGGCTCCTGTTGTCCTACCGCCCGCCCAGTCTTCGTCCGATACCGGCAACGATGGCGGATACAAGCGCGTCGCGCAACGATAGTGGTTCGCATCCGTGCGGACGTCTTATTTTACATAATCTCTATTATCAACTTTATCGATGTTGTGCGGGACCGGCGCCAAGGCCCGTTTCCATCCGGCCGAAACCTCTAGAGGCGCGGCAAAGCCATGGCCTTGCGGGATTGCCGCTTCTCGGGCGCGCCGCCTAGCTGTTCTTCGTGAATGTCGAGCAGCGAATCCAGCAGTTCGGCATCGCTGCTTGACATCACGCCGAGCACCTCGGCCTCGTCGCAGCCTTCCGCGGCGAGATAGGCGTGCCCCATACTGGAATCGATGTAGAGCGATTCGCCCTCGTGCAACACCATCGCGTCGTAGAACTCCGTCACGACCACTACGCTACCACGAACCACATAGACGAATTCCTCGCCCGCGTGGCGCACGAGATCGCCGAACTGTTCGAGCGTCTTGGCGCGGATCTTGGTGATGGCCGGGATCATGCGCTTCCGCCGCAGTTCGGTGCAGAGATAATAGTAATCGTAATTGGGCGTTTCGACGCGCAGCGCCTCGTCGAGCAGACCCTTGCTGCGCCGCGCGGTCACCTGCGCGGCGGGCGTTTCATCGCGGCTGCTTTCGGCGAACAGTTCGGACATCCGCAGGCCAAGCCGCTGGCTGATCTGCTGCAGCTTATCATAGGTCAGCGTAAGCCGGTCGTGTTCCACCTTCGACAAGGTGGAGACCGGAATGCCCGCCTTCTCGCTCATTTGCTTGAGCGTCCACCCGTTACGGCTGCGCAATCCCCGAACAAGCGCGCCGAGTGTGGGAGTAGCTGCGGACATTCGGACGATCCTTATTCGTTGACTGATTTTCCAATCAGGATAATGTAATCCCAATTGGAGCATTTGCACACTGTACTGGTCTGGCGTGGCCAGAGCAATCCCGGTGAGCATCAAGGGAGTTCAGGATCATGCGAACATGGCGCAAGGCCATCGTCGGCGGACTTTTGCTGCTGTGCGGCGGTGGGTTGATCCAGGGACAGGCTCCCTCCCCCGCTGTCGGGGCGGGCGCGTCGCAACCAACGGCGCAACCGGCGCCGGCCGTGCTCACCAAATCGGATGTGGATACCTGGCTTGATGGCTATATGCCGCAGGCGCTGCGCAACGGAGACATTCCCGGCGCGGTGGTAACCGTGGTCAAGGACGGCAAGATCCTGACCGCGCGCGGGTTCGGCTATGCCGACGTGGCCGCGCGCAAGCCGGTCGATCCCGAGCGCACGCTGTTCCGCCCCGGCTCGGTGTCGAAGCTGGTGACCTGGACCGCGGTGATGCAGCAGGTCGAACAGGGCAAGATCGACCTGGACCGCGACGTCAACGCCTATCTCGATTTCCGGATTCCCCCCTACCACGGCAAGCAGATAACGATGCGCCAGCTGATGACGCACACCGGCGGCTTCGAGGAAACCGGCAAAGGCATCATCTTCTACGACAAGAAGTGGGACATGCCGCTGGGGGATTACCTGAAGCGCGCCGTTCCCGCGCGCATCTTCGCGCCGGGTTCAACCCCGGCCTATTCGAATTGGGGCACCGCCCTTGCCGGCTATATCGTACAGCGCACCTCGGGCGAGGACTTCTTCGCCTATACGGAGAGGCACGTGCTTGGCCCGGTCGGGATGCACCAGTCGTCCATGCGTCAGCCCCTGCCGCAGCGGCTCGTGCCCGACATGTCAGTTGGCTACAAGGACGGCAAGCCGACCGAGGGCTTCGAGATTCTGGGGCCGTGGCCGGCCGGATCGCTTTCCGCATCGGGCACCGACATGGGCCGCTTCATGATCGCGCACCTGCAGCGTGGCGAGATCGACGGCCAGCGCATCCTGAAGCCGGAGACGGCGGACATGATGCACGACAGCCCGCTTGCCAAGGTGGACCCTTTCTCGCTGGTGCCGCCGCTTAACCGCATGGAACTCGGGTTCTTCGAAACCAACGTGAACGGGCGCGAAGTCATCGGCCATCTGGGCGATACCGAGGCCTTCCACACCGCGCTGCACCTGTTCATGAAGGACGGAATCGGCTTCTACGTCTCGTTCAACAGCGGTGGGCGCCAGGGCGCTTCGGGCGACCTGCGCAACGCGCTATTCATGGATTTCGCCGACCGCTACCTGCCCTATGCCGGCCCGGCCGACGGGCGCGTCGATGCCGCGACGGCGAAAGAACACGCGAAGATGATGGCGGGCAACTGGGATGCGAGCCGCCGGTGGCAGACCAACTACTTCTCCGTCGTGAACCTGCTCGGCCAGTTCAAAGTCGCGACCAACGACAAGGGCGAACTGGTCATTCCGGGCCTGAAAGGGCCGAACGGACGGCCGCGCGAATGGGTCGAGATCGCCCCCTTCCTCTGGCGCGACAAGTTCGGGCACGACCGCCTTTCCGCCAAGGTGGTGGACGGCAAGGTCGTCCGCTGGTCGATGGACTTCTTTTCCCCGTTCGAAGTGTTCGATCGCGTGCCCGCCAGCCGCTCGGCCACGTGGGTCTTGCCGGCGCTCTATGCCAGCCTTGGCGTTCTCGTGCTGACGCTGATCGCCTGGCCATGGGGCTGGTTCACGCGGCGGCGCTACAAGGCGGCGTTTGGGCTGGAACGGGGTGCTCTCAAGGCCTATCGGGCGGTGCGCATCGTCAGCGCGACATCCGTTGCCGTGCTGATCGGCTGGGTCGTGGCCTTCTCGCTCCTGCTGGAAAGCGCGAGCTTCCTGGCGGGTGGGCTGGACCCCTGGCTGTGGGCATTGCAAATCCTTGGCCTGATCGCGTTCTTCGGCGCCGTGCCGATCGCCGCCTGGTATGCCTGGCAAACGTGGAAGGGCAAGCGCGGCTGGTTCAGCAAGCTTTGGGCGGTGCTGCTGCTGCTGGCCTCGCTGATGGTGCTCTACTTCGCGGTCACCTTCGGGCTGGTGGCGATGACGGTGGCCTACTGATGGCCGCTCTCACGCTCACGGTCGCGACCGAGACGCTGCGGCTGGCGCAACCATTCCGCATTGCGGGCCACGTGTTCGAGTGCTCCGAGGTGATCGTCGTCACTCTGGACGATGGCGAACACACCGGGCGCGGCGAAGGCGGCGGCGTGTTCTTCCTGGGCGATGACGTTCCCCATATGCTCGCCGGCATCGCGGCGGCGCGGTCTGCGATCGAAAGCGGGATCGGGCGCGAGGAACTGCGCGCGATCATGCCCCCGGGCGGAGCGCGCAACGCGGTGGACTGCGCGCTTTGGGAACTCGAAGCGAACCGGGCCGGTATTCCGGTCTGGCAGCTTGCCGGGCAGTCCAGCCCGCGCGCCCTGCGGACGACCTTCACGCTCGGCGCGGATACACCCGATGTGATGGCGCGCGGGGCTGCGAACTACGCCGACGCCAGCGCGATCAAGGTCAAGCTCACCGGCGATCTGGACCTAGACGGCGCGAGAGTGCGGGCGATCCGGGCGGCGCGGCCTGATGTCTGGCTGGGGGTGGACGGGAACCAGGGCTTTGCGGCGGCCGATCTTGAGCCGCTGATCGAAGTGCTGGTCGCCGAAGGGGTTTCGCTGCTCGAACAACCGGTCGCGCGCGGATGCGAGGCCGATCTCGAAGGCCTCGCCTCGCCCGTGCCGATCGCTGGCGACGAGAGCATTCTCTCGCTCGACGACATCCCCGGTGCGGTCGGCCGTTATCAGGTCGTGAACATCAAGCTCGACAAGTGCGGCGGGCTGACGGAGGGCCTGCTGATGGCCGAAAAGGCGCGCGCGCTTGGCCTAGACGTGATGGTCGGCAACATGGTCGGCACCAGTCTGGCGATGGCACCGGGCTTCGTCCTGGGCCAGCTCTGCGATGTCGTCGACCTTGATGGGCCGACCTTTCTCGCCCGCGACCGGGAGCCGGGCGTCACCTACGCCAACGGCGATATCTTCGCTGGCCCTGCGGTGTGGGGATCGGGCGCGCCCGTCACCGCATGATGCCGGAACAGACCTGGTTCGGGCAGCCGCGCGGGCTGACGGTCTTGTTCCTCACCAACATGTGGGAGCAGTTCTCGTACTACGGTATGCGCGCTCTGCTGGTCTATTACATGACCAAGCAGCTCATGCTGGGTCAGGCGCACGCGTCGTTCATCTACGGCACGTACACCGCCGGCGCCTATTTCACCCCGATCCTCGGCGGGCTGATCGCCGACCGCCTGCTCGGCAAGCGCCGGGCGATCATGCTGGGCGGCGGGATCATGTGCGCCGGCCACTTCATGATGACCTTCGAGCCGCTGTTCTATGGCGCGCTCGCCACTATCGCGATCGGGAACGGCCTGTTCCTGCCGTGCCTGCCAAGCCAGGTTGGCGACCTCTACAAGCCCGACGATCAACGCCGTGGCTGGGCGTACAATGTCTATTACGTGGGCATCAATATCGGCGGCTTTCTGGCGCCGCTGATCTGCGGCACGCTGGGCGAGGTCTATGGCTGGCATTACGGCTTCGGCGTCGCGGGGATCGGGATGGGCCTGGGGCTGGTGATCTACCTGTCCGGCCAGCGCCACCTGCCGCCCGAACGCAAGCCCACGCACAGGACAGAAGCGCAGCCGATCGTGTTCGATCCCAAAGTGGCGGCGGTCCTGCTCGGCATTGGTCTGGCGGTAACGCTGTTCCGCTCCGCCTACGAACAGGTGGGCAACACCGTTGCCCTGTGGGCCGACAGCGGAATCGACCGGAGCGTTGGCAGCCTTGCCGTGCCGATGACCTGGTTCCAGTCGCTCAATCCGCTGTTCGTCATGCTGCTGACCCCGCCCCTTCTCCACTTCTGGCGTCGCCGGGCCGAAGGCGGTGGCGATGCCGCGCCCCTGCACCGCATGGCGATGGGCGCATTGATCGTCGCCGGCGCCTACACGATGCTTGCCACGATCGCCTGGACGAGCGGCCCAGCGCGGGCCAACTGGATATGGCTTGCCGCATTCTTCCTGATTTTCACGTTCGGCGAACTGTTTATCCTGCCGACGGGCCTTGGCCTGTTTGCCCGCCTGGCGCCGCTGAGCCTTGGCGCGACCACCGTTGCGGCGTGGTTTTTCATCACTTTCACTGGCAGCCTCAGCGCCGGCGTGGTCGGCACGTTGTGGAGCCGCCTCGCTCCGGCACCGTTTTTCCTCGTCCTTGCCGGGCTAGCCTGCCTGTCCGCCCTGCTCCTGCGTCTGCTGAGCGCGCCGACCGAGGCGATCGAGCAACGGTCAGCGCGGATTAGGAACGGACCGATCGAAATGGATTGACAGTTTTCTTATTGAGACAATAACGTCCTTATCAGGATAACAATATCACGCGGCGCGTCGGAAGGCCTTGGGGGAAGTGGCCCTTCCGGCACGCCTTGTCCCAACGGACCCGAAACCGGGAGGAATACCATGAGACCAGCTCGCACCACCCTGCTGATGACCGCTTGCCTGGCGGCCATCGCATCCGGCCCGGCCCTCGCGCAGTCGGCGACCGATTCCGACAAGGGCTCGTTCGGCGACGATGAAATCGTCGTGACCGCGCAGAAGCGCGAACAGACCCTGATCGACGTTCCGCAATCGATCTCGGTGGTTTCGGGCGACCTCCTCGAACGGTCGCAGGCCAACAACTTCCAGGACTTTCTCAACCACGTCCCGGGGCTTCAGCTCAACCAGGCCACGCCGGGCGCGGGCCGTCTGGTGCTGCGTGGCCTCAACACCGGCGGCGTAGCCTCCACCGTGGGCGTCTATGTCGACGAAACGCCCTTCGGCTCGTCGACGGCTCTGGCCAACGGCGCGGTTCTGGCCGGCGATTTCGATACTTTCGACATCGCGCGCGTCGAAGTGCTGCGCGGGCCGCAGGGCACGCTCTATGGCGCCTCCACGCTGGGCGGGCTCATCAAGTACGTCACCAACGCGCCCAAGCTTGGCGCCACCGAAGGCGCGGTGCGCGGCGCGGCGGAGGCGACCAAGGGCGGCGCGATGTCGTACCACGGCAACGCGATGATCAACCTGCCGCTGGGCGAGACGCTCGCGTTCCGCGCATCGGGCTTCTACCACAAGAACGGCGGCTGGATCGATTCCATCGGCACCTCGGGCACGTCGTTCGCCAGCCCGGTCACCTCGGACGTCGCCCGCAACATCAACGATTCCAAGGTCTATGGCGGCCGCGCCTCGCTGCTGTTCAAGCCGAACGAGATGTTCGACGTCCGTCTGACAGCCTATCTCCAGAACATTCGCGCCAATGCGGATTCGTCGGTGGAGAGCGATCCGGCCACGCTGCGCACGCTCTATGGCCGCCCCACCCAGTCGCAGTTCTCGCCCGAGTTCACCAATGTCGACTACCGGGTTTACAGCGGCACGATCACCGCCGACCTTGGTTTCGCCACGCTGACCAGCGCGACCAGCTACGCCACGCAGAAGCAGACCTTCCGCGATGACGCGACGTTCAATCTCAGCGGCATCGTGCAGGCATTGCTGGGCGCGCCGGCCAACGATTTCGTGCTCAACCAGAAGGTCAACACGCGCAAGTGGACGCAGGAACTGCGCCTTGCCGGTGCGGTCGGAAACAGCCTCGATTGGTTGATCGGCGGCTATTACAACGACGAAAAGGGCCTGCTGCTGCAGGACTACGCCGCCTATACGCCGGGCACTACGACACCGATCGCTTTCCCCTTCGTGCTGGGCCATGTCGATCTGCAGTCCAAATACAAGGAATATGCGGGCTTCGCCAACCTGACCCTGCATCTCGGCACCATGTTCGACGTCGATTTCGGCGGGCGCTACAGCCACAACAAGCAGGTCGCCAGCCAGGCGGCCAGCGGCGTGCTCGCCGGCAATGTGCCGGTCAACAGCAACCTGCGCTCGTCCGACAACGTGTTCACCTATTCGGTGGCGCCCAAGTTCAAGATCAGCGACCGGGCGACGCTCTATGCCCGTGTCGCCAAGGGGTATCGTCCGGGCGGTCCCAACGTGATCGCGCCGAATGCCCCGGCGGGAACGCCGTCCAGTTTCGATCCCGATACGGCCGTTAGCTACGAAGCGGGCTTCAAGGGCGAAACGGTGGATCGCAGCCTCGGGCTGGACCTGGCGGTGTTCCATATCGATTGGGACAAGATCCAGTTGCTGACCGTGGTCAACGGTTTTGGGGTGAACATCAACGGCGCGGGAGCGAAGAGCCAGGGCGCCGAATTCACGCTGACGATGCGGCCTACTCAGGGCTTCGTGGTTTCGTTCAACGGCGCTTACACCGATGCCAAGCTCAAGGCGGACGCGCCGGCGCTGGTGGGCGGCCGCAAGGGTGATCAACTGCCGTTCACCCCCAAGTATGCCATCTCGCTCAATTCCGATTACGACTGGGAACTGAGTGGGAGCACCAAGGCGTTCATCGGCGGTTCGCTGCTCTTTCTCTCCAAGCAGAGCGGCAGCTTCGACGCGACTTTCCGCACCGCCAACGGCCGTCAGCGCCAGCTTCCTTCCTACGCCACCGTCGATTTGCGCGCGGGCCTGGATTTCGGAAAGTTCGGCATAGAGGCCTACATCCGCAACCTGACCAATGCGGAGGGCAAGACCTCGACCGGCGCGCTGGCCGCGAATGGCTTGCCATTGAACCCGGGCGGGGCGATCATCACCGGCGTTATCCGCCCGCGCACATTCGGACTTTCGCTCAGTGCTCAATACTGAATTTCCGCTGGCCGCCGAACCGGCCGCCAAGGCGTCGGGCAGCCTGACGCTGCCCGGCCCTTACCTGCTCTTTCTCGGTGACACGACCGAACCGGGATTTGCCAAGACCGCGTTCGGATTGCGTGACTGGGCGCCGGACCGCTGCGTCGGGGAATTCGTGCTGCCGGGCGCGGCAGTATCCACCGGCCTTCCACGGCTCGAGCTGGAGCAGGCCTATGCCCGTGGCGCCCGCGCGTTGCTGATCGGCGTCGCCAGTCCTGGCGGGGCAATCCCGCCGCACTGGGTGCCGAGCTTGCTCGCCGCGCTGGAGGCCGGGCTCGACATCGTCGCCGGCATGCACGTGAAGCTGAACGCCATTCCCGAACTGCGCCGCCTGGCCGAAAACAACGGCCGCCTGCTCGTCGATGTCCGCACCCCGCCCGAGGGCGTTAGTGTGGCGACCGGCCGCAAGCGTTCGGGCAGGCGCCTGCTGACCGTCGGCACCGATTGCGCGCTCGGCAAGAAATACACGGCACTGGCCATCGCCCGGGGGCTGCAGGAGCGCGGGCTGGATGCCACGTTCCGGGCGACCGGGCAGACCGGGATCATGATCGCGGGATCGGGTATCCCGATCGACGCGGTCGTGGCCGATTTCGTCGCCGGTGCCGCCGAGGCGCTCACGCCCGCGGCCGATCCGGCGCATATCGACGTCATCGAGGGCCAGGGTTCGCTCTATCACCCCGCCTATGCGGCGGTATCGCTCGGCCTGCTGCACGGCAGCCAGCCCGATCTCTTCGTCGTCTGCCACCAGCCCGGTCGCGAACGCATCCTCGGCATGCCCGGCTATCCCGTTCCGGCGATCGAGGACGTCATCGCGCAGACGATCGCGCTGGGCCGGCTGACCAATCCGGCGATCCGCTGCGCCGGTGTCAGCCTCAACACTGCGGGCATGAGCGAGGACGCGGCGGCAGCGGAAATCGCCGCCGAGGCCGCGCGTCTAAGCCTGCCCGTCGCCGATCCGATCCGCGGCGGCATGGCGTTCGAGCGCCTGCTCGACGCCTGCACCGGATGAGCCAAGCCGCTCCGGAGAGCTGGTTCAAGCGGCTCCTCCTGCCGGGGCTATCGTTCAAGGCCGTCGTGATCGGCGGCGGCTATGCCACCGGGCGCGAGATCGCCGAGTTCTTCCTGCCGGCCGGCGCCTGGGGCGGGATCGGCGCGATCGCGCTGGCAACGGCGATCTGGAGCGCGGTCTGCGTGGCGACGTTCCTTGTCGCCCGTGCGGCGCGGGCGCGCGATTATCGCGCCTTCTTCAAAGTGCTGCTGGGCCGTGGCTGGATCCTGTTCGAGATCGCCTACGCGCTGTTCGTGATGCTGCTGCTCGCGGTGTTCGGCGCGGCGGCGGGCGAGATCGTTCACACCACCGGCCTCCCGCCGATGGCCGGTACGGTTGCGCTGATGGCCGGCATCGCCGGCTTCGCCGCCTTCGGCAACACGGCTGTCGAGCGGCTGTTCACCTGGGTTTCGGTGCTGCTCTACGGCGTCTATGCGGTGTTCCTCGTCCTCGCGCTGTCGAGCTTCGGAGACCGCATCGCCGCCGCCTTTGCCCAGGGCGCGCCGGCCGGTCACGGCTGGTTTGAAGGCGGGCTCACTTATGCCAGCTACAACATCATCGGCGCGATCGTGATTCTGCCGGTCACCCGCCACCTTGCCAGCAACCGCGACGCGGTGATTGCCGGCGCGATCGCCGGGCCGCTGGCGATGCTGCCGGCACTCATGTTCTTCGTGTGCATGGTCGCCTTCCTGCCCGGCATCGCCGGCGAGGCGCTGCCTTCGGACTTTCTGCTGCGCCAGCTTGGCCAGCCCCTGTTCCATGTGCTGTTCCAGGTGATGATCTTCTCGGCGCTGCTCGAAAGCGGCACGGGTGCCGTCCATGCGATCAACGAGCGTATCGCCACCGCCTGGCGGCACCGTCGCGGCGCCCCGCCGACGGTGCCGTTGCGGGCCGCGATCACGATCGCGCTGCTGGTCCTGTGCATGGTGGTGGCCGACCGCGTGGGACTGATCGCGCTGATTGCCAACGGCTATCGCGCGCTCGCCTTCGTGCTCCTTGCCCTTTACATCCTGCCGCTGCTGACGATCGGTCTCTGGCGGTTCCGCAATGGCCAGCTCGCCCCAGGAGAAGCCCGATGAAACGTCTGTCCATGCTGGCAGGGCTTTGCCTTGCCGCTGCCGTTCCCCACGCTGCCCTTGCCGCGCCGCCGGCAGACATCGACGCGCGGATCGAGGCAATCCGCCAGTCCTCGGGCACGCCGGGCATGGCCGTTGCCATCGTCGAGAACGGCAAGGTCGTGCTCGCCAGGGGTTATGGCGAACGCCGGCTTGGCGCGCCCGCGAAAGTGGACGCGGACACGATTTTCATGATCGGTTCGACCGGCAAGGCCCTGACCGCCACCGCGCTCGCCACGCTGGTCGATGCCGGCAAGATCGGTTGGGACGACAAGGTCGTCGATCACATCCCCGATTTCCAGATGTACGACGCCTGGGTCACGCGCGAGATGACGATCCGCGACCTGCTGGTGCATCGCAGCGGGCTGGGGCTGGGAGCGGGCGACCTGCTCACCGTGCCGCGCGGCTCGATCTCGCGCGAAGACCTGATGCGCCGGCTGCGCTACATCAAGCCGGCAACGAGCTTTCGCAGCGGCTATGCCTACGACAACATCCTTTACGGGGTGGCGGGGCTGCTGATCGAGCGCGTCAGCGGGCAGAGCTGGGAAGACTACATGAAGGCGCATGTCTTCGCGCCGGCGGGGATGCGCGATGCGGCGGCCGACTTCAGGACGCAGACCTCCGCGCCCAACCGCGCGCAGCCGCATGGCCGGGTCGGCATGGTGCGCGGCGATGGCCCGCAAGTGGTGCTCGACGAGCGCGACCAGCTGGGTCGGGCGATGGCCCCGGCGGGCCTTGTCGCGATGAGCGCCAACGACATGGCGCGCTGGTTGCAGATCCAGCTTGCCGGCGGCGCGCTGCCCGAAGGCGGCCGCCTGTTCAGCGCGGCGGCGGCAAGGAGATGTGGTCGCCGGTCACGCCGATCCCGATCACCCCGGCGCCCGACCCGATCGCGGCGACCACGCCGACGTTCGATGCCTATGCGCTGGGCTGGGAAGTGCGCGACTACCACGGCACGCGCATCGTCTGGCATGCCGGCGGGCTGCTCGGCTTCACCTCGATCGTGTGCCTCATTCCCGAGAAGAACGTCGGTTTCGCCATCGAGGTGAATGCCGAGGAGAGCGAGCCGCGCCACGGGCTGATGTACGAACTGCTCGATCATTACCTGGGCCTGCCCCGGCAGGACTGGCCGCAGCGCTTTCACGACTATCGCGCCAAGCGCATCGTCGGTGCCGTCGCGGCGATGAAGCAGGCGGCGGCCACGCCGGCCAAGGTCGGCCCGTCGCTGCCGCTCGATCGCTATGCCGGGACCTACAGCGATCCCTGGTACGGCAAGCTGGCGATCGGTTCGGACGCCAAGGGGCTGACGGTCAACTTCACGCCCACGGCAGGCATGAGCGGGCGCCTCGTCCACTACCAGTACGATACTTTCATCGCCCAGTTCGACGATCCGGGGATCGAAAAGGCCTATCTCACCTTCCAGCTCGACGCCGATGGCAAAGTATCATCCATTTCCGCGAAACCAGTCTCGCCCATCGCCGATTTCAGCTTCGATTACAAAGACCTGCTGTTCACACCTGCGGCCGAACCGCGCAAGTGAGCGGACGAACCGCCTTGACCTCAGGAGATGACGGTAACAATCTGTAATATATTATCTATTTCATGAAATATCGGTCATTTAGAGGGCCATTCCGCACTATTCATCTCCGCGCAAGGGCGCACGGATCATGGAACCGTGACGATACGGAACGGAGCCCCCCATGCGTCGCCCGTTGTTGCAGCAGAGTTTAGCCGCCCTTGCGCTGGCGCTAGTCGCGCAGCCGGCGCTGGCCGAAGACAAGCCCTCCTCTGATCTCGACCTCGCCATGGTCAACCGGCTGACCTGGGGGGCAACGTCAGCCGAGGTGCAGCGCATGCGGGCGATGGGGGCGGAGGCGTGGTTGCAGGCGGAGCTGCATCCACCCGCTTCAGAACGGTTGCCCCCCGCAGCCCAGGCAATGGTCGATGCCTTGCCGATGCGCGACCAAAGCACCGTCGCTCTGGTGCGCGAATTCCGCGAACAGCTTACAGCGGCGAAGGCTACGCAAGCTGCGATGCCGCCGCCAGGCCAAGGGGCTGCCTCCAACGGTCCGGCCGCTCCGAACCCGATGCAGGCCGGGCCATCGGGTACCGCAGCGACTCAGTCCATGCCCCCGGCTCCACCCACTCCGCAGGAGGTGCGCCGCGACTATCTTGGCGAGGCCTTCAAGCAGGACCAGACCCGGTTGATTCTGCGCGCGCTCTATTCGCCTAATCAGCTGCGCGAGCAGCTCACCGCGTTCTGGCTCAACCACTTCAACGTCCACGCTGAAAAGGCCGAAATCCGGTTGCTCGTGCGGGACTACGAGGATCAGGCCATTCGCCCGCACGCGCTGGGGCGGTTCCGCGATCTGCTGGAGGCGACGCTGCGCTCGCCGGCCATGCTGCAATATCTCGACAACGCGCAGAACGCCAAGGGTCGCATCAACGAGAACTACGCGCGCGAAATCATGGAACTGCACACCATGGGGGTCGGCTCGGGCTATACCCAGAAGGACGTGCAGGAACTTGCGCGCATTCTGACCGGGGTGGGCATCGTCAACCCCGATCGGCCGGAGCGACCGAACCCTACCAATCCCGCGGCGATCCGCGATGGAATGTTCGCCTTCTATCCCGGCCGCCACGACATGGGCGACAAGGTCTTCCTCGGCCATGTCATCAAAGGGTCCGGCTATGACGAGGTGCGTCAGGCGCTCGATATCCTGTGCGCCCAGCCCGCCACCGCCCGGCATGTCTCGCGCCAGCTGGCGCAGTATTTCGTCGCCGACAGCCCGCCCCCGGCGCTGATCGAGCGGATGGCGGCACGCTGGGCGCAAAGCGGGGGCGAAATCGCCGCCGTGCTGGACCTGCTGTTCCACAGCCCGGAGTTTCGGGCCTCGCTTTCCCATCCGCTGCTCAAGGATCCGCAGCACTTCGTCCTCTCGGCGGTGCGGATGGCTTACGACGATCGGATGATCGCCAATACCCAGCCGATCGCGAACTGGCTGAACCGGCTGGGCCAGCCCTTCTACGGTCATCTTACCCCAGACGGCTATCCGCTGGAACGCACCGCGTGGAACGGCCCGGGGCAGATCGAACAACGATTCGAGATCGCGCAGGCGATCGGCAACGGCTCCGCCGGGCTGTTCAAGGGTGAGGCGCCGTCGAGCACCCCGCGGCAAGCCTTTCCGGTGCTGCAAGGCGCGCTTTATTACGGCGGGCTGGACAAGCAGTTGTCGCCGGGCACGCGCACCGCGCTGGATCAGGCGGCCAGCCCGCAGGAATGGAATGTCCTGTTCCTCGCCTCGCCCGACTTCATGGGGAGATAGCACCATGACCGCTTTCCCGTTTTCCCGCCGCGATCTGCTTGCTGCCGGTCTAGCCGGCGGAGCGCTAATGGCCAGTTCGCGCGTTTTGGCAGTGCCCGCGCTGGGATCGCAACGCTTGCTCGTGGTGTTTCTGCGCGGCGCTTACGATGCCGCCAACATCATCGTGCCGGTCTCTAGCGATTTCTACTACGCCGCGCGGCCCACGATCGCGATCGCCCGACCCGATCCGGCCAACCCCAAGGCCGCGCTGCCGCTCGATAGCGACTGGGGCCTGCATCCCGCACTGGCGGAGAGCCTCTACCCGCTCTGGCAGAAGCGCCAGCTGGCGTTCGTACCCTTCGCCGGCACCGACGACATGAGCCGCAGCCACTTCGAGACGCAGGATACCATCGAGCTTGGTCAGCCCCTTGCGGGGAGCCGGGACTATCGCTCGGGCTTTCTCGGACGGCTCGCGGCCACGGTGGCGGGATGCCATCCGATCGCCTTCAGTAATCAGGTTCCCATCGCCTTCCATTCGGCCAGTCTTCAGGTGCCGAACCTCGCGGTGAACACCGTCACCAAGCCCAGCTTCGACGCGCGGCAGCAAAAGCTGATCGAGGCGATGTATGCCACGCCAACGGCACAGGCCCTGGCCCCGCAGGTCGCCGTGACCGAAGGGTTCAGCGTGCGCGCAGATGCCTATGGCGCGTTGCAGGACGAAATGGTCAAGGCCAGTCGCGGGGCGGTCAACCCGCGCGGCTTCGAAGCGCAAGCACGACGCATCGCCGCGCTGATGCAGGATCGCTTCAACCTTGCCTTCCTGGACGTCGGCGGGTGGGACACGCACACCAACCAGGGCGCCGCCGATGGCGCGCTGGCCAACCGGATCGGCGATCTGGGGCGGGGCCTGGCCGCTTTCGCCGAGGCCAGCGGGCCGCAATGGACCAATACCACGGTTATCGTCATTTCCGAATTCGGCCGCACCTTTCGCGAAAACGGCAACAAGGGCACCGATCACGGGCATGGCAGCACTTATTGGGTGCTGGGCGGCAATGTGCGGGGCGGACGCATGGTCGGCCCGCAAGTGCGCCTTTCGGCCGACACGCTCAACCAGCAGCGCGACCTGCCCGTGCTGACCGACTACCGCGCGCTGCTCGGCGGCATTTTCGCGCGGCTCTACGGCCTTAGCTCTCAACAGATTTCGGCGGTCTTCCCCGGAATGCAGCCGGTGGACCTCGGTCTCGTTTGACCGGCATCCCGTGCCATCCCGTTACCGTTCCAGCCCTTCCCACGCCCTTTGCGCGCGAAAGGCGCTGGCCGTCTGGCCGGTGCGGTTCTTGAAGAACCGGGCGAAATAAGCGGGATCGTCGAAGCCCAGACGATCCGCCACCTGCGCCACGCCCATGCCGGTAAAGGCCAGGAAGCGCATCCCCTCCAATGCCAGGCGATCTTGCAGGAGATCGCCCGGAGCCTTGTCCAACACCGCCCTGCACGCCCGCGTCAGGGTCGATGAGGTGACGCCAAGGGCGTGGGCGTACCGCTCGACCGACCAGTGATCGCGATACCGCGCTTCGATCAATCCGCGATAGCAGGCCACCAGAGCCGCGCGCCGGTCCTTGCTGGCATCCTGAGGGAGGGACGCGGCCAGCGTTTCGCCCAGCGTGGCCAGAACGAGGCCAAGCTGCGCGAGCAGCGCCGGCGTGGCGCGAAGCCCCTGCTCCAGCCGGTCTGCCATATCCGCAAGCAGCCAGCTCAGCCGGACGCGTTGCCGGTCCTCCGGTTCCAGCGGGACGATGCGCGCGCCACCACCGTCGAGACTCAATCCTTCCAGCAGACCGGCGATGCGCGGATCGTGCAACAGCGCGACAGCCATGGAAAGGACCCAACCTTCGGTCGCGACGGCAAAGCGAAAGGCGTGAACGCAGCCGCTGGGCACGATCATGCAGGCCGGCGCCGCGATCTTGCGCGCCGAACCATCGCTGGCGACATCGACCGCTCCGGTCTCGATCATCAGCACCTGCGCCATGCCGGGATGGCTGTGCGGCGCGATGGTCCAGTCGTGCAGGCTGGAGCGATCGGCAATCCGCTCGATATGGACAAACTCCGGTCCGATGATGCGGCCATCCTCGCCATAGAGCGTAAACCGCTTCACTTCCTTGCCGCGCATGACAGGCCCCTTCCTTCACCAAGATGGCCAGAGTGCGCGAAAAGTGCAAGAAATTGCCGCAAAGCTGCGTGGCAGCGGCGATCCGCGCGGGGCATGATGCGGGCCTGGGCCATAAGGCACAAGAGAAGTTGCCGAGAGAGGATAGCGCGATGAACGATGCCCCGGTGATGGAGCGCGCGGCGTTCCGTTTCGACCCTTATTCTCCCGCGATCGATGCCGATCCATTTCCCGCCTATAAGACGCTGCGCGACGAATACCCCTGCTTCTGGTCGGAAGAGGCGGGAATGTGGGTGCTGTCGCGCTATCAGGACGTCTTGAGCGCCCTGCAGGACTGGCGCACCTACAGTTCGGCCAAGGGAAACCTGGTCAACGAGTTTCCCGGCCGCGCGGGCGCCACGCTGGGCAGCAGCGATCCGCCGCGCCATGACCGGCTGCGCGCGCTGATCCAGTCGGCCGTGACGAAGCGCGCGCTGGAGCACATCATCGAACCGACGCGCGCCTCGTGCCGCAAGCACCTGGCCGCGCTGGAAGGCAGGCCGGTGTTCGATCTGGTCAACGATTATACCGGGAAGGTCACGGTCGATCTCCTGTTCCACCTTTTCGCGCTTCCGGCCGAAGGGGCGGACCAGGTGCGCGACAATGCTGTGCTAATGGTGCAGACCGATCCCGTCACCCGGCAGAAGACCGAGGCGCACCTCGCCGCGTTCCGCTGGATGGCCGACTATGCCGAAAGGCTGGTGCAGGCGCGCAAGAAGGCACCGGGCGACGATCTGCTGTCGAACTTCATCACCGCCGAGATCGACGGCGAGAAGCTGCTTGACCGCGAAGTGCAGTTGACGGTGACGACGCTGATCATGGCCGGGATCGAAAGCCTTTCCGGCTTCATGGCGATGTTCGGGCTGAACCTGGCGGACTATCCTGATGCGCGGCGCGCGCTGGTGGCCGATCCCACGCTGATCCCCGATGCGATCGAGGAATCGCTGCGGTTCAACACATCGGCCCAGCGGTTCAAGCGGTGCCTGACGCGCGATGTGGATCTGCATGGCCAGACGATGAAGGCCGGGGATTTCGTAATCCTGGCCTATGGCGCCGCCAACCGCGACGAACGCATGTTCGAGAACCCCGATGTCTATGACATCACCCGGCGCGCAAAGCGGCATCTTGGTTTCGGCGGCGGCGTTCACGCCTGCCTCGGCTCGATGATCGGCCGCCTGGCGACGCAGATCGCCTACGAGGAACTGCTGGCGCGGATACCGGAATTTGCCCGGACGCAAGCCGTGCTGGACTGGGTGTCCTCGTCCAATTTCCGCAGCCCCAAGGCCCTGCCGCTGACGCGTGGCTGACGCCGTCGTCGGCAACTTGCAATTCATGCAAGCCGAACCCCGTTCTTCGCACTTGCAGGAAGGTGGTCAGACCGCTTTAGAGAACAGGCCTTTCAGGCATCCTCTCCCAAACTTTCCAAGGCCAGCCTTCGTGCTGGCCTTTCTTTTTTCACAAGCGGAAGCCCCTTATCGGAGCAGCCGGTCGACGGCCGCCAGATCGGGTCCGGCGCTGTCGGGATGCGGCGAGAGCGTTTCCTCCGGCACGCCAAGGCGGTTGATCCAGGCGGTGCGGTAGCCGAACCAGCGTGCGCCCAAGGCATCCCACCCTCCGAACGCGACGAAGCCGATCTCCTGCATCGTCAGGCCGAAATGCGCCGGCCCCATCGCATAGGCGCAGGGCGATGGCTTGAATGCCCGGACCCGGTCGGTGCTCAATGGCGTCTCGAACAGACCGCCCAATCCGTTCCGGCGCGTGTTCGCGATCAGCACGTCGGCTTCGAGATTGGACAGGAAGGCAAGACGGATGCCGGCGCTGCGCCACCGTTCAAGCGCGGCTGCGGCATCGGGCCAGGCCGGAAGCTGCCCGAACACCGCCACCAGATCGCGCCGGATCGCGGGCGTCAGCGCGATGCCCATGGCCTGCGCGCTGAAATCCAGCGCGGCATCGGCCAACCGCCCGAACCCGCTGTAGCGGCCCGCCGCCGTTTCCAGCCATGACAGCGCGAATAGCTTGTTCGTCCATGCTCCAGCCAAAGCCGCGCCCCGGTCCGGCACGGCCGACACCACCGCCGCGGAGACGGCGCGCGGGTCGAATATCGTGAAGCCATCGAACGCAAGGGCACGGATCGGCCGCGCCTCGTCCTTCGCCACGGCTCGCAAGGGGGATGCGACGGCCTTGCGCACGGCGGAAAAGGCGGCCATGCCGCCAAGCGCCAGGCTCAGGAAATGGCGGCGCTTCGGAAACCGTTGGAAATCGCTCATCTCGGGACCTGCTCCGCTCCGCATGGAACAGGGCAGCCGGTGCGGAGGGGAAGCACCGGCTGCCACCGGCCCGAAGGCCGGACGATCCCTCAGCGGGCCTTGGCCACCTGCCGATCGTAAAAATCGATCATGTGCCCCACGATGTAGGGAAGGTTGTCCTCGGTCGCGAAATGCCCCGCGTTCAGCCGGTGCATTTCCGCCTTGGGCAAATCGCGCAGGAAGGCTTCGCCGCCGGCAGGCAGGAAGAACGGATCGTGCTGGCCCCAGAAGATCACCGTCTTCGGCTGGCGATCGCGCAGCAGCTTCTGCCACGCCGGGTAGAGCGGCGGGTTCGTCCGGTAATCGTAGAACAGGTCGAGCTGGATGCGCAGGTTGTTGGGGCGGGCGACGAAGGCGCTGTCGCTGAGCCAGGCATCGGGACTGACCAGTTCCGGGTGGCCCGCGCCGGCAAGATAGACGCCCTTGACCCCCTCCGGCGTGTTGAACGCGGCCAGCGGCTTTTCGGTGTCGGCGTTGCGGTTGACCCACAGCGCATTGCGGAAGCCGTCCCACGCGGGCGAGAAGCCTTCCTCGTAGGCGTTGGAGTTCTGGACGACCAGCCAGTCCAGCGCGACCGGATTGCGCGCCACGATGCGGAAGCCCACCGGGCCGCCATAATCCTGCACGAACAGGCCGTAGTGATCGAAGCCCTTGGCCGCCAGGAACTTTTCGATCGTGCGGGAAATGCCCTCGAACGAGTAGGCATAGCTCGCGGGATCGGGGGCGTCGCTGTTGCCGAAGCCCTGGTAGTCGGGAGCTATCACATGGAAGCGGCGTGCCAGCAGCGGGATCATATCGCGGAACTGGTGCGAGGACGACGGCCAGCCATGCAGCAGAACCAGCTTGGGAAGGCTGGCGTCTCCGGCTTCGCGGTAAGCGATGTTCAGCCCGTCCACGGGGACCGTGCCATAGCGTACCTGTGCCGGATCGGCGACGGTGGTAATCGGGTGTTCGAGCGTTCCGGCGGCCAGCGCGGGCACGGCAAGGCCGGCCACGGCAACCGCGCCGGTCAGTGCGACGCCAGCGATGCGTCCGGCGATCCGGGACGCTGTAGGGGAAGTATCAGACATGGAATTCCTCATCGGCTAGGGGGGATGGGAATGATCTAGGTAATCCCGATGTGATGGAGTATCCTGCCAATTCAGGAAGCATTGTTCTGAATTATGGAAGAGTTTGATGGACCGGTTCGATGCCATGCGAACGCTGCTGGCCGCCATCGAAGGCGGGAGCCTGACCGCCGCGTCCCGCGCCCTCGGCATGCCGCTGGCCACGGTCAGCCGCAAGATTTCCGATCTGGAAAGCCATCTCGGCACGCGTCTGGTGGTACGCACGACGCGGCGGTTGCAGCTTACCGAGGCCGGGGCGCATTACGTCGCCAGCGCCCGCCGCATTCTCGATGACGTCGAGGAAGCGGAGCGCCTGGCCATGGGCGAATACCGCGCGCCGCGCGGGCACCTGACCATCACCGCCCCGCTGATGTTCGGGCGGCTCCATGTCGAACCCGTGGTGCGCGAATTCCTGCAGGCTTATCCCGAAATCGATGTGCGGCTGGTGCTGGCCGACTATGTGGTCAACCTGATCGACGACCGCGTCGATGCCGCCGTGCGCATCGGCGCGCTGCCCGACAGCACGATGGTGGCGACGCGGCTGGGCGAAGTCGTCTGGCGTGTGTGCGCCAGCCCTGCCTACATCGCCGCGCGAGGCGCGCCGATCGCGCCCGAGGAGGTATCTCAGCACGATTGTGTGCTGTTCGACGGCATATACGGAACGAACGTGTGGCGCTTTGGCCGGGGCAAGGATGCTCAGGCCGTGACGGTAAAGCCCCGCCTCTCGGTCAATTCGGCCGAAGCGGCGATCGCGTCGGCGTGCGGCGCGCTGGGGATCATCCGGCTGCTGAGCTATCAGGTGCGCGAGGCGATAGAGGCCGGGCAGCTGGTGCGCCTCCTGGGCTCGTTCGAGCCGGAACCTTCGCCGGTTCACCTGGTCCACACCGGTCAGGCGATCCTGCCCTTGAAGCTGCGCGCGTTTTGGGATTTCGCCGCGCCACGCCTGCGGGCGAGGATTCCGCAGAATACGTGAGGGTAATCCTTGGCACGCCCGAGCGGGAGCGATGCCCCGCCTCAGTAATCCATCAATTCGAAGTCCTGCTTCTCGGTGCCGCAGTCGGGGCAGTAGAACGCATCCTCCGGCACATCCTCGAACCGTGTGCCGGGCGCGATGTCCTGTTCGGGAAGGCCCAGCGCCTCGTCGTAGATGTACCCGCAGCTCCGGCAGCGCCAGCGGCGTGAAGGGGTGCCCATACGCCTGCCCGTCCCTTACTGCGCGGTGAAGCGGATCGGCACGTGCTTTGGCCCGCACACGAAATTGGAAATCGTGCGCGAAGGCACGCCCGCCAGTTCCACCGACTTCAGTCGCGTGAACAGCTCTTCCCACAGGATGCGCATTTCCATCCGCGCGAGGTGCTGGCCCAGACAGACGTGGACGCCATAACCGAAGGCGATCTGCGGGTTGGTGCCACGGTCCAGCCGGAAATCGAAGGGGGTGTCGAACACCGTCTCGTCGCGGTTGCCGGACTGGTAGCACAGCATCAGCCAGTCGCCCGCCGCGATCCGTTTCCCGCCGATCTCGCAATCCGCCACGGCCGACCGCATGAAGTGCTTGACGGGCACGACCCAGCGGATCGATTCCTCGACGAAGGCCGAAATGAGCGAAGGATCGGTCTGCAATTGTCCCAGAAGTTCCGGCCGTTCGGCCAGCGCCCACATCGCCCCCGCCGTGGTGTTGGAGGTGGTGTCATGCCCCGCCGTGGCGGCGATGATGTAATAGCCCATGATCTGCCGATGGTTGAGGTATTCGCCGTTCACTTTGGCGTTGGCGATCAGGCTGTTGACTTCGGTGCTGGGGTTTTCGCGGAAACGCTTGGTCACGGCGCCGAAATAGGCTTCCAGCTCCATCGTGGTTTCCCACAGCGACTTGAGAATTTCCTCCGGCGTCTGCTCCTTGCCAGCACGGTTCAATTCGGGATCGGCGTTCGAGAACAGCTCCTGCGTCAGCTTGAGCATGAACGGCTCGTCTTCCTGCGGCACGCCCAGCACGGTCATGATCACGCGCAGAGGATAGAGGAAGGCGACATCCATCGCGAAATCGCATTCGCTGCCCTTCGCCAGCATGTGATCGACGAATTCGCGCGCGATCTTGCGGACCTGTTCCTCCAGAGGGCGGATCGCGCGGGGCGTCAGGTGCGGAAATAGGATACCGCGCAGGTCCTTGTGCTCCTGCCCGTCCAGGGAAACGAGGCTGCGGATCAGGTTGGGATCGCCGCCGGTCAGTGCCTTGACCTTGGCCTCGTTCTCGCGGCTGGACATGAAAGTTGACCGATCGCCGTTGTGGAACAGCTCAGGCTGGCGCTCGATATCCTTGATGTCGGCATGGCGGCTGACCACCCAGAACGGATCGAAGCCTTCCAGTTCCGCCACGTCGAGCGGCGCTTCGGCGCGGATACGCCGGAACGCATCGTCCACCCTGTCGCCATCGGCATAGGCCTGCGCGTTGATGACCGTTTCCGCGAGCGTCTGTTCCAGCGCCATGGCTACCCTCTCCTCTTGCCTTTCCGCATCCGGGCGGAGACTCGTATATCTTGACCGGAAAGCTATTTTTATGTTGGTTGTTGGTCAACAAATAAATTGGAGAAATACGACGTGGAACGTCCCGCGCGCCGGACGCAGCGCGAACGCAGCGAGGATTCGGAAAACCGCCTGCTGGAGGCGGCAGCGGCGATCATCGCCGAGGACGGCTACACGGCCGCCACGCTGGAACGCGTGGGCGATCGGGCCGGCTTCAGCCGCGCGCTCGCCAGCCGCAAGTACGGATCGAAGGATGGCCTGATCGAAGCCGTCATCCGGCGCGTGTCCGATCATGTTCACGCCCAGCTCGACACGGCCGTGGCCGACGTACCCGGCCCGCTGGACCGGTTGCTGACGATGATCGACCGGTTCACGGACCTGATGTTCACCGACACCTCCGTGCGCGCCTACTTCGTGCTGTTCAGCGCCATGCTGGCCAACCGCCTGGAAACGCGGGCGGTATTTCAGGAGGTGCAGGACCGCTATGCGGAACGGCTGCAAGGCATGATCGCGGCAGGCCAGGCCGCCGGCGAAATCAGTGCCTTACTGGATAGCCGCACCGCGGCCTATGTGGTGGGCAGCCTTCAGGCCGGGCTGGCGATCGAGGCAGCGATGGGAACCGACATGGAGAGCGGCCTGATCCGCCAGCATCTGGCGGCAATGCTCAAGGGCGCGCTGGGCATTACGCGCGATCAGGGCTGAACCGCATAGCCCCGATCGAGCACCGCGCGCACGAACGGCGGCACGGTATAGACCGCCAGCCGCTGCGCGCCGCGGTTTTCGTGATCGACGCGATACCCCTGGTAGTGCCGTTTGACGAGGCCCGCCTTGACCAGTTCCGACACCGCGCGGCTGACCGCGGTCATCCCCGACGCGCGCAGACGGTTGGCGATTTCCTCCTCCACCATGCGTTCGCACGCCGCCGCGTCGTCGGGCAACTGCCCTTGCTCCTCCAGCGCCTTGCGCACCTTCCCCACCGTGACACGGCGATAATGGTGCCGTGCGGCGGTGGGCGCGATCGCGGCGGACAACCATTCGCGGATCGGCACGAGCTGCTCCCCCTCGCGCACATAAGGGCCGGCCGCCCCGCCCCTCCCCGCAGCGCGGGCGATCAGGTCCAGCACCATGAACGTGTAGCGCGGCCGGGCCGAATGATCCGCGATGGCGCGCATTATACCGGGCAGATCAAGCGACCGCTCGGTGGCGGCGGCAACGGGCCGGGGCAGCGAACTGAAAGGCAATTCCAACATGGAACGAATCAAGCACAAAGCGGACTCCGTGTGAATCGTGAAAGTGCAGGTGTTTTGTGATCCCCGCACTTTTTCCATCTGTGTCACTTTACCCGAGCGCCTTGGTAAAGTGACATTGTTGGTACTTTAGCGGCTTGCACAGACTTCGGCTCGGACGGCCCGGCCGCTATCCGACGCTTTTTTTAAGAACGGTCTTTCCGGATTCGACAATCTAGCGGACGTTTGCCTCGCGGAGATCTAAGCCGCAGTTATGGCACGTCTTGTGCGGCCAGAGTGTGTAGACTGCGAACCAACCCTTGCCGCTCGCAAATGCGGAACATCCGCATTCGGGACAGCGGAAGACCCATACAGTCGCAACACCATGGGCAAGCCAAAAGGCCATGCCGGGCAGTGCGGCCAACGGCCCCCACTTGATGAAAGGACCGAAAAGCCACCAACCTGAGGTGAAGAAGACCAGCACGGTCCACAGCATGAATAGCCACGATCTGCGGTAGAGTGACACCCGAGAAGCTTAGATGGGCGAGGAGGATTTGCAAGGTTTGGAAATCCACCATTCCGGCCGAACGCGCCTTTCCGGACACGATGCGATTGCGAACGTTGAGCTTACGGAAACCCCGTTCGTCCTGAGCCTGTCGAAGGACGCGCGATATCGTTTAATCGTGGCGCGGCTTACCGCGCGGGGCGTCCGTCGCGCGCGTCCTTCGACAGGCTCAGGACGAACGGATGGGATTTGGCAATCCGCACCCCTATGCTCTCTTTAGCTCCATGAAGTCAGAGCGCGGCCAGAGTCCCGAACAGATCGGCCTCTGCCGCGCCCGCACGATAGAATACCGGCGGCTGGCCGAAAGGCGCGGGCACGGTCACGTCCCGTCCCCCTTCATGCTGTTCGCCGCTCCACACATGCACCCAGCGGGTGCCGGCGGGCAGATAGGTGGTCCAGTCCTGCCTCCCCTGCTCGATCACCGGCGCGACCAGCAGGTCGGGGCCGAGCAGATAGGCCGTCTGGATGGCATAGGTTTTCGGATCGTCCTCGAAATGCAGGAACAGCGGGCGCTGGATTGGCAGGCCCGTGTCCGCCGCCTCGTGCGACACCGTGCGCAGATAGGGAGCGAGATGCGCGTAGATGCGCGTCATCCGCGCGAAATGGGCGAGCAGTTCGGGGCTGTCGTCGTATTGCGTATTGGCGCGCGGCCGGTTGCCTTCGTGCGTGCGGATCATCGATGTGAAGGCCGCCATTTCCGCCCAGCGCATCGCCAGTTCCGGCGAACGCGTGGTATCGAACAGGCTGGTATAGCCGCCGGTGTCGCTGTGATGGTGCGCGTTGCCCAGCAGACCGGCTGAGAGCGCGGCGCAGATCACCGTGCCGATCCCGTCATGCCGGCTGAAGTCCACCGCCTGGTCCCCGGCCCACAGCATCGGGCAATGCTTTTGCACGCCCGCAGCGCCCGATCGCATGAAGAACATCACGTCGCCGGTCCTGCCGCGCCCGGCGACGCCCTTGGCGTTGACTTCGCCCCACAGCGCTGGCCAGCGGTTGTGCGCGGTCATCCCGCTTTCGCCATTGGCCAGACGGACGTCGACGGGAAGGTATTCGCCGAAATCGGCCATCCAGCCGGACAGCCCGAAATCGAGCATGTTGCGGCCGATCACGGCCTCGGCGAACCACTCGGCCGCCGCCGGATTGGTGAAATCCACATGGCCGCAATCGAACTCGCCGAAGTCGATGACATAGGGTTCGTCCGCATCAGGCCGCATGACGAGATAGCCGTGCTCCGCCGCGTGAGCGTAAAGTTCCCCGTCGACCGCCAGATAAGGATTTACGTAGCCCAGGAAGCGGATGCCACGTTCCCGGAGTTCCGCGATGTGGCCGGGCAGGTCGGGATAGCGTTCGGCGTTCCACTTCCAGTCCCAGAACAGCCGGTTGCCGAAACTGGTGATGCGCAGCCCCACCCAGTCCTCGCACCACAGGCCCGAGACGGCGACGCCGGCCTCCTCGTAGCGCTTGAGCCGCGTGAAGCTCTCCGCACCGTCCTTCAGCCCGATCACCGCGCCCTTGTAGAGCCATTCGGGCAAGGGCGGCTGCTTGCCGAAGCGGTCCGCCAGCGCCGCGACGATGCCGGCGAAACGCGGCCGCGCCCACAGTTCGATCCGGGCGGGAATTTCCCAAACCTCAACCTCGTGGAACGCGGCGTCGCGAAAATCGAACGCGGCATAGGCATAGCTGTCGATGTGCAGCGCATAGCGGCGCGAGCTGATGAAGGTCGGTTGCGGGTAGTTGGTGTGGGCATACGAGCCGCCACCACCCTTGGCGAGCGCCTCAACCTGCTGGAACAGCGCCGATTCCGGATCGCGCCCGACGCCGGGTTCGGAACTCCACAACGGGAAATGGCGGCCGCGCAGATCGAAATAGGAAAACTGCTCGCCACCGCCCCAGATGTGTTCGTCCGCCTCGGCCGGCACGCGCAACCACAGCCGGTTGAGCGTGGGATCGAGCGCCTTCGGCACGATCACGGCATCGTCGCCAATGATGGAAACGGCGAGTTCGAGAAGCCACGGGCCACCCGCGTGCTCCGCCAGCCGGATGCGGTCGCCATCGGCCTCGGCATGAGTCAGCGCGATCCGTTCGACATCGCTCTGCGAAACATCGAAATGCCCGCGGCGCGCGGCAACATGCGCATGCCCCCGCCCCACCGCGATGCAGGGCGCCCCCGCCGCGTGCGACAGGATGGTGGTTCCGCCAAGGCGGATCGCGAAGCCGGTATCGAGCGCGTCAGGCGCCATTGTTTGCAGTCCTTTTGCTATCTGTCATCGCGGCAAAGCGCGCGCGCAATGCCTTCTTGTCGATCTTGCCCGTCGCCCCCAGCGGCATTGCGTCGATGAAGGCCACCGTATCCGGCATCCACCAGCGGGCGATACGGCCTTCCAGGGTGGCGAGCAGATCTTCCGCGGCCGCTTCTTCGCCGGGATGGAGCGCCGCGACCAGCATCGGACGTTCATCCCAGCGCGGATGCGGGATGCCGATTACCGCGCAATGCGCCACCTTGGGGTGGCCGGCGGCAATGTTCTCGATCTCGATCGAGCTGATCCATTCGCCGCCGGACTTGATGACATCCTTGGCGCGATCGACGATGGCCATGTAGCCTTGCGCGTCGATCGTCGCGATGTCGCCGGTATCGAAGAAGTCCTCGTCGTCCAGGATCTCGCCCGCCGTCCCGCCGAGGTAGCCGGACGCGACCGTCGGGCCGCGCACATGCAGCCTGCCCGGCGTCACCCCATCGTGCGGCAGGCGCGCGCCGGTATCGTCCACGATCTTCAGTTCGATGCCGAAGGGCGGGCGGCCCTGCCTCAGCCGGACCGGAAGCTGCTCCTCGAAAGGAAGGGCCGCGACGTCCGGCGTCAGCTTGCCATGCGTGCCGATGGGCGAGGTTTCGGTCATGCCCCAGCCCTGCACCGTCTCCACCCCGTGTTCGCGCAGGCGGCGGACCAGGCTTTCGGGTAGCGCGGCGCCACCGATAATGACCCGGCGCAGGCTGGTCAGACGGCCGCCGGTGGTATCGAGATGGTGGAGCAGGCCTTGCCACACGGTCGGTACGGCGGCGGAGAAGGTGACGCCCTCGCTTTCGATCAGGGCGTGGAGCGACGCACCATCAAGCTGCGCGCCAGGCAGCACCAGCTTGCAGCCGACGGCCGCCGTCGACAGCGGCATGCCCCAGGCATTGGCGTGGTACATCGGCACGATCGGCATGGCCACATCGTTGATCGAAAGGCCGAACACGTCCGGCTGCAGGGTCAGCAGCATGTGCAGCACCGTTGAACGGTGCGAATAGAGCACGCCCTTCGGGTTGCCCGTGGTGCCGCTGGTGTAGCAGAGCGCGCAGGCGGTCTCTTCGCCGAAATCGCCCCAGCGCACGTCGCCCGTGGTTTCCGCGATCAGGGCTTCGACCGGGACCGCACCCGGCAGCACCCCGGCATCGACGGCAGTGGCATCGCCCAGCACGATGATAGCGCCGTTGAAGGCCGTTCCAGCCAGCACTTCGGCCAGAAGCGGTTGAAAGCAGGGATCGACCAGGATCGCGCGGTCATCCGCATGGTCGACGATATAGCGGAGCTGGTCGGCGAACAGGCGCGGATTGAGCGTGTGGCACACCGCGCCCATGCCCATGATCGCGAACCACGCTTCGAGATGACGCGCATTGTTCCAGGCCATGGTGGCGACCCGGTCGCCGCGACCGATGCCCAGGGCGGTGAGCGCGGCGGACAAGCGCCGTGCCCGCGTGCGGATCGTTGCATAGTCGGTACGTTCGAGAGAGCCGTCGGCCTGGCGGCTGACGACGGGGCGATCCCCGTCCCAGTCGGCAGCATGGTCGACGATCCGGTCGACCGTCAACGGCCAGTCCTGCATCAACCCGCGCATCGCATGGGCCTTTCGCGAGGTTGCGGTCTTTTGCGTAACGGGTGGGCCGCCCCGGCGCGAAACCGGGGCGGCCCTGCGACCCAATCAGAAGTTCATGCGCGCCGAGACGCCGAAATAGCGCTGCGCATCGCGCGGCGTGATCTGGCGCATGAACGCGGTGCCGTTCGGAATGCGCTGGATGACGAAGCGCTTGTCGGTCAGGTTCTTGGCGATGAACGAGACGCTGTACTTGTCGTCCTTGGTCCGCACCGTCACGCCCATGTCCCACAGCGCATAGGCGGTCTGGATGGCATAGGGGTTCTGGTTGATGTCGAAGCTGGTCTTGCTCTGATAGACCACCGACGTGTTCAGATCGACGTTGAACGCTTCGAGGCCCAGCGGCAGGCGCCAGTCGGCGGTGACGGTGCCCTTGTACTTCGGCGCGAAGGGCAGCGGCTTGCCGTTGATGGCATCGGCGCACGTCACCGCCGCGCCAGTCGGGCAGTTGAACTTGTTGATGTGCGCGTCGGTGTAGTTGAAACCGCCGTTGAGCGAGAAGTTGTCGGTCAGCGAAGCGTTGAAATCGACTTCCACGCCGCGCGTCGAAACGCTGCCCGCGTTGGTCAGGCGCGTGACCACCTGTCCCGCCACCAGATCGAGGAAGTTCGCCTGGTAGTTGTTGTACTTGGCGTAGAACGCCGCGATGTTGAACGTCAGGCGGCGATCGAACAGCCGCGTCTTGAGGCCGATTTCATAGGCGTCTGACTTTTCCGGAGCGATCGGCCCGGTATCGCGCGCCAGCATGTTGAAGAACACGTTGATCGCCGGGCCCTTGTACCCGCGGGTATAGGTGCCATAGGCCATGACATCCTTGTCCACATCGTACTGCAGACCGACATTGCCCGACCAGCCATCCTTCGCGGTGGACCCGGTCGCGGCAAAGGCCGGGTTCACGCCGGGGAAACTCGTGGCGGAAGTGGAACGGCGGCTGAAGTCGAACGCCACCTTGTCATGCGTATAGCGCGATCCGATGATGCCGCGGAACGTGGGCGTGAAGTTGGCGGTCGCCTGGCCGAAGGCCGAATAGCTGGTCAGCTTGGTGGTGAAATCCGCGTTGCCCTGCTGCGTCAGGTAGGTCGAACTTGCATCGCACAGCGTCAGGCCGTTCACCGGCGCCAGTGTCGAGGCCGTGCAGGTCTTGACCGTGCGGTTGAAGAAATCGACTTCCTTGGTGTGGTAGTAATAGAGCCCGGCGACATATTCGAGGAACTGCTTGCCCGACGAGGCAACGCGCAGTTCCTGCGTGAATTGGTCGAACTTCAGATCGCCACGGTCGTGCGACAGCGCATCGCTCGCGGCGGCGCCGGCGGCGACATACTTGGGCGCGTCGGACCGGAAATCCCCGTCACGCTGCTGATAGTTGTACCAGTGGCGATAGGCTGTGATCGAGGTCAGCGTGGCGCCGCCCAGATCGATGTCCATCTGCGCCGACACGCCGCTGTTGCGGTCCCTGGTCAGCGGATCGAGATCGTTGTCGATGTCCTTGTTCCGGTCGTTGAGCGTCAGCGGCGCCAGCGACGGAATGAACACGCCCGTGGTGTAGGCGCCGGGAAAAACCTGGCCGATGCTGTCGGCATAGCCGTTGTCGTTGTTCTGCGCATAGTCGCCGATCACGGTCAGCTTGAACGTGTCGTTGGGCTGATAGACGACCTTGCCGCGCAGCCCCCAGTGTTCGTAGCCGTTGATCTTGTGCCCGTTGAACACGTTCACGCCGTTGCCGTCATACTTGGCGTAGAAGCCCGTCAGCGAGGCCGTCAGTCCTTCGCCCAGCGCCCCGCCGACGCTGCCGCGCACGCGGAATTCGTTGCCTTCGTACCAGGCCGCATCCAGATAGCCGCCGAACGCCTTCGGCGGATCGCGCGTGATGATGTTGATGACGCCGGCCGACGCGTTCTTGCCGAACAGGCTGCCCTGCGGGCCGCGCAGCACTTCGATGCGCTCGACGTCGAGGAAGTCGGAGGTCTGCTGGCCGGTGCGCGCGAAGACCACCCCGTCGATCACGGTCGAAACCGAGGGTTCGACGCCCGAAGCGAACGAGATGGTGCCAACGCCACGGATCGACAGCGCGGAATCCTTGTTGGTGTTGCCCTTGCGGAACGTCAGCGTCGGCACGCGCTGGAACAGCTGCTCCGCCGAATTGACGTTGGCGCGTTCGAGCTGAGCGCCCGAAACGACCGAGATCGCCAGCGGCACGTCCTGCAGGTTCTGCGCGCGCTTCTGCGCGGTGACGATGATTTCGCCGGTGCCGATGCCGCTCTCTTCGCCGGCTGGGGCCTGCGCCTCGGCTGCGAAAGCCGGCGCGGCAAACAGGGTTATGCCCAGCGCGGTGGACAACGCAAGGCACAGCTTCGCTTTCGTTTGCATACTCAATCCTCCCCAACAGTCATCCAGCGGACCGCGCCCGGTTGAGGGACGCAGGCTGGAGATCGACACCTGCTCCGTTGTCGGATGGCGTGCATGTCGACCGTCTACGTCATGGAGTGCGCATTTTGGTCATTGCAGTCCAATCGAGAAAAATCGGTATGCTATGTCCAAATGCTATGGCCTTGTGGCGATGAGCTTGTGGACATGATCGAGACAGGCCGCCGTTTCGCGCATGATTTCAACATGCAGCCAGCTCACGATCTCGGGTGTCGGCCCAATATCCGGCTCGAGCAAGGCGAAATCGAGATAGACCGGCGGCGTGATCGGGCGGATCGCCACCCCCACCCGGTGAAACAGGGGCGCGCTGAACGGCTCGGCGATGGAAATGCCAAGGCCCGCTTCGACGAAGGCATAGAGAATTTGCGAATGCTGCGTCTCGAGTCGGCGAGAAACCGCGATGCCCGAAGAGGCGAGCGCCGCGTCGATGCCGTTCCACAAGGCGTCGGCCTCATGCATCGGGCCGATGAATTCCTCGCCGGCAAGATCCGCCACGGCCAGGCTGCGGCGCTGCGCCAGGGGATGCCCCGAAGGCAGGATGCAGACATATTCCGCGCGCGCCACGCTGGTCGTGCGGATGCCTTCGCGCGGGGGAATGTCCACGCCCACGCCGAGGTCGGCCTGCCCCAGGAACACGCGTTCCTCGATGCCGCGCTGCCCCAGCGACTCCACCGTGACCTTGATGTCGGGATAGAGGATGCGGAAGCGCTGGATCACCGCCGGCAGGATCGACATCGCGATCGCCGCCAGCGCGGCAATCCGCACTGTGCCGACGGGATGCGCGCGAATGCGCCGCGCCGCCTGATCGAGCAGGTCGAGACCGGTGTAGCTGCGCCGCACCGCCTCGAACAGCATCTGCGCCTGCTCGGTGGGGTGCACGCGCGCGCCGCGCCGGTCGAACAGGCGGAAGCCCACCGCCCGCTCCAGATCGGCGATCAGCCGGCTAACCGACGGCTGGCTGACATTGAGCATCTGCGCGGCGGCGGTAATGCCCCCGCTCATCATCACGGCGCGGAACGCCTCAACCTGTCGCATACGCATGGTCATAGTATAGGCGTATGATTAGCTAGCGCAATTTGATTGGATGCGATGGCCGATCGCGCTCTACGAACGGGGCAACCACACGACACCGGGAGAATCCAATGAGGTTTGCCGAGCAACGCGCCCAGTTCGAGCGCGAGGGATACGCCGTGTTCGAGCGGGTTCTGGAAGGACCGCTGCTGGACCTGCTGCGCGATCAATGCACCCGCGTGATCGAACGCGAGGACGCTCGGCTCGACGCGCTGGGCGTGGAAGTCGATGGGATCAGCCACAAGGGCAAGCGCTATTTCGCCGGCGAATGCCAGCGCGCGCAGTCCGAACTGCGCGAAATGCTGTTCAGCGAAACCATGGCCGACATCTGCCGCGCGACGCTGGGCGACGATGCCTACTTCTTCTATGATCAGTATGTCGTGAAGGGCGCTTCCAAGGGCATGCCGTTCAGCTGGCACCAGGATTCGGGCTATGTCGTCGGCAACGGCGGCCCGGCGGACCACAAGCCCTACCTCACCTGCTGGTGTACGCTGGACGACACCACCGTCGCCAACGGCACCGTGCGCATCCTGCCGTTCTCGCAGGCGCCGGAAACGCGCGAGGGCATCGTGCCGCATATCCGCCAGGAAGGCAGCAACGACCTGGTCGGCTACACCGGCGATGCCGAAGGCGTGACGCTGGAAGTGCCGGCCGGCAGCGTGGTGGCGTTCTCCAGCCTGGCGCTTCATGCGACGGGCTCGAACTCCACGCCGAACATGCGCCGCGTCTATCTGGCGCAATATTCGCCCGAGCCGATCATCAACCCCGGATCCAACCATCTGCGCCGCAACGCCATTGCGTTCCTGCGCGGCGGACGTCAGGTCACTTTCACCTGAGCGGCCGGCGCACAGGCGGTAAAGGCGCCAGATCGATTAGGTCTGGCGCCGCCTTGAACCGGAATCGTATGTTCCCCGCTCGGACGATCACGGCATCCTGCAATCTGGCCTTGCACGATCGTGGTCGCCTGTATATGTCTCACGTTGTCATATCGAATAGTCGATACCGAGAGGAGGATCGGGCGCGGCCAGGTCCCGGCATCCCTGACGCAGCAGCACCCAGGACATCTGCATGAGCGAGCTTCCCCTTCCCGCCGCATCGCGCCCGCTGGGCGACAGCGGCCTTTCCATCTCTCCGCTGGCCTGGGGCATGTGGCGGCTGGCCGAGGATGGCCGCACCGCAACCGACGCCGCCCGGCTGGTCCATGCCGCGCTCGACGCCGGCATCACCCTGCTCGATACGGCGGACATCTATGGCTTCGACGGGACCGCCGGCTTCGGCGATGCCGAAGCCCTGCTGGGCGAAGTGCTGGCGGCCGAACCCGGCCTGCGCGGGCGGATGGTGCTCGCCACCAAGGGCGGAATCCTGCCGCCGCTGCCCTATGACCAGAGCGCGGCTTACCTTAACGCGGCGATCGATGCCTCGCTGCGCCGCCTGCGCACCGACGTGATCGATCTGTGGCAGGTCCACCGGCCCGACATCCTCGCCCATCCGCAGGAAGTGGCGCGGGTGCTGGACGATGCCGTGGCGGCGGGCAAGATCCGGACGCTGGGCGTATCGAATTTCACCATCCACCAGATCGCCGCGCTGCAGCACTTCCTCGGGCACAAGCTGGTCGCGACCCAGCCCGAAATCAGCCCGCTGCGCATCGCCTGCTTCGAGAACGGCGAGCTGGATCAGGCGATGATGATGGGGCTGGTGCCGCTCGCCTGGTCGCCGCTGGGCGGTGGACGCCTGGCCGCGCCGGCCGACGAACGCGCGCGCGCCGTCGCCGCCGCGCTCGACACGGTCGCCAAGGCGCAAGGCGTGTCGCGCACGGTCGCGGCCTTTGCCTGGTTGATGGCCCATCCCGCCGGGATCGTGCCGATCGTGGGATCGCAGCAGGCCGGCCGGATCAAGGAAGCCGCGCAGGCGGCACACGTCCGCTGGACGCGCGAGGAATGGTACGCGGTGCTGGTTGCCGCGCGTGGAGAGAGACTGCCCTGAAGGGCGGCGCTGAGGAGGCAAGACAATGACCCAGCAATGCGAAATCGCCTGGTTTTCCGCCCTTTGCGATGATGACTACGAGTTCCTGGGCGTTCCCGACCCCTATCTGCAATCGAGCTGGGAACACTGCCGCAACATCGTGATGCGCGCGGAGGAAGGCGGCTTCGACAACATCCTGCTGCCCTCCGGCTATCAGCTCGGGCTGGACACGACCGCCTTTGCCGCCGCGGTGGCCACGCAAGTCCGCAGGATCAAGCTGCTCTGGGCGACCCGGATCGGCGAGGACTGGCCGCCGCAGCTTGCCCGCCGCATCGCCACGCTCGATCGCATCCTTGGCCCCAACGCGGCCGGCACCGGCGGGCGGCTGAACGTCAATATCATCTCGTCCGACATGCCCGGCGAAACGCTGGCCTCGGGTCCGCGCTATCGCCGCGCGACCGAGGTCATGAAGATCGTCCGCACCCTGCTCAACGGGGAGCATCTGGATGTCGACGGCGAGTTCTACAAGCTGAAGCTCGATCCGCCGCGCATCGCGACGCTTTCCGGCCGCTGCCCGGCCTTCTATTTCGGTGGACTGAGCGAAGACGCGCGCGAATGCGCGGCCGAGGGTTGCGACGTTTACCTGATGTGGCCCGACACCATGGACAAGGTGCGCGAAACCATTGCCGACATGAAGGCGCGCGCAACCCGGTTCGGGCGCACTCTGCGCTTCGGCTATCGCGCGCATGTGGTCGTGCGCGAGACCGAGGAAGAGGCGCGCGCCTATGCCGACCGCCTGCTCTCGAAGCTGGATGACGATGCCGGCAAGGCGATCCGCGAAAAGTCGCTCGATGCCGCGAACTACGGCGTCCAGCGCCAGAGCGAGCTGCGCGGCGCGGCCGGCGGCGACGGCTTCGTGGAGGACAACCTGTGGACCGGAATCGGCCGCGCGCGTTCGGGTTGCGGCGCCGCCATCGTCGGCACGCCCGATCAGGTGCTCGCCAAGCTGCGCGCCTATCAAGCCGAAGGGATCGAGGCCTTCATCCTTTCGGGCTATCCGCACGCGCAGGAGGCTGACCTGTTCGCGCGCCACGTCCTGCCGCACATCGCGCACGGCCCCTTGGCGATCTGACATTGTGACCGCCCCGGCGTTCCCTGCCGGGGCGGTTCAAGACCAGCCTTCAGGAAAGCGCGGCAAGATCGTCGTCGGTGGCGGTCCAGGTCTGCGCGAACAGGCCGCCGGCGCCGAACAACGCCCGCGCGACAGCGGAACGCTCGCCTGCCTGCCACAAGGCGCGCAGGCGATCGGCCATCGGATCGTCCACCGGCCCCCAGATGGCGGTATTGTCGCCGCGTACATGGTTCATCCAGGCGTTGATCGCCGAAAGGATCGCCGGGCAGGATCGGCCCTGCCGCTGGTTCGCGGCCAGCGTTTCCAGCCAGCGTTGCGGAATCTTCTGGCTGCCATCCATGGCGATCTGGATCAGCCGGTGGTTGAGCGCCGGATTGGCGAAGCGTTCGATCAGCGCCGCGGCATAGGCCGGCAAGTCCTGACCCGGCGCGGCAGCGATCGTGGGCGCGGCCTCCTCCAGCATCAGGCGTTGGGCCATGGCGCGCAGGTCGGGATCGGCGATCGCCTCGTGGACGTAGCCATACCCCGCCATCAACCCGCGATAGGCCAGTGCCGAATGCGCCCCGTTGAGCATCCGCAGCTTGGCTGTTTCGTATGGGGCGACATCGGCCACCAGTTCGGCTCCCACCGCGTCCCAGCGCGGACGCGCCCCGGCGAAGCGGTCCTCGATCACCCACTGGCTGAACGGTTCGGTGACGACGGCGGCGGCATCGTCCAGCCCGGAGATCCCGGCCACGGCCTTTCGGTCGGCGTCGGTCGTCGCCGGCACGATCCGGTCGATCATCGTCGCCGGGCAGGTGCAATTGTCCGCGAACCAGGCGGCCAGGTCCGGTTCGTGCCGCGCGATATAGGCCTGCATCAGCGCCTCGAGCTGGCGGCCGTTGTCGGCAAGATTGTCGCAGGACAGCAGCGTCAGCCCCGGCAATCCGGCATCGCGGCGGCGACGCAGGCCCTGCGTCACGAAGTAATAGAGGCTCTGCGAATGGGCGAGGTTAAAGTCGAGCGACCCGTCCGCCGCGCGGCAATAGCCCTTCTCCGTCACGGTGAAGCTGGCAATCCGCGTGGACGGCGCGGCCAGTTCGGCAATCACCGCCTCCGGCTGCTCGCTGGCCACCAGCACGCGCCGCACCGATCCGACCAGTCGCACCCCGATGCTGGCGGCGGACCGTTCGCTCAGCGTGTAGAGGCCATCCTGCGGGTTCATCTGCGTGGCGACATCGGCCGAACGCAGCGAAGCGCCGGTGATCATCCAGTCGCGATCGCCATGCCCCATGGCAAGGTCGGTGTACCACGCCTGATGCGCGCGGTGGAACGCGCCGATGCCGAAGTGGACGATCCCCACCGCCTGCGCGGCGCGGTCGTAGCCGGGCCGGACGACATCGGCGGACAGGCGGCTGGCGGCAGCGGTGGAAAGTCTCATCAAGCGATCCCGTCAGGTCAGAGTTTGTAGGCCCGCTTGGCGAGATTGTAGGTGAGATCGCGCGCGAGCTCCGCCGCTTCCCAGTCCTCGATGCGATGTTCCGCCACAAGTTGCGCCAGGAAGCCGCAATCGATGCGGCGGGCAACGTCATGCCGCGCGGGGATCGACAGGAATGCGCGGGTATCGTCGTTGAAGCCCACGGTGTTGTAGAAGCCGGCGGTTTCCGTGGTCATCAGGCGGAAGCGGCGCATCCCTTCCGGGCTGTCATGGAACCACCACGCCGGGCCGAGTTTGAGGCAGGGGTAGTGCCCGGCCAGCGGGGCCAGTTCGCGGGCATAGGCGCTTTCATCCAGCGTGAAGAGAATGATCGAGAGATCGCGCGCGTTGCCGAAGCGGTCGAGCAGCGGCTTGAGCGCGTGGACATAGTCGGTGCGCGTGGGGATGTCGGCGCCCTTGTCCCGGCCCAAGCGTTCAAACAACGGCGCGTTGTGGTTGCGGAACGATCCGGGGTGAATCTGCATGACCAGCCCGTCGTCACAGCTCATCGCCGCCATTTCGGTCAGCATCTGGGCGCGGAACAGTTCCGCCTCGGCGGGGGTGAATGCGCCGGTCGAGACCTTGCCGAACAACGCCTCGGCCTCCGCCGGGGAAAGATCGGCGGTCTGCGCGGTGGGATGGCCATGGTCGGTGCTGGTAGCGCCCATCCGCGCGAAGAAGGCGCGACGCTGGCGATGCGCAGCCAGATAGCCGCGCCACGTGCGGCAATCCTCGCCGGTGAGCGCGGACAGCGCATCGAGATTGGCGGAAAAGCCTTCGAACTCGGGATCGACCACCGGATCCGGGCGATAGGCGGTAATCACCCGGCCCTGCCAGCCGCCCGCCCGCGCGTTCTCGGCGCGGATCGCGGCATGATGCTCCAGCGTATCGAGCGGGCTTTCGGTGGTGGCGATCACTTCGATGCCATAGCGGTCGAACAGCGCGCGCGGGCGAAAGCTGTCGGTCGCGAGCATTTCGGTGATCGTGTCGAAATAGAGGTCGGCGGTTTCGGCCTCCAGTTGCACGCCCATGCCGAAGGCTTCGGCAAAGACCCAGTCGAGCCACATGCGCGATGGCGTACCCCGGAACAGGGTATAGCGTTCGGCGAACAGCCGCCACGCCGCGCGCGGATCGACGCCCGGATTGCGCACGCCCAGATCCTCGAGCGCGACGCCCTGGGAATAGAGCATGCGGAACACGTAGTGATCGGGCACCAGCAGCAGATCGGTGGCGTTGCCGAACGGCGCGTTGTCGGCGAACCAGCGCGGATCGGTATGGCCGTGCGGGCTGACAATCGGCAAGTCCGCGATATCGGCGTACAAGGCGCGCGCCAGGACACGGACCGAAGGTTCCGCCGGCAGCAGGCGATCGGGATGCAGTTCAAGGGATCGTGGCATGGGTTCGGCGATGTCTTTCGGTGTATTCAGCCAGTATTGTCAGGCCGTGGCGCGCGCGTAACGATCGCGCTTGGCCTGCACCGCACGGCGGGCTTCGGCCACGGCGCGTTCCTCGGTGGCGAAGAGCAGGCTTTCCAGCACGGCGGACAAGTGCGCGCGCATCGCCGCGCGGGCGGCGGAGGGATCGTGACGCTTCAACGCCTCCAGCACGGCGGTATGTTCATCGACCACCGGCTTGATGTTCGCGGTGCGCGCCTTTTCGTGCAGCAGCGAGGCTTCGGGCGAGGTGTAACGCTGGTTCCAGAGCCGCTCAACGATCTCGATCATGGCGTTGTTGCGCGTGGCCCGGGCGATGGCGACATGGAAGCTGTGGTCGGCCTTGTCCGATCCGGCGGGATCGAGGTTCTCGCGTGCGATGGCGCGCAGCAGTTCCTCCAGCTCGGCGATTTCCTCGTCGGTGATCTGGGTTGCCGCCAGCGCGGCGGTTTCGCCTTCCACGAGGAGGCGCGCCTCGGTCAGCTCGAAAGCGGTGACGTTGAAGCCGGGCATGTCATCGCCGCCGGGCAGCCGCACCACATAGGCGCCCGAGCCCACGCGCACTTCCACCAGCCCCTGCACTTCGAGCGCGATGATCGCCTCGCGCACCGTCGGCCGGCTCACATTATAACGCACCGCCAGTTCGCGCTCGGCCGGCAGGCGCGCGCCGACGGGATACTTGCCCGATGCCAGTTCATCCAGCAACGCCCGCGCCAGATCCTGATAAAGCCGTTCCTGCGCCGATCCCGTCGAACTCATGCCGCCTCCGTGGCTTTACCAATTTCAAAAAACTTGACAGACCAAATTCGAACCGTCAAGTCGTCATACCAATATGGCCGCCATATCGCGAGGGATTCCATGAAAATTGAAGCCGCCAAGGTGATTGTTACGTGCCCCGGGCGGAACTTCGTCACGCTGAAGATCGTGACCGACCAAGGCGTGTTCGGCATCGGCGATGCCACGCTGAACGGGCGCGAGCTGGCCGTCGTGTCCTATCTGGAAGACCACGTGATCCCGTGCCTGATCGGCATGGACCCGCGCCGTATCGAGGACATCTGGCAATACCTCTATCGCGGCGCCTACTGGCGCGGCGGGCCGGTGACGATGCGCGCGATCGCGGCGGTGGACGTCGCGCTGTGGGACATCAAGGCCAAGATGGCGGGTATGCCGCTCTACCAGCTGCTGGGCGGGCGCAGCCGCGATGGCGTGATGGTCTATGGCCACGCCAACGGCGCCGACATCGCCGAAACGGTCGATGCCGTCGGCCACTACATCGACCTTGGCTACAAGGCGATCCGTGCGCAGACCGGCGTGCCGGGGATCAAGGACGCCTATGGCGTGGGGCGCGGCAAGCTCTATTACGAACCGGCCGACGCCGCGCTGCCCTCCGTGACCGGGTGGGACACGCGCAAGGCGCTCAACTATGTGCCGAAGCTGTTCGACAAGCTGCGCGAAACCTACGGCTTCGACTACCATTTGCTGCACGACGGCCACCACCGCTATACCCCGCTGGAGGCGGCGCAGCTGGGTAAGGCGCTGGAGCCCTACAGCCTGTTCTGGCTGGAAGACTGCACCCCGGCGGAGAACCAGGAAGCGTTCCGGCTGGTGCGCCAGCACACCACCACGCCGCTGGCGGTGGGGGAAATCTTCAACACGATCTGGGACGCCCGCGACCTGATCCAAAACCAGCTGATCGACTACATCCGCGCGACCATCGTGGGCGCGGGCGGGGTGACGCACCTGCGCCGGCTGGCCGATCTGGCCGCGCTCTACCAGGTCCGCACCGGCTGCCACGGCGCGACCGACCTTTCCCCGGTGACGATGGGCGCCGCGCTGCATTTCGACACCTGGGTGCCCAACTTCGGCATCCAGGAATACATGCGCCACACCGAGGAAACCGACGCGGTCTTCCCGCACGACTATACCTTCGCCGATGGTTTCCTGCTCTGCGGGGAAACGCCCGGCCATGGCGTCGACATCGACGAAACCCTCGCCGCCAAGTACCCCTACAAACCCGCCTACCTGCCCGTCGCCCGCCTTGCGGACGGCACGATGTGGAACTGGTGACACGCATGCCGATACTGCCGCGATGATGCGAAGCGGGCGCGCGGAGAAATGCGCGTCCGCAAATCCCGGAGAGGCCCATGACGATCAACTGGCGCGCCGTTCGCGTCCGCAT
This sequence comes from Novosphingobium sp. EMRT-2, assembly GCF_005145025.1. NCBI lineage: Bacteria > Pseudomonadati > Pseudomonadota > Alphaproteobacteria > Sphingomonadales > Sphingomonadaceae > Novosphingobium > Novosphingobium sp. EMRT-2. The sequence goes on along the minus strand of NZ_CP039697.1, from coordinate 109,464 downwards.
CCTGCTGCTGGTGATGGTCGGCACCGTCATCAACTATCTCGCGCGCAATTCGCTGGGCGTGCTGGCCCCGCAATTGAAGCTGGAACTGTCGATATCGACGCAGCAGTACAGCTACATCGTCGGCGCTTTCCAGATCGCCTACACGGTGATGCAGCCGGTCGCGGGGATGGTTATCGACCGAATCGGTCTGACCGCTGGCTTCGCGCTGTTCGCCATCGCCTGGTCGCTGGCGAACATGGCCCACGCCTTTGCGCGCGGGTGGTTTTCGCTGGCGGTGTTCCGGGGGCTGCTGGGCATGGCGGAAGCAGCCACGATCCCGGCCGGGATGAAAGCCATCGCCGAATGGTTTCCCGATCGCGAACGCTCGATCGCGACCGGCTGGTTCAACGCCGGCACCGCCGCCGGCGCCGCGCTCGCGCCCGTGGTGGTGGCCCTGATCGCCAAGCAGTGGGGCTGGCAGGCCGGCTTCTTCGTCACCGGCGCGATCGGGCTGATCTGGGCGCTCGCCTGGTGGCGCCTCTATCGCCCGCCGGCGCAATCGCGCGTTCTCACCGACCAGGAACGGCGCCTGATCGCCGACGGACAGCGCGCTGTGGATGCGGACGCGGGCAACACCACGATCCGCGCCATCATTAGCGCGCCCCGCTTCTGGGCCATCGCGGTGCCGCGCTTCCTGGCGGAGCCGGCCTGGCAGACCTTCAGCTTCTGGATTCCGCTCTATCTCGCGAATGAGCGGCACATGGACCTGACGCAGATCGCGATGTTCGCGTGGTTGCCGTTTCTGGCGGCGGACGCGGGCGGCATCATCGGGGGATACCTGGCGCCGCTATTCCAGCGCCGCTGGGGCCTGTCGCTGGAGTCTTCGCGCATTGCGGGCATCTGCCTGGGCGCGGTGCTGATGATCGGGCCGGGGCTTGTCGGTCTGGTCGCGCATCCGCTGCTGGCGATCGCGCTGCTGTCGGTCGGCGGCTTCGCGCACCAGATGATCTCGGTTCTGATCAACACGCTTTCCGCCGACGTCTTTCCCCGCTCCGATGTCGCCAAGGCCAACGGCCTGGTCGGCATGGCCGGGTGGACGGGCGGGCTGCTGTTCTCGCTGGCGATCGGGCAACTGGCCGACACGGTCGGCTATGCGCCACTGTTCGCCTGCCTCGGCCTGTTCGACCTGATCGGCGCCATCTGGCTGATCGCGCTGCGCCGCCACCTTACCCTCCCCGCAAAGGCCTGATCGATGCCCAAGCCGCGCCTGTCCCATCCTCCCCGCTTCTCGATCGCGGCGCGCGACGGCGCACGCGTGACGCTGCACGCCGATACCGGCGTGGTGGCGCATGTCTTCGTGCTGGAGGAGGACATCATGCGCGTGCTGCTGCTGGCACAGGGGACCGTCACTTCCCCGCCCAGCTGGGCGATCGCACCGGGACAGGAGGACGTGGCCGAACCCGGGCGCGACCGCATGGACGTTTCGGACTTCGCGACTCCGGGCTTTACCGTAAGCGAGGACGAGCACCACATCGTCGTCGAGACGACCCGCCTGCGGCTTGCCATCACGCGCACCGGATTCCTGAGCACGTGGTCGCGGCGATCGGGTGCGGACTGGACCGTCATCAGCGCCGACCGCCCGACCCAGCCCTACAATTTCGGGTGGTGGGACGAAGCGACCTATCACTATGTCGCGCGTCAGCCGGGCGAGCGCTATTTTGGCCTGGGCGAACGCTCCGGCCCGATGGACCGTGCCGGACGCCGGCTGCGGCTGACCAATCTCGATCCCATGGGCTATGACGCGCGCTCCTCGGACCCGCTCTACAAGTCGATCCCCTATCTGCTGGTGGTTGCCGGCGACGGCAGCGCGCACGGCGTGTTCTATGACACCACCGCCGACCCGGTGTTCGATCTGGGGCAGGAATACGACAATTATCATGGCCTCTACCGCACGATGCGCGCGGAATCGGGCGATCTCGATTACTACATGATCGCCGGGCCGGACGTGGCCGAGGTGACGCGGCGCTTCACCTGGCTGACCGGCCGCCCGGCGCTGATGCCCGGCTGGGCGCTCGGCTATTCCGGATCGACGATGACCTACACCGACGCGCCTGACGCGCAGCGGCAGATGGGGCAATTCCTGGCAAAGCTGGAAGAGCATGACATCGGCTGCACCTCGTTCCACTTGTCGTCCGGCTACACCTCGATCGGCGACAAGCGCTACGTGTTCCACTGGAACACCGACAAGTTCCCCGATGCCAAAGGCTTCGTGCGCGCCTTCGCTGAAGCAGGCGTGCGGCTGGTGCCCAACATCAAGCCGGCGCTGCTGCGCGATCACCCGCAATATGCCGACCTTGCGGCGAAAGGCTGGTTCGTGAAGGACGCCGACGGCGATCCGATCGAATGCCAGTTCTGGGACGAGCTCGGCGCCTACGTCGATTTCACCAACCCCGATGCGGCCGCGTGGTGGCGCGCGCAGGTAACGGCGCAACTGCTCGATTACGGCATCGCCTCCACCTGGAACGACAACAACGAATACGAGATATGGGACCGGCGCGCGCGCATCGACGGGTTCGGCGCGCCCCGCCCGGCCGCCGCCGAACGGCCGGTGCAGACCCTGCTGATGATGCGCGCCTCGCGCCAGGCGCAACGGGCGCATGATCCGCGGCACCGGCCCTACGTGGTCACGCGATCGGGCATGGCGGGTATGCAGCGCTATGCGCAGACATGGTCGGGCGACAACAACACCAGCTGGGAATCGCTGCGCTTCAACCAGAAGATGGGCCTTGGCCTGGCGCTGTCGGGCGTTTCCAACCACGGGCACGACATCGGCGGCTTCGCCGGCCCCGCGCCCGAACCCGAACTGCTGCTGCGCTGGGTGCAGGCGGGCATTCTGATGCCACGCTTCTCGATCCACAGCTGGAACACCGACCGCACGGTGAACGAGCCGTGGATGTATCCGGAGACGACCCCGGCGATCGTGCGGCTGATGGCGCTGCGGCAGGCGCTGATCCCGCAGCTTGGCCACCTGCTCTGGCGCCACCATGCCGATTACGAGCCGGTCACCCGCCCGCTGTGGCATGATTTCCCGTCCGATCCCGCCGCGTGGACCGATGGCGACGACTACCTGCTCGGCCCCGATCTGCTGGTCGCCCCGGCGATGGACAAGGGCACGGTAGAGCGCGCGGTGCACTGTCCGGCCGGCGCGGACTGGTTCGACTTGCGCGATGACCGCCGCCATGCGGGTGGCCAGTCCCACGTCCTGCCCGCGCCGCTGGAAGGCCTGCCACCGATGCTCGCCCGCGAAGGCAGCGGCGTGTTTCTTGATCTTGCGCGCGGCGGTTTCGCGCCGAGGCCGATGGAGCCGGCGGTGTTGCTCTATCCCCCGGCCACGGGAACGCGGGAATGGGAAGGCTTCCACGACGAAGGCGAAGGATGGCCCGATGCTTCCCGTCCGCCGCTGTGGCGCGTGACGGTGACGGCCAACGCCGATGGTCTGGACATCGTGTCGCGGTGGGACGGTCCAGCGCCGGCACCGGCAGCGAGCCTGCGCGTCGTCCTGCCGCTGGCCGAGATGCGCAAGGTTCGGCTGAACGGCGTGGATGCCGTGCCCGCCCGGCAAATCGTCATGGGCGTGGAGCGCCTGGTGTTCTGAACGGCAGCGGCGATCGGCCCGTCGCTGTCATGAAGGTTACGCAAATGCAACCTAGCGCGGAGATCCGGAAAAGATCGCACCGTGCCAGCAGCTCCATCAGACATCATCCGCTGGGTGGCCCTTTACGTGGTGCCGCAGGAACCGCAGGTTCGCTCCGCCCTGCGGCGCGCGGGTGTGTGCGATGCCGATGCGGACGACCTGGTGCAGGATGCCTATTGCCGGCTCGCCACCCTGCGCAGCGTCGACCATATCGACCGGCCCGGCGCCTATTTCATGCAGATCGTCAAGAACCTGCGGCGTGATCGGCTGCGCCGCGAACGGATCATCCGGTTCGAGGACGTTACGGAAAATGCCAACCTGTTCGTCGAGCATGAAGCAGTTGGCGTCGAAGCGACGGTCGCGGCGCGCGAGCAGCTCCGGTTGGTGGACCGGTTGCTGGCGGACCTGCCCGACCGGTGCCGGACGATCTTCACGCTGAAACGGATGGAAGGGTTATCCCAAAGGGAAATCGCGAAACGGCTTGGCGTCAGCGAAAGCGTGGTGGAGAACGACGTGCAGAAGGCACTGCGCGCGATCCAGCGGGCGCTGCGCACGGACCCCGGATGCGGCCCTGGCGACAGCCCGCGCGAGAAGGACTTTACGGACGTTGACGAGCGGCGGAAATTCGGGGTTTACGGTTGAAGACGAGGCCGCCGCCTGGGCGGCCCGGATTGATGCGGCGCCGTCCGACGCGCATCCCGGACTGGAAGACTGGCTGAACGCCGATCCAGCGCGTGCCGGCGCGTTGCTGCGCGCGCAGGCCACGCTGGCCATGCTGGGCGGCGGTTCTCCCGAAGACCGGCGCGCGCCATCGGAAACGCCGCTTCCGATCGAAATCGCGGATAAGAGCCCGGCTAAGGGCCGGCGCTGGTTTGCAGCGGGCGCGGTACTGGCTGCCTCGCTCGCCGTGCTGGGCTTCCTCAACCTGCCTCGTGCGGAAACGTTCGAAACGGATCGTGGCGAAGTGCGCGCGCTGGCGTTGCGCGATGGATCGTCCGTGTCGGTCGACGCCGGCAGCCGTGTGGATGTCCGCATCAATGACGACGCGCGCGTCACCCGTCTGGTGCGCGGCAAGGCCCTGTTCCATGTCGCCCACGATCCCGGCAAGCCGTTCCGCGTGATCGTGGGCGACGTGACCATCACCGACGTCGGCACCGTCTTCCAGATCACCGACGACACCGACGCGGGCTTCGTCGACGTGCTGGTGCGCGAAGGGGCGGTGAATGTGGAGGCCGGCAGCACGCTGACCCGGCTCGTTGCCGGGAACCGGGCGCGGTTCCCGCGTGCCGCCGGCAACGCCTCCGCTCCGCCGATCCAGATCCTGTCCGCCGCCGCGATGGATCGGGCGCTCGGCTGGACCAGCGGGCAGCTCGAACTCGATGGCGAACCGATCGGAGAGGCGGTGGCGGAAATGAACCGGCACAATCATCTGCAGGTCCGGCTGGCCGATCCGGCCCGGCTGGCGGGAGAACCGCTCTACGGCGCATTCCGGATGAACGATCCGATCGGCTTTGCTCGCGCGGTCGCGGCCAGCGTGAACGGCACCGCGACCATCGGTGAAGACGACATCGTCATTTCCGCCCGCAAATAGATCAGGTCCGGAAACGGAGGGGCGGCGAAACAATCCGACACCAAAAAAACGCCGCAACGGATAAGGAAATGCCGTGCTGCTCCGTCAGAACCCCGAACCCGCCTTTTCCGGGCGTTCATGGGGGTCTTTCAATGCTGCCGAAGTTTCGTCAGGTTTCCGCCTTCGCATTCGTCGCGGCCGGTCTCGTCGCGTTTCCCGCGCTGGCACAGGCGGTCACCTTCGACGTGCCCGCGCAGGACGTGGGCAGTGCCGTCCGCCAGATCGCCCGGCAGGCCAACGTGCAGATCGTGGTTTCGGGTAGCGTCGCGCGCGGCCGCCACACCCGTGCGATCGCGGGGCGGATGACCGTGGAACAGGCGCTGGCGCACATGCTGGCCGATACCGGGCTGACCGCGCGCAGCACCGGCGAGGGCATCTACGTGATCGTGGCGGGCCGCTATGGCGAGGCGGCGCCCGCGGTGCCGGGGGAGCCCGGCGCGGGCGATAGCAGCCCGCAGCCCGAAATCATCGTCACCGGCGTGCGCGCGGCGCAGCGCGAGGCCGCCGCCGAAAAGCAGGCGGCGACCAACACGATCGAAACGCTCCACGCCAACGATGTGGGCAAACTGCCCGACCAGAACGTCGCCGAAGCGATCAAGCGCCTGCCCGGCCTGTCCGTCGCCAACGACCAGGGCGAAGGCCGCTACGCGATCATCCGTGGCATCGATCCGGGCCTGCTCAACGTCACGCTCAACGGCCAGACGTTGCCCGCGCCCGAACCGGACGGCCGCCAGGTGAAGCTGGACGACCTGCCCTCGGCGATGATCCAGTCGGTCGCGGTCACCAAGTCGCTGCTGCCGAGCCAGGACGCCAACGCCATCGCCGGCGAAGTGGCGATCCGCACGCGCACCGGCTTCGACAGCAAGAAGCCGTTCTTCCTCGATGGGCGCGCCTCGGTCGGCCGATACGATCTCAACGGCAAGTCACCCTACGAAATCGACGGCACCGTGGGCGGCCGCTTCGGCACCGGCGAACAGTTCGGCGCGATTGTGTCGGTCAACTATTCGCGCCGACCGATCGAAAGCGAGAACTTCCAGGGCTCGACCAACTACAACGCCGCGGGCGTGCCCGATGGCAACGGCCTGCGCGATTACAACCTCACCCGCACGCGGCTTGGCGTGGTCGGCAACTTCGACTGGCGGCCGAGCAGCGACGTGAAGCTCTACCTCAAGACGAGCTATTCGAAGTTCGAGGACCATGAGACGCGCGACCAGAACCGTCTTGCCGTCACCGCCTATAACCCTACGCTGAAAGGCACCGGCACGATCCTGGTGCGGCACCGCGAGGAGAACGACAACACCAAGTCGGCGACGCTGGGCGGCGAGTTTTCCAACCTCGGCGGCGGCACACTGGAACTGTCGGCCAACTGGACCAAGGCGGTGAAGACCGACCCGATCCGCAGCGAGTTCACCTTCACCACCAAGAAGGGCGCACTGACGCTCACCTACGACCCGTCGACCGAACCCTACACGCTGGTGCCGACGACAGCGGCTTTCACCGACCCTTCGCTGACCTTCAGCAAGGTCAACTTCGAGACCCGCCACGCCTACGAGGAACTGTGGCAGGGCCGCGCCGACTACACGCATCCGCTGGCGCTGGGAGACGATTCCTCGATCAAGATCGGCTTCAAGGTGCTCGACCGGCACAAGGCGGACGACCGCGACCGCACCAACTACACCGCGGGCAGCACCCCCTGGACGATCGGCAACGTCGCCGCCACCGAGGACACCAGCTTCTACGGCAGCCAGTTCACGTTCGGCAACCGCATCGACTACGACGCGGCGCGGGCCTATTTCCTCGCCAATCCCGCCGTGGGCAAGGTCGATGCGGCCGGTTCGCTTTCCGCGACGCTCGCTTCGGACTATGATGTGCGCGAGCAGATCATTGCCGGCTATGCCATGGCCACGCTGCGCATCGGCGCGCTGACGCTGGTGCCCGGCGTGCGCGTGGAACACACGCGGGATCGGACCAAGGCCAAGATCGTCAACGCCGCATCAACGCTTAACGATGGCTTCAACAGCTTCGGCGCAAAGAGCTATACCGATGCCTTCCCCGGCCTGAACGCGCGCATCGACGCGGCGCGCAACCTGGTGCTGCGCGGGGCCGTTACCACCTCGATCGGGCGGCCCAACTACAGCACGCTGGCGCCGTTCGTCAGCGTGGACACCTCGAACCCGGCGCTGGCCGCGATCGCGCTGGGCAACCCCGATCTCAAGCCCTACCGGGCGCGCAACTATGATCTCTCGATAGAATACTACCCCACCGCCGGCGCGATCTTTTCGGCCGGCTTCTTCCACAAGAACATCGACAACCCGATCTATTCGGCCTTCCGCCAGGGCAGCAACATCACCGCCGGCGGCGTCACCTATGCAGCGGCGACGGTGACGCAGCCGGTCAACACCGACCGCGAGACGGTGAGCGGCGTGGAGTTCAACCTCCAGACGCAGTTCACCGGCCTGCCCGGCTTCCTCGGCGGCTTCGGCGTTTCGGCCAACTACACCCACGTCTGGGGCCATGCCACGGCCAACGCCATCCGCCCCGGCGCCATCCCGCTGGGCTACCAATCGCGCGACCTCGGCAACGTGCAACTGTTCTTCGAAAAGTACGGCCTCTCGGCGCGGCTCGCCTTCAACTACCGCTCGGCCTATCTCGATACGCTGGGCGGCAGCGCCGCCACCGACCAGTACACCGACGCCAACGGCCAGCTCGATCTTCATGTCAGCTACCAGGTCGTGCCGCAGGTGACCGTGTTCGGCGATGCGATCAACCTTACCGACGCGCCTTGGCGGCGCTATATCGGCAGCAAGCCCTACCTCGTCGAGCGCGAGCATTATGGCGCGCAACTGCGCGGTGGCGTGCAGGTCCACTTCTGATGAGGCGTTCGATGGCGTTGAAGCGCGTGGTTCTGGCGATGGGCGCGGGCGCGGCCCTTGCCCTCGCGTTAGCCCCGATGGTCGAGGCAGCGCCGCGCCGGCACGCGCATCGCGCGCCCGCTGCCGCGCCGCTGGTGGTGGACCGGGTGGTACTGGTCATGCGCCACGGCGTGCGTCCGCCCACCAAGACCCCGGCGATGCCCGCCGATGTCACGCCCGAACGCTGGCCCGACTGGCCGGTCCAGCCCGGCTGGTTGACTCCGCACGGCGCGCTTGCGGTTTCGCGTCTCGGGGCTTGGGACGGAGCCCGGCTTCGCACCGAAGGCCTGATGCCGGCGCACGGCTGCCCGCAGCCCGCCGCCGTCCGCATCGTCGCCGACAGCGACCAGCGCACGATAGCCACGGCGCAAAGCTGGAGCGACGCGTTGGCGCCCGGATGCGCGCTATCGATCGATCACAGACCGCAGGATGAACCGGACCCGCGCTTCAACGCGATCGAAGCCGGCCTTTCACCCTACGATTCCACGCAAGCGGACGCCGCCGTGCGGGCCGCTACCGCTCCCGATGGTATCGGCGCAATCGCCGCCGCCCACCGCCCCCTGCTGGCCCGCCTGGACGCGATCCTGTGCGGCGCGCGCCGGGCGGGCTGTGGCGTATCCGCGCAACCGACCGCGCTGGTGCCGGCAAAGGCCAATGGACGCCCCAAACTGTCCGGCGCGCTCGACCGGGCATCGACGGCCGCGCAGATCCTGCTGCTCGAATATGCCGAAGGCAAGCCGCTGGCCCAGGTTGGCTGGGGCCGTGCCAGCGCCGCCGACATCGGCCGCCTTTCCGCCTTCCACGCGCTCGAATTCCGCCTGCTCGCCCGTCCCCACTATGTCGCGCTGACCAATTTCGCCGGGCTGGCGCCGATCGTGCGCGAAGGTCTGACCGGCGAAACCCGTGTCACGATGATCGCCGGGCATGATACCAATGTCGCCAATCTCGGCGGGCTGCTGGACGTCCACTGGCAGGCGCCCGGGCTTGCCGCCGACGATCCCTCGCCCGGCGGCGCACTGGTGCTCGAGCGGTTGCGCGCGGCCGATGGCGCGCTGTTCGTGCGCGTGCGCTATCGCACGCAATCGCTTTCCCAGATCCGCAGCGCCGCCACCCTGACCGCAGCCTCGCCCCCGTCCGCGCCGGTCCTCCCGATCGCGGGCTGCGAAGCGCGCGGGATCAAGGGCTTGTGCCCGCTCGATCAGTTCCTGAAGCGGATCGAGGGGCAATAAAGGATCGGTCCGCAAGCCGGGCAGGCAAGACCCGGCTTGCGGACCGGTTGCGCTACTTGGTGGTGTAGCCCCCGTTTACCAGGATGGTCTGTCCGGTCATCCACCAGCCGTCCGATACCAGAAAGCGGATGTGCGGCACGATGTCGCGGATGTCGGTAAGGCCGGTATCGGTGAACGGGGAAAGCGCGGCCGCGCTCTTGTGATAGGCCTGCGCATCGGCGCTTTCCTGGCCGTAGAAGAACGGCGTGTCCATCGGGCCGGGGCCGACTGCGTTGACCGAAATGCCGCGTTCGCCAAATTCCTTGGCCGCCGCGCGGGTGAAGTGTTCGACCGGCGCCTTGGTGCCCGCATAGGTCGAATAGAACGGCGTGAACGCGCCGAGCAGCGAGGTGACCAGCGTAACGATCTTGCCGTGATCGTTGAGCGTGCGGCCCGCTTCCTTGATGAAGAAGAACGCGGACTTGGCGTTGATCGCGCTCATCGCGTCGTATTCCGCCTCGCTGATTTCGAGCACCGGCTTCTTCAGCACCTTGCCGACGGTGTTGATCGCGATGTCGGGCCGGCCGAACGCCGCGACGGCGTCCGCGAACAGCTTTTCGACCGCGCCCGCCGTCGTCAGATCGGCCTGGATGGCCAGCGCTTGCGCGCCGGCCGCCTCAATCGCGGCCACGGTTTCGCGCGCGGCACTGGCGGTCTCCGCGCTGTTGTAATGGACAACGATCGCCCGCGCGCCCTGCGCGGCAAGATCACGGGCAATAAGGCCACCCAGGTTCTTGCCGCCTCCCGCGATGATGGCCGTTTTTCCCTTGATCGAATGATCCGTCATTCTGGTCTCCCACGTCAAATGTGCTCATGCGTGATGCATGGCCCTGTGATACTTGCGGAAATTGTGGGATAAAGCTTGTAATCCTGGCATTATTAGCCAGAATTAACGAACAATGGATCGCGTCGATCTCTTCCGCATCTTCACGCGCGTGGCCGAGGCCGGCAGCTTCACGCACGCCGCGCACACTCTGGGCCTGCCACGCTCCTCGGTTTCGGCGGCCGTTCAGGAGCTTGAGGCCCGGCTCGGCACGCGCCTGCTCAACCGGACGACACGGCGCGTCGCACTGACCTCCGATGGCGAAGCGCTCTACGCCCGCGCACAGAATCTTCTTGCCGATTTCGAGGAGACCGAGGGGCTGTTCCGCCAGGCCGGCGCGACACCGTCCGGGCGCATCCGCGTCGATCTGCCGGGGCGCGTGGGCCGACTGATCGTGGCACCGGCGCTGCCCGGATTTCTGGCCGCCTATCCCGACATCGACATCGAACTCGGCGTGCGCGACCGTGCGGTGGATCTGGTGGAAGACGGCATCGATTGCGCGCTGCGCGTGGGGCCACTCGCCGATTCCGGCCTGATCGCGCGGCGGCTGGGCGAGCTGGAACTCATCAACGTCGCCAGCCCCGGCTATCTTGCCACGCATGGCACACCTGACACCCCGGCGGATCTCGACCGGCACTGGACCGTGGCTTACGCCTCCCCCACCACCGGACGGGTAGAGCCGTGGGAGTGGATCGATAACGGGCAGGTCCTGACCCGTTCCCTGCGCGCCCGGCTGACCGTCAACAGCGCCGAAGCGCTGATCGCCGGCGCGCTGGCCGGTCTCGGGCTGATCCAAATCCCCGCCTATGACGTGGCGGATCATATCGCCGGCGGGAAGCTGATCGCAGTGCTGCCGGATCATCGGGCCGAACCGTTGCCAGTCTCTCTGGTCTATCCCCACCGCCGTCAGCTTTCCCACCGGCTGCGCGCCTTCCTCGACTGGCTCGTGCCCGTGCTGGAACAGGGCTTGCGGTTGCGCTGACACGCGCCTGATTTCGCCACTCCGTCTCACAACAGTCACATCTCCATCGCAAAAGCCTTCCGGAAACAGGAGGCGGCCGTGCGTGTGCTGGTGGTGGAAGACGATGCCGTGATTGCCGACCACATCACGGCCTGCCTGGGCACGCTGGGCTACCGGCCCGAACGGGTCGCCTCGGGCGAGGACGCGCTCGCGGCGGTCGAGCGCCAGCGCTTTTCGGGCATGGTTCTCGACCGGTTGCTGCCGGGCATGAGCGGGATTGAGGTGCTGGCGCGGCTGCGCGCTGAACGCAGGCTGCCGCCGGTGGTCATGCTCAGCGCGCTCGGCACGGTGAAGGACCGCATCGAAGGCCTCGCCGCCGGCGCCGACGACTATCTGGCCAAGCCGTTCGACATGGACGAACTGGTGGCCCGCCTCAACGCCGTGACCCGTCGCGCCGCGCCGACGCCCCCTTCCGACACCGGGCTGGCGGTCGGCAGGCTGAAGCTGGACCCCAGCAGCCATTCGGTGCTGTTTCTCGACCGCACCATCGAACTCAACCGCAAGCAGTTCTCGCTCCTTGCCCACCTGATGCGCTGCGCCGACCGGCTGGTGACGCGCGGAATGTTGCTCGAAAGCGTTTGGGGCTATGCCTTCACGCCCACCACCAACATCGTGGAAAGCAACATGAGCCGGTTGCGCGCGCGGCTGGAGGAACTGGGCTGCGACCCGATCGACACGCTGCGCGGCTCGGGATACGTGCTGCGTTCGGAGCGGTGCCGGTGACCGCGTCGGCCGCCCGGCGCGCACCTGGGCCGGGGCGGCTCGCCATCCAGTTCGGCGTGGCGTTCGCACTGGCCATGCTCGCCATGGGCGTGATCGTTTTCCTGGTGGCCGAGGAACGGATCGCCCAGCGCATCGACGATGCCTTGCAGGTTCACGTAGCCAAGTTCCTGCGCCCCGTTGCCACGGGGCCGGCAACCGATGCCGATGTCATCGCCCGCATCCAGGAATGGCAGCGGCGCAAGATGCTGAGCGAGAGGACCTACCTGTTCTACGATGCCACCGGCCGGCTCATGGCGGGAAGGCTGGACCTGGCCGCGCCGCAACCGGGCTATTCGGACGTCACCTTCATGGGCGGCGGCAGGAAGCCCCAGAAAGGGCGCGCGCTCGCCACGCGACGGCCCGATGGCAGCCTGTTCGTGGTGGTGCAGCACAGCGAGGCAGCCGCAAGCCTGCGCGCCCTGCTCCCTTCCGTGGTTGCCGCGATCTTCGTGTCCGCGCTGCTGGTGGGGCTTGCCGCCACGATCCTGTTCGCGCGCCTGACCGCCCGGCGTCTGGCGGAAACGCAGGCGGCGGCCGACGCCATCGCGCAGGGCGACCTCACCCGTCGCATTCCATCCGACCGGCTTGACGGAATGTTCGCGGTGCAGGCGGAAAGCCTGAACCGGATGCTCGACCGGATGGAGGACATGGTGAACACCCAACGCCAGTTCTCCAGCCATCTCGCGCATGACCTGCGCACGCCGCTGACGCGGCTGCGCGGGTTGCTGACAGCGGAAACGGCGGAGGCCGACCGCGCGCACCTGCTCGAACGCGCCGAACGCGAATGCGCCTCGATTATCGCGATCTTCGATGCCTTGCTCCGGCTGGCCGAGATAGAGACGGGGCGCCACCCGTCTGCCGTGCGCGACCTGCCGCTACGCGACATGCTGGAAGACATCGCCGAAACGATGGAGCCGGTCATCGCCGATGCCGGCTGCGCGCTGGAACTCGGCCGGCTCGAACCGGTGCGCGTGCGTGGGGACGCGGACCTGTTCAACCAGATGATCGTCAACCTGCTGGAAAACGTGGTCACGCACACGCCCGCCGGGACGCGCGCGACGCTGTCGCTGGAACAGGCTGGCGAATCCGCCCTGATCGCGATCGATGACGACGGACCGGGCCTGGCCGAAGGCGAGCGCGATCGCGTGCTGCTGCCATTCGAGCGGGGCAAGGGGTCCGGGCTGCGCCGGGGCAGCGGGCTGGGCCTCGCGATCGCCCGCGCGATCGTGCGGTTCCATCAGGGGTCGCTGGAACTGGCGGACAACGCGCCCGGCCTCAAGGTCCGCATCCGCCTGCCCGCCCTGCCTGACGCGGTCCCGGCCGCCTGAACGCTACATTCTAAATTTGCAATGTTGACGGTTTTGTGGCGCGCGACTCGCGGCCTGTCACCTTTCCGTCATGGACCCCGCCTAGCGCCCCTCTCGTGACCTGTGGTCTGATCCGGACCGGGGCGCGACGAGGGAACATTCCAATGCCAGCCACCAGGCACGTTCTGGCTGCTTTCGCGGCCTGTCTTCTTGCACCCTGCGCCCCCGCCAGCGCGGAACCGGAGGCGACGCATTACCTCGACCCATCGGCCTTCGTGCCCGAACGCCTGCTGCCCCCACCCCCGGCGGCGGGATCGGCGCGCGAGACGCGCGAACTGGACGAGGTGCGCCGGATCATCGCGGCGGCCAGCCCCGAACGGCTCGAACAGGCGCGCTGGGACGGCGCGCACGAAAACGCTTCCGCCTTTAACGCGGTGGTCGGCCGCGATCTCGCCACGCTGCCGCAAACGGCCGCACTGCTCGGCATCGTGACCGAGGAGACCGAGGGCGCGGTGGTCGTGGCGAAGGATCACTTCGCCCGCCTGCGCCCCTATGGCGCCGATCCGGCCCTGCCGCATTGCGGCAAGAAGGACGCGACAGCAGCGCCGCGATCCTATCCCAGCGGCCATGCCAGCATCGGCTATGCGCTGGCCTGGACGCTGGTGCGCCTGATGCCGGACCGCGCGCCCGCGATCCTTGCCCGTGCGGACGACTATGCGATGAGCCGCGCGGTCTGCGGCGTCCACTACCTGTCCGATCTCGAAGCCGGCCATGTCGTCGGCACGCTCGTCGCCGAACGTCTTCTGGCGGACCCCCGGCTTGCCGCGCGCATCGCCGCCGCACGCACCGAACTTTCCACGCACTGACCGCGCCAGCGGCCGATCCGTTCCTTTCTTCCGAACCATGAGGGCATCATGACCAAGACCTACCACCGCGCCGCGCTTCTGGCCGCGACGAGCCTGCTCACCGCCACGCTGCCGGCCGCGGCCCGTGCTGCTGAAACCGCCGCCGAAACCGCCGACGCCGACGCAGCGGCCGCCAGCGCGGCGGAGGACGAGCAGTCCACCAGCGCCAACCAGGCCGGGCAGGCCAACGACCGCCAGTCGCTGACCTCCTCCGACATCATCGTAATCGGCTCGAAAGCGGCGGAGGCCGCGCAGATCACCGCCTCGTTGACGACCACGCAGCCGCAGGCCGCTGTGGGCCGCGAATACATCGACAGCACCGTTTCCCCGACGGCGGACTTCAATCAGCTGATCGCGATCACCCCCAGCGTCTCGATCAGCGGCAGCAGCAACGGTGCCGGCTTCAGCGAGACCAAGGCGACGATCCGCGGTTTCCAGGATGGCGACTACAACGTCACCTATGATTCGATCCCGTTTGCCGACACCAACAACCCCACCCACCATTCGACCGCGTTCTTCCCTTCGACCACGATCGAGACGGTGGTGGTCGATCGCGGCCCGGGCAACGCCAGCCAGCTCGGCCAGGCGACCTATGGCGGCAACATCAACATGTATTCGCGCGCGGTGAAGGACCAGATGGGCGGGCAGGTCGAAGGACTGATCGGCAACTGGAACACGTTCATCGGCCGTGCCGAGTTCCAGTCGGGCGCGATCGACAAGCTGGGCGGCGCCAAGTTCATGCTGGGCGGCCAGTATCTCCAGTCCGACGGCGCGCTGACCTATTCACCGGTCCAGTCGAAGAACCTGTTCGCTAAGGCGGTGGTCCCGATCGGCTCCTCGAACACGCTGACGCTGCTGTCGACCTGGAACCGCAACTACTACTACCAGTCCGACGTGCTGAAGGGCGCGACCTGTGGCACCGGCGGCACAGCCTTGCCGGCCGGAACCCAGCTTACCGCCGACAACTGCACGGCCACCTCGCAGATCGGCCAATATGGCCGGAACTATGGCCTCGGCAACGATCCCACCAAGCAGGACTACTGGAAGTACAACCGCACCGACAAAACGACGGACTTCTCGTACAGTGCGCCTCGTCCCGGATGGTCCGGGGTGCATATGACTGGAATGCAAAGGAGAAAGGAGGAATTGAACGAATGCCTTGCCCTCTGCTGTGAGGGGGCATGAGCCCAAGCGGCGGTGACCTGCCGTCAACTGGCAGGGTGACGTAGCCCGCAGGTAAAGGGGATTGAGGCGAAGCCGTTACGCCGAGATGGTCCCCGAGGCTGTAGCGCTGGAAGGTTGAGGAACACGAACCGGTTAATCCGCATCCGAGGGCTGAAATGTCGCCTTCGCCTACACGGCTTAACAGGCGGAATGCTGATGATGGCGCCGGAGACGTATGTCGGCGGCATCCGAATGCGGGCGTATATGTAGGTCGCCCGCATGGAGCCATGGAGAGAATGCAGCCAGGCCATGGCATCGGCATCGACTTGCGGGACGCAAGGACAAGGACTGCGACCGGCAGCCTCCCCAGCGCGCGAAAGTCCAGCATATGAACGAGGGAAGGCATGATGGAATGCCAAGGGAGTTGGCCCCGATGTCCACCATGCTGGCGGAGTCCCCGTAGTAGTCCGCGACAGGGAAAGCCTGTCACATGGCGAAGGGGGACAGTTCAATCAGCTTGAAGTGCAAACTACCTGACCAAACGAGGTGAAGACCTTTGATAATCAGCGAAATGCAGCACAAGCTCGCGACGTGGGCCGAGAGCGACCAGAACCGCAAGTTCGATCGCCTTCTCCGGCTCATTGCCGATCGGGCGTGGCTTGCCGAGGCGGCTCGGATCGTGCTGGCGTCGAGTGGCGCCAATACGCCGGGCATCGACGGAATGGACAAGCAACGGATGCAGGCCGGATTGGCAGAACAGCTGGCCAGTCTGCGAACGGACTTGCTGACGGGGAGTTATCACCCGCAGCCGGTCAGGCGAATCTATATCCCGAAAGCCAATGGCAAGAAACGACCACTGGGTATCCCGACCCTGCAGGACCGCATCGTCCAGCGCGCGATGCTGATGGCCATGGAGCCGATCTGGGAAAGCGACTTCCATCGCCTCTCCTACGGCTTCAGGCCGGAACGCAGCGTGCATCACGCTGTCCGGACCGTGAAGATACAGTTGCAGGATAGTGGTGCCGGAACGCGGGGCCGCTGGATCATCGAAGGTGATCTGGCGAGCTACTTCGATACGGTCCACCACCGGCTTCTGCTTCGCTGCGTTCGGCGGCGAATCCGGGATGATCGGTTTGTTGATCTGCTCTGGCGATTCCTGAAGGCTGGCCACATCGACCGTGGCCTGTTCGTCGCCTCAAGCGAAGGTGTACCGCAAGGCGGCGTGCTATCGCCGCTCCTGTCCAACATCATGCTCCATGAGTTTGATGCGTGGCTGGAGGCGAAATACCTGAGCGACAAGGCGCGAAAGGATCGCTGGGCATGGAACTTCGGCATCCAGCAGGGGCGCCCCATCACGGTTCGCGAGAACCGGCAATGGAAACCTGCTGTCGCCTACTGCCGTTACGCCGATGACTTCGTTGTCATCGTCAAGGGCACCAAGGCACATGCCGAGGCCATCCGCGAGGAATGCCGGGCCTTTCTGGAAGACGACCTGAAGCTGACGTTGAATATGGACAAGAGCCATATCACTCACGTCGACGACGGGTTCGTGTTCCTCGGGCACCGGATTATCCGCAGGCGGGGATCGAGCGGACGCATGTCCGTGGTCTCGACGATACCCAAGGAGAAGGCCAAGACCTTTGCTCGCCGATTGGTCGAGGTACTCTCCGGCAATCATGAGGTTGCCGCGGTGGACATGATCGACGGCCTGAACCGCCAGCTGGCGGGGTGGGCTGCGTTCTACAGGTTCACCGACTTCACGGCGCGCACATTCCGGCGCATCGACACCGTCGTGTTCTGGAAAATGGCGCACTGGTTGGCGCAGAAGTACCGGTCCCGTATCAAGCCTTTGATGCGTAAATGGTACCGCATGCCGGAAACCGGCCAATCGAAAACGTGGCTGGTCTACGGTCGAAGCAATCAGGGCAATGCCGTCGGCAAGGCACTGCGACGACTGGTCACAAGCCAGAAGATGCAGTTCCGGTGGCGGAATCCGGAGCGAAATCCCTACATCTATCGGGACGAGCTTCGAAACACCGTCACCTCCCGCTATCATGATGTCGCCATGGCCTTGGGCCAAGGTTGAATAGAGAGCCGTATGCGCTGAAAGGTGCACGTACGGTTCGGGGAGGGGAAGCGCTTATGCGCTTCCTACTCCACTCCGCCTGCAGAGCAACCTGGGCGGCGGCTTCTCGATGGACAACCGCGCCTACATGTACGGGTACACCAACAACACGCTTTCGGGGAACACCGGCAGCGTGGTGACCGGCTTCTCGGGTGCGAGCACGGCTACCTCGCCCTACAAGGCCGTCACCGCGCCGTCTGCGGCGACCGATATTCTCGGCTACGACAAGCTCAACAAGTACCGGGTGCTGGGCTACATCGGCCAGATCAACTACGACTTCTCGATGGGCAAGATCCGCGTCGGCGGCTGGTTCGAGCATGCCGCCACCGATCGCCATCTGCTTGACCTGGACCGGACCACGGGCCTTCCGAGCTACAACGAGAAGTTCGCCGACGGCACGGCCGCCAAGGCTAGCCTGCCGCCGATCTCGATTGCCAATGTCGGCTATCTCCAGCATTCCGACTGGAACCAGTACCAGCTGTTCGGCGAGTTCGAGTTCCGCCCGTTCGAGGGGCTGGCGATTACGCCGGGCGTGAAGTACGTCCACTTCAACCGCTCGATCAATGCCAGCGTCAACCAGAAGTCGCGCACGCCGATCGACACGTCGGCGACCTGGACCAAGGTACTGCCCTTCGCCACGGTCAACTGGATGGTGCGCTCGAACTGGTCGTTCTATGGCCAGTACGCGCAAGGCATGTACGTGCCCGACCTGTCGAGCTTCTACACCGCGTCCGACACGGCGACCAACCAGGCCATCCAGCAACAGAACCTCGCCGCGCTGAAGCCGCAGACCTCTACCAACTATCAGGTCGGCACCGTCTGGCACGGCGAGAAGGTCTCGGTTGATGTCGATGGCTATATCATCGACGTGAACAACAAGATCGCCAGCGACACCTCCGCCGGCGCGCCAACCAACGCGCTCGTGAACATCGGGCAGGTCCGCTACAAGGGCGTGGAAGGCCAGGTCAGCGTGATGCCGGTGCGCGGGCTGACGCTGTTCGCCAACGGATCGTACAACTACGCCCACAGCGTGACCACCGGCGCGCAGGTGGCCAAGGCGCCGTTCTCGACGGCGGCCGCCGGCTTCTTCTACAACCACAACGGCCTGCGCGTTTCGTTCACGCAGAAGTACACCGGCCCGCAATACGCCAGCGAATACAGCGGCACGGGGCCACGCAACTACCGCATCAAGCCCTATAGCGTCGGCGATTTCGCGATCAGCCAGGAAATCGGCTCGCGTTTCCGCATCGGCGTGAACGTTTCCAACGTGTTCAACAACCGCGCGATCACGGCGATCTCCAACGGCAAGAGCTATGGCGTGGACGATCAGTTCAACTTCCTGCCGCCGCGCTCGTTCCTGCTCGATGTGCGCGTGAAGTACTGACGGCGCGCGCCGCCTGTGGCGGTGGCCGGTATCCTCACGCCGGTCACCGCCGCCCCGTTCATTAAACTCCTGTCATCATCGTGTTCTGGCCTTTCCCGCGTTCGACGGCCCGGTTACGCTTTCAGATATTGGGGGACGGGCACATGGGACGCGATCGTCAAGCCGGGTGCCGGCTCCATCGCCGGGCGCTGCCGCTGTTGCTGGCGGGGATAGGCGGCTGCACGCATGTCGCGCCCGCGCCGGTCCATCTCGAGGCGCGCATCGCCAGCCAGACGACGCGCGCGTTCGATGCGCCGGCGGCGGAGCGCGACGCGGTGCTGCTCGCGCCCGGCGCACAAGCCGGCCGTATCGATCGCCTCACGCTGTTCGCAGCCCTGCTCGCCTCCGATCCGCGCGTGGCCGAGGCGCGCGCGGCGCTGCAAACCGCGCGGCGCGACGCGCGCAGCGCGCGCAAGGTGGGATCGCCCACGCTGACGCTGAGCAGCGAATACGCCAACGACCCGTCGACGTCCTCGCCATGGCTGCTGGGCGGCGGGGTGGACCTGCCGCTCGACATCGGCGGCCGGCGCGGCGCGCGGCTGGCGCGGGCGGACCTTGGCGTGGTTGCGGCGCGCTATGATCTGGCCGAGGTGGCGTGGGCCGACCGCATGGCGCTGGTGCGCGCGACGGCGGATCACCTGATCGCGCGCCGGCAGGCGGAACTCGGCGCGGCCATCGTCGCCATGCGTGACCGGCAACTGGCGGTGCTGGAACAGCGCGCGGCACGGGGCGAGATCGCCGGACTGGACCTTTTCCCCTATCGCGCGCAGCGCGCGCAGGCGGCGCGGGCGCTGGAAGACGAGCAGCGGCGCGCGCAACAGGCGCGCATCGCGATGGCGGGCGTGCTGGGTCTGTCCGCAACCGCGCTCGACGGCGTTGATGTCGCATGGGACGGTTTCGACGCCGCGCCCGCCGACACGCCGTTGCCGCCGCCCGCCGCCATCGCCCGCGCCGTGGCCGGCCGCGCCGACGTACTCAAGACCATCGTCGCCTACGATCAGGCCGAGGCCGATCTGCGCGGCGAGCTGGCGCGCCAGTATCCCGCCGTCAGCCTGGGGCCGGGTTACACCTGGGAGCGCGGGCTGGTGAAGCTGCCCTTCGCGATCAACCTGACGGTGCCGTCGTTCGATCTCAACCGCGCCGCGATCCGCGCGGCCGAAGCGCGCCGCGCACAGGCCGGAGCGGCGATCGAAACCGCGCTCGCACAGGCACAGGCCGCGATCGCGAGCGCCCGGGCGGAACGGGCGGCGGCGGGAGCAGCGCTCGATCGCGTGCGCCGCGCCGAATTGCCGCAGACCGAAGCCGTGGCCCGGCGCGCCGATGCTCAGCTTGCCAAGGGCGCGGTCGGTCGTGCGGACTGGGCCGGCGCGCAGATCGCGGCGCTGGAAGCGCGCCTCGCCGAAATCGACGCGCTTGCGCGCCTTCGAGCGGCAGACGCCGCGCTGGAAGACGCCCTGCGGCAGCCGCTGGAAGGACCGGAAACCATGATCGATCGCAAGCGCCTCGTCGCCATGCTGGAGAAGCAGCTATGAGGCGGCTGGCCATGGCGGGATTGGTGCTGGGCGGCATGGGCGCGGGCGTGCTGGGCACCCTGCTTGCGGTTTCGCGCATGGATGCGAATGCCGAGGCCGGCGATTCCGACCCTCCCGTATCGACTGCCGGCGCGGGACTGCATCTGGACGCCGGGGCGCAGGCGCGCGCCGGGATCAGGCTTGGCGCGCCCATGCCGGCTACGCAGCGCTCGGAAACGGCCGGCTATGCCCGCGCGATTGACCTCACCGCGCTTTCGGCGATTGCCGCCGAAGTGACCGCCGCGACGGCCGCCGCCGATGCGTCGGGACACGAGGCGGCGCGGCTGGCCAGCCTGGCCAGCGCCGACCAGGGCGCGTCGCAACGCGATGTGGAAGCCGCCCGTTCGCAGGCCATCGCCGACCGGGCGCGGCTGGGCGCGGCCTGCCAGCGGATCGGGCTGGAGTTCGGCGCGGGCCTTACCCGGCTGGGTTGCCGGAGCGTGCCCGCGCTGGCGCGCGACGCGGCGGCGGGCAGCGTCGCCGTCCTGCGCATCGATTTCCCCGACGGCGTTGTTCCGGCCGGCTCCGCGATCACGATCGATGCCGGCGACCAGCAGATCGGTGTCCGGGCGCTTGGCCCCGCCGCGATGGGCGACACGCAATTGCAGACGGCCGGCACGCTCGCGCTGCTCCGTGGCGCTGCCGTGGCCCGCGCGGGCGTGGGGCGCATCCTGGCGGCGCATCGCACGGGTGCCGGAACACAGGGTGGATACCTGATCCCGCGCGAAGCGCTGGTGCGGGTGGACGGCGCGCTCTGCGCGTACCGCATGGCCGGGCGCGACGGCTTCGAGCGCGTGACCCTGCAAGGCGCGGTCCCGCGCCGCGAAGGCTGGTTCGTTCCCGCCGCCGCGCTGCGCGCGAACGATCGCATCGTCGTGTCGGGCGCGGGCACCTTGCTGGGCCTTGAACACACCGCCCCGACCGACGGGGGCGACGAATAGCGATGCTGTCGTTTATCGTCCGTCAGTCGCTGCGCCATGCCTCGACCGTGCTGGTGCTCGCGCTGGTCCTGCTCGGGCTCGGCGCGATGCGGATGGTTGGCGCCGCCTACGACGTGTTTCCGGAGTTCGTGCCGCCGCAGGCCAGCATCCAGACCGAAGCGCCGGGCTATACGCCGCGGCAGGTCGAAATGCTCATCACCCGGCCGCTGGAAGCGGTCATCAACGGCGCCAACGGCGTGGAGACGGTCCGTTCGGAATCGATCCAGGGCTTGTCGGTCATCGACGTGACGTTCCACGAAGGCGTCGATCCTTATCGCGCGCGGCAGCAGGTGTCCGAAGCGCTGGCCGATGCCATTCCACAATTGCCCGCCGGGTCCGACACGCCGCGCATAACGCCACTGACCTCCTCGACCATGGACCTGCTCAAGATCGGCTTCACCAGCGATCGCCTGAGCCCCATGGCGCTGCGCGATCTGGTCGAGTGGACAGTCCGCCAGCGCCTGCTCGCCGCGCCGGGCGTGGCGCGCGCGAACGTGTTCGGCGGCGAACAGCGCCGGATCGAGGTGCGAGCCGATCCCGCGCGTCTGCTCGCCCGCAGCCTGACGTTCGCCGATCTTGCCGCCGCCGTCGACCGCGCCATCCACGTCAACGGCGGCGGCTTTGCCGACACGCCCAGCCAGCGCATCCTGATCGATCCCGGCCCCAGCGCGATGACCGCGCGCCAGATCGCGGACTCCGTGCTCTCCACGGGCAGCGGCGGAACCGTGCGGGTCGGCGATGTCGCGCAAGTGATCGATGCCGCCGCGCCCCGGCAGGGCGACGCGCTGATCATGGGGCGTCCCGGCGTGCTGATGACGCTGTCGAGCCAGTATGGCGCGAACACCTTGCAGACCACGCGCAATCTGGAAGCGGCGCTGGCCGAAGTCACGCCCGCGCTGACGGCCGTCGGGGTGCAGATCATGCCGGCGATGCACCGGCCCGCCAACTTCATCGAAAGCGCGCTGGGCGGGATCGAACGCGATCTGGTGGTCGGGGCGCTGATGATCGCGCTGGTGCTGATGCTGATCCTGCGCGATTGGCGCGTCACGCTGATCGCCTTCGTCTCGATCCCCCTTTCGCTGCTGGCGGCGCTGGTCACGCTCGATGCAATGGGCCAGACGATCAACACGATGACACTGGGCGGCCTTGCCGTGGCGCTGGGCGTGGTGATCGACGATGCCATCGTCGATATCGAGAACATCGTGCGCCGTCTGCGCGGCGTGCCCGACGGTGCCGACCGGCGCGCGATCATCGAGGCCGCTTCGATCGAGGTGCGCGCGCCCGTGGTCTATGCCACGTTCGTGCTGGCGCTGACCATGGTTCCGGTGATCCTGTTGACCGGCCTGCAGGGCGCGTTCTTCGCACCGCTCGGCCTCGCGTTCCTGCTGGCAACGATGGCGTCGCTGCTGGTCGCGCTGACGGTCACGCCGGCGCTGGCGCTGCTGTTCCTGCACGGGCACGAGCCGCGCCCGGAACCGATATTCCTGCACCACTTCAAGCAAGCGCACGAAAGCGTTGTCGGGCGGCTGATACAAAGGCCGGCGGGCGCGGCGCTGGCGATCGGGCTGATCGGCCTGACCGCGCTGGCCGGCGCGCTCTCGTTCGGGGCGGAACTGCTGCCCTCGTTCCGCGAGCGGCATTACGTGCTCCAGGTCAGCGGGCCGGCCGGCGCCTCGTTCGACTGGATGCGCGCCACGGGCGAGCGGATTTCGCGGGGGCTGCTGGCCATCCCCGAAGTGCTGAGCGTCGAGGAACAAATGGGCCGCGCCGAAGCGGGCGAGGATACCTGGCCCCCGCACCGGGGCGAGTTCCACGTCCGCCTGAAGCCGGACGTCGATGGCACGGGAGAGGACCGCGCGCTCGCAAAGATGCGCAAGATCCTGTCCGATACCCCCGCGCTCCAGAGCGAGGTGACGACGTTCCTGGGCGATCGCATCAGCGAATCGCTTTCGGGCGAGACGGCGGCCGTTTCGATCAGCGTCCACGGCGCCGATCTCGATACGCTGGATCGCGTCGCCGCGGCGATAGCGGCGCAGTTGCGCGCCTTGCCGACGGCGGCCGACGTCCGCGTGAAGACCGATCCCGGCACGCCGATGCTAGGAGTCACGCTCGATCCCGCGCGCATGGCGCTGCGCGGGGTGAGCGCGGCCGATGCGGGCGATGCCATCCGCGCCACCTTCGCGGGGCAGCCGGCGGGTGTCGTGGCGCTGCCGGATCGCACGGTCGATGTCGCGGTCACCGTTCCCGAAGACCAGCGCCGCGATCCGGAAGCGCTGGGGCAGACGCTGGTGCGCACGACCAGCGGCGGCGCCGTGCGGCTGGCGGACATCGCCACGATCGCGCTCGGCACCGAACGCCTGTCGATCGCGCACGAGGGCGGGCAGCGCCGGCAGGTCGTGACGGCCAACGTCACCGATGGCGACGTCTCCGGCCTCGTCTCCACCGCCAAGGCGCGGATCGCGCGCAACGTCCATCTGCCCCCCGGCGTGTTTCTGTCCTGGGCCGGCGCGGCGGAAGGGCAGGCCAAGGCGGCGCGGCAGCTGGGCAGCCATGTCCTGTTCACCGCCGTGGCGATGGTGATTCTGCTGGTCGTGGCCTTCGGCGGCCTGCGCCCCGCCCTGCTCATCCTGGCCGGGATGCCGCTGGCGATGGCCGGTGGTGTGCTGGCGGTGGCGCTGACCGGCGGCGTGATCTCGCTCGGCTCGCTGGTCGGGTTCATCACCCTGTTCGGCATCTCAGCGCGCAACGCGATCCTGCTGGTCGCGCATGTCGACGAACTCGTCGCTCGCGATGGCTTGCCCTGGACGATCGAGACCGTGCTGCGCGCCACGCGCGAACGGGTGACGCCGATCGTCCTCACCGCACTCGTCACCGCGTTCGCGCTGGCGCCGCTGGCATGGGAAAGCGGGCAATCCGGGCGCGAGGTTCAGGGACCGATGGCGCTTGTCATTCTGGGCGGACTGGCGACCTCGCTGGTGCTATCGCTGCTGCTGTTGCCGGCGCTGATCTGGCGCTGGCGATACGGCCCCGAAAAGCGGCCCGCCACCTGAGCTAATCGCCGACCAGCGCCAGCAGGGCGAATGTCGCCAGCCAGTGCTCGCCCATGTAGTCGCCGGCGACGTGCGGCAGGCTGGCAGCCAGATGGTCGTCGATGGCCCGCGCGATCAGCGGCTCCAGCGGATGCGGCGCCAGCGCCGCGCCGATCGCGCGCCAGCACCACGCGCGGCTGAGATTCAGCCCGTCCAGATGCGCGATCTTGCCGTCGCTGCGGTCCGATACCCGCGCGGGCGTGAACAGCGTGGCGGGCTGGCCTTGTTCCGCGCGCGGCAGGAACGCGGCGAACCAGGCCGCGAAGGCATCGGGGTCGAGCACCCGGCTCATCAGCAGCGCTTCGGCCAGCGCGGGCGAGAGAAACTCGTCCCCGGCCGGTTCCCAGGCCTGGCAATCGCTATCGGCCAGGAACCAGTCGCCCGCACGCGCCTCGATCAGCGCGCGCAGAGCCGGGTCGTGCGCCTTCGCCCAGCGGTGCGCGAGCGTGAGCGCGAAGCTGATGTTGAAGTGCGTGCCCACGCGGATGGGGTAGGTCAGCTTGGGCAGAAACGCATGGAAGCGAGTAGCGAACGCGCGCGCCAGCGGCTCCACGGCAGCGGCCCAGGGCCCATCGTGTCGCGCCAGTTCGCCGTGCAGCGCCAGCAGCCACGCCCAGCCATAGGGCCGCTCGAACCCCGCCGCACCGGGCCGCTGGAGATAGGCCAGTTCGCCGGTGACCTTTTCCGGCACCAGCATCACACCGGCGCGCGCGCGGACTTCGGCGGCTTCCGGCATGGCGGGATAGAGCCGCGCCAGCCGCATCACCTGCCACCAGCCGTGGACGCAGCTGTGCCAGTCGAAACTGCCGTGGAAGATCGGGTGATGCTCGGCCGGGGGCCGGGCGTCCTCCGGCCCGTTCAGGACGAGATCCATCTTGAACGGGTATGGCCGGCCCAGATGGCCCAGCGTGAGCCGGACGAAACCGGCGGCGGTATCCTGCGTCAGCGTGGTCATGCGCTACCAGCCCTAACGCAAGACCACACCGCCGGCCAGCCGGCCGTCCCGCGTGTCAGTACCGATAGGGGTTCTGGTCGATCGTGGTGGTGCCGCGCGTCTGGTTGCACAGGAACACCGTGCCGGTGAAGTAGATGCCCGGCTTGGTGATCGTCTTGGCGTACTCGAACGCCTCACGCAGTTGCTGCACGGTCATCTGCACCGGCGCCTCGTCGGGCTGGTAGGTCATGCCATAGGCATAGTCCTGCCCGTCCTTGCTGATTTCGACATGGCAGCCCATCACGTGGCTGACCGGGTGCGTATCGCAGAAGTCGATCAGGCGCTTCATGCTGTCGAACCACGGCTGCCAGAAGCTGATGTAGCAGCGCCCGCGATAGAACATGTCCCCGGTGTAGAGGATCTGCGTGTAGGTATCGTAATGCGCGAATTCGGACATGACGTGGCCCGGCGATCCCCAGATCAGGATGTCGCGCCCGCCCAGGTCCAGCGTCACGCGCTCCTCGGGGAAATTGGTCATGCCCCAGAAGCCCATCATCTCTTCCTGGGTGAGGCCCATGTAGCGCGTATTCGGCCGGTCGGCGAACTGGTTGGTGGCCGCGTAGTGATCGGCGTGCAGGTGGCTGAACGCGACCAGCAGCTCCAGGCTGGCGGGATCGCGCCCGTTGCGCTTGCACCAGTCGGCGATGCAACCATCGACCACGCCGCGCAGGTCCCAGTCGTTGCGCAACTGGACGAAACCTTCGTCGAGCAGCAGCACGCGATCGTTGCCGAAGTAGAGCGGCGCGAACGGTGCTTCGTAGCTGTAGGCCTTGTTCTGGCGCAGGATGGCGGTGTGCGGGTTGTACCAGTGGACCTGCACCGGCGGATCGGTGTTGTCCATGCACGAAGGGGAACCGCAGATCCACCGGTCCGGGAAACTGCCCGGCGCGGGAAGATTGCTCTTGAAGTCGATCGGCGTGGCCGGCGCGGCCGCCCGCGCAAGGCCTGCGGCGCCAATGCTGCCGAGCGGCACTGCGGCGGCCGAGGAGGTGGTCAGGAACGTGCGACGATCCATGGGTCTCGTCCTTGTCGAAAAAGGGATAGGGCGTTTCAGAACGGCCGGGGCGGATTGATGTTGGGCACGCCTTCAGGCCATTCCAGCGTGCGCTGATCCGGGCTGACGTTGTTGAGCAGGATGAAGTCCGGGCGGATCAGCATCCGGTCGTGCCCCTGGATCTCGCGTGCATACTGGATTGCCTCGTCCAGCACTGCCGGCACCATTTCCAGAACCCGCTCATAGGGCTTGTAGGTGGCGAAACGGGGGTAGGCCTTGCCGGGCACGAACATCATCTCGATGTGTCCACCCATGATCCACTTGACCGGATGGCTGGCGGTCCACGCCTTCAACCGTTCGAGCGAGGCAAGGAAATCCCTGTCGTTGGCAATGTTGATCTTGCCGGGAAACAGCAGGTCGCCGGTGAACAGGAAATCGCAATAGGGATCGTAGAAGCTGACGCCATCCTTGTGCGTGCCGGGCGTGGGGATCACGTCTATCACCCGGCCGCCAAGGTCGATCCGGCCCGTGCCCGCCGGCCAGCTTGCGGCAAGCCCGTAGTGCTGCTTCATCACCGCGAGCGGCGTGGGCACGATCGTCGTGCCCGGACGCCCGGCGAATTGCCGCAACCCCTGGTTCTGCGCCACGTCCTCGCCCGAAGTGCAGGCGACGGTCAGCGGAATGTCGCGCCAGCCGCGCACCTGCCCGATGCGGGCGATGATCGCGTCGACCGTTTCGCGCAGCGGATAGAGGTGGGCCTCGGCCGTGGCGCCGCTGTCGATCAGCAGCGCGCCCTTGTTGCCGAACAGCAGGTAGGTGAACGGCGCTTCCCAATGGACGCACACGTTCTGGCGCAGGATGAAGGTGTCCTCGTTGTACTGGATCACCTGCACGCGCGGATCGCGGTTCTTCGCCGCGACGTTGGAACCGTAGGTCCAGCGGAACCCGATGGCTCCCGGCGCGGGGCCATCGCAGGCGTAGCCATGGACCACGGGCTTGCCGCGATGGAGCGGAACCGCGCTGTCGGTGTTGCGGGCACCGGGCAGGTTGTACCCCAGATCGGGATTGCCATTGGGATAGACGCGGCCCGTAGCGGACTGCGGATTGCCCGACAGCGCGGGATTGTAGGTTTTGGTCGGTTCCATCGGACACTCCTGGGAAAAGCCTGCGGAATGCGATCGGGGCCAAGCCTTTCGGCAAGGCCCCGATCAGATGTCACTCAAAACCGCTTGGTGAATTCCACGCCGAACTTGCGCGGCGACAGCACGTTGTTCGCATAATAGCGCGAAACGATACCGTCGTTGACAATCCGGCGCGAGAGATCGTTGCCCACCGATGTCACCGCGAACTTGTCGAAGATGTTGTCGGCATAGGCGCGGAATTCGAGATCCGGCCCCAGCTTGTAGGTGATCGAGGCGCGATGCACGGTATAGGCGGGCAGCACCTCACCGTTCCCCAGCGCGCCAACGCGCGAGAGGATGTTGCCGGTGTAGGTCGCGGTCCAGGTAAAGACCATGCTGTCGCGTTCGTTGACCGGCAGTTCGTAAACCGCACCCAGGCTGCCGGAATTCTTGGTCGATCCCGGAAGCCGCGCGCCGGCCAGCGCATCCACCGCGCCGCCTTCCACCTTCAGCAGGTCCGGCACCGTCTGGGTCAGATGCGCATCGTTGTAGGCATAGCTGCCGTTGATGGTCAGCCCTTCGAAGGGCTTGGCGGTGAACGTCAGTTCGATGCCCTTCGAAACGGCCTTGCCGCCATTGACGGTAATGCCGGTCGCACCGTTTACCGTCTGGCCGGCAAGCTGGATGCCGTCCCAGTCGATGTGATAGGCCGCGATGCTGCCGCGCAGCTTGCCGCCGAACAGCGTGGCACGAACGCCCACTTCGATGTTTTTGGTGGTATCGGGCTGATAGGACAGTTCGTTAGGCAGGGCGCAGATGTTCTGGCCCGGCGGCAACGGCAGCACGCACGGCGCAACGCGGTTCACACCGCCGATGCGATAGCCCTTGCTGTAGGTGGCGTAGGCCATCAGATCGGGAGAGAACTTGTACGAGCCGTTGAACTTCCAGACCACACCGTTGTCCTTGGTGCTGCCCGAACGCGAGCGGAAATTGATGTTCGGATAGGTCTGGAAAAGCGGCAGCGCCTGACCGCCGTTCACGAAAGCATCGTAGTTGTAATAGCGGGCACCGCCGGTGAACTGCAGGTTCTTGATCGGCGTTACGCTGAGTTCGCCAAAAACCGCCTTTTCCTTGGTGCGGCTGTCAACGAACGAGGCATATTCCACTTCGTCCGGGCGGTTGATCCCGGCATAGGCCGGATAGCCAGGCACGATTTCGCGATACTGCGATTTGGTGCGGAAGTTGTTGTAGAACCCGCCCAGAACCCAGCTGAAAGGCCCGCCGTGCTTGGAAACGAGGCGGATTTCCTGGTTGAACTGGTCGTATTTGACGTTCTGCTTGGTGTAGCCGGAAAACGCCGGGAACAGTTCGTAACCGTAATCGAGATCGATCAGCAGGTCGGTCACGTCGACGGAGCTGTCGATCGTCTGCTTCGTGATCGCCGTTGCCGAAACCAGCTGGGCAATCTCGCCAATGTCTGCCTCGACCTCGGCCGCATAGAGGTGCGCCTTGCGCTTCGACGGTTCGAGATAGCGCCACGGCGCCTGGTACTTGCTGGTGCCGAACACGCCACCGCCGTTGGCCTGCCGACCGTTGGTGTCGGTGGTCTGGTAGGCATAGGTCAGGTAGACCTTGAGCCAGTCAGCCGGGAAAATGCCAAGCTGGTTGCGCGTCGTTAACGTGTGCTCGAAGTTGGCGTCCTTGTAGGTGTGCAGGTTCGCCTTGATCTGGTCGGGCGTGCCGATCGAGCCGAAGAACGTGCCGGGCTGCTGCGGCTGCGCCAGGGAAACGCCCGGCGTGTTCACCAGATAGACGTAATCCATGAAGCCGGGATCGTTGTAGTATCCCGTGGTCGAACGGAAGGCGATCTTGCCGGGAACGATCGGAATGTTGATCGTGCCGTCCATCTGGAAGCCCGGCTTTGACGAATGCGATACCCCGTAGACGCGGCCGTGGGCCGTGCCCGACCAGTTGTCCGGATCGGGACGGTTGGGAATGTAGCGGATCGCCCCCGCCAGCGTACCCAGGCCATAGAGCGTGCCTTGCGGGCCAAGCAGAACCTCGATCCGATCCATGTCGAGGAACTTGAAGTCCTGATAGAGCGGAATTTCGCCCATATAGGTGGCGAGCGTGTTGTTGTAGTTGTCACCGAAGCTGCTGTTGTCGTCAGCGCTGAGACCACGCAGAACGATCGTGCCGGTATTGCGCGGTCCGGTGTCCTGCACGGTAATGCCGGGCGTGAACGCCGCCAGCGACCGCACATCGTCGATGTGATCGCGCTTGAGGCTGTCGGCCGTGACGGCCGCGATGTTGATTGGCGCATCCTGGATGCTCACCGAACGGCGCGTGCCGGTGACGACGATGGTTTCCAGACCTTCGGCGGACGGATCGGCCGGCACGTCCGCCGACGCCTCGGCGGGAGCGGTCTGCGCGAATCCGGGCGTTCCCCAGACTCCGACGAGCGCGGTTGCGGATAAGATGGCGGCGCGGAATGCGTTCTTTTGCACCATGTAGCGGCTCCCCAATTGCCACGGCCTACCGCCCTCCTCCCCATGAGACGGGCGGCGGCTAAATGCCTCAGGGGGCATTCTCTCCCGGAACTGCGGATGCTTCGGCTTCCTGCGGCCGATCGCGATGCGAGGGAAAGCTAGGGATATTACAAAAGTGCGCAATGGTAATAATGACGCATAGACAAACGCCTTTGGATGCGGCAATGTTGCAGTGCAAAAAGGGGTCTCACTCATGCTGAACCGGATTCGCGTCGCTGGAACGATCACCCTTATGGCCGGGGCCTTGCTGGCCGCGTCCTGCTCATCCGGGGGTGGCACGAAGGCCGAGTCGCGGACCGAGTTCAACATCGGCTGGTCGATCTATGCCGGCTGGATGCCCTGGCCCTATGCGCAGCAAGCGGGCATCGTGAAGAAGTGGGCCGACAAGTACGGCGTGAAGATCAACATCGTTCAGGTGAACGACTACGTCGAATCGGTGAACCAGTACACCGCCGGCAAGCTGGACGGCGTCACGGTCGCCAACATGGATGCGCTGACCATTCCCGCCGCAGGCGGCAAGGACACCACCTCGCTCATCATGGGGGACTATTCCAACGGCAACGACGGCATCGTGCTCAAGGGCGCCGACAACCTGGCCGCGATCAAGGGACAGCAGGTCTATCTCGCCGAACTGTCGGTGTCCCACTACCTGCTCGCCCGCGCGCTCAATTCGATCGGGCTGCAACTGACCGACGTGAAGACGGTGAACACCTCGGACGCGGACATCGTCAGCGCCTGGGCCAGCCCGCAGGCAACCGCCGCGGTCGCCTGGAATCCGCAGCTTTCGGTAATGAAAGCGCAGCCGGGCGCCAAGCTGGTGTTCGATTCGTCGAAGATCCCCGGCGAGATTCTCGATCTGCTGGTGGTGGATACGGCGACGCTGAAGGCCAATCCCAACCTAGGCAAGGCGCTGACCGCGATCTGGTACGAGACGACGGCGCTGATGCTGCGGCAGGACGAACAGGGCAAGGCCGCGCGCGCGGCGATGGCCAAGCTGGCGGGGACGACGCCGGAGGTGTTCGACAGCCAGTTGGCGACCACGCACCTCTATGCCGATCCCAAGGAAGCGGTGGAGGCTACGTCCGCGCCGGCGCTGATCACCACGATGACCCGCGTGCGCGATTTCAGCTTCTCCAAGGGGCTGTTCGGCCAGGGCGCGAAGTCGGCCGACGCGGTGGGCATGGCCTTCCCCGGCGGCAAGACCCTGGGCGATCCGGGGCATGTAACCCTGCGCTTCGACGAAAGCTTCATGAAAATGGCCGCCGACGGCAAGCTTTGAGCCGGCCCGGTGCCCGTTGATTGTACGAACCAAGTAGAGGTCCCATGCGCTGGGTAAACCGCCAGATCCGGCCGGGCAATCGCGTGCTGCTAGGCGCCGCGCCGGTCGTGATCCTGATCATCTTCTATCTGTTCATGGCCGCCAGCCGCCATGCCGCCAACCCCTCGGACAAGATCCTGCCCCTGCCCGGCGGCATGGTGGAGGCCATGTCCGGGCTGCTGAGCGAGCCGGACGCGCTTTCAGGACAGATCGTGTTCTGGGCCGATACGCTGGCGAGCCTGCAACGCCTCGGGCTGGGGCTGGCCATCTCCACCGTCTCGGCGCTGCTCGTTGGACTGGTGCTGGGCGTGCTGCCGCCAGTGCGCACCACGTTCGGTCCGCTGGTCACCGGCATCGCGGTGATCCCGCCGATCGCGCTGCTGCCGATCCTGTTCATCGCCTTCGGCCTGGGCGAGACCGCCAAGGTGGCGCTGATCGTGGTCGGCATCGCGCCCTTCATGATCCGCGATATCGCCGCGCATGTCGCCAGCCTGCCGCGCGAACAGATCATCAAGGCGCAGACCTTGGGCGCAAGCAGCTGGCAACTGATGCTGCGCGTGGCGCTGCCACAGGCGATGCCGCGCCTGATCCAGGCGGTGCGCCTCTCGCTGGGGCCGGCCTGGGTGTTCCTGATCTCGGCCGAGGCGATCGCGTCCGATGTCGGGCTGGGGTACCGCATCTTCCTTGTCCGCCGCTACCTCTCGATGGACATCATCCTGCCCTACGTCGCGTGGATCGCGCTGCTGGCGATCGTGATGGACGTGGCGCTGGTGAAGCTCAGCCATCGTCTTTACCCCTGGGCGCATGGAGCCGGACATTGAGCGCGCTCCTCAGCCTGCGCGACCTGTGGGTCGAATACGGCGACAAGGTCGTGCTCGAACGGGTGAACCTCGACATCGAGGCGGGGTCCTTCGTGTCGATCATCGGCCCGTCCGGCGCGGGCAAAAGCAGCCTTCTGCGTGTCGTGCTGGGGCAGGAACGGCCCACGCGCGGCTCGATCCTGCTCGATGGCGTGCCGCTGGCGCCGGAATGCGGTCCGGATCGCGGCGTGGTGTTCCAGCGCTATTCGGTATTTCCGCACCTGTCCGCGCTGCGCAATGTGATGTTCGGGCTGGAATGCGCGGAAGCGCCCTTCACCGCGCGGCTGTTCGGCGCACGCCGCCGCGCCGCGGCCGCCGAAGCGGCGGACATGCTCGCCGCCGTCGGGCTGGGCGACAGCCTGGATCTGCTTCCGGCGGAGATGTCGGGCGGGATGCAGCAGCGCCTGGCCATCGCGCAGGCGCTGATCAAGCGGCCCCGCATCCTGCTGCTGGACGAGCCGTTCGGCGCGCTCGATCCGGGTATCCGGGCCGACATGCACGCGCTGATCACGCGGCTGTGGCGGGACTATTCGCTCACCATCCTGATGGTGACGCACGATCTGCGCGAAGCCTTTGCGCTGGGCACGCGCGTCCTCACGCTCGACAAGCGCCGGATCGATCCGCACGCGCCGCACCGCTTTGGCGCGACCGCCGTTTACGACCTGCGGCTGAAGCCTCGTCCGGTTCCGACGAACGACGAGAGTATTACACTTGACCAAGTTAGTAATAATTGAGAGACCTGCGTCATGAGCACCGAGCCTCCTCTCGCCAACCTTGCCCGGCTCAGCATGAGCCTTCCGGCGGAACTGTTCCGCCAGCTTGACGTGATGGTGGAGGAACGCGGCCTGCCGTCGCGTTCCCAGCTGATCGCCGAACTGATTCGCCACGCCCTGGCCGAGCACGAAGCCCTGACCCGTCCCGACGAGATGCTCGCCGGCACGATCACCTTGGTCTATCGGGGCGATCGCGGGCGGGTGCGGCACCAGCTTGCCCAGACGCAGGCCGATTACCTCAAGGAGGTCATCTCCTCGCAGCACGTCTTCCTCGAAGACGATCAGTCGCTCGAAGTCCTGCTCGTGCAGGGTCCGGCGGTACGGCTGAAGGCGCTGTGCGACGCGCTGCGGGGCATTCGCGGTGTCCACCAGCTCGAACTGGTCACCACCACCGCGCTGCTGCCGCCGCTGTACGAACAGGATGATGTGGAGGCCGATGGCAGCGGCATCCGGGAACAGAAGCCCGCGCGCGGCGCGCGCAAGGGAGCCGCCGCATGAGCGCCGCGCTGGCCGATCCGCTCGCCGCGCGCGATCACGCGCGGGCCATGGGCGGCACGAAAGTGGAAGCGATGCCGGTGCTTCCGCCGGTTGCCGAAGACCTCCCGGCCGGTGTCCCTGCCGACGACCTGCTGTGGGAAGAAGTAGTGGCCGCCGGCGGCTATGCCACGCGCCGGCTGGCACGCGGCACGCGCCTGCGCCTGATCGACCTGCGCGGTGATGCCTGCGCCTCGCTGATGGTCTTCAACGCCGAAATGCCCACCGAGCGGCTCAACGTCGCCGATACGGTCAAGGTCCAGTGGAACGCCTATCTGGGCGCGGGCAAGCTGCTGCTGTCGGACATGGGCCGCGTGCTGATGAGCATCGTCGAGGACGACGCCGGAACGCACGACGCGTTCTGCGGTACCTCCAACGCGGCGACCAACGCCGCGCGCTACGGCGAAGGCCGCAACAGCGGGGCCTTCCCCAACGGGCGCGACCGCCTGCTGCTGGGCGCGGCGAAGCACGGCCTTGGCCGCCGCGACGTGCATCCCTGCATCAACCTGTTCAAGGGCACGCGGATCGAGGCGGACGGCACGATCACGCCGCTGGTCGGTCCCTACGACCCCGGCCGCTCCGTGCTGTTGCGGGCCGAAATGGACGTGATCGTGGTCATCACCAATTGCCCGCACGTGCTCGATCCGCGCCCGGACTGGACCGTGACCCCGCTGCGCCTTTCGGCCTGGCGCGGCCCGGTGACGCCGGCCGATGACGCGATCCGCAATGCGACGCCGGAAGGCCTGCGCGCCTTCCTCAACGTCGAAGACTACTACCGCCGCTAGCCAAGGAATTCGCCAGCATGAGCGTGGACTCCCATACCGCCGGGCTTCCCGGCACCATCGTGCACGACGAGATCGTGCCGTCGCGCGCGCCGTGGCTGCACCATGTCGCCGCCGGGCAGACGCTGCGGATCGTCGATCTGGAAGGCAACCAGGCGGTCGATTTCCTACTCTATGCCACGGCCGACGATGCCGAACGCTACAGCGCGCAGGATACGGTGGCGGCACAGGGCAACCTGTTTCTGCGCGCCGGAACCGTGCTGCGATCGAACGAGGGGCGGCCGATGATGGTCATCACCGGCACCTCGGTCGATTACCACGACACCATCGGCGGCGCGTGTTCATGCGAATCCAATACGCTGCGCTACGGCCATCACACCAAGGCGCAGCACGCCTGCGTCGAGAACTTCCTTGAGGCGAACCTGATCGAGGGGCGCAGCAAGCGCGACATCGTTTCGAACATCAATTTCTTCATGAACGTTCCCGTCGAGGCCGACGGCGCGCTCGGCATCGTCGACGGGATTTCGGCGCCGGGGCTTACGGTGGACCTGCGCGCGGAAATGGACGTGACGGTGGTCGTGTCCAACTGCCCGCAGATCAACAATCCCTGCAACGCGTTCAACCCGACGCCGGTACGGATGATCGTGGCGGCATGAGCTTCGATACGGTCCTGATCGCGAACCGGGGCGCCATCGCCACCCGGATCATCCGCACCCTGCGCCGCATGGGCCTGAAGTCGGTTGCCGTCTATTCGGAAGCCGATGTGGATTCGCTCCATGTCTCGCAGGCCGACGAAGCGGTCTGCATCGGCCCCGCCCCGGCGGCGGATAGCTATCTCAACGTCGCCGCGATCCTGGCGGCGGCCAAGGCCACGGGCGCGGGCGCGATCCATCCGGGCTATGGCTTCCTGGCCGAAAACGCCGAGTTCGCGGAAGCGTGCGCGGCGGCCGGCATCGCCTTCATCGGGCCAAACCCCGACAATATCCGCACCTTCGGCCTCAAGCACAGCGCGCGCGCGCTGGCGCGCGCCCATGGCGTGCCGCTGGCGCCGGGCACCGAACTGCTTCAGGACGAGGACGAGGCCGTCACGGCGGCGCGCGAGATCGGATACCCGGTCATGCTGAAGGCCACGGCCGGCGGCGGCGGCATCGGCATGCGCGTGTGCGAGGACGATGACGCGGTGCGGCAGGGCTTCGCCGCCGTGGCGCGGCTGGGCGAAGGCAACTTCGGCGATGCTGGCGTGTTCCTGGAAAGCTACGTCGGCCGCGCGCGCCACATCGAGGTGCAGATCTTCGGCGATGGCACCGGCCGGATCATGGCGCTGGGCGAGCGTGACTGTTCGCTCCAGCGCCGTAACCAGAAGGTCGTGGAAGAAGCGCTCGCGCCGAACCTGCCCGCCAGCGTGCGCGCCGAACTGATCGCCGCCGCCGTCCGGCTGGGCGAGGCCGCGCGATACAAGTCGGCCGGCACGGTCGAGTTCCTCTACGATGCCGAACGCGAGCGGTTCTTCTTCCTGGAGATGAACACGCGCCTGCAAGTCGAACACGGCGTGACCGAAGAGGTCATGGGTATCGACCTGGTCGAATGGATGATCCGCGGCGCGGCCGGCGATTTCGCGATGCTCGATGCGCCGGCGCCGCAACCCAAGGGGCACGCCATCCAGGTGCGCCTCTATGCCGAAGATCCTGCGCTCGATTATCGCCCGACATCCGGCACGCTCACCGCGGTAAGTTTCCCCGGGGATATTCGCGCCGAAACATGGTGCATGGCGGGCACCACGGTCAGCGCGTGGTACGATCCGATGCTCGCCAAGCTGATCGTCCATGCGCCCACGCGGGCCGAGGCGGTCACGGCGATGCAGCAGGCGCTCGACGCCAGCCGCGTCGACGGGATCGAAACCAACCTGCGCTGGCTGCGCGATGTGGTGCGCGCGGCCCCGTTCGTGGCCGGCGATGTTTCCACCCGCCTGCTCGACGGGCTGAATTTCGGCCCGCGCGGCATCCGCGTGATCAGCGGCGGCACCGCAACCACCGTGCAGGACTGGCCGGGCCGGCAAGGCCTGTGGGCCATCGGCGTGCCGCCATCCGGCCCGATGGACGACCAGTCGTTCCGCCTCGGCAACCGCCTGCTCGGCAATCCCGAAGGCACAGCCGGGCTGGAAATGACCATCACCGGGCCGATCCTGCTGTTCAACGCGCCCGCGCGCGTCTGCCTGATGGGGGCGGACTTCAAGGCCCGGCTCGATGGCGTTCCGGTCGAGCGCGGCGTGGCGATCGACATCGCGGCCGGGCAGACGCTGGCGTTCGGCCGCGTTACCGGCGGCGGGCTGCGCGGCTATATCCTGATCGCCGGCGGGCTCGACGTGCCGCCCTATCTCGACAGCCGCAGCACGTTCGAGCTGGGCCAGTTCGGCGGCCATGCCGCGCGCCGGCTGCTCGCGGGTGATACGCTGCATCCGGCGGGCGCGGCCACGGGCGATGCCCTTCCCGCCGCGCCGCTGCCCGATCTGGCGAAGGAATGGACCCTGCGCGTGCTCTATGGCCCGCACGGCGCGCCGGACTTCTTCACCGATGCGGACATCGACACCATTCTGGCGGCGGAATGGCAGGTCCACTACAACAGCAACCGCACCGGCGTACGGCTGGTCGGCCCCAAGCCGCAATGGGCGCGCGCCGACGGGGGCGAGGCGGGGCTGCACCCGTCGAACATCCACGACAATCCCTATGCCATCGGCGCGGTGGATTTCACCGGCGACATGCCGATCATCCTCGGGCCTGATGGCCCCTCGCTCGGCGGTTTCGTCTGCCCGTTCGTGGTGATCGCGGCGGACCGCTGGAAGATCGGGCAACTCGCGCCCGGCGATCGCCTGTGCTTCCGCCCCGTGACGATCGAGGACGCGACCAAGGCCGACGCGGCGCAGCGTACGCTCGTCGCCAGCGGCACGGTGCCGGCCCCGACCGCCGCCCGCGCCATCGTCGATCTTTCCCCAATCCTGGCCGATCTTCCGGCGAAGGGCGAGCGCCCGCGCACCGTCTATCGCCAGCAGGGCGACCGCAACATCCTGGTCGAATACGGCCCGATCGTGCTCGACATCGAGTTGCGCATCCGTGTCCACGCGCTGATGGCGGAGCTGGAACGGATGGCGCTGCCCGGCGTGATCGACATCGTGCCCGGCATCCGTTCGCTCCAGTTCCATTTTGACGGCGTGCGGCTGGACCAGCACGCCGCGCTGGCCGCGCTGATCGATGCCGAGGAACGGCTGGGCGATCTGGAGGACTTCGCGGTTCCGTCGCGCATCGTCCACCTGCCGCTGAGCTGGCGTGATCCCGCCACGATCGAGACGATCCAGAAATACATCGCCGCCGTGCGCGATGATGCGCCGTGGTGCCCGGACAATATCGAATTCATCCGCCGCGTGAACGGCCTGCCCGATGCCGACTCGGTGGAGCAGGTGATCTTCGACGCCAGCTACCTCGTGCTGGGCCTGGGCGATGTCTATCTGGGCGCGCCGGTGGCAACGCCGGTCGATCCCCGGCACCGGCTGGTCACGACCAAGTACAATCCCGCGCGCACCTGGACCCCGCCCAACGTGGTCGGCATCGGCGGGGCCTACATGTGCATCTACGGCATGGAGGGACCGGGCGGATACCAGCTGTTCGGCCGCACCATCCAGGTGTGGAACACGCACCGCGAGACCGACGCGTTCGAGGCGGGCAAGCCGTGGCTGCTGCGCTTCTTCGACCAGATCCGCTTCTTCAAGGTGAGCGCCGAGGAACTGGCCGACTGGCGCCGGGATTTCCCCAGCGGGCGCCGGTCCATCCAGGTCGAGGAATCGGAGTTCCGCCTGGCCGATTACCGCGCGTTCCTGCGCGACAACGCCGATACGATCGCCGCGTTCGAGGCGCAACGGCAGGCGGCCTTCGATGCCGAACGCACCGAATGGCAGCGCATCGGCGAATTCGACCGGGTGACCGACCTGACCGACCGGGATGGCGGAGCGGAACCCGCCGCCGCCATCGAGGTGCCGGACGGCGCCGACGTGATCGAGGCTCCGTTCGGCGGTGTGGTATGGAAGCTGCTGGTCGCCCCCGGCGACACGGTGGAAGCCGGCGACACGATCGCGGTGATCGAGGCGATGAAGATGGAATGCCCGGTCGAAAGCCCCGGCGCGGGCACGGTCGCCGCACTCTATCTGGAGGAGCGGCAATCGCTGCTGCCCGGTGCGCCGATGCTGGCGCTGAGCCCGCTGGCATGAGCGTGTCGTTCACCAGGCGCGGCGTTGCCGCCACCGCCGCCGCTATCACCAGCGGAGAAACCAGCGCGCTCGCCGTGATGGAAGAGACGCTGGCCCGCATCGCCGCCTACGATGCGGTGCAACCGCAGGCCTGGATCAGCCGCGCCGATCCCGAGGCGCTGCGCGAAGCCGCGCGTGCCGTCGATGCCCGCGTCGCGGCCGGCGAAGCGCTGCCGCTGGCGGGCGTGCCTTTCGCGGTGAAGGATAACATCGATGTCGCCGGCTTCGAGACGACAGCCGGCTGCCCCGCGTTCGCCTATCGCCCCGATGGTTCGTCGGACGTTACCGCGCGGCTGACAGCGGCCGGCGCGATCTGCGTCGGCAAGACCAACCTTGATCAGTTCGCCACCGGCCTTGTCGGCACGCGCACGCCCTATGGCATTCCGCGCAATGTGCATAACCTCGCCTATGTCAGCGGCGGATCGAGTTCGGGTTCGGCGGTCGTCGTCGCGGCGGGGCTGGTGCCCTTCGCGCTCGGCACCGACACCGCCGGATCGGGCCGCGTGCCCGCCGCGTTCAACCATCTCATCGGGTTCAAGCCCAGCAAGGGGCGGTGGAGCACGCGCGGCCTTGTTCCGGCCTGCCGCACGATCGATTGCATCACCGCGTTTACCGATGACATCGCCGGTGCGGCCCTGATCGATGCCGTGGTGGCGGGCTTCGATGCCGCCGATCCCTATTCCAAGCCGCTGGCCGATCGCCCGGTAGGCCGCGCGCGCATCGGCGTGCCTCGCCGGGCACAGCGCCTGTGGTTCGGCGATACCGAATCCGAATATCTCTATGACCGCGCGCTCGAAAAGCTCGGTACGCTGGGCGAGATCGTGGAGATCGACATGGCGCCGCTGCAGGAAGCGGCGCAGCTTCTCTACGGCGGCCCCTGGGTTGCCGAACGCACGGCTGCCATCGCCGGCATTCTCGCCAGCGATCCCGATGCGATCGACGAAACTGTGCGCAAGGTTGTCGAACCGGGGCGCGACATCGGCGCGGTCGCGCTGTTCAACGGCATCTATCGCCTGGCCGCGCTCAAGCGGCAGGCGGACCAGATGTGGGACGCCATCGACGTGCTGGCTTTCCCCACCACGGGCACGACCTATCGCGTGGCGGAACTGCTGGCTGCGCCGATCGCGCTCAACAGCAACCTCGGCGCCTATACCAACTTCGTGAACCTGCTCGACATGGCCGCCGTGGCCGTGCCGACCGGCGCGCGCGCTAATGCCACCGGCTTCGGGATCACCCTGATCGGGCCTGCCGATACCGATCAGGGTCTTTTGACGCTGGCCAACGACTACCTGGCGGCCGCCGACTTGCCGCCGCCACCGCCGCTCGATCTGGAGGGACGAATGCAGACCGTGAAACTCGCCGTCGTCGGCGCCCACCTCAAGGACATGCCGCTGCACTGGCAGCTCACCTCGCGCGAGGCCGCGTTCGTCGGCGCGTTCGAGACAGCGCCCACGTACCGGCTCTATGCCATCGCCGACAGCGTGCCGCCCAAGCCCGCGCTGGTGCACAGCGCCGATGGCGCGGCAATCGCGGTCGAGGTCTATGAACTCGATGTCGCCGCCTTCGGCAGCTTCGTGGCCGAAGTGGTGCCTCCGCTCGCGATCGGCACGGTGACGCTGGCCGACGGCAGCAGCGTGAAGGGCTTCGTCGCCGAACCACGCGCGATGGACGGGGCGACCGACATCACCCACCTGGGTGGCTGGCGCGCCTACATCGCGAGCCTCTAGCCGGAGTTGAGAGGGGCTGACGCAGCGCTTGCCCCTCTCCCAACCCTCTCCCCTGAAGGGAAGAGGGCTACGCCGCTAATTCCCGATCTTGCCCGGCTTGGTCCACCACGAGAGCGTGTGCACGTCGTGCGAGGTCGTCCACACGCCCTTGCGCGTATAGCGCAGCGCGCCGCTGCCCGACGCCTTCCCCATGCGCGCGCGGATCGCCAGCGTCGCCGGGTCGATCACCACGAACACCTGGTCGGCGGTGGTGCGCAGCCACACCTTGCCGCCGCCAGTGTCGATATCGCCGTACTTGAGGTTATCGCCCACCTTGACGCGGCCGGTGACGGCGCCCGTGGCGGGATCGATCCGCGCGACGGTGCCATCGCCCTGCTCCTGCACCCACACCGCGCCTTCGCCGGCGGCGAGGAAGCCCGGTTCCTTGCCCAGCGCGGTCTTCCCGGCAACGGCATTGGTCGCGGGATCGATGCGCTGGACGGACTGCTGCGCGCTGCTGACCGCCCACAGCGATCCCAGCCCGAATGCCAAATAGAACGTGCCCGGATCGACCGGAATAGTGGCGGTCACGCTATTGGTCGCGGGATCGACGCGCGAAACCACGCCCTTGCCGTCGCTGGCAACCCAGATCGAGCCGGCGCCCGCCACGACGTTCAGCTCGCCGAACGGATTGGCGATGCCGGTCGGGATCGTGGCGGTGATCTGCGCGGTGCGCGTGTCGATGCGCTTGAGCGCGCTTTCCTTGCAATCGGCGACCCACAGTGCACTGTCGGCCACGGCCATGGCGCCGCAGGGGCGCGTCATCGGCACTTCCGCGCGCTTGCCGCCGCGCGCCCACTGCTCCACCCTGCCCTTGTTGGTCGCCCAGACGGTATCGCCATCCACCGCGAGGAAATCCGCGAAGCCCGGGACGGTGATCACCTGTTCTTCCTGCGCCTGCGCCGCAGGGATCGCCACGCAAAGAGCGGTAAGCGTCACCATCGCCAACTCGAGCCTGTTCATTCCGGTTCTCCTTTGAGGAAACAGCGCTTGCGCTTTCGCGGTGCAGCATTGTCCGAAACAATCGGCTTGTCCACGCCGTTATTACGAGAAGGCGGCAATGTAATACCTTTTAGGCCCGAGAGCCGCGGCATGCGCCGCCAAGTGCGTTAGCAGATGCGGAATATTACGCTTGACGGTAAAGGTAATATCGATAGCATGCCCGCATCATTCGGACAGCCATCCGCCGAGGACCACGATGGGCAAGGACTTCAAGCAGACGCTGGTCAACCTGATCCCCCCGGCGATGATCGTCGCCGTGGTGCTGTTCTGGGCGTTGATTCCCGAAGCGCTGGCCAAGCATCCGGCGACCATCATCGTGGCCGGCCTCGCCATCACGGCGATCGTGCTGGGGCTGGAGTTCCTGTTCGAACGGCACGTCGGCTGGCGGTTGAACACGCGCGAGTTCCTGACCGATACGTTCTACGTGGTCCTCGGCTACACCGCGATCTCGTGGGTTTCCAACACCCTGGCGGAAGATCCGCTGAAGGCGGTCAAGAAATCGCTGGGCATCACCACCGACTGGGCGATGCACATGCCGTTCCTGCTCCAGGTGGCGCTGGTCGTGTTCCTGATCGAGTTCGGCCAGTACTGGATGCACCGGCTGATGCACAACTGGCATCCGGCCTGGCTCACCCATGCGCCGCACCACCACATCACCCAGCTGAACGCGATGAAGGGATATGTCGGCAATCCGATCGAACTGTTCCTGATCAGCCTGAGCGTGGTGGCGCTGTTCGATCTGCCGCTGGCTGCGATCTTCTGCGCGGCGAACATTCTGGGCGTGGTGTCAACGTTCGCCCATGCCAACGTCCGGTCCGATCCGCCGCTGTTCTATTCCTTCTTCTTCACGACGATCCGCAACCACAGCCTGCACCATTCGGTGCCCTATGAAGACACCCGCTGCAATTACGCCAATTCGCTGATCCTGATCGATCGCGTGTTCGGCACCTATCGCGAAGGCGAAGCGGACGTGGTGGGGCAGGACGAGCGCAAGCGGCTGTCGATCTGGGAGCAGTTCCTGTTCCCGTTCCGCCCGGTGATCGACGCGATCAAGGCCCGGCGCACCGAGCCCCCGGCCACCGCCGGCTAAACGGTGAGTCTGCTGCGTTCGCCCGCGCCTGCCGATCGCACCACCGCCTCGCTCCAGCAGGCGCGCGCGGCGCTGCGCCGGGGCGATGTGGCGGGTTGCGCGCAACTCGCCGATGCCGCGCTGCGCGTGAATGCCGCGCTCCCCGAGGCGCATTTCCTGCTGGGCATGGCACTGGCCGAAACCGGGCGGGTCAATGCCGCGCTGCCGGCCGTGGAACGGGCGGTCTCGCTGGCGCGCGGCAATGCCGAATACGCCGCGCAGCACGCCCGCCTGCTGATCCTGCTGCGGCGGGAGGCCGAAGCCCGCGCCGCCGCCGACCATGCCGCGCGCTGCCCCACCGACGATCCGCTGGTGCTCGATACGATCGGCTGCACGTATGCCCGGCTCGGCGATCATGGCGCGGCGGTGCCCCTGTTCGAACGCGCCGTCGCCGCCGTGCCCCACAACGTCACCTTCCGCTTCAACCTTGCCAGCAGCTACGGCTTCTTCGGCCGCACCGACGATGCCGAGGCGCAGTACGAGGCCATGCTGGCGCACGATCCGGGCAACGGGCGCGCCCATCTCGGCCTTGCCGGATTGCGCCGTCAGAAGGCGGACCTCAACCACGTCGCGCGGCTGGAAACGGCCATCGGCGCGCAGCCCGATCCGGTCGAACGGTTGCGCATCCACTATGCCGCCGCCAAGGAATACGAGGATCTGGAGCGGCACGAGGACGTCTTCCGCCATCTTTCCACCGCCAACGCCGCGCACCGCAAGCAGCTGGGCTTTTCGATGGAGAGCGACGAGCGCAACGCCGCCGCGCTGCGCCAGGCCTTTGCCGATCCCGCCTATTTCGCGGGTGAAAGCGCGCTGCCGGATGCG
This sequence comes from Novosphingobium sp. EMRT-2, assembly GCF_005145025.1. Classification (NCBI taxonomy): domain Bacteria; kingdom Pseudomonadati; phylum Pseudomonadota; class Alphaproteobacteria; order Sphingomonadales; family Sphingomonadaceae; genus Novosphingobium; species Novosphingobium sp. EMRT-2. The sequence goes on along the minus strand of NZ_CP039697.1, from coordinate 65,873 downwards.
CCGATCTTCGTGGTGGGTATGCCGCGCACCGGCACGACACTGGTCGACCGCATCCTGGCGGCCCACCCGCAACTGGAATCGGCGGGCGAGTTGCAGGCGATGCCGCTGGCGCTAAAACGCCTGTCGCAAAGCCCTTCGCGCATGGTGCTCGATCCCGAGACTATCGCGGGCGTGCGATCGGCGCGGCCCGAAGACCTCGGCCGCGCCTATCTCGACCGCGCGCGGCAGCACGCCGGGGGCGATGCGCCGATCTTCGTCGACAAGTTCCCGCTCAACTTCCTCTACGCCGGGCACATCGCGCGCGCGCTGCCCAACGCCCGCATCGTGTGCCTGCGCCGCCATCCGCTCGATGCGGTTTGGAGCAACTACAAGAACCTGTTCGCCACGACCTCGCCCTACTACGGCTGGTCGTATGACCTCGTCGATGCGGCGCGGTACTATGCCCTGTTCGATGGCCTGGTCGCGCTGTGGCGGGATCTGTTTCCCGACCGCGTGCTCGAACTCGGCTACGAAGCCCTGATCGCCGATCAGGAAGGCGAAACCCGGCGCCTGCTCGATCATTGCCATCTGCCCTGGGACGACGCCTGCCTGTCGTTCCATACCGCCAGCGGCGCGGTGGCGACGCCCAGCGCGCAGCAGGTGCGCCGGCCGCTCAACGCCGGTTCCGTGCAGCGCTGGCGCCACTACGAAGCGCATCTCGCCCCGGCCCGCGCCTGGCTGGAACAGGCGGGCATCGCCTGCGACTGACGGCGTTATCGGGCGGCGAACGCGAACCAGTAGAGAAACGCGATGTTCACCGCCAGCAACGGCAAGGCGGTGCCGATCTGGCGGCGGATCACGCCATAGTCATCGCGCAGTTCCAGCAGCGCGGCGGGCACCAGATTGAAATTGGCCGCCATCGGGGTCATCAGCGTGCCGCAAAAGCCGGCAAGCATCCCGATCGCGCTGATCACCGCCGGATTGCCGTGATAGGTGGTAATCAGCAACGGCATGCCGATGGCGGCGAACATCACCGGGAATGCTGCAAAGGCATTGCCCATCACCATGGTGAACAGCGCCATCCCCACCCCGAAGGCCACCACCGCGCCAACCAGGCTGCCCGCCGGAATGCCAAGGCGGATGATCCCGCCGACTGCCTCACCCACCCCAGCCAGCGCGAACACGGCGCCCAGGCTGGCCAGCATCTGCGGCAGGGTCGCGGCCCAGCCCACCTGATCCATCAGCCGCCTGCCTTGCTGCAAGGGCAGCGCGAGCGGCGCGCGCAGCAGCGCGCCGCCTGCCGCCAGCGCGAGCAGCACGCCCAGCGCAAGGCTGATCAGCGTCGCCTGCTTGCTCTCGATCAGCGCTGGAAACTGTTTGAACAGCAAGGTGCCCGCCAGCGCGGTCAACGGAATGACCAGCGCGATCAGAAACAAACGGTTGCCATGGCGCGCCGCCCGCTCTGTGCGGGTGTTCGATGGAACTTCGCCCGCATCGCTCCGCCCTAAACCCAACGCGCCGATGCCCACCAGCGCCAGCACGAGCAAGCCGTTGCCGAAATCGCCGAACCGGTCGCCGCCCCACATGCTGGCGGCCAGCAGCCCCCAGAACGCGCCATTCCGGAACCGCCGGGCATTGCCGGCATCGCGCAGCCCCAGCACGGCGAAGGCGGCAAAGACCGCGCCGGCCAGGCCATAGACCCATTGCAGCGTGATCATGCCGCCGTTTCCCGGCCCTTCGTCCGGGCGAGGCGACGGTCCAGCAGCCATAGGCGGAAACCGTGGATCGCAAAGGCGGCGATAGCGGTGGGAATGGCCCAGACCGAAAGCTGAAAGGGTTCGACGACGATGCCGTATTGTTCGAGAAGGCCTTTCATCAGCAGGATCGACCCGATCGCCAGGAAGATGTCCTCGCCGAAGAACAGCCCGACGTTGTCGGTCGCGGCGGCCCAGGCCTTGATTTCCTCGCGCTCCGTTTCGGGGAGGTCGCCCGCCTGCGCCTCTGCCGCCGCCAGCGCCATCGGGGCCACCAGCGGCCGCACGGTCTGCGGATGGCCGGCGACGGAGGTCAGCCCGATCGCCGCCGTCGCCTGGCGCAGCAGCAGGTATCCCGCCAGCAAGCGCCCCGTCGTGGCGCCGCGCAACCCGCCGATCAACGTTCTCGCCCGCTCGCGCAGACCATAGGCTTCGAGCATGCCAATGACCGGCAGCACGATCCACACCACGCTGACGTAGCGCGTATCGTTGAAAGCCTTGCCGAAGGCGGCGATGATCGCCACCGGGCCAAGCCCCGCCGCCAGCCCCGTCGCCAGCGCCGCCGCCGCGATGACGAGCAGCGGATTGAAGCGGAGCACGAAGCCCGCGACGATGATGGCGATGCCCAGCAATACCCACATGCCCGTGGTATCCGATTGGCGGGCCGCTTATGTCAAAAACAATCCGCGCGGATTCTACGGCACGATCTTCATCGCCTTCAGCCACAAGGCGTACTGACTGAACCAGGCATCGCTGGTGGTGCCATTGGGCTGCGAGGCGAAGCCGTGGCCGCCGCCGCTGTACAGGTGGAATTCCACGGAGGCACCGGATTTGCGCCAGCCGTCGATCAGGCCGAGATCGTCCTTGCCAAAGAAACGGTCATCCATCGCCAGCGCCGCGAACAGCGGCGGCGCGTGGGGCGGCACGGGGCCGGTCTTGGTCGGACCATAAATTAGTCCCGCGAAATCGGGCATGGTATCGGGCACATCGGCCTGCATCATCGCGAGCGTCGTCATCGCGCCGGCGGAAAAGCCCAGCAGCCCCACGCGGCGGGGATCGACATGCCATTCCTTCGCTCGCGCACGCACCGTGCGCACGGCGGACTGCGCATCCGCCACGGCATAGGGCAGATCCTGCAGGATATCGATCGGCGGCCCCTTGCCCGCGAACGTGCTCGCCAGCGCATCGCGGAACCCGTCGATGCTGTCGGGCAAGACCAGCGTGCGGTACTTGAGGATGAACACGCGCACGCCCAGCTTGCCGAGCCGTTCGGCCACGCCATAGCCTTCGTTGTTCATCGACAGGAACTCGAAGCCGCCACCCGGAACGAGAATCACCGCCGGTTGATCGCCTGCCGGCGCAACCCCCGGGGCGGGAGGGACGACGATCAGTTCCGGCCGATTGACGTTATAGACCAGCCGCTGCCCCGGCCCCTGCTGCGCCCAGGCTTCGTGGCGGCTTTCCGCGCCCTTGGGCGATGGCAGCGTGACCGGCAGGGCGATGCCCTTGCCGTCGGCCGGAAGCGCGATGGGTTGCACCTGTTGCACCCAGTCGCCCGGGGCGGCCCGCGCCACGCCGGACAGAGCCAACAGCGCCGCCAGCGCCATGCAGCCGCGATGGAAAATGCGCATGCGGTTCTCCCTCTCTACCTCAGGCGCTGATGGCCCGGCGCACGGCCGTTTGCCAGCCGCCGATCAGCCCGGCCCGTTCTTCCGACGCCATCCGCGGAGCGAAGCGGACGAGGCCTTCCGCGCCCGGATCGGCCGACAGCGCATCGGGCCAGGCGCCGGACTGGTGCCCCGCGAGCAGCGCCGCCCCCAGCGCGGTGGTTTCGAGGTTGGCCGGCCGCTCCACCACGATGTCGAGAATGTCGGCCAGGAACTGGCAGAACCAGTCGTTCGCCGCCATGCCGCCATCGACGCGCAGGACGGCGAGCTTGCCCGCGCCGTCCGCTTCCATCGCCGCTACCAGATCGGCCGTCTGGAACGCCACCGATTCCAGCGCGGCGCGCGCGATGTGGGCCGCGCCGGTGTCGAAGGTCATGCCGGTCAGCATCCCGCGCGCCTCGGTATGCCAGTGCGGCGCGCCCAGGCCGACGAAGGCCGGGACCATGAAGACGCCGCCGTTATCGGGCAGCCGCGCGGCCATCTCCTGCGTCTGCCGCGCTTCCACGATGATGCCCAGCTTGTCGCGCAGCCACTTGATCGCCGCACCGGCCACGAAGATCGAGCCTTCCATCGCATAACGCGCCTGCCCGTCCACGCGGTAGGCAATGGTCGTGAGCAGGCGCGCCTGCGAGCGTGCTGCCCGTTCCCCGGTGTTGAGCAACATGAAGCCGCCCGTGCCATAGGTGATCTTGGCCTGACCCGGCGCGAAGCAGGACTGGCCGACCAGCGCTGCCTGCTGATCCCCCGCCATGCCGCCAATCACCACACGCGCGCCGAGCAGGTCGGTGTGGCCGAAGTCCGAAACGCTGTCGCACACCTCGGGCAGGACCGCCGCCGGAATGCGGAACAGGGCCAGCAAGTCGGGGCACCAGCGCTGGCGGTGAATGTCGTAGAGCAGCGTGCGGCTGGCGTTTGTGACGTCGGTCCTGTGCGAACGCCCTTCGGTCAGGCGCCACAGCAGGAAGGTATCGATCGTGCCGAACGCCAGTTCGCCCGCTTCGGCCGCCGCGCGCGCGCCGGGCACGGTATCGAGCAGCCAGGCGAGCTTCGTCGCCGAGAAATAGGGGTCGAGCAGCAGGCCGGTGCGTTCCTGCACCAGCGCTTCATGGCCGGCATCGCGCAGCACGGCGCAGACTTCGGCGGTGCGCCGGTCCTGCCAGACGATCGCGTTGTGCAGCGGCTTGCCCGTCTTGCGATCCCACAGCACGGTGGTTTCGCGCTGGTTGGTAACGCCGATCGCCGCGATGTCCGCCGCCGAAAGCCCGCCGCGCTCCAGAGCCAGCTTCGCGCAGGCCAGCGTATCGCGCCAGATGTCCTCGGCATCGTGTTCGACCCAGCCGGGATGCGGATAGTGCTGGGGGAATTCCTGCTGCGCGCTGGCGATGACGCGGCGATCCGCGTCGAACACCAGCGTCCGCGTGGACGTGGTGCCCTGATCGAGCGCGAGGATAAGCCCGGCCATTACCCTTCTCCCTCGCTGGCCACCGCCAGCGCGTCGGTCGTTTCCTGCCCGGCGCGCCTTGCCAGATAGAGCGCGAGCCGTTCCGCCGTATCAGAAGGGCAGACAAGGCCCAACTTGGTTCGCCGCCACAGGATGTCCTCCGCCGTCCGCGCCCATTCGTGCGCGCACACGTAGTCCACTTCGGCAGCGGTCAGGCCGGCGCCGAAATCCTCGCCCAGAGCGTTCCAGCCTTCCGCGCTACCCAGCCATTCCTCGACGCGCGTGCCATAGGCATGGGCCACGCGCTCGGCCGTGTCCGCCGGCAGGAACGGCCAGCGCGCGCGCACGGTCTGGAGAAAGGCAGCGAAGTCGCCTCCGGGCAAGTCGCCGCCCGGCAAAGGCCCGGTGCCCGTCCATGCAGGCCCCATCGCCGGCAGGAACGGGGACAGCTTTTCCAGCGCGTGTTCCGCCAGCCGGCGATAGGTTGTCAGCTTGCCGCCGAACACGCTCAGCAGTTGCGGGCCTTCCTCGCGCCCCAGCTTGAGCACATAGTCGCGCGTGATCGCCTTGGCATCGTCGCCGCCATCGTCGTACAGCGGGCGGACGCCCGAATAGGTCGAGATGACGTCGGCCGGCGCGACCTGCCGCTCGAAGTATTCGCTGACCGTGCGGCAGAGGTATTCGGTCTCCTCGGCGCTGATCTTCGGTCTCGCGCGCTCGGCCTCGTCCACCAGCACGTCCGTGGTGCCGACCAGCGTGAAACGTTTCTGGTACGGAATGGTGAAGACGATGCGCCCGTCCGGGTTCTGCAGGATGAACGCGTGATCGCCCTTGTAGAGCGGTGGCACGATGATGTGGCTGCCCTTGACCAGGCGGATACCGCCCTCGTGCGCCACGCCACCGATGCCGTGCAGCAGGCTGCCCGCCCACGGGCCGGCAGCGTTGACGAGCGCGCGCGCCTGCACGGTGGACGCGGCGCCGCCGGCTTCCTCGCGGAGATCCACCTGCCACAGCCCGTCCGCGACCCGCGCCCCAGTCATGGCCACGCCCGTCCGGATCGTCGCGCCGCGCGCGGCGGCGTCCATGGCGTTGAGCACGACCATCCGTGCATCATCGACCCATGCGTCCGAATAGGCGAAGCCGCTGGTCAGGCCGGGTTTGAGCCCATCGCTCCAGCGCGGATCGCGCAGCGAGACCCCTTTCGACTTGGGCAGGCTCTGCTTGCCGCCGATGTGGTCGTAGAGCCACAGCCCGATGCGGATCATCCAACCGGGCCGGCCGCCCTTCGGCCGTGGCAGCACGAAGCGCAGCGGCCAGATGATGTGCGGAGCGATGCGCAGCAGGCGTTCGCGCTCCTGCAACGCTTCGCGCACCAGGCGGAACTCGTAGTATTCGAGATAACGCAGCCCGCCGTGAATCAGCTTCGTGCTAGCCGACGAGGTGTGCGAGGCCAGATCCTCGCGCTCCACCAGCAGGACGTTCAGCCCGCGCCCCGCCGCATCGCGCGCGATGCCGGCGCCGTTGATGCCGCCACCTACGACAACGATGTCATAGACCGGCGATGCGCTTGTTTTCCTCATTTCAGGCGATCCTGTTCCCGGAAGCTGCGCGGAGCGCCCGGAGGCGTAATGGTGCGGGAGTGCCGCGTCAATTGGGCACCGGGGATGCAAACGTATCCGCCGGGATCGCTCCGGGGCGCATGATCGTCCAACCGGCAAGCGCGTGACCGGCACGCGCGGCGGCACGCGGATCGGCGCCGCGCATCCGCTCCGCCAGATAGCCTCCGTTGAACGCATCGCCCGCGCCACTGGTATCGACCGGATCGAGCACGGCTTCAGGCGCGATGACCGCCGCATCGGGCAGCAGGCATCCCGCTTCGCCCAGCTTGACCACGGTTTCGCGGCACCCGGCGGCCTGCCAGTGCGCCGATACCGCCGGTGCGGAGCTTGCGCCCTCCATGGCGATCTCGTCGTCCAGCGTCGGCAAACCGATATCCGCCACCGCGATCGCGCTGTCGCGCGCGGCACGCGCTTCCCCCGCATCTTTCCACAACCGGTGCCGGTAGTTTCCGTCGAACGAGACTTTGCCACCGCGCCCGCGCACCCGGCGGGCCAGCGCCAGCAAGGTGTCGCGCGCTTCGGCCGGCAGGATCGCCAGCGTGATCAGCGAGAAATGAACGAGGTCTGCCCGTTCGATCCGTTCCAGCGCCGCCGCCGCGCCGGGCAGCGCAAACATCTCGCGCGCGGCGCTGGTATCGCGCCAGTAGGCGAAACTGCGTTCGCCCCGCGCGTCGGTGTTGATCGCGTAAAGACCGGTCTGGCGGGTCGGGTGTGCCAGCACCAGCGAACAATCCAGCCGTTCCGCCGCCCAGCGCCGCCGCAGGTCTTCGGCGAAGGGATCGCTGCCCAGCGCGGTGAAATAGCCCACGTCATGCCCGGCGCGCGCCAGATGGATCGCCGTGTTCAGCGTGTCTCCGCCATAGCCCAGCGCCCAGCCCTCGCCCTGCCGCGAGAGTTCGAGCATGGCTTCGCCCACGCATACGATCCGGGCCATTCAGCGTCCTGCCTGATCTTTGGCCTGATAATAGTGCGCCAGGACGTCGAACGCCATCTTGTGCTGGCCCGTTTCCGAAATCAGACCCTTGCGGTTCCAGCCTTGCTGGAAATCCGGATTCTGGCGGCGGGGAGAACGGAAATCCTTGAGAATCCACGGGGACATGCCGCGCAGCGTGGGCAGGCTGTCCGCCATGGCCAGGGTCTTGCGGTAGTATTCCGCCTGGAACTCCTCGGAGAACTTCTGCCCGGCGCCACCATCGTGGAAGCCGGCCTTGGCATCCGCGCCGAACTCGGAAAAGACCAGCGGCTTGTTCGCCGGCACGTGCCAGACACTGCCCGGAAGGTCGGCCAGCCGGTCGTTGGTGTACCAGCCGTTGTAGGTGTTGATCGCCATGACATCGAGGACGTCGGCGAGTGGATCGGCCAGCGTCATCGTCGGCACGGCCGCATCCTTCGCGCGATCGACCAGCAGCGCCGCGCTGACCAGCCGCGTATCGTCCAGCCGGCGCACATCGCTGACCAGCGTGCGCAGGAACACGTTGCGCGCGTCCGTAACCGGCGTTTCGTTGGCGACGCTCCAGATCGCCACCGAGGCCCGGTTGCGATCGCGCAGGATGTTTTCGGCCAGCATGTTGCGCGCCGTGGCCAGCGTCTGCGGGTTCGACCACGCCACCATCCAGTAAACCGGCACCTCGCTCCACACGAGCAGGCCCATTTCGTCGGCCACGCGCGTCATCACTTCGCTGTGCGGGTAGTGCGCCAACCGCACGTAATTGCCGTGCAACCCGTTCTTGACCTCGCCCAGCAAGGCCCGCGCCGCATCGGGCGTGATGATCCGCGCCGGATTGCTGCCGATTTCCTCCTCGTGCACCGAGATGCCGCGCAGGAACACCGGCTTGCCGTTGAGCAGGATGTCCGCCCCGCGCGTCTCGATCGTGCGGAAGCCAACGCGGTCGCGCCAGGTGTCCTCGCCCGCCGCGATCGTCACGTCATAGAGCCGGGGCGTTTCGGGCGACCAGCGCACCAGCGCGCGCGGCGCGGCCATCGTCGCGCGCCAGTCGCCGTGCGCGTCGGTCTTGCCGGCAAGCTCCAGCTTCAGTTCGCCGATGCGCAGGCGGATCGCGCTGTTGGCGGCCTGCGGGCCATCCAGATGCGCGCTGACGGTGATCCGGCCATCGCGCGTCAACCGCACCCATGCATCGTCGACATAGGTATCCGGCGTGGTGATCAGGCGGATCGGGCGCGTGACGCCGCCATAGTTTTCCCAGTCGGTCACCGGCGGGGGGACGGTGGCGGCGGTCGCTTGCGAATCCACGCCGATCGTCACCTGGTTCGCACCATCGCGCAGCAGCTTCGTCACATCGAAGGCAAAGGGGGTGAAACCGCCTTCATGCCGGCCCACCGGCTGGCCGTTGACATAGACCGTGGTGGTGTAGTTCGTCGCACCGAAGCGCAGGAACGTGCGCCCCTTGCGCTGCGCGGGCACATCGAACGCGCGCTGGTACCAGACGAGGCCCTGATAGTGGCGCATCTCCGGCGTCTGCGCCTGCCAAGAACCGGGCAACGTGGCGGTGGACGAATGCGCCATATCGAATTCGTAGAGCGTGCGGTTGTCCTCGGCCATGGCCTTGCGGACATCGACGTCTGCATAACGCTGCTGGCCGCGCTCAGGCATCTCGCCATGGAAGCCGGCGATCCCCGCGCGATAGGGATCGATCGAATAGTGCCAGGGGCCGGAAAGATCGGTGCCCTGGCGCATGTCGGCCGAAACGAGCAGCGGCCCGTTCTGCACGGTGCTGAGCGGCAGGACGGCGGGCGCTTCCTGCGCCATGGCCGGCATCGCGCATCCCAGCGCCGCCGCGATCAATCCCGCTTTTACCCGAACCTGCCGCATGTCCTTCTCCCGCGCTAGTCGCCCGATACGTCCATTGGCGCTCCGGAAGGGTGGTGGGGGCTGAGGGACGCCCCCACCGTGCGACCGGAGGACCCGGATCGTCAGAAGTTGACGCCGAAGCGCACGCCGCCATAGCGGCGATAGTCACGCGGCAGCACCGCCTGCGTCGCCAGCACCGTACCGAAGTTGCTGGCGGTATTGACCAGCGACCCGTAGTACTGCTTGTCGAACAGGTTGTTGATGAACCCGGTCAGTTCCCAGCGGCGGTCCTCGGCGCGCAGGCCAAGCGCGATATTGACGATCGAATAGGCCGGCTGGAACGTCTGCGGGTCTTCCGCCACGAAGTAGAGGCTGCTCTGGTACTGCCAGTTGAGCTGGGCCACGCCACGCAGGGTATCGGTCAGCGCCGGGCTGTACTCGGTGCCCAGCGCGAACTTCCACTTCGGCGCCTGCACGGCGCGCGCGCCGGTCAGGTTCTGGTAGTTGGGCGAACCGCTGATGCAGCCGGTCGCAGCCGTCTGCAGCGGATAGCACTGCGCCGTCGGGTACGAGAGGTACTTCGCGTCGAGATAGGCCAGCGACCAGTTGAGCGAGAGATCGCCCGTGCGCGCCGACGTATCGAGTTCGACGCCCTTGGTGCCCAGCTTGCCGACGTTGGTGAGGCGGAAGTTCTGCGTGCCGCCGATCGTCTCGATCGATTGTGCCTGCAGGTTCTTGTAGGTCGTGTCGAAGTAGGTGAGGTTCACCGTCACGTGCCGGTCGAGGAACTGCATGCGCGCGCCGACCTCGATATCGCGCGAGCGTTCGGGCAGCAGCGGGCCGGCCGCCGCGCGCGCCGCGTTGAAGCCGGTGGTGAGGTCGTAGGTCTGACCCTTGTAGCCGGTGGAGTAGGTCGCAAACACCATCAGGTCGGGCGTGAATTCATAGCGCGCGCTGAACCGGTAGGTGCCGGCCGTCTTCGAGGCGCCACCGCTGAAGAACTGGCTGCCGGCCGCCGCCAGGTTGTCCTGGAAGGTGTAGGCGATCTTTTCGTTCTGCACGCGGCCGCCCGCCGTCAGCGTGGCCTTGGGCATGAATTCCCAGTCGGCCTGCACGAAGCCGGCAACCTGCCGCGACTTGGACGTGGCATACCAGTTGGCGAGCGAGAACGCGGGGCCGCGATAAAACGGCCGCTCGAACCGTACATCGGCATAGTAGGCACCGACCGTGTAGCGGAACGGCTTGTCACCGGGCGACAGCAGGCGGACTTCCTGCGTGAACAGCCGCGATTTGAACGCGCCGACCTGGATGTTGCTGCCGATCGGCAGCGTCGAGGAGGTATCGTCGTGATCAAGGTAATCGTTCAGGCGGAACTTGTCGTAGGACGTGATCGAGATCAGCGTCAGGTCGCCCAGCCCGAATTCACCGCGCAGCGATCCACCGCCACCGTAATACTTGGTGCGGGAATCGTAGTTGTTGCTGATGTCCTGGTTGTCGGGGTTCACGTTCACGCCGGGCATCGTCACGCCCACGGTCTGGCCGGCGGTGTTGCGCAGCAGCGCACCGGGCGCCATGCGGATGAACGGACGGCCGACCGTGGTGCTGCCGTTCACGTAGTTGCCCGACAGCGTGATCTTCACGTCCGAGCTGGGTTCGTAGCGGATCTTGCCGCGCAGGTTCACCGTCTCGCGGCCGTTCACGGTCTTGCCGTTGAACAGGTTGTGGACGTTGCCGTCCCACTTCGAATAGCTGGCCGAAAGCACATAGCCGAGATCCTGCGCGAGCGGCCCGGAAATGCTCATGTTGCCACCCACTTCGGAATCGGTGGTGGCAAGGATATTGGCGCGCGCGTGGAAGGTGTCGGTCGGCTCGCGCGTGATGATGTTGATCAGGCCGGCCGACGCGGACTTGCCGTAAAGCGTGCTCTGCGGCCCGCGCAGCACTTCGATGCGCTCCACGTCAGGCAGGTCGGTAAAGGCACGCGCCTGGAAGGCCAGCGGCACTTCGTCGACAAGCACGGCCACGCTCGGCTCCACGCCGATGCCGAAGGCGAACGTGCCCACGCCGCGCAGCGAGACGTTGGCGTTGGCGGGATGCTCGGCCGGGCGAATGGTCAGCGACGGCGCAATCTTGCCCAGATCCTGGAACTGCGTGACACCGGCGGCCTTGAGCTGGGTCGGCCCGACCACCGAAACGGCCAGAGGAACGCTCTGGACGTTTTCCGCACGCTTCTGCGCAGTGACGATGATCTCGCCGGGTGCGGCGGAATCCGTCTTTGCAGATGCCTGATCCTGCGCTGCGTCCTGCGCAATGGCCGGCTGCGCCAACGCTGCCATCGCGGCCGCCAGCGCGCCGAGGCAAACGGAATTGCGGAAACAGGTCATCTCCATTCTCCCTGGAAGTAGAAGCACGGGTTCTCATCGCCCGTGAAGCATCGGTCTCCTATCAAATGGCCTTACCAGATACAAGCCGTTCTTCGTGAAATTTGACAAATTTGGTCATTCCTCCTTATGGGGAATTGGCCGCATATCCATCTATTATATTGATATAGCAATATATTTATGGATCGCTACTGGTACCATGTCATTCCCAAGATGACGCGTCAGACAAGCGAAGGCCGGCCGTGGCCACCAAAAATGCCGGCGCCTCACCATGCGCTGGCGGCGGCCAAGACATAACCCCGCTAGGAAATGCCAAATTGGCCTGTCCAATAATCCGGGTGGCACGCAAGGCGGCGCTGCATGGCTTGTGGCAGCGCGGAAAGTGCAGCCGACATGCATTCCGGAACGTATTACTTCCCGCGCAAGGTTGCCCAGCATTCGACCTCGGTCACCGCGCCCATCGCGAGGCCGTTCACGCCCAGCGCGCTGCGCGCGGGCAGGCGATCGGGTTTGAAGTAGGACACGTAGATGCGGTTGAACGCGCCCCATTGGCTCATGTCGGCAAGATAGACCGTGCACTTGAACACGTCGTCCGTGGTCAGTCCTTCGCGCGCGAGCGTGGCGACGATGTTGTCCATCGTCTGCCGTACCTGCGCATCGAAACCTTGTACCAGCTTCCCGTCCGGCGCTGTCCCGATCTCGCCCGAAAGATAGAGAACGCCATCGACCGCCACCGCCTTGGAAAACGGAAAGCCCTCCGCCGCCGGCACATGGCGGGCGGGCGCGGCATGGGCGACGGCCATCGGCGCGAGCAGGCCCAACCCCATCGCCTGAACTATGAAACGGCGCATCGCAGCTTCCTTATTTTCGGACGCCACGGGATCACCGCGTGGCGGAAGCGCCATCCTATCCGCCCGTGCCGTCCGCCGCCAGCGCTCATCGCCGGGATGGCAGCACCTCATTCAAGCGCGCGAACGGATTACAACGCGAGTGCGATGCAGTGCCGGCCCCCAGCGGGAAGAAAGGCGGAAAGCCTATTTGGTCGGATCAGCACAGTCGCTCCGCAATTGAAGTGCCGCTAACACTTATCCTTTACGGTAAACCATAAGGGTTTTCCTTTATACGTCCGTAATTCCGATGGATATTTTGCCATCGTAGATAGCCGTTGCTTTCAAAACGCCACTTAAACTGGCGCGTCGATCATGAAAGGGCGGCGAATGACGTTTTCGAGAAAGGCTGAATCCTTTGGATTGGCGCTACTCATTTCCAGCGCCATCGTTCCGCCCCACGCGGCGATAGCCCAAACGGCGGGCAGCCTGGACCTGTTCCCCGACGGCACCTTGAACGGGTGGACGACGGCCGGCGGTGCGTCTGTCACGAACGCCACGGTAACCCTGAATCTGGGTGGATCGCCTTTCACGCTGACACCGGCACCGGGCGAATCCATGGCCGTAATCCAGCCTCAACTCAGTCTGGCGACGATCGATACCATCGATACCGCGCTAGGGCTCAATCCGGGCTCGATGCTGGCGGTCACAGGCACCGGCAATGTCGTGATCAACGGCGTGGGCGCCAATCTGACGACCACGAACTACGCCTATATCACCAAGCAGCTTTCCCTGACGCAGGGCTCCTACACGTTCTATTGGGCTTATGCCGCGCAGGATTACCTTCCCTTTACGGACGGTGTGTTCTTTTCGATCGCGGGCAACGGCCTCAACACGGTCGACCTGCTGGCCCGCAACGGCGCTGCGGGAATCACGGCGGGGTCTACCGGCTACCCCACGAACACCGTCATTCTGCAAAGCTATGGCAGCACGACCTTTATCGCCCAGACCTTCACGATCGCCAGCGACGGCACGTATCAACTGGGCTTCGGCGATTTCAACGCGATCGATACCGCCCTCGATCCCATACTCTTCGTGGCATCGAAGCTGGGGACGACCACGGGCACCGTCGTGATCACCAACCCGCCCGCGCCTCCCGCCATTCCCGACATCGACACGGCGGTCAGCTATTACAGTTCCACTGATCTGGCCAACAACGCCGTCCACCCCGTCTTCGCCGGCGGAACGCTCAAGATCGTCTCGGGCGGAACGATCGGCAACAATTTCACTGTGCAACCGCTGGGCGGGGCTATCGATACCGACGGCTACTCCGTCGCGCTAACCGGCACGCTGAGCGGTTCGGGATCGCTGGTGAAGCGGGGCGCCGGCACGCTGCAGCTGATGGCCAACAATAGCGGCTTCTCGGGCGATCTCTATGTCAATGGCGGCACCCTGGCACTGGGAGATACCGGTGCCGCGGGGACGGGCGTGATCCACGCCGTGGACCCGACCATCGCCTTTGCCGCAGGCGGCACCTACGCGAACAATGTGTCTCTCGACGTGGCGTCGCCCGCCAGTGCCGACCCGACCGTGTTCCAGAACACGTCCGGGAACGTGGTCACCCTTTCCGGCGCGATCACCACCGGCACAGGCAACAACATCAATGGCGATGCGATCGCCGCCAACCAGCACGTGACCTTTTCGGGCGGGGCTTTCACGCTGACCAATGGCGGCAACAATTGGACCGGCGATACGACCATCACCAGCGACGCGGCACTCGCCCTTTCCGACGGAGCGTCGATCGCGCATTCCGCACGTCTGGTGGACAACGGCATTTTCGACATTTCCGCAGCAACCGGTGAATCGTCGGTTGCCTCGCTGGCGGGCAGCGGCGTCGTCACGCTGGGCGACAATACGCTGACGATCACCCACGCCAACGATACGTTCGCTGGCACGATCGCCGGAGCCGGGGGTCTGGTGCTGGGAGCAGGAGCGCAAACGCTATCGGGCGCGAACAGCTACACCGGTGGCACGGTCGTGGGCGACGGCACGCTGGCGCTGGCGGGCGACGGCACGCTGGGTGACACGAGCGGCACCACCACCGTCATCGGCGATGGCACGCTCGATCTTGGCGGTACCAGCCAGACCCAGAACGGCGGCCTCACCCTCGCCGGCGGCACGATCCAGAACGGTACGCTCGCCTCCTCCGCCACCTTCGCGCTGCAGGGCGGCGCGGTCATTGCTGCGTTGGCCGGTACCGGCAGCGTGAACCAGTCCAGCGGCACGACCACGCTTTCCGGCGCGAACAGCTATACCGGCGGCACCATTGTGAACGGCGGCACGCTTGCCCTCACCGGCAACGGCACCCTGGGCGACGCCAGCGGCAGCGCCACCATCAACGCCGACGGCACGCTCGATCTTGGGGGTACCAGCCAGACTCAGAACGGCGGCGTCACCCTCGCGGGCGGGACGATCCAGAACGGCACGCTTTCCTCCTCCGGCACCTTCGCGCTGCAGGGCGGCGCGGTCAACGCCACACTGGCGGGTACCGGCAGCGTCAACCAGTCCAGCGGCACGACCACGCTATCCGGCGCGAACAGCTACACCGGCGGCACCATTGTAAACGGCGGCACGCTTGCCCTCACCGGCAACGGCACCCTGGGCGACGCCAGCGGCAGCGCCACCGTGAACGCCGACGGCACGCTCGACCTCGGCGGCACCAGCCAGACCCAGAACGGCGACGTCACGCTCGCCGGCGGGACGATTCAGAACGGCACGCTTACTTCTTCGGGCACCTTCGCACTGCAAGGCGGCACGGTTGGTGCTGCTTTGGCCGGCACCGGCAGCGTCAACCAAGCCAGCGGCATCACCACGCTGTCCGGTGCCAACAGCTACACCGGCGGTACCGTCGTCAATGGCGGTACGCTGGCGCTGGCGGGCGACGGCACGCTGGGCGACGCGGGCGGCAGCACCACCGTAAACGCCGACGGCACGCTTGACCTTGGCGCTACTAGCCAGTCCCAGAACGGCGGCGTGACCCTCGTCGGCGGGACGATCCAGAACGGCGTCCTTTCCTCGTCGAGCACTTTCGCCTTGCAAGGCGGCACGGTCAGCGCCGCGCTGGCCGGCACCGGCAGCGTCCACCAATACAGCGGCACGACCACGCTGTCCGGCGCGAACAGCTACACCGGCGGCACCGTCGTCAGCGGCGGCACGCTCGCGCTGGCGGGTTCCGGGGCGATCGCTTCTTCCTCTCTGACGGTCGACGGGACGTTCGATATTTCGGGCATCGCGGATCAGGGGACCAGCGTGGTCGATCTCGAAGGATCGGGCTCGGTCGTGCTGGGAAGCAAGGCGCTGACCGTCTCGGCCGGAACCGGCACCTTTTCGGGCGTCCTCTCCGGAGCGGGACAATTCAGCCTGAGCGGCGGCACGCTGACGCTCACCGGCGCCAACAGCTACAGCGGCGGCACCACGATCACAGGTGGCACGCTGAAAGGCACCAGCATTTCGCTGCAAGGGCCAATTTTGAACGACGGCGCGCTCGAATTCGTCCAAACGGCCGACGGCACGTATGCTGGGTCGATCACCGGAACCGGCACTCTTGCCAAATCGGGAAGCGGCTCGCTCGTCCTGTCGGGAACCAGCGCGATCCAGGATGCGACCACCGTTTCCGCCGGGCGGCTGGCGGTCAATGGCACTTTGGCGACGGGCGGGCTGACCGTGACCAATGGCGCCGTGCTGAGCGGTTCGGGCACGATCTCCATGGCCGGCAACGGCATTCTGGCGATCGCCAACGGCGCCACGCTGGCACCGGGCAATTCCCCGGGCACCTTGACGGTGAACGGATCCGTCACGCTGGCATCGGGGGCCACCATGGCCGTCGACATCGACGGGGCAACCTGGTCCGCCGCTGGCGGCGCGGGCAGTTATGACCGGCTGGCGGTCAATGGCACGGTGACGCTGGGCGGCACGGTCGTGCCCACGCTGCGCGGGATCACCGGTTCCGCCACGAACAGCTATACGCCGGCGCTGGGCAGCCGCACCACCATCGTCTCGGCGACAGCGGTGAAGGGCACGTTCGACACCGTCGTCCAGCCTGCCAGCGGCCTGGCGGCGAACACCCGCTTCGATGCGCTCTACACCGATACCACCGCGCAATTGGTCGTAACACCGGTGAGCTTCGGCACGCTGGGCACGAACAGCGGGTGGAACAGCAATACGCTGGCCGCGGCCTCTGCCCTAGACAACCTGCGTGGCGATACGGCGAACAGCAGCCTGTTCAACGCTCTCTATGGACTCGATGCCGCAGGCTATAAACGGGCCTTCTCGCAGATCAGCGGACAGATCTATGCCGATGCGCTGCAGGGCTATGCCAGCGCGGCGAATACCGCCTTGGGCACGGTGCGCGATCAACTGAATCAGGGGGGCTACGTCGGAGCACGCGGCGAGCAGGGCGTCCTGCTGTGGACGCGTTACATCAACAGCCACGAGGCGCCGGGCGACAGCGCGCGGGGCAACCGCAATTCGGCAACGACGCGCGGCTTCATCGCCGGGGCCACGCTGGTCAATACGCCGCGCCTGCGCTTCGGCGTGGCGGGCGGCTACACTTATACGAAGATCAACACCGGACTCGGGGCGGAGGCCAGCGGCGCGGGGGTGGTCGGTTACCTCTACGGCCGCTACGCGCCAGCGGCTTTCGTCGATCTCTCCGCGATTGGCGGGTTTACTTCCGGCACGATAAACACCAGCCGGACCATCGCCACCGCCCGCGATACCGTGCGAGCCAGCGGAAACGCGCGCGTCACCGTGGCGCAACTGGCGGTCGATGCACGGCTGCGGGCGGTGAAGGCCGGCGGATTTGTGGCCTATGCGCTGGCCGGGGTGCAGCTTGGCAATGCGTCCTCCGGACAGGTCAGCGAAACCGCGTCGGACAGCGCCCTCGCCCTGACCCTGCCCCATAGCGGCTGGAACACGCTGGACAGCCGCATCGGCGGCCAGTTCGTGCTGACTTTCCAGTCCATCAGGCTATCCGCCTATGGAACCTGGCTGGCTCAGCTTGCGGACGCGCCAACGGCTTCGCGCAAGGCGGTGCTAAACGGGGCGGCATGGAGGGTGCAAAGCACGGGCCTTGCAAGGAACGGCGTGAGCTATGGCGCCGCCGCCAGTGCAAATCTGGCGCGTAACCTGTCGATCCAGGCCAGCTACGACGGCGTGGACCGGGGCAAGGGCTATCACAATCACCGGGTATCGGCCGGCGTCAGCTTCGCGTTCTGACCCTAGCGCCGGTGGGCCTTGAAGAAATCCCAGATCACCTCGGTGGCGTTGATTTGCGTATAAGGATCGTTCCCGAGCATCCCTCGGCTGCGGGTATCGCCCGGCCAGCCATGACCGGCGCTTGCCAGGCTGTAGAACAGCACTTCCGATCCACCGGAGCATCCTGAGGATCGCGCGCTGGTCACATCCCCGCCCGTGGTGACGGCCGGCGCGGCGCGGCAGCCATCCGCATCCCGCCAGAACGCAACGGCGCGCTCCACCGGCAGGAACGGTGCGGATTGGGCACGCGCGACGAAACTGGTCGGGCTCATGCCCCCGTCATAGCCGACGACATTGTCCTTCCTGCCATGCAGGATCAGCATCGAAACCGGGGTGGCGGCCGGCTTTTCATCGCCAAACATCGCCCCGGAAACAACGGCAGCGGCGGCGATCCGGTCTCCGTGCGCAATCGCGAAGCGATGGGTCAGCATCCCGCCGTTGGAAAAGCCGGCCACGTAGATCCGCCGCGTATCGATACCGCCCTTGCGCGTAATGTCATCGATCACGGCGTTGACGAAGGCCACGTCATCCAGTCCGCTGGTCATGGCCTCGCCGCAGCAGCCGCCGGCATTCCAAGTTCCCATGCCTTGCATACGGCCCACGCCATCGGGCGCCGCGACGACCAGCCCCTCGGACCGCGCCTTGTCGGCCCAACGTGGCAGCATCGTACTGCCATTGCCGCCGCCGCCGTGCAGCACGATCACGAGCGGCGCAGGGCTGCCGCCCTTGCGCGCATCGAGCAGCGCGTAGCTCCGTTCCCGCCCCGCGAACATCAGCGTCCGGCGCGTGGCGCCATCGACATCCGCGGAGGCTTGCTGTCGCGCCGCGCGCAATTCACGCAGACGTTCGCCAAAGCCGGGGCGTTGCGCAGCGGCGGCGCCGGAAAACAGCGCCATAACCACCATTCCGCCCGCAATGATCCGATAGCCCGCCATTCGCGTTCTCCTCCTCTCCACCAGCATGTAACTCACGAGTTACACACCTATCCCGCAGAGTTCAAGGCGGAGCGCCTTCGGGCCGGAAATCAGGGCGCGAGGCCTCGCCAGTAATAGACCGTGGCCCGGACCGAAGATGTGATCCAGGCGAGGAACTGCTCATCCCGCGCCGGATCGCCGTTCTCCATCCAGCGCACATAGGCGTCGAGCAGGAAGGCGGTGACGGATTCGGCCAGGATGCGCACATCGCCCGGCGTGTCGCTGCTTTCCGGCCCCAGGATCGCGGCCTGGCGCTCCTCCACACGTCCCACCAGCGCCTGCGTGAGCCGGTCGAAATGAATCCCGAATTCCGGATCGTGCGAGGCATGCCGCACCAGCAGGCACATCGCGGCGGCATGCGAGCGGGCGACCGCCAGCGTCCGGTGCAATCGCTTGGTCCACCAGTCGACGTCCACGTCGTCGGCGCGCAACAGCGCATCCACGACATCGGACAGCACTTCGTGCACCAGCCGGTCCTTCGATTCGAAGTAGCGATAGAGCACGACCTTCGAGACGCCCGCGCCCTGCGCCACCTGATCCATGGTCGTCTGGCGCAAGCCCCGCTCGTTCAGCACCGTCGCCGCTGCGAGCAGCAGCGTCTCCCGCCTGCGGGCACGGTGCGCGTCCAGCATTTCCGAATAGCTCTGCGTCATCGCGCCACGTTCTCCCGCCGCCGGCCGGATTGCAACCGGGCATCTCCCCTTCCGTCCCGACGGCGGAAAGCGCAACCCTATTTACTCGCCCGGAACTAGATGTTACTCATGAGTTACAGAGGTGGCGTCAGGATGAATCGCCACCCGTTTCGAGAGAAGGGGATGGAGATGAAAGGTATGGAGCGGCAGGCGCGTGCGTTGAGGGCGGGAAGCGCGCTGGCCATTCTGGCGATTGCGCTGGTTGGCGCACCGGCTCATGCCGAGGATGCGCCGCAGGACGGTTCCGGCGAAATCTTCGTGGTTGCCCGCAAGCGGGCCGAAACGATCGAATCCGTGCCGGTCTCCGTCGGCGTCCTGTCGGACAGCGATCTCAGCCGCCTCGCGATCAAGGACGTTGCCGACTATACGCGACAGACCCCCGGCGCGATCCTGATCGGTTCCGGCCCCGAATATCTCAACGATATCGCCTTGCGCGGCCAGGGCGGCGGACGGCTGGGCTTCTCGGAATCGAGCACCGGCATCTATCGCGACGGCATCTTCGTGGCCGGCGGCGGTTTCGGCGGTCGCAGTTATAGCCGCATCGATTTTCACGACGTCGAACGGGTCGAGGTTTACCGGGGACCGCAGGGCGCGCTTTACGGACGCAACGCGGTGGGCGGGGCCGTCAACGTCATCAGCCGCAAGCCCGTGCTCGATACCGAGGTGCGCGGCAAGGTCGGGTACGATTCGGTCAACGAACTGGACACGTCGCTGACGGTGAACGTGCCAATCGGCGGGACCGCCGCGGTTCGCGTGGGCGGTTACTACGTCAACCAGACCGGCGGATTCTACAAGGACCAGGTGAGCGGCAAGACCATCGACACATCACGCGACTGGGGCATTCGCGGCGCGATCGGCGTGGGCATCAAGACCGACAGCACCGCGACGCTGATGGTCGAACATTCCCGCTCCGAAGCGCCGGGGTTCACGGCGCTGGGGCAGAACCAGGTGCTCGATCCCGATCCCTTCGTGCGCACCGGGCTCGACGCGGTCGACCGCGTGACGATCAACCAGACGCAGATGATCGGCGAATTCACGCATGATTTCGGGACGAGCGAACTGACGCTGCTGGCGAACTACAAGGGGCGTGACGGCGCGCGATCGGGCGCGGACTTCGACCACTACCTCGGCATCCGGCTGCCCACGGCGCAGTTGTACGACGCGCAGGGAGAGGACTTCAAGCGCTACGGCACCGAAGCGCGCTGGGGATCGACCGGAAAGACGGGCTTCACCTGGCTCGGCGGCGTGGATTTCATGACCTACACGTCGAACGTCTATTCGCTGCGCACCGGCACGGTCACCGGCAGCAACGCCACCGCGATCTCGCTCAAGCGCCAGCTCCGCCGGCAGGAATCCCAGGAAACGCTGGATTCGTATTCGGCCTATGGGCAACTGGGCTTCGATCTGACGAGCCAGTTGAAACTCTCGGTCGAAGCGCGTTTCCAGATCGACCGGAAGAACTTCCGGTTCCGCCAGATCGATCTCGATCCGACGACCAACGAAACCATTCCGCTCACGACCTTCCGGCGGACATGGCACCGGTTCCTGCCCACCGCGTCGCTGACCTACACGGTCAATCCCGATCTCACGTTCTATGGCCGCGTCGCGACAGGCTACCGGCCGGGCGGTTTCAACCAGAGCCCCGCGCAGGGCTTCTTCGACCGCGTTCCCTACAATCCCGAAGACATCACATCGGGCGAAATCGGCGTGAAAGGCCGCTTCCGGATCGGCAGCGCGGTCTTCCGGAGCCAGCTGGCGCTGTACTACAGCGTCACCCGCAACGTGCAGCAAACCACCACGCTGTCCGCCACCAACCCCGCCTTCACGCTAGAGAACGTCGGCACCGACGACATCTTCGGCGGCGAGTTCGAACTGAGCGGCACCATTCCGCTGGCGGGCGGACAGCTTGTGACCAGCCTGAACGTCTCGGGCGAGCGCGGTCGCTGGCACGACGGGGCCTCGATCATCAACGCGGGCGCGCTCATCGACCTTGCGGGCAAAACCACGCCCCGCACGCGCGATTACATCATCAATCTCAACGCGATGTACGATCATCCGATCGGCGGCGGCATGGACGCGATGTTCACGGCCAGCTACCAGACCGCCGCCGGCGGGTTCGACGATGCCTCGCTGGCCCGACCCAGCCAGAACTACTCGATGGTGGATCTTTCGGCCGGCATCAGGACGCCCCACTGGACGCTGATGGGGTATGTGAAGAACCTCACCAACGATTTCTACCGGATCGTCTCGGTGGGCGGAAATTCCTACTACAACACGCCGCGCACTTATGGCGCGACGCTTTCGTTCAACTGGTGAGCCGCGCCGTGGCCGGTTTCGACAGGCGGACGACGATGAAGGGGGCGGGCGCCGTTGCGGCGCTCGCCCTCGCCCCCGGTCTCGCCGCGCGTGGCCGTCCAACGCGCAACGCCGCCGAATGGCCGGTCTATGGGGCGACCAACGCGGCGACGAAGTATTCGCCGCTCGACCAGATCGACGCCGCGAACGTCGCCACGCTGGAAGTGGCGTGGGAATGGACATCGCCGGACGCCGCCATCCTGGAGGCGCATCCCGAATTGCAGCCCGGCGAATTCCAGGCAACGCCGATCATGGTCGATGGCCGCCTGTTCACCTCCACGGCGATGAGCCAGGTGGCGGCGATCGATCCCGCTTCGGGACGAACGCTGTGGGTTTACGACCCCGGCACCTGGCGGCACGGCTATCCCACCAGCAAGGGTTTCCAGCATCGTGGCGTGGCCTTCTGGCGCGCGGGGAAAGATGCGCGCGTTCTGATCGCCACGGGCGACAACCGCCTGATCGCGCTCGACGCAGCCAGCGGAGCGCCCGTTGCGGGGTTCGGGGAAGAAGGGGAAGTGAACCTGCTCCGCTCGTCGGGAGAGCCGGTTCCCGACGCCCCCGCCCGATTGATCGGCGCAACCTCGCCGCCGGTGATCTGCCGCGACACCGTGATCGTGGGCCAGTACATCAACGACGTGCCGAGCCGTCCGGTGATGCCCGTGGGCGTCATCCAGGGTTTCGACGTGCGCTCCGGGCGCCACAAGTGGACGTTCCGGATGATCCCCCGCGCTGGTGAAGCGGGTGCTGAAACGTGGCGCGAAGGCTCGGCCGAACGTACCGGCAATGCCAATGCCTGGGCACCGATGAGCGCGGACGACGATCTCGGCCTCGTCTATGTCCCCGGCACCTGCCCGACCAACAACTTCTTCGGCGGCGACCGGCCGGGAGACAACCTGTTCGGCAACGCGCTGGTGGCCCTCGACGTCGAAACGGGCTTGCGCCGCTGGCACTACCAGCTCGTCCACCACGACATCTGGGACTACGACATTCCCTGCGCCGGCAATCTCGTCGACATCATGGTCGAAGGGAAGCGCATCCCCGCCATCGCGCAAGTCACCAAGCAGGGCTTCTGCTTCGTGTTCGATCGCCGCGACGGCAAGCCGGTCTGGCCGATCGAGGAAAGGCCGGTGCCGCAATCGACCATCGCGGGCGAACGCACTGCCGCGACGCAGCCCTTCCCCACCAAGCCGCCGCCGTTCGACCGGCAGGGCATCGGCGAAGACGATCTGATCGATTTCACCCCGGCCCTGCGTGACGAGGCCAGGACCATTCTGGCGAAGTACAAGGCCGGGCCGCTGTTCACGCCGCTGGGTACGCAACCGACCATCGTGCTGCCGAGCTGGGTGGGCGGGGCGAACTGGTGGGGCGCCGCCGCCGATCCGGAAACCGGGATGCTCTATGTCCCGTCGCTGACCGCGCCGGTGTCCATGGCGCTGGACGGGGACGGCAAGCGCACCGACGCGGCCGACGGCGACAGCGAGATCGCCGGCCGCGCCAGCGTCGTGCGCGGACCGGGCGGCCTGCCGCTGCTCAAGCCGCCTTATGGCCGCATCACCGCGATCGATCTCCATCGCGGTGCGATCGCGTGGACTCGCGCCAATGCACCGCGCGCGCGCGACCTGCCGATGTTCCGCCCCTACAGTCCTGGCTGGATCGGCACGACCAGCCGTACCGGTCCGCTGCTGACGCGGACGCTGCTGTTCCTGGGCGAAGGGCCGCACAGCCCCGCGCAGTCGCGCAAGATGCTCTGCGCCTACGACAAGGCGACAGGGGCGCTCCGGGCGGAGATCCCACTGCCCGATCACACGCTGGGGCCGCCAATGACCTACATGGCCGACGGCCGGCAATTCATCGTGTGCGGCATGGGCTTCCGCAAGGCGCCGCACAGGCTGGTCGCGCTGGCGCTGCCCTCAACCAGGAAGGAACCATGATGGCCGCCCACCTTTCCCGCCGCCAAGCCATGGCCGGTGGCGCCGCGGTGCTGGCCGCGCTGGCTGTGCCGCAGCCCGCCCTGGCGACCGGCGCGATCAAGCACTACATCCTGATCGAGCTGCTGCCAGGGACCGATCAACTGGCGCTCGACCGCTGGTACATGACCTTTCACGCACCCCAGGTGCGGCGGGCCTACCAGGCCTGGCAGCGCGATTACCTCTCGTTTCGCGCCTATCTGCCGCCGGAAGAAGCCGTGCGTCGCTTCCATGTCGCGTTCGGGCGCATGACCGAAATCCACTTCGACAGCATCGACGATTTTCGAGAAAGCCGCCGCAACGGTCTCTATGGCGGCGATCTCGCCTCGTTCACCCCGCCGCCCGGGGGCTGGGCCGGCAACCGGCTGTTCCGCAGCACCACCGCAACGATCCCGGTCAATCCGGACACGCTTTACCTGTCGAAACCCACCCCGCCCCGGGACATGCCCTACCTGCGCTGGATCGTGTTCCTGCGCTATCCGGCCAATGTTCCGACGGCAGACGCGGATGCTTGGTTCGACAAGGTTGCCGCGCCGGAAATCGTGGAGCGGCCGGGTCTGCGGCGGTTCGGCCTGTACCGCGCGGTCAGCGAACGGTCGGAATATCCCCGCGTGATGGAACTGTGGTTCGACAGCTATGCCGACTGGCGTGCCGCGTTCCTCGATCCCGAACCCCGGTTCACGCCGCCGCCGTGGGGCGGCGCGTTCCCGTTCGCTGACACGCTTTCCATGTTCGTCGGGGAAAATCCCGACATCGATTTCATTCATGACGATCGGGTAGTGCCTTGAATACCTTTGCCGCCGATGCCGTTTCCTACGAGAACGAAAGTCACCTTCTCGATGATCTGCTGCGCCGGATCGCGGCCAGGCATCCACACGCGCCGGCGCTTGGAGAACGCGAGACGGCGATCGATTTCGCCACGCTCGACGGGCGCGTTCACCGCGTCGCCAACGGTCTCGTCGCTTCCGGCAGCGCGGGCGATCGGATCGCCATCGTCGGGCGCAATTCGGCGGAACAAGTCGAACTGCTGCTGGGCATCGCCCGCGCCGGGCAAGTGGCACTGCCCGTCAACTGGCGCCTCGCCGCGCCGGAAATCCGGTATATTCTCAGCCATTCCCGCGCGACGCGGGTCTTCGCGGACCGGGAGTTCGCCGGCATCGTGGCACAGGCGATGGAGGGAAGGCCGGTGCCGCTGATCGTGCTGGACGACGCGGGGGCCGAGGGGTTCGCGGCCTGGCGTGACCGCCAGCACGACACGCCGGTCCAACGCCGGGGAAGCGCCGAAGACGTCGTCCTCCAGATGTACACCAGCGGCACCACCGGACTGCCCAAGGGCGTGATGCTCACCAACGCCAGCGTCATGGCCTCGATCGCCCTGTTCAGCCGCCCGCCGCTCGATCTCGACACGTCCGACGTGATCTATGCCCCCGCTCCGATGTTCCACATCACCGGGATCGGCCCGGTGCTGCGATCGGTCCAGTCGGGTGCGCGGCTGGTGCTGGCCAGCCAGTTCGTGCCCGACGAAGCGGTGCGTGTGATGGCGCGCGAAGGCGTCACCTATACCACGCTCGCCCCCGCGATGATCCAGGCCTGCCTTGCCGCGCCATCGTTCCGCGACGCCGCGCCAGCGGCATTGCGCATGATCGTCTATGGCGGCTCGCCCATTGCCGAATCCGTGCTGCGCGAAGCGGGCGAGCGGATGGGCTGCGCTTTCGCGCAATGTTACGGCCTGACGGAAACCACCGGCCCGGTCACGCTGCTGACGCCGGAGGACCATGCGCCGGGCGCGCAGCGGCTGCTGTCGTGCGGGCGCGCGGCCGACGGAATCGAAATCGCGGTGATCGACGCGGACGGCGCACCGCTCCCTGCCGGGGAGACGGGCGAGATCGTGGTGCGCGGAGACATCGTCATGTCGGGCTACGCCGATGACCCCGAGGCCACCACGCAGACGATCCGCGCGGGATGGCTGAAAACGGGCGACGCCGGTTATCTGGACGCGGAAGGCTATCTCTTCATCCGTGATCGCGTGAAGGACATGATCGTTTCCGGTGGCGAAAATGTCTATCCGGTGGAAGTCGAGAACGCGCTGCTCGATCATCCGGCCATCGCGGACGCGGCGGTGATCGGCGTGCCCGATCCGCGCTGGGGCGAAGCCGTGCTGGCGATGATCGTGCCCGCCTTCGGACATGCCCTGACCACGGACGACGTTACCGCCTTCTGCCGCGACCGGATCGCCGGATACAAGTGTCCGCGCGAATTCCGTTTCATCGACATGATCCCGCGCAACGCTGCCGGCAAGATTCTGCGTCGCGATTTGCGCGCTCCCTTCTGGGAAGACCGGGAAAGACAGGTAGGATGAAAGGTCCGTCAAAACGCCCCGCTCGAAGCGGCGGGCACACGGTAATCGGGAAAGGATACAGGCCATGATTTCAGACGGTACTTCACGTTCCCTGCCGCTCACCCGCCGCGCCTTGCTGGGTACGGCGGGCGCTCTGTCGTTCGGCGCAGCGCTGCCGGCACGCCTGTTGGCGGCCGACGATCCCGATGCCGGCATTCGCGCCGCGTTCTACTATGCCTTCACGCTCTACGAGTTCGCGCGAAACGAACAGGCGCTGGCCCGATGCGTCGGCGCGCCCGGCACGCTCAACACCATCGTCCGGCGGTCGCAACTGTCCGACTGGCGTTCCCGCAACGTGACCGCGCCCAACAACGACACGATCTATTCGTCCTGCCTGCTCGACCTGTCGGGTGGTCCGATGGAACTGGCAGCGCCCACCGTGCGCGATCGCTATCTGTCCATCGCCTTCATGAACGCGTTTACCGACAACTTCGCCTATGTCGGCACGCGCGCGACCAACGGGAACGGCGGCCGCTTCTGGATCGCGGGACCGGAATGGCAGGGGACCGCTCCCGACGGCGTGCCGGTGTTCCGGTCGAGCACGAACGATGTCTGGATGCTGGCGCGTATTCTTGTCGATGGGCCAACCGATCTCCCCGCCGCAGAGGCGGTGCAGCAGCAGATTTCCATATCGGCGCCGGCGGGTCGCCACCCGCCGCGCGGCTTTACGGTCGCGGCCCAGCCGCAGGGCACGGATGCCGCCAATTTCCTCGCCGTCGTCAACGAGCTGATCCGCCGTTCGCCGGGACGCCAGGGGGAACTCGCGCGCGCCGGGCAGTTCGCCGCCTGGGGCATTGGCACCGACCAACAACCCTCCCCTGCCCTGCTCGAAGCGTGGACACGTTTCCTGCCGATCGGGATCAAGGACTTGCGCGAAGGATTCCTGTTCCGTGATCTGGTCGTCAACGGGTGGAGCTACCAACCACGCGGCGTCGGCAATTTCGGCAGCAACGACCGTCTGCGCGCGCTGGTGGCGCTGGGTGGAATCGCGGCGCTGGGCGAACAGGAGGCGATGTACTTTCATGCCAACTTCGATGCGCACGGCGCGCGCCTGTCGGGCCAGAACGCCTATCGCTGGAGAGTACCGCCCGGCGGCGTTCCGGCCAAGGCGTTCTGGTCGCTGACGATGTACGATGCGCAGCCGGACGGCCGCTACTACCTGGTGGAGAACCCGATCGGGCGCTATTCGATCGGAGACCGCACGCCCGATCTCGTGCGCGAACCGGACGGCAGCACGGTGATCTGCATCCAGCGCGAACGCCCCGAGGGCCGCCTAGCCGCGAACTGGCTGCCAGCCCCCGCCGGCCCCATGCGGCTTGCCCTACGCGCCTATCTGCCGAAGGAAGAACTGATCGACCGCAAATGGCGGGTGCCGCCGCTCGAACAGGTCTGATCGTCAGGCCGTCGCGCCGAGAATCAACGCCTTGCAGGCCGCGATCACCGGCGCGACGAAATCGGGCGACACGCAACGCGCATCGTCGCCTTCGACGTGATGGTAACGGTGCGCACCAAAGATACCGGCGACGCGCCGGTGCCCCGCCGCAAGGATCGTCGAAAGCTCTCCGGCCGCGCCGGCACTGGCGGGATACGCCATTTCAAGGCCGGGCAGCCCCGCGAACACCCGCTTCGCCAAAGGCAGGAGGTCGGCGCCAACCGCCAGGAATCGCTGCGGGTCCGCGCTCGGCAGCGGCAGCAGCCGCCCTCCGCCCGGCTCGTGCCAGTCGCGCGCGGCGACATTGGCGCCAAGATGCAGCCACAGCGCCGTGCGTTCCGGCAACGGCGCAAGCGCGTCGAGCGCATGTTCCGATCCGAGGTTTTCGTACTCGTGCCCACTGTTGCACAGGAACAGCAGGTCGTGCCGGGGCAGAGCGGCGCCAGCCCAGCGCGCCAGCGCCAGCCACGTGACGAGGCCGGGACCACGTTCGCCGGCACAGGTCGTCCAGCCTGAACGCGGTGTGGACACGACCAGCGTTCTCGCCCCGCCCCGCTGCCATCGTCCCGCGATATTGAACGCCTCCCGGCGACCGGCATCCCCGTCGAGGAAAAGCGTGGCGATCTCCCCGGCCTGCGCGAGCGCGCGGAACGGGGCTGCCGCCCTGGGCGCAAGGACGCCGGCAGGCACATCGACCATCGCCTTGTTCCCATCCGCGTTGAGCGCGATGGCCTCTCCCGTGGGGCCATTGGTCACCAGCAGAACCGCGGCGGCACCAGCAGCGGCGACGGCGCGCAACGTTTCCGCGACCGGCCGCGCCAGCGCGCTCGACCAGCGCGCGTACGGCAGTTCGACCAGGGCGATCGCGCCGGACAGGCCCGATGCCGGCACCAATCCGGGCTCCACGCGCACCAGCTTTCCGGTCAGCCCGGACGCGCCCGTCGGCATGACGATGGCCAGTGGCAGCACCGCCGCCCGTGCCGCGCCGCTCACCAGTTCCATGCGTCGCGGGGAGAAGAACGGCACGCTGAACGCCTGTCTTTCGGTCTGCGCGCCAGCCTGTTTCAATTGCTCCTCGATCCACGCGCCGCAGGCGGTATCGCCAGGGCCGCCCGACGCCTTGTTGCCGAAGCCGACGTAGCGGTCGAGGTCCGCTGCGATGGCATCGCGGGTCGGTCCCGCCGACTGTGCGTGGGCAGCGACAGGCAGGGCCGGCGTGAGCACCATGGCCTTGATGACGGACCTGCGGGTGGAGCGTGACATGGTGCGGGTGCAGAGCCTAGATCGTTCGAGCCGGAAGCTTAGGGTCAGGACCCATTACTGGCGCGGTCGAGGCATCCAAATGGCGAACATATCGGGCCGAGAGGCACGCCGCGAAGGCTGGCTGCCTTTGCAAGCGCCTTTCGGTTCGAGATGGAAGCCATTTGGACGTCCCGCAGGGATTTGACCAAAATGGCCCAGCGCGACGTCGGAGTGGCTTGAAATATCGACATATTCCTGCGCCCCTCCTCCTTGCCCTGGGCCATTTTGCTTCAAACCTCGATCGCGCCAGTAATGGGTCCTGACCTTAGCCGGCTAGCGCGAAACTCAGCAAAAATCGAGCGGCAGGGCGGTCGTTTTCTTGAGCTGTTTCATCACGATGAACGTGCGCACGTTATCAATCTCCTCGCCGATCAGCAGCTTCGCCGAGAGGAACTCGCTGTAGCTTTCCAGATCGCGGGTACAGACCCGCAGCATGAAGTCCATCTCGCCCGTGGTGTAATCGCACGAGATCACTTCGGGCAACGCTTCGATCCGCGCGCGGAACAGGCGCTCGGCCTCGCCGGTCTGCGAACGCAGCTTCACCGCGATATAGGCGGAAATGCCCAGATTGAGCTTCGCCGGATCGAGGATCGCGGCGGTGCGCTCGATAAAGCCCTGCTCGCGCAGGCGGTGCAGCCG
Organism: Novosphingobium sp. EMRT-2; assembly: GCF_005145025.1. Classification (NCBI taxonomy): domain Bacteria; kingdom Pseudomonadati; phylum Pseudomonadota; class Alphaproteobacteria; order Sphingomonadales; family Sphingomonadaceae; genus Novosphingobium; species Novosphingobium sp. EMRT-2. The sequence continues at coordinate 36,321 of NZ_CP039697.1, read as the reverse complement.
CCGCGAACATTGCGAGGGCGAGAGGTGGACGAGCGTGCTCAGCTCGCCCGGCCCCAGATCGCCACGAAGCTGGATGTGCTGCAGGATCTTGCGATCGAACCTGTCCAGCCGTTCCTGCGCCATCCTATACTCCTGCCTGCCGCCTCCGGTGTACGGTGGCGACGATCTTCCGCGTGCCAAAGGCTTGTCAGCCGAGCCAGACGTCCCTGAACAAGCGGTCGAAATTACCGCCGATGACCTTTTCGACCACCCGATCCGGATAGCCGGCCGCGTTGAGATCGGCCGCGATCATCTCCAGCCGGCGCGGGGCGTTGAGATCGGGCACGGTCACCGGGCTGTCCGCCTCGCCCGGCGCGCCGATCCCGGCCTTCTGCCGCGCTTCGGCCGTCTGGCGCACGATGTCCATGTAAGCGGGCGAAATGTCGACGGGGGTGATGCTCTGGTCGCTGCCGATCCCGACATGATCCTCGCCGCAGGTATCCAGCGCGTGGCGCAAATGCCGGCGGAACAGCGCGCGCGAGGCCGCCACCGGATCGCGGCCGAGGAACGGCATCAGGTAGAGGCCGACCACGCCGCCCCGGTCGGCAACCGCGCGGAACGCCGTGTCGGGCAGGTTGCGCTGGCTGTCGAACACCGCGCGGGCGCCGGTGTGCGAGATCGTGATCGGCCGCGAGGAGGCTTGCGCCGCCTGAATCGCAGTGGAGGGATTGGCGTGGCCGACATCGACCAGCACGCCCAGACCGTTCATGCGCGCCACCGCCTCGCGCCCCAGATCGGTCAGCCCCTCGCTTTCCGGAAGCGAACTGCCCGCGCCCAGCGCGTTGCGATCGTTGTAGGTCAGTTGCATGATCTTGACCGACATGGCGGCAAAGGCATCGATCAGCCCGAGATCGGTGCCGATCATGCCCATGCCCTGAAAGCCGAAGATCACGCCCAGTTTCCCGTCGCGCTTGGCCCGCGCGATATCGGCATGGCGGCGCACCAGCGTCAGGTAATCCGGATGACGCGCGATCTGGTCCAGCCAGAAGCCGATCTCCTTGACCGTCTCCGCCAGGCTGCCCGGCTTGCCCACGGTCAGGTTGATCGCGGTCATGCCGGACGCGCGGACGTTCTCCAGTTGCGCGGGCGTGAGCGGACCCGGCTTGGGGTAGGGTACGTTCCACGTATTCGGCGAGGCCAGCGCGTCGATGACGATGGCGCGGCGGTAAAGCGCGCCGATCGCGGGTGGAACGCCGTTCGCCGCAGGCGCGGCACTCGCCGTTCCGCCAGTGCCCGCGGCCAGCGTCGCCAGCATGCCCAGCGAAAAGGCGCGGCGATCCACCCCCGGCATTCCCTTACTGCCCTTCCGGGACCGGCGGCGGCGCGGGCGGCGCCTCGTCGGTCAATCCCAACTGCTTCCAGTTGATCAGCGCGTTGTAAAGCATCCGGAATTCACCCAGGTTCTGCCAGCGCCAGATCGGATTGGTGGCGAACATCAGCACGCGGCCCGAACCATCGGGCACGTTGATGATCGCCGGACGGTCCTTCACCTGGTCCGATCCGCGCATGAACCCGCTCTGCACGCCGTCCTTGCCGCCGGGAAATTCCATCAGGATCTGCCCCTTCAGCCGGTCCGGCACGGTGAACAGCGTGCTGGTCGCCCAGCGGACCGGCATCTTCTGGTCCTTGATATCGGCATCGTAGCCATAGAAGATCGGGCTGGCGGGCTTGGTCACCTTGGCCGTCACCACGGGGCCGGGCGCATAGAAATTGCCGCCGGCCTTGGTTTCGGACAGTTCGTCCACCAGCCCGAAATCGACCGGCACCGCGCTGGCATCGCCCGTCGTGATAAGCGTTCCGCCCTGCTCCACGAACTTCTGCAGTTCGGCAAGGCCTTCCAGCCCCATGCCGCCGCGCACGTCTTCCGACGATCCGTAATCGCCCGAGAAGCGATAGCGGTCGGTCTTGGTATAGGGCAGCGGCTTGCCCTTCATGGGAATGTCGAAAACGATCTCCTTCACCGACCGGCCCTGCGTAGGCAGGATGATGACATCGTAACTGGCGCGCAGGTTGCCCTTGCGGACCTGCTCCTTGTAGATCAGGTCATAGGACACGGCGTGCCGGTCCATCGCATAGCGCAGCCAGCCAACCTTCTCGCTCGATCCCCAGGTGCTGAACACCGCCGTGCGCGGCAGGACGGTATCGTGCGCGGGGGCATTCGGCTGTCCCGAAATCCCGATCGCCTCCAGCCCCAGTTCCTCGACCGCCGGCTTCAGCGCCGCATAGGCGCTGCCATCGACCAGGAAGGAGCCCGCCGGAACAGTCTTTCCACCCGACTGGAAGGCCTTTTCGACCACCTTCACCGGCGTATCCTTCAGCCGGTAGCGCAGCGTGGCCATGTTGACCGAGCCCTGATCGAGCACGGCGTAGGTCCGCGCGCCGCCGCCACTGATCCGCCCGGTGACGGTGAACTGCGCCAGCGGCGTGACCGGAACCGCCAGCGCGGCCTTGTCCGCCACCTCGACAATCTTGGTGTGCGTCATCAGGCCCATGGTCCAGGCCGCGTCGTCGTAGGTCGTGAGGTTCTCGTCGGGATAATCGTTCTGCAGCTTCAGCAGCATCTTGGCGAGACGGCCATAGGGCTGGTTGAGCTTGATGACGAGCGAACCGGCCGGGAACGTCCCCTCCTTGACCGTCACCGTCTGGCTGGCGCGGCCGATCTCGATGCCCTGCAACTGGAGAATGTCCGTCACGAACTTGATGCGCGAGGGATCGGCCTGATCGGCGGGAATGACATAGGCATAGGGCGCCTTGTCCGCGCCCGCCTGGATCGCGTTGCTGCTCTTCTTGTAGAAGTTCTCGAGAATGACCTGCGGGAACCGCGCGGCCAGATCGAGCGCGGTCAGGATGCCGGTTTCCATGTAGTTAGTGTTGTTGCGCATCGACCACATCACCTCCTTGTAGGGAGGCAGCGGCCGGAACCAGTCGCGCTTGGTCCAGTCCCCGCCGCGCACGCCCGTCTGCACTTCGGGGGCCACATGGCGGTACATCGTGGTCGCGCCGGCGTTGCCGAAGGTTTCGTACATGCGCAGCATGCCGTTGTGGTTCGACGACATGAAGGCGAGGTAGCCCGGCGTCCAGGCATCGACGAAGCCGTGCGTCCACACGCCCGGCATGCCGTACTTGGTCATCTGCGCCATCTCGAAATTCGAGAACCACGGCAGTTCGCCGAACAGGATCGGATCGAGATCGGGGTTCTGCGGCGCCTGCCCGGAATAGGTGTACATGAACGGCACCGATTCATGCAGTTCATGCATGATCGGCGGGTGCCAATCGAGGTAGTACTTCATCAGGTGGCGCGCGCTGACGTCCGAGAAATTGATGTCGCGGTTGTTGTCGTGATAGATGTACTTGCCCCAATAGGGCGGACCGCCGGGCTTGTTGCGATCGTCCTTCTCGTCGATCAGGTTGCGGTAATACCAGTCGACGTAGCGATCGCGCCCGTCCGCTTCCAGCACGGGCGTGATCGCGACGACCAGATTGTCACGAATGCCCTTCATCATCGCGCTGTCTTCGGTCAGCAGGCGATAGGCCAGTTCCATCAGCATTTCCGGCGGGCCGGTCTCCGCGCTGTGGAGGCCGCCGGAGATGTGATAGACCGGCTTGGTCGCGGCGATGACCGCCGGGGCCTCGGCGGCCGGCAGCTTGCGCGGATCGGCCAGCAGCGCCAGGTTCTTCTTGTAGGTATCGAGGCTGGCGATGTTGTCGGGGGCCGAGATCATGACCACGATGTTCTCGCGGCCTTCCTCGGACTTGCCGATCTCGATGATCTTCACGCGGTCCGGCGCGGCTTCGGCCAGCCTGCGGTAATAGGCGATGATCTGCTCGTAGTAGTGCAGCGTATCGGGAGCGCCGATGTTCTTGCCGAGCACCTGCTTGGGCGAGGGAATCGTCTGCGAAACCGGCAGGTGATCGACCAGCGGGCTCATGAACTCGGGCTTGGTGGTCCACCGCTTCACGTCGGCGGCGTAGTCAGGGTCCATCTGCTGCGCCATGGCGGTACCGCTCAGCAGCATGGCCATGGCCACGCCGGCAACAATCGTTCTGTTCTTCACACGTGCTCCCCGAAAATGACAATTACCCGGCGCGCTGGCCAGGCGTGCTGAAACGCCTCACGCCGCGGGCGCGAGGAAGAGAGGCTGGATAGTCCCTTTGAAATGCGGCCAACCTTATCCGCGACCCGAGCCGACACAATGCCTTTTCTTGCGCAGGAGGTGCGCACGGGCACACGATCATGCACGATAAAAGCATTCTGCAGGCAGAAAATTCCACATTTTATCCATTCCCCCGGCATCGCCCCCAATCGCGCAACCGCCGTGCGGCCTTATCCCGCTTCATGCAATCCGCGTGCATTCTGAAAATCCGGTCTTTCGCATTCCTGTTGACGGCAACACCCTCCTGTTTCACGCTCCCGGCCAGAAAAACCTTGGGGGCCGGGGCAGCGTGCTTTTGCACCGTCGCGGAAAAATTGCGGGGAAACAAGGGAGTAGAATCTCCCCCTCTCATGTGGGACTCCTGGATTTGGGCAGACAGGCCTGTCGATCGCATCCATTGCGTCGGCATGGTGATTTGTCATACGGCGGCGCCTTCGCGCGTCACCGCGTGATGAGGGAACAAGCAAAAGGGAGGTCAAGTGACAAAGAACTTCAACCGGGGTTGCACCTCAATCCGCCTCAAGGCCATGCTGCTCGCGGCCGGAAGCGCGACGCTGCTCGCCACGCCGGCCCAGGCGCAGGAAGCGCCGCAGGACCGTAGCGGCGATGAAATCGTGGTGACCGCGCTGAAGCGCGAAACCAACCTGCAGGACACGCCGATCGCGATTTCCGCCATCAGCGGCACGGCGCTGGCCAATTCGGGCGTGCAGAGCATCGCCGATCTGGGCGCGACCACGCCGGGCCTCAATTTCGTCGATGGCGGGCCTTCGCAGCGCCGCGTGGTGATCCGCGGTATCCAGGGTCCGGGCGAGCCGATGATCGGCACCTATTACGACGAAACGCCCGTTACCGGCTCGATCGGCGCCAGCAACGACGCCGGCGGATCGACGCCCGAACTGCGCCTGTTCGACGTGCAGCGCGTGGAAGTGCTGCGCGGCCCGCAAGGCACGCTCTATGGTTCGGGTTCGATGGGCGGCACGCTGCGCGTGATCTACAACAAGCCAAACCTGGACGCGGTGCAGGCCGGCGTGGACATCAGCGGTTCCAACACGCACCACGGCGGCTGGAACATGGAAGGCAGCGCGATGATCAACGCGCCGATCGTGACCGACAAGGTCGGCCTGCGCGTCGTCGGCTTCTACCGCAACCAGGATGGTTTCATCGACAACACCACGCTGGGCATTAAGAACATCAACAAGCAGGAAAGCTTCGGCGGCCGCGCGCTGCTGCGCCTGAAGCCGACCGAACGCTGGACGATCGATCTGGCCGCCTACATCAACCGCAGCCGGACCGACACGCCGAGCTGGACGCTGGGCGCGGGCAAGTACATCTCTGATGCCTATACCCGCCAGCCGGTGCGCGACAACGTGGAGCTGTACAGCATCACGTCGAACTATGACCTCGACTTCGCGACGCTGACGGCCACCGGCTCGTACATGCACCGCAAGCTGTCGTCGGTCTCCGACGTTTCGCGCTATATCCGCGGGCAGCGGACGCCCGCGCGCTGTTCAGCGCTGGTCGCCGGCGGAGCGGCCTGTTCGCCGACCCAGCTCACGAACTTCTACGCGCTGGTCGATGGCCAGTCGACCTCGGCGCTGTTCCCCCAGCAGGACATGGACACCTGGACCGGCGAAATCCGCCTCAGCTCGAACGGCAAGGGGCCGATCAACTGGACCTTGGGCGGCTTCTATTCGAACCGCCACACCAACGTGGCCAATCCGCAGGTCAATGCCGATCCGGTCAACGGCCAGGTGATCTATCCGCTGCAGATTGCCACGGTGCGGTTCATCGACGACCGGCTGGAGCAGATCGCGGGCTTCGGCGAAGTATCGTGGGACATCACCGATCGCCTCAACCTGACCGGCGGCGCGCGCTATTTCCACTACAACAAGAACATCGTGGGCCAGACGACCGTCCCCTCGATCCTGGTCGGCGCGCGCCTGACGCCTCCCACGGCCGTCACGTCGGGCGAAAGCGGCTGGGTGGTCAAGGCCAACGCATCGTACAAGATCACGCCCGACGTGATGCTCTATGCCGAAGCCGCGCAGGGCTTCCGCCCCGGCGGCGCCAACCAGGTGCTGGGCCTCGACGCCGCGCTGACCGCGTACAATTCGGACAGCCTGTGGAACTACGAAGTGGGCCTGAAGACCGCGTGGTTCGACCGCAAGGTGACGCTCAACGTCGATGCGTTCCAGATCGACTGGAGCGACATGCAGATCACGCTGCGCACGCCCAACGGCGCTTTCTCCTACATCGGCAACGCCGGCAAGGCGAAGGTCAAGGGCATCGAGGCGGAAACCGGCATCCATCCGCTGCCCGGCCTGTCGATTCTGGGCAACTTCTCCTACATCGACGCCAAGCTGACCGAGAACCAGAACACCGGCGTGACCGCCACCTCGGGCCTGAAGGGCGATCGCATCCCCTACGTGCCCAAGATCATGGGCGGCGGTTCGGCGCAATACAGCTGGCCGCTCACCGAATCGCTCTCGGGCTTCCTGCGGGCCGACTTCAACTACGTCGGCAGCTCGTGGTCGGATTTCCGTCCGAACTACGTCTATGCCCGCAAGGTTGACGATTACGCGCTGGTCAACGCCCGCATCGGCATCGAGGAGCCCGACAACAAGTGGGGCGTGTACCTCTTCGTCACCAACCTGTTCGACGCGACCGCAATCACGCGTTCGACGTCGAGCGCCATCGCCGTCGGCCGCACGCTGGTAACCAGCGCCACGCCGCGCACGATCGGCGTCAATTTCCGTACCAACTTCTGATCCGGACGGGGCGGCCTTCAGCCGGGAGAAGGCCGCCCCGCTTCCTTTCCCATTTCAAGAGAGCGTCCATGTTCACCATCACCAGAAACCGTTTGGCCGCCACGGCCGCAACCACCGTTTTCGCCCTGTTCACCACCCCGGCCATGGCGAAGGATCTGGTGGTCCACGCCGGGCATCTGATCGACGGGGTCGGCGCGAAGCCGCGCGACAACGTATCAATCCTGATTCACGATGATCGCATCACCGGCGTCCAGGACGGGTTCGTCACGCCCGCCGGCGCGGACGTCATCGATCTTTCGACGGCCACCGTCCTGCCCGGCCTGATCGACATGCACGATCACATCACCTCGGCCTATACCGGCAAGAACCCGATCGCCGAGCGGGTGACGCATTCGGACCTCGATACCGCCTTCGATTCCGTGGGCTTCGCGCGCAAGACGCTGGAAGCCGGCTTTACCTCCGTGCGCGATGTCGGCGGCGAAACCGGCGTTGTCGTCGCGCTGAAGCGCGCCATCGCCGGCGGCAAGATCGCGGGACCGCGCCTGTGGGTTTCGGGCTATCCGCTCGGCCCCACCGGCGGCCATGGCGATCCGCAGAACGGCATGAGCGCGGAACTCGATTTCCATAGCGAAGGCCGCGTCATCGATGGCCCGGACGAGGCCGCCAAGGTCGTCCGGCGGATGCACCGCGACGGCGTCGATCTCATCAAGATCATGCCCAGCGGCGGCGTGCTGAGCATCGGGGACGATCCCAACAACACGCTGATGACCGACGCGGAGATCAGCGCCGTCGTCAACACCGCGCACAGCCTCGGCATGCGCGTGGCCGCCCATGCCCACGGGCGCGACGCCATCATCCGCGCTTCGGCGCTGGGCGTGGATTCGATCGAGCACGGCTCGTTCGGCGATGCCGAAGCCTACAAGGTGATGAAGGCGCATGGCACTTATCTGGTGCCCACACTACTGGTCGCCGACACCGTGGTCAAAGTGGCGAAGGCCCACCCGGAATCGCTGAACCCGTCCTCGGCCAAGAAGGCACTGGAAGTCGGCCCGATCACGATCGCCAACCTCGGCAACGCCTACAAGGCAGGCGTGAAGATCGCCTTCGGCACCGATCAGGGCATGGCGCCCCATGGCACCAACGCGCAGGAATTCGCGCTCATGGTCCGCGCCGGCGTGACGCCGATGGACGCGATCAAGGCAGCCACGGTCAACGCCGCCGATCTGCTCAACGCCAGCGCCGACGTCGGATCGGTTCAGGCCAATCGCTACGCCGACCTGATCGCGGTGGCAGGCGATCCGCTGGCGGACGTCACCCAGCTCGAACGCGTGCGCTTCGTGATGAAGGGCGGCGCGGTCGTGAAGGGTTGGACGGACGCCCCGGCAAAGTAGCTCCGCGCGGGACCGGGGGCGATTGGCTCCCCGGTCCGGACGGCGGCTAGCCTTGCGCGCGGCGCATTCGCCGCACCGCCGCGTCGAATACCATGCGCGCCGCACCATTCGACCCGCCGGTGATGCGGCGCGCATCGGCCGCGCACTTTTCGCGAATGATCGGTGCCAGCGGAATCTGCTCGTCCTGCATCGATTGCGCGAGCAACTGGATTTGCGCGGCCCGCTCAACCGTCCACAGCAGCATGAACGTGGACGCGATGTCCGGCCCGCAGACCGCGACGCCGTGGTTGCGCAGCGCCAGCACATCGTGCTGCCCCAGCGATTCCAGCATCCGCCCCTTCTCTTCCGGATAGAGCGTGATGCCCTCGAAATCGTGGTAGCCGATGCGACCGGTCAGTTGCGCGCCGTAGAAGGTGTCGTGGCTGAAGCCTTGCGCCTTGTTGACCACGGCGGAAACCGCCAGCGTGTGCGCATGGGCCACGCAGTTCACGTCGGGCCGGTTCGCGTGAATCACGCCGTGCAGGGCGAAACCCGCCGGATTGGCCTTGTAGCCGTTGTCTTCCAGCAGGTTGCCGTCGGTATCAACCTTGACGAGGCTTTCCGGGGTGATCTCTTCGTAGGCAAGCCCGAAGGGATTGACGAGATAGCCGTGGACCTCGCCCGGCACGCGCAGCGAGATATGGTTGAAGATGATCTCGTCCCAGCCGAACCAGGCGACGAGATGATAGAAATCGGTGAGTTCGCGGCGCAGCGCCGCTTCGTCCGCCCGGACGGTCGTGGTCATGGATGCTTCTCCACAAAACGGGCGCCGGCGCGGAACCGCGCCATGTCGACAATCGCCCGGCTGACGGGCAGGTCCATGCCGATCTCGCCCGCCATCTCGAACACGGCATCGGCGATCGAGGACAGTTCCAGCGGTCGGCCTTTCAGATAATCCTCCAGCATCGACGTGCGGAACGCCCCGGCCAGCCGCCCGCGCCCCAACATCTCGTCGCGCGTCATCGGCGGGCAGGCGTTGTAGCGCGCGGCGACGCGCCAGGTTTCGTCAAGGATGTTCGATACGATCGGGACCAGCCGCGCATCGGAGCACAGATCACCCAGCCCGGCCTGCGCCACCACCGACAGCGGGTTCGTCGCCAGGTTGAGCGCGGCCTTGGCCCAGACCGCATCGACGATGCGGTCGCTGACCGTCACGTCGATGCCGCACGCCGCCAGCACCCGCGCAAGGGCCGCAACCTTGTTCCGGCTATCGCTGCCGATCGCACCAATCACCAGGCTTTGTTGCTGGGTAACCGTGACGTGCGCGGGCGCCTGCATCATCGCCGTCGTATAGACCACGCTGCCCACGATCTGCTCCGGCGCGAACCGCCGCGTCAGCGTGCCATCGGGATCGACCGCACGCAAAGGCTCCGCCCCATCCGTCCGCCCCAGACGGAACCACCACGGGATTCCGTTGACCAGCGGCATGATCAGCGTGTCCCTTCCGATCGCGGCGGGCAGCGCCGCCGCCACGCCCGGCAGGTCGGCTGCCTTCACCGCCAGCACCAGCACATCGGCCGGCGCATCGGGAACCCGGTCGCTGACCGCCGGATGACCGGTAATCGTCTCGCCCGCTTCCTCGCAGGTCAGGCCATCCCGCTCGATCAGCGCGGCTCTTGTCGCATCGCGCACGACGAGCGTCACATCCTGCCCGCCGTGGGCGAGCCGGGCCGCGATCGCGCAGCCGATCGCCCCGGCGCCGACCACCACGAACTTCATGCCAGCACCGCGCGCAGGGCGGCCGCGAACGGCCGAACCTGCTCTTCGCGCAGACCCGCAATGTTGATCCGCCCGGACGGCACGACATAAACGCCATGATCCTCGCGCAACCGCGCGACATCGGCGGGGGCAAGCTCCAGCGAGGAGAAAAAGCCATGCTGCGTCGCCAACCGGCCCAGATCGACCGGGCCGATCCGTCCTTCCCCCGCAAGCAAGGCGCGCAATCGCCGCACGCGTCCGCGCATGGCATCCAGTTCGGCGCTCCACATCGCGGACAGCTCGTCCGAATGCAGGATCGTGCGCACCACCGCCGCGCCGTGATCCGGCGGCATCGAATAGTTGGCGCGGGCCAGCGCGGTAAGATTGGATGCGGCGAGTTCGACTCCGGGGCGCTGGCCAACCACGAAAAGCGCGCCCGCCCGTTCGCGATAGAGCGCGAAATTCTTGGAGCAGGAATAGGCAACCAGCGCGCTCGGCACGCCCTCCAGCAGGATGCGCAATCCCGCCCGGTCGGCCTCCAGGCCCTGGCCCAGCCCATGGTAGGCGAAGTCCACCAGCGGCAGGAGATTGCGCCGCGCCAGCGCCCTGCCGATCGACCGCCATTGCGCTGCGCTGGCGTCGACGCCCGTCGGGTTGTGGCAGCAGCCGTGCAGTACGAAGACATCGCCCTCGCGCGCCGCTTCTAAGGCTTCCCCGAACGCCACTTCATCGATCTGTTGCGAGAGTGGATCGAGATACCGGTACGTTCGGACGGCCAGACCGGCGGCGGCAAACAGCGCGCCGTGGTTGGACCAGCTCGGCGCGCCGAACCACACGGTCCGATCCGGCTTCTCCAGCGCGAGCAGATCGGCCGCGAGCCGCAAGGCGCCGGTTCCACCGACAGTCTGGATCGAGGCCAGGGCATGATCCGACCGTTCATCGCCCAGCACCACCGGCTCCAGAGCCGCCAGAAATTCGCGATCCCCTTCGACACCAAGGTAGCTTTTGGTCGGCTGGCCGCGCAGCAGCCGGTCTTCGGCTTCCTTCACCGCCCGCATGACGGGAGTTCGCCCGTATTCGTCCCGATAGACGCCGATCCCCAGATCGAGCTTCCGGGTGCGGGCATCGGCCGAGAAGGCGGCGCCCATCGCCAGAATCGGATCGTCGGCCTGCCGTGCCAGGGTCATGAAGTGCATGTTCGGGTCCCGTAATGAACGGGCTTCACCCTAGCCGTGCGTGCCGGCAATCGGCTTGCGTAATGGGGTCCTAATGCACGCGGGATGCAACCGGGTTGCGCCTTCCCCGTGTTTGACGGGGGCGGCTTGCACCGGGCCGCCATGCCCCACTGGAAGCGACCTGCTGCGCACAATCATTCCGCGCGCCGCGGCGAACCCCGCCCTGCGGTCAGATGTCCTTGAGATCGCTCACGAATTCATAGCGGTCGCCGCGATAGACCGATCGCGTGAACTCCACGATGCGGCCACTGGGCACCCAGGTCTTGCGCTCGATCCGCAGGACTTCTGAATTCTGCCGCACGCAGAGAATGCCCGCTTCCGTCGGCGTCGCCAGGGATGCACGCACGCGCTGCGTGCCGGCCGTCGGCCGGAAGCCATAACGGTCGAGCGCCTGATAGAGGGAATCGCCCAGCGCTTCGAGATCGGGAATGAACTCCGCCGGGACCACGGCATGTTCGATCGCCAGCGGTTCCCCTCCCGCCAGACGGACGCGCCCCAGCCGGGCGACGCGCGCGTTCGCGGCGATTTCGAGGGCGGCGGCCTCTTCCTCGGTCGGCTGGGCATAGCCCTTGTTAATCCACACCACGCCCGGATTTTCGCCGCGTGACCGCGTTTCATCGCTGAAACTGCTGAGCTTGCCGCCCGGCGTTTCGATGCGGCGGGCGACGAACGTGCCCGAGCCCTGCTTGCGGACCAGCACGCCTTCGTCGATCAGCTGTTCGATCCCCTTGCGCACGGTGACGCGCGAGAGACCGGCCATTTCGCTGAGATCGCGCTCCGACGGAAGCGCGCTGCCCGGATCGATGGCCCCGCTGCTGATATGTTCGCGCAGGCTGCGGGCCAGTTGCAGGTAGAGCGGTGTTCCTTCCCCGCTGCGTGTCCAGGCAATGTCTTGCATCGTTTGCTCAATCTCGCCTTTCCAGCGCTCGCATGACCTTGCGCAGGTCACCCCCGTTGGCGTCGAGAAGGGCCTGCCCTTCCCGTACCGGAACGCCCAGCGCCACGATCACGCCAAGCCGGATCTCGTTCCCGGCCGCCTCAAGCGCCTGCGCGGCGGTTTCGGCGTCCACCCCGGCGATATCCTGAACCATGCCGCGCCCCCGTTGCAAGAGCTTCGCGTTGGATATGCGCATGGCCACCATGCGCCCTTCAAAGACCAGTCCGCGCCGGATCATGATCGCGGTCGAAAGCAGGTTGAGCGCCGCCTTTTGCGCGGTGCCCGCTTTCATCCGGGTGGACCCGGCGACAACCTCGCTGCCGGTCACCGCCACGATCGCGTGTTCGGCCTTTTCCGCAAGAACCGAGCCGGCGTTGTTCGCGACGCCGATGGTCAGCGCGCCCAGCCGGCGGGCCTGCTCGATCGCCGCGACGGTGTAGGGCGTGCGTCCGCTGGCGGCGACGCCGATGACCACGTCCGCCGGCCCGATGCCCACCTCGGCAATTTCGGCGCAGCCCGCTTTCGCATCGTCCTCCGCGCCTTCATAGGCTTCGGTCAGCGCGCCGAGACCCCCGGCCATCAGGAACACCATCCGCTCCATCGGCCAGCCGAAGGTGGGGTGCAGCTCCGTGCCATCCTGCACGGCAAGCCGCCCCGACGTGCCCGCGCCGACGAACACCAGCCGCCCCGTCGCGCCGAGGCGCCCGGCCGCCGCTTCCGCCGCGCGGGCAATGGCGCGGGTCTGCGTCTGGAGGGCCGCGATCGCCGCCATCTGGCCTTCGAGCATGGCCTCCACCGCCAGTTCCGTTGGCCAGAGATCGAGATCACGGTAGCGCGGGTCGAGAGCTTCGGTATTCATGACATCCTTTTCCGCAGGACGGGGATCACGCTGCTTCGGCGACCGCTGGCCCGCCCGGCCCCGGCACCGCCGCACAGACCACGAAGGCCACCAGCGTGCCAATGCAGAGCTGGAAGGGAAACGACAGGCTGAGCAGCGCGGCCGGCAGCCCGATCGCGCGCGCGATCGCGGGTTGCAGCAGCAGCACGGTGCAAAAGCCCACCAGCAGCGACGCGATGACCGATCCGGTCGTTCCCCGCCGCGTGAACAGCGCGGTGAAATAGACGCCGAGCAGACCCGCGTACGTGAAGACCATGACCTGCAGCGCGAATTCCAGCAGGCCCATGTCCGAATAGCGCTGCCAGTAGAACGAGACGACCGCCATTACGAACATCGCGAAGCCGATGACGCCCATGCCGGCGCGGCCCGCCTGCACGTAATGGTGTTCAGCCACCGCCCCGCGCCTTTCGCGCCACGGGCGATAGAAATCCTGCACCAGCACCGACGACATCGCGTTGAGCGCGGAATTGGTCGTGGCGACGGCCGCCGCGCAGATGCCCACCGTCACCAGACCGCGCAGTCCGCCGGGAAGCTGGGTCAGGATATAGTGCATGAAAATGCTGATCTTCTCGCCGCCGAACTCGTTGCCGGCAACCGCCGTGGCCCCGCCCATCAGGTCCGGCCGGTCATAGAAGACGTAAAGCAACAGCCCGATGACAATGAACATGCCCACCACGGGAACCGTCGCCAGCACCGAAAGGTAAAGGCTGCGCGCGCCGGTCTTCGCGTCCCGGCAGGCCAGAAGCCGCTGGGTGGTATCCTGATCCATGCCCGAATTGGCGATGTAGAGCAGCGTCAGGCCCGTCAGGATCGCCAGCATTGAAAACGGGCGCGACGGATCGATCGAGAAATCGAAAAGCCGCAGCTTGTCCACGCCTTCGGGCGTATGCGACAGCCCGTGGATGATCTCCGCCGTCGATGCCGGGATCGACAGGCGCAGGAACACCAGCACCGCAATGGCGGACCCCAGATAGACGACGAACTGAATCAGGTCGTTCCACAGCACCGACTTGAGCCCGCCGACGAAGGTGAACAGCACGCTTGCCACCACCAGCAGCGCGGCCGCGATCATGATCCCCTGCGCCTCGACCGTGCCGGTAATCACCATGGCGAGGGCGATGGCCGCGAGATAGACACGCGCGCCGCCGGCGAAGACACGGCCGACCAGGAACATGCCGCCGGCCCAGCGCGTCGCCTTCTCGCTGAAACGCAGGGTCAGGAGTTCATAGGCGGTCGTGGCCTTGATCCGGTAGAAGCGCGGGATCAGCACATGGGCGACGAAGATCGCGCCCAGCAAACCGCCGATGTTGCCGCTGAGATAGGTGAGATCGCCATGATAGCCATAGTCCGGCCCGCCCAAGAAGGTCGCGGCGGACTGCGTGGCGGACAGCACCGAAATCGCGGCGAGCCAGGCCGGCACGTTGCCGCCCGCCAGGAAATAATCGTGCGCCGACGCGGTCTTGCGCGGCGTGAAGATCCATCCTCCCCCGACGAGTAGCAGGAGGTAGCCGGCGATCACCAGCCAGTCTGCCATCGAGAAAGGCAGCGTCATTGCGGAATTCTCCCGTCCTTTGCCCGGCATGCCACGGCCGGGGCCTTGGAAAAAGCCGGCGTCCGGTCAGCAGGGACCGACCGGACGCCGCGAAGGGTGGCAGGGTCTCAGAGATGCGCGGTCAGCGAAAGGCCGATCGTGCGCCCCATGATGTCGTAGGTATCGGGGAACGTGTTGAACACGCCGCCGGTCGAGACCCGCGGCGGATCCTTGTCGAACAGGTTGTAGATACCCGCCGTCAGCGTGATCGCCTTGGTGAATTCATACGAGGCCGACAGGTCGAAGGTATCCTGCGCCGCCAGCGTTTCCTTCGAACCGGCCGTGCTCGACCGCACCTTGCCGATGCGCTGCCAGTCGAACTGGATCACGCCCTTGTCGAACATCCAGCCAAGGCCAACCGTGTGGCGATAATCGGGCTGGACCAGGGTGGTACCATCGCTCGAACAAGTCGCGCCAAAGGTGCCCTTGCACTGCACCGCCGCCACCGTGGCGTTGACCTGGATCAGATAGGACGTGACGATGTTGCCCTGATAGCTGAGGCGCATGCCCTTGCCGGGCAGCCAGTCGGGACGGACGGTGTAGTTCGCCGCGATGTCGAACCCGCGCTGCAACAGGCGGCCAAGGTTCTGGTTGTTGACGTAAGCGTCCTTGAAATAGCCGGTCGTCGGATCGCGGGTGACCAGCCCGCAGAGCGGATTGCTGGCCGAGGGATTGGTGATGTAGCAGCTCGTGATCGCGGCGATCGGCTGGATCACGCCGACAGCGCCGCGCAGGTCCAGCTCGTACCAGTCAACGGTGACGTTGAGGCCCGGCACGAAGGTGGGCGTCAGCACCGCGCCCAGCGTCTTGGTATAGCCGGTCTCCGGCTTGATGTTGGGATTGCCGCCGTAATAGTAGTTGCCGGTCAGGTAGCTGGCGGACATGGAATCCGCCGAACCCACCGCCGGGGCGCCAAAGCGCGCGCACTGCGCGGCGTTGCCGGTGCCGAGCACGCAGGGGTCGCCGCCATAGCGGGGCTTGAGGCGATCGACCGTGACGAGGTTGTTGAACGGCAGCGACGAGGTGCTGGCCGCGAACTCGCCGAAGTTCGGTGCGCGCAGAACCCGCTGGTAGGTGCCACGCAGACGCAGGTTGGCGTCCACTTCCCAATTGGCTTCCGCCTTCCAGGTGCCGTGGTTGCCGAACAGGTTGTAGTGCGAATAGCGATAGGCGCCGCCGACGTTGAGCTTGCGGATCAGCGGCAGGTCATGCAGCAGCGGCACGAGCACTTCGCCATAGAGTTCGGCCACGTCGAACGAACCCTTGTAGGCCGCCTGCACGCCCTGGCGATAGGTATTGCCGCTGAGCAGCGCGCTGTCCTGCGCGATGGTCGCGTTCTCCTTGCGGTATTCCGCGCCGATCGCGAAACCGATCGGCCCGGCGGGCAGCGAGAACAGTTCCTCCAGCGTTCCGCTCAGCGTTGCGGCGGTAACGAACTGGTCGCGCTTGCGGTTGAAGCCGTTGATCGAGCTGCCCAGCGCGCCGGCGAGAGCGCTCTGGTTCGGGCCGAAAATGTTCACGGTGTTCACGATCGCGCCGAAGTTGTTCACGCCCGCCGCGTTGGTGACGAGGCCATCGCCGGTAATCAGCGAATTCTCCGTCGAGCGGCTGTACTGGGCATAGATGTTCCACTTGGTCGAAGCCGTCAGCGGGCCGCGCAGACCGGTCTGGAACTGCAGCGTGTCACGTTCCGTGTGGTACGTGATGAGGCCGAGTTCGGCGAGCGAGCGCGAGACGTTCACCTGCGCCACGCCGTTCACGAACGTCAGCTGGTTGCGGATCGCGTCGGTCAGGAACGGGTTGTTCTGGTTGATCGAGACCACGCGGTTGACCGAGGCCGGCGTTGCGCCCGGCGTGCCGGTCTCTTCGGTGCGGGCGTTGGTGTACATTGCGCGGCCGTAGATTTCGACCTGCGGCGTGATCTCGTACTTGAACAGCGCGGCCACGTTGATGCGCTTCAACGGAGACACCAGCGGATAGCTGCCCGAGATGTTCGAGGTGGCCGAAGGCGTGGTCGTGAACGCGCCGCCATCGGTGAAGCCGAACTTGCGCCCGCTGGCCACGTCGGTGAAGATGCCGCCGATGCTGGGGATCGTCTGGTTGGGCGTGGTCGCCCAGCTGCGCTGGCTGGCGGTGATCCCGTCCCGCTGGGTATAGTCCGCCGCGATCACGATGTGGCCACGATCGCCCAGCCCGGCGCCCAACATCAGCGAGCCGCCATACTGCGCGCCGCCGTGCGTGGCGAGGCGCGCGGCCGAGGTGGCGCGAAGGCCTTCGAAATCGTCGTTGAGGATGAAGTTGACCACGCCGGCCACGGCATCCGCGCCATAGACGGCGGCGGCGCCACCGGTCAGCACGTCCACCCGCTTGATCAGCGAGGCCGGAATCGCGTTCACGTCCACCGAGTTGCGGAAACTGAACGGCGCGGCACGGGTGCCGTCGATCAGCACCAGCGAACGGCTCTGGCCGAAGTTGCGCAGTTCGAGAACCTGCGCACCGAACGCGTCGCTACCCTGCGAACCCTGGCGGACGCCACCCGAAAGCTGCGGCAGCTTGGTCGAGAAATCCTCGATCGTCAGCGCCGACTGGAGCTTGATCTTCTCCTCGCTGGTCGAAGCGACGGGGCTGCTCGCGGTGAGGCCGGGCACGGCGATGCGCGTGCCGGTAACGACGATCTCCGCTGCTGGCGCTTCGGCGCCGGCATCCGATGGCGCATCGGCGGACTGCGCGTGCGCAACGCCCGTCCCCTGCACCAGCGCGACGGCGAGAGCGGCCGTGGCGACGGCATGACGATAGGATTTCACCATGGGATTTCCCTTCATTTTCCTGTTTCCCTGAACCCAGTCGCCGTCGTCGTACTGGCGGTGCGACCCGAAGACTCGACGGCTTGCTCGGCTGGATTGCCCTTCAAAATGCATACCTGTGCGAGAATGTAAAGTATCGGTATTTAACTGGTACTATTTTTATCATACCACAACAGCGGGTGCGGCCTGCGGACGCCACAACGTTCCACCGGTTTGCGGCGCTTTCACGCCGGTCGTACCGGGATAGGTCAGCGGCAATCCGCGCAGGCTGCGCGCCGCCAGGAACGCCATGGCCTCGGCCTCGACGAAATCGCTGCGCAGTCCCAGATCGCCAGCCGCCCGGCAATCGCCGAGCCGATCGCGCAACCCCCGCATCAGCACGGGATTGTGGCAACCGCCACCGCAAACAATCCAGGATTTGGGCGGCTCGGGCAGGCTGCGACCGGCCAGAGCGACGGATTCCACCGTGAACGCCGTCAACGTCGCTACCGCATCTTCCAGCGCCAGATCCGTCAGGCAATCCAGCGAAAAATCGTAGCGGTCCAGCGAACGGGGGCCTGTGCCCCGGAAGTGTTCGTGCGCCAACAGATCGGCCAGAATCCGCGCATCGACCTGCCCCGCCGCGGCCAGCCTGCCCCCGTCGTCATAACGGCCCGCGCCGCGCTGCTGCACGACCAGATCGATAAGACCATTGGCGGGACCGGTATCGAAGGCGACCAGTTCCCCATCCCCGCCGATCCAGGTTACGTTGGCCACGCCACCAAGGTTCAGGAACGCCAGCGGCCCCGAGAGACGCAGCCGCGCCGCCAGCGCGGCGTGGTAGGCCGGCACCAGCGGCGCGCCTTCGCCGCCTGCGCGCAGATCGTCCTGCCGCATCTGCGCGACCACGGGCACCTCCAGGGCATCGGCCAGCGCCTGCGGATCGCCGACCTGCACCGAAAGCTGGCGGCGCGGCCGGTGCAGCAGCGTCTGCCCATGAAAGCCCACAAGGTCGGGCCTCCGCCCGGCCTGTTCGATCGCCGCACGGCCCGCGCGCAGATAGCCCGCGTCGATCACCGCGCCCGCCTCCGCGAACGAGGACGGCACGCTGCCATGCCCATCCCACCCCAGCGCATCGTGCGTCGCCCGCACCACCACGGCGCGCTCGTCGTCGGAGAACGGAACCAGCAGGCATGGCCCGTACCCATCAATCCGTTCGCCATCGGTTTCCACCAGCGCGACATCGACGCCATCGAGCGAGGTCCCGCTCATGTATCCCATGACCAGCATCAGTCCGTTTCCTCCCAGCGGCAGACGACAAGGCTCGCGTCGTCGTGCGGTTTGACGCGCGCGAAGCGGCGCAAGGAGCCCGGCGCGCGTTCCAGCGCCCGCAGCGCATCGATCCAGCGCCGCCACTCGTCGGCGCTGCGGATGGCCAGAAAATCGGCCGGGCCGGCCACGCCGAACAGCTCCGTCAGGCGCAGAAAACCGTCGCTCGCGATGGCGAAGCGCTGGCCGGCACGCAGCGGAATCCGTGCCTGCCAGACATGGTCGGCCGCCGCCGGTTCGGTGCCGAGCACCCAGTATCCGCCTTCCCGGTTCATCAGCCGGCGATTGGCGACAAGGCCCGGCATCAGCCGCTCCTTGAGCGCATCCGGCGTGATCGCGGGGTCTTCCGCCAGAACCCCGCGCAGCGCGGCCAGCGTGCGGCCTTCGATCGCATCGAGCGCGGAGCTGCCCCAGAGCCGCACCGCGCCATCCGCATCGGCCGCCACCACGCGGCAATCGGCCAGGGTGGTGATCTCCGCCATGCCATCCACCGCCCGCACCATGGCGAACGCCGCGGAGGGTAATTCGTGATGCCCTTCCGGTTCGCGCACGCGCTGGCGCAGCAGGGCTTCGCCACACTGCGCCATGACCGTGCGCAGCACATCGACCGTGGGCATCGCCGGATGCGTGCGCAGGACGTCGGCAAGGAACCGACTCGCGGTTTGCGCCAGCCATGCCGCGTCACTTGGTTCTTCCAGCAGCGAGGCGCCAATTCCGGTCGCGCCGTCGATCACCCAGGCGGCGTCTCCGCAATGCCCCACAATATCCTCATTGACCGCGCCCTGGTGATCGGTGGCCGCTATCTCGATCCTGAGCATGCACACGCCTCCCTGAGCCCCACGCGGACGATACCCTCCCGCCGCCGCATCGCGGCTTCGCCAGATCGGTATCATCATTTTTGGAAATAACAAAACCAATTTAATGCCACTTGAGGTAAATTGGCTTGAGTGGTATCTCATATGGCATGACATCGACTCCCCCTACCAACGAGACCCCCATTCGAAGCGCAACACGAATGGCGGCGGAAGCGCTGTCCGCGCCGGTGCTGTGTGAGCAGCAGCTCCAGCTTAATACCAATCTGATCCGTGATGCCGGCCAGCGCCTGCGTGCGCTCGCCCCGCCTTTCGCGGCGACGCTGGCGCGCGGCAGCTCCGATCAGGCCGCCGCCTTCGCCAAGTTCCTGCTGGAAACGAAAGCCGGCATCCCGACGGTCAGCCACGCCCCGTCAACCGGCTCGCTCTATCATGCCACTTCGGCCCATTTCCGCAACGTGCCGCTGATCGCCATCTCGCAATCGGGCCGCAGCCCCGATCTTCTCGCCGCCGCGCAGGATGCGCGCGCGCGGGGTGCGGTGGTCATCGCCGTGGTCAACGATGCCGCCTCCCCCCTCGCCGACCTCGCCGAGATAGTCGTTCCCGTCCACGCCGGCCCCGAAACCAGCGTGGCGGCGACCAAGAGCTTCCTTTGCACGCTCGTCGCGCTCACCCATCTTGTCGCCGAGTGGAGCCAGGACGCGGCCCTGCTGGAAGCGCTGCCCCAGACCGGACGCGTGCTCGAACAGGCCGCCGCGGCCGACTGGACCGCCGCCGTCGCGCCGTTGAGGGATGCGAGCGAGATGCTCGTGCTGGGCCGTGGCCCCAGCCTGCCCGTCGCTGGCGAAGCCGCGCTCAAGCTGAAGGAAACATCGAACCTTCATGCCGAGGCCTTCAGCAGCGCCGAAGTGGCGCATGGCCCGATGACGCTGGTGGGCGCGGGCGATCCGGTGCTGGTCCTCGCCCCGCTCGATATTGCCCGGACCGGCCTTCGCGCGCGGCTGGAGGATTTCGCGGCGCGGGGCGCTAACGTGATCGCCGCCGGCTTGCCCGAAGACGTGGCGCCCGCGAGCCTCGTCCTGCCGATGGACACGCAGGTCCATCCCGTGCTTGGCGCCATCGCGCAGATTCAGAGCTTCTATGGCCTCGCCAACGCGCTTTCGCTGGCGCGGGGGTGCAATCCCGATAGCCCTCCGCATCTCAACAAGGTAACGCGCACGCTATGACGCTGACGGCTCTTACCGGCGCGAACATCGTTCTGGCCGACGCGGTTGCGGAAGGGCAGGCGCTGCTGCTCGATGGCGACCGCATTGCCGGCCTTGCTCCAGCGGATGCCCTGCCGGCCGGCTGCGCCCGCCATGACCTTGGCGGCGGCTGGCTGCTGCCGGGCTTCATCGACGTGCAGGTGAACGGCGGCGGCGACGTGCTGTTCAACGATCACCCTTCCGTCGAGGGCATCCGCGCCATCGCCGCCGCCCATCGGCGCTTCGGCACGACCGGGCTGCTGCCGACGCTGATCAGCGACTATCCCGGCGTGGTCGGAACGGCCATCGCGGCGGGCGAAGCGGCGCTGGCCGACCGGGAGCCGGGAGTCCTCGGCATTCACATCGAAGGCCCGCATCTCAACCCCGCGAAGAAGGGCATCCACGACAAGGCGCGCTTCACAGCGGTCGATGCGGACGTCATCGCGCGGCTGGCGCAGCCCACCCTGGGACGGCGCGTGGTGACGCTGGCGCCCGAACTCGCGCCGGCGGGAACCGTGCGGGCGCTGAGCGATGCGGGCGTGCTGGTCTGCGCGGGGCACAGCCTTGCGGACTACGACCAGACCCGCGCCGCGCTGGAGGAAGGACTGGCGGGCTTTACCCATCTGTTCAACGCCATGACGCCGTTGCTCAGCCGCGAACCGGGCATGGTCGGCGCGGCGCTGGAAGATCACGCCAGCCATTTCGGGCTGATTGTGGACGGGCTCCATGTCCATCCCGCCGCATTGCGCGTGGCGCTGCGCGCGCGGGGGATCGAAGGGGCGATGCTGGTGACCGACGCGATGCCCCCGGTCGGCGGCACGCAAGACCGGTTCACGCTGATGGGCCAGGACATCGCGGTGGTCGACGGCACCTGCCGGGGGCCGGACGGCACGCTCGCGGGATCGGCGCTGACCATGGTGCAGGCGCTGTGCAACGCGATGGACCTGCTCGGCTGCGACATCGTGACCGCATCGTGCATGGCGAGCGGCAATCCCGCGCGATTCCTGCGGCTCGACCACGAAACCGGCTCCATCGCGCCCGGCTTGCGCGCCGATCTCGTCCATCTGGACGAAACGCGCGCTGTCACCGCCACCTGGATCGCCGGCGCGCGCGCGGATCACCGCGCATGATGCCCGAACTGGGCCTGATCGAAGGCCGCTTCGGGCGCATCTGGACCGAGGCGGAGCGTGGCCATGTCGTGCAGACGCTCGCGGCGGCGGGCTATGGCTTCTACCATTACGGCCCCAAGGCCGACCGCGCATTGCGCCGCGCCTGGCGCGAGCGCCACGATCCCGAACAGACCGCAATGCTCGGTCGCCTCTCGACCCGAGTGCGGGCGGCGGGCATGCGGTTCGGCATCGCGCTGACGCCGATCGGCTCCACGCACCCGTTCGACGACGAGGCCCGCGCCGCGCTCGCCCGGCGGGTGGCGGATCTCGACGCCATCGGCATCGACGACCTTGCCATTCTGTTCGACGACCTGCGCGGCGACATGCCGGACCTTGCCGCGCGGCAGGCGGAGGTGGTCAACTTCTGCGCGGGCCTGACGCGGGCGACGCGGGTCTATACCTGCCCCACCTACTATTCGGACGACCCGGTGCTCGATCTGGTGTTCGGCGACCGGCCGGCCGGCTATCTCGCTGAACTGGGACGGCGGCTCGATCCGGCGGTCCGCGTTTACTGGACCGGCGAGGAGGTCTGCTCGCGGGCGGTCGATCACGCTCATGTGAAACGCGTGGCGCGTCAACTGGGGCGGCCGGTCTGCTTGTGGGACAACTATCCGGTCAACGACGGGGCGCGCATGTCACGCTTTCTCCATCTGCGCGCGTTCACCGGCCGCTCCGCCGCTATCGCCCCGCACGTTTCGGGCCACGCGATCAATCCCGCGATCCAGGCGCATCTCGGCTGCATTCCCGCCCTGACGCTGGCCGCGGTTTACCGGCAGGGCGAAGCCTATGCCTATGGCGCTGCGTTTGGCGAGGCCGCGCGGCAGGTGCTGGGTGCGCAGTTCGCGCAGATGCTCCAGCAGGATCTTCCGGCGTTTCAGGACGTTGGCCATGAACGGCTGGGATCGCGCGGCGAGCGCCTGCGGGCGCGCTATGCGTCGATCGACCATCCCGCCGCGCGCGAGATTCTTCGCTGGCTGGACGGCGACGACCTGATGACCGACGACGAAGTCCAGACACAATAGGGCCAGATCACGGCGCCATGACCGGAAAACGCGATACGGAATTGCTGGAGCGGCTGCGCGATGCGGTGGGGCGGCGCCATGTGCTGACGTCGGCCCGCGCGACCGCGCGCTACCGCCAGGGCTATCGCACCGGCAACGGGCCGGCGCTTGCCGTGGTGCGGCCGGGCAGCCTGGTCGAGCTGTGGAAGGTGGCGCAGGCCTGCGTCGCGGCTGACGTCTCGATCATCATGCAGGCTTCGAACACCGGGCTGACCGGCGGCTCCACGCCCGATGGCGCGGACTATCCCGGCGGCCTCGTCATCATCAGCACCACCCGCCTTTCCGCGCTGCATGTCATCCGCGATGGCGCGCAAGTGCTGTGTCTGCCGGGCACCACGCTGCACCGCCTGGAGCAGGCCCTGCGCCCCCACGGGCGCGAACCGCATTCGGTGATCGGCTCCTCCTGCCTCGGCGCTTCGGTCGTGGGCGGCGTCTGCAACAACTCGGGCGGGTCGCTCGTGCGGCGCGGGCCGGCCTATACCGAGCTGGCGCTGTACGCGCAGGTCCGGCCCGACGGCACGCTGGCGCTGGTAAACCACCTCGGCATAGCGCTGGGAGACGATCCCGAAACGATGCTCGCCCGGCTGGATGCGGGCGCCTTCGCCGAAGCCGACATCGATCCCGCCCTCGACCGCCGGGCGCACGACCATCGCTATGCGGAGCATGTACGCGATGTCGACAGCGCCAGCCCGGCGCGCTTCAACGCCGATCCGCGCTGCCTGTTCGAAAGCGCCGGCAGCGCGGGCAAGCTAATCGTCTTCGCCGTCCGGCTCGACACGTTCGCGCGCGAGGACGATACCGCCACCTTCTACATCGGCGCGGCTTCGCCCGAACCGCTCACCGAACTGCGCCGGACGATGCTGCGCGATTTCGCGCAGCCGCCTATCGCCGGGGAATATATGCACCGCACCGCGTTCGACGTGGCCGACCGCTATGGGCGCGACATGTTCTTCGCGATCGAGCGGCTCGGCACGGACCGGCTGCCCGCGCTCTTTGCCGCCAAGGGCCGGTTCGATGCGCTGTTCGGCAACGGCCTGAGCGACCGGGTGATGCAGTGGGCCAGCCGGTTCGTGCCCGATCCCCTGCCCGCACGGATGCGCGCCTTCCGCGATCGCTTCGCGCACCACCTGATCCTCAAGGTCTCGCGCGATCAGGTGGAGGCCACGCGCGGGCTGCTTGCCCGCCTGTTCCCCGGTGGCGGGGACGGCGATCATTTCGAATGCACGCCGGCGGAAGCCGCCAAGGCTTTCCTGCACCGCTTCGTCGCCGCGGGCGCGGCCGTCCGCTATCGCGCGGTGCATCGGCGGGAGGTGGAGGATATCGTCGCGCTCGATGTCGCGCTGCCCCGCAACACCCGCGAATGGCGCGAACAACTGCCGAAGGACCTCGCCGACAAGACCATTCACGCGCTCTATTACGGGCACTTCTTCTGCCAGGTGTTCCATCAGGACTACATCGTGCGCAAGGGCACCGATCCGCTGGCCTTCGAACACGCACTATGGGCGCTGCTCGACGCGCGAGGGGCGCAGTACCCGGCCGAACACAACGTCGGCCATCTCTACGTCGCGCGGCAGGAGCTGGAACACTTCTACCGCAGCATCGATCCGCGCAACCAGTTGAACCCCGGCATCGGCCACACCGCGCGCGGCCGCGATTGGACCGCAACGGCAACCCCTGGAGAACACCGGCCATGACCTATTTCCTCGGCATCGACGCCGGCGGCAGCAATTGCCGCGCGCGCCTGATCGACGCGGCCGGCGCCACCATCGGCGAAGGCCGTTCGGGCACCGCCAACGCGCGCATCGGCATCGACGCGCTCTATGAAACCTTGAAGGATACTGCCGACCAGGCGGTGGCGCAGGCCGGCCTGTCCGCATCGCAGCGCGCGCAGATCCGCGCCGGCATGGGCATTGCCGGCATCACGCGCCCCGGCGTGCGCGAAGCGCTTGGCGCGCTGGATTTCGGCTTCGCCTCGGTCGCCTATGCCACCGACGCGCAGATCGCCAACCTTGGCGCGCACGGCGGCGAAGACGGCGCGATCCTGATCATCGGCACCGGCAGCGCCGCCCAGTTGCGCGTTCACGGCGAGGATTTCACCATCGGCGGCTACGGCTTTCCCATTTCCGACGAAGGCAGCGGCGCGGCGCTGGGCCTCTCCGCCATGCGCCATGCCCTGCGCGCGCTCGACGGGCGCACCCGCCGCACGCCGCTGAGCGCCGCCGTGACCGAGCGCTTCAACCACGATACCGCGCAGGCGATCGCGTGGATGGATCAGGCCACGCCACGCGACTATGGCGCCTTCGCCCCGCTGGTGATGGACTATGCCGAAGCGGACGACGCCATCGCCCGCTCGATCGTGGAAGACGCGGCCGCGCATATCGAGCGCTTCATCGAGACGATCTTCGAGCGAGGTGCCACGCGCTGCACGCTGGTGGGCGGACTCGCCCCCCGCATGAAGCCCTGGCTGCGTTCCCGCACCGTCGAACGCCTGAGCGATCCGCTCGGCGATTCCCTCGATGGCGCGCTCCGTCTCGCCGGCTATCGCGGACCGGCCTGACCCCGACGGGCGGCCCGGATACCCGCCGTCAGCGCCCGATCAGTCCCAGTGCGTGACGGATGAACGCGTCGCGGTCCGTGACCCATCGCGCTTGGGGCGGTAGTGCCGGATCGACCAACGTCCAGCCCTGCGGCGCATAGACCTGCGCCAGCGTTCCCCTGGTGTTGAACGCCATGGAGACCATGCGCTGCTGCGCCAGCGTCGTCTGGCTGTTGCCTTCCATCGCCACGCCATCGGGCGCGAGATGCGTTCCTTGCGGGCGCAGCGCGATCGCATAAGGCTCCGTCCGGAAGCTCTGGACCGTGGTGTTGAGAAAAATCGACAGATAGACCTTGTCCAGCGCCTGTCCGACGACAGCCGCTTTCGTAGCCGGCATCCGCCATGCGGGATCGGCCAGCAGGCTCCACGGGTAATTCTCCGGCGCGCCATACCGCAGTTCGGTACGCAGATCGACGAGTCCTTCGCGCGGCGCCTGCGCCGGCGCGATCCGGTTCAGCCGCAGCCCGTTCGACCACGTGAAGCCAAAGGCGCTGACATCCAGCAGCGGCATGGCCGACGGCGTGGAACCGACGGGTCGGTTCGATACCGTTACGTTCTCGTAGATGCGCAGATAGGCCTTGTCCTTGATCTGGTGGCCGCTGGCGAGGTTCTGCCACGCGCGCTGGCCCTGCCAGCTCGAACGGACGAAATGCGAAACCAGCGTACCGTTGATATAGGTACTGTGTTCCTGATCGCTGTTGGTGCCGACGTTGCCGGCAATCTCGCTGTCCTCGACATAGAGCATGGTCTGGCCGCTGGGGACGAAGATCGCGTTTTTGCCGCCGTAGATCTTCGAGCGCCGGATAACAGCGGTGAACAGGCCCGGCCGATGCCCGTCGAAGGCTTCGAGATAGACCGCGCCGATCGGCTGGATCGCGCCGGGGAAGTCCAGTTCGACATCGCGCATTTCGAAATGCAGCCGCTGCTGGCCAATGTCGTAGAGGTGCAGGCCGACGGACGCCCACTCGTTCCCCGACCGGAAGGTGACACGGCGACCAGGGATCGACGAGCGCAGGATATATTGAGTTCCGCGCAGATCGCCCGCGACCTGCGGCACCAGCGGCGCGAACGGATAGACGCACGGTTGCCCAGCGCCATCTAGCGCTTCGTAAACGAGTTCGTAGCCCCCTTCGATGCGCCCGCCGAAATCGTCAACGCTCCGTCCGGCATAGACTTCACGGCCGGCGGCGCGCGAGGCATCGCATTTCACCAGCAGCCGGACGGCGGGGCGGCGCAAGCCATCCATCGGCATATAGAATGGATAGGCGCGGTCGGCCTGGTCGGGTGGCAGCGTTGCCGCCGACGGCGGTGGAGGCGCATCCTGCGCGCCGGCCAGCGTCTCCGGCATGGAAACGTCGGCATAGCGCAGGCTTTGCCCGGCTCCCGCCCCCGCACCGGACAGCAAGGGCAGCGCCAGCACCGGCAGGGCCAGCATCGTCAGCAGTTTAACCCTTGCAGGCACGCGCACCGGCTGCTCCCTGTTTCACGCGAACGGAACACCGCCCTAGACGAAAGGGCGTTAAGGCGAAGTATCGATACGGCCAGTCAATGGCATACCTTCAGGGCCGGACGCAGGCATCCGAACATGCTCCGGATCGGTGGAATCCGCGTCTGCAAATTCAACCGAACTTAACGATTGTGACCAATAAACCTTCCCCTCCGAAGCAGCGCCAGGCACGGTGAAGATTCGCCACGCCGCGAGAAGCGCTGCCCTGCCGCAGGTGATGGACCGCAGATGAGCTTGGTGGATACGACGGACGGACAGGCTCTACGCAAGGCGCAGGTCGAAGCCAGCCTGAAGCTGGCGCGGACGGCCGTCATCGGCGGTATCATCAACGCAATCATCGTCGCGACCGTCCTGTGGTCTTCCGTGTCGCACGCGGCCATCGCGTTCTGGACCTTGCTGGTCCTTGGGCAAGGCCTCGTCCGCATTCTGCACGCGCGCCGTCTGGCCAAGAACGATTACGAGGACCTGTCTCCGTCAAGGGACGGCCGCTTCATAGAGCTTCTTGCCACTCTTAACGGCATTGCCTGGGGCATTTCCATGGCGATCGGCGGCCTCGACGCCACGCCTGGCGTGTTCACGCTGCTGGCCATGCTCACCGGCGGCATGATGGGCGCCGCTGTCATCAGCTATGGCCCGCTTCCGCGCGCCGCCTTTTCCTATATGATCCCGCTGACGATCGGCTCGATCGCCGGATGGCTGCTGTCCGGCAATCCCCTGGCGACAACGGGCACGCTGCTGATCCTGTGCTACGCCGCCGTCCTCTCCCGCTCGATCAAGGGCAACGAAAAGGTCTTCGCTGAAAAAGTCGCGCGCGAGCAGGCGCTCCGGGAAAGCGCGGAGACCGTGCAACTCCTGCTCAAGGATTACGAGGCGCAAAGCGCGGATTGGCTGTGGTCGATCGACCGGGAGGGGCTGATCGTGGCCCCCACCGATCGTTTCGTCGAAGCAAGCGGACGCGACCGGGAAGCGCTTGAGGGGCATGCGCTGCTGTCGCTGTTCGAAGCAGGCCACGAGTACGAGCGTCTCGCCGAGATGCTCCGGAAACGGCAGGCTTTCCGCGACCTTACCGTGCAGATCACCGTGGGCGGCGAAACGTGCTGGTGGCGGCTTTCCGCCCAGCCACGCGCCGGCGGCCGCATGCAGGGCGTCGCCTCCGACGTGACGGCGGAAATGCGGGCGGAAGCACGGGTCAGCTACATGGCGCACTATTGCGGCCTGACTGACCTCGCCAACCGCTTCCTGTTCAACGAGACGTTGGGCCGCGCGGTCAAGCGCCTGCACGAAGAGGAATTGACGGCCGTCCTGTGCCTTGATCTCGATCAGTTCAAATCGGTCAATGACACGCTGGGGCATCCCATCGGCGATCGCCTGCTCTGCGAAGTCGCACGCCGCATCGAGGCCTGCGTGCAGGAAAAGGCCATGGTGGCCCGCCTTGGAGGCGACGAATTCGCGGTTCTGATCGAGCGGGTGAAATCGCCCGAAGAGGTGGAAGCGTGTGCCGCACGGATCATCGATGCGGTCGACCAGCCGTTCATCCTCGACGGGATGCAGGTGATGACGTCGACCAGCATCGGCATTGCCTTCGCCACCATCGCGGACAGCGACCCCACCGAAGTGATGAAGCGCGCCGATCTGGCGCTGTACAGCGCGAAGACCAACGGGCGGAACCGCTTTGCCCATTTCCAGATCGGCATGGACGAAGCGGCGCGCGAACGGCGCGATCTGGAAATGGACCTGCGCGCGGCGCTGGTGCGCAACGAGTTCACGCTGCACTACCAGCCGCTCGTCAACATCTCGTCGGGCGATGTGGTGGGCTACGAAGCGCTGATCCGCTGGCAGCATCCCACGCGCGGGCTGATCATGCCCAACGCCTTCATCCCGCTGGCCGAGGAAACCGGGCTGATCGTGCAGGTGGGCGAATGGGTGATTCGGCAGGCGACCGCGCAACTCGCGCTGTGGCCGGCGGACCTGCGCATCTCGGTCAATCTTTCGCCCGCGCAGATGCGCAGCGCGAACCTGATCCCCACCGTGGTCAACGCACTGGCCAGCGCGGGGATCGACGCCGGCCGGCTGGAGCTTGAAATCACCGAAACCGTGCTGATGCAGGACAGCGAAGCCAACGTGTCGACGCTTTACAAGCTGCGCGAGATCGGAGTGCGCATCGCGCTCGACGATTTCGGAACGGGCTATTCCTCGCTCAACTATCTGCGCAGCTTTCCCTTCGACAAGATCAAAATCGACCGGTGCTTCGTGGAATCGCTCGATCACAACGCCGAATCGCGCGCCATTATCCAGGCCATCACCGGGCTGGCGGGCAGCCTGGGCATGGACACCACGGCGGAAGGCGTCGAGACCGACGCACAGCTTCAGGCGCTGCGCGACAAGGGATGCACCGAGATCCAGGGCTTCCTCATATCCCAGGCGATCGATCCCGACGGCATCGGAGAGGGAACCCGTCCTGCCGCGCAGCAGGGTGGAAGCGATGGCGGGTCGGTCGAAGCGAAAGACGAGGACGCGGAAAAGCGCAACCGAGCGGCCTGACAGGCCCTATCCGGTCGTCCGGCGCGGCACGCCGTAGCCCAGCCCTTCCAGCCGGGCCATCGCCGGCGCCCGGAACAGGCCGGGATTGGCGAGATAATCGTCGATCATCCCGATCGTGTCGAACCCCCAGAAGAGTTCCGCGCCCACTTCCACCGTCGGCACGCCGAAAACGCCCCGCGCGATCGCCGCGTCGGTATTGGCGCGCAGCCGGTCCTTCACCGTGGGCGCGGCCAGTACCGCCGCCACGTGGTCCAGCCCCAGCGCCCGGCCGAACGCTTCCAGATTGGCCGGGTCGCCAAGATCCAGGCCATCGCGGAACACCGCATCGAACAGGGCGTCCACCGCATCCACCCGCGCATCGAGCGCGACCAGCAGGCGCAGCGCCTCGATCGAGCGGAACGGGTGGACATCGGGGAAGCGGAACGGAATGCCGTGGCGATCGGCAAGCCACTGGCACATGCGGTAGATCTGGATGCGCTTGGGCGGCACTTCGGCCGGCCCAGTTGCCTCCAGTGCTGAAGCAGGCCGCCCAGCAGAACCGGTTCGGGCCGCAACGCCAGCGTGGCGTTCCGCCGCAACTGCTTCCACATCAGGTACGCGAACGGCGATACCAGATCGAAATAGAACGTGGCGGGCGTGGTCGCGGGTGGGAACGCGGACATGGCCGGAGCCTCCTTCGCGGCGATCATGTCGCCTCGCGAGCCATCCGGCAATGTCGGTGGGCGGAAAACCGCAGCGGGCTATCCGTGCGCCCGCTCGCCATACAGCTGGGCCGCGCGCATCAGGCAGGCGGCCGTGAGGACGGGCGTAACCGCGATGATCAGCATCGAATGCCGGATGGCCATGTCGCCGTAACGCGGCGTCAGCAGATCGGTGACGAAGCCGACGGCGCTTGGCCCCACGACGTTGCCGATGAAGCTGGCGCCGAACAGCAGCAAGGCAATGGCAAGCGCGCGCTGGCGCTCGGGCACGATGTTGACCGTGGCGGCATAGACCGGCCCCTGGTGGATCAGGGTGACGAAGCTGGTCAGCGCGAAGGCGGTAAACCAGACGGCGCGGTCGGAACCCAGCAGAAACACCGCTTCCGCCGGGCCGGCCAGCAGGCAGGCCAGCGCGGGCACGGCCAGCCGCCAGCGAATGCGGCTGGCAGGCAACCGGTCGATCAGCAGCCCGCCGCACAACACGCCTGCTGCGCCGATGAAACCGCGCGTCGGCCCGATCGTCCCGGCGATCTCGGCCAGCCCCATGTGATGCACGCGCGAAAAGAACGTCGGCGTCCACGCCCCCGCCGCCCACACGTTAGCCCCCATCAGGGTGACGCCCGCGAAGATCCAGGCGTAGCACTTGTCGGCGAACAGCGCCCGGATGTCGGCAAATATCTGCGTGGCGGACAGCCGTTCGCGTTCGCGCGGCGGCGTCTTGCGCGCAGGCTCGCGAACGGTCAGCAGAAGCAGCAGCGCGACGATCATGCCAGGCACGCCCATCGCCACGAACATCGCGCGCCAGCCATGGTTCTGCGCGATCCAGCCGGCGATCGGGAAGAACACGATGAAGGCGATCGAGTTGGCCGTGCCGAAGATCGCCAGCGCCAGCGGCCGCCGGCGCGGGTGGAACAGGTCGGCGATGATCGAGTTCGACGGCGGCAGCCCGCAGGCTTCGCCCGCCCCCATCAGGAAGCGCGCGATAGCCAGTTGCCAGATGCTGGTGACGAAGCCGGTCAGCACCGTCATCAGGCTCCAGAAGCCCAGTCCGATGGCGATGATGTTCCGCCGGTTGAACCGGTCCGCCAGCCACGCGATCGGCAGGCCCAGCAGCGAATAGAGGAAAATGAACGCGAGGCCGGTGGCGAGGCCCAGCGCGGTGTCGGACACGCCGAACTCGCGCTTGATCATCGGCAGCACCAGCCCCAGCAGCGCGCGATCGAGATAGTTGAACACGGAAATGAGCGTCAGGATGAACAACGGCCAGGTGGCCGACCATGGCCATGTCGCGTTCTCTTCGCCGGGTTCCTTGCCGGATTCCTTGATCGCGCTCATTCTACCCTCATCCCTTCACGCCGCGTGCGTTCGTGATCGTCGTCGATGGTCACCGACCGCTCGGCAAAGCGGATGTCCGCCGGCGGGCACAAGTCCGAGCGCAGCCACAGGCGCAGCAACAGTCTGCGCTGCTCTGGATCGTCCTCGAACGCGGTGCGGCCGTGCAGCCACGACCAGTTGTGCCACAGCACCACGTCACCGGGCGAGAGGCGGAATTGCGCCGGTCCCGGCAAGCTCCAGCGCCAGCGCGCGCAGATCGGTGACGGCAGCGGCAAGATCGGGCGGCAACGCTTCCCCGCGCGATTGCGCGGCGGCTTGCAGGAAATAGGGGTTGAAGCAGCACTGCACCCCGTCGCCATCGCCCGCGAAAACCGGAACCTCGCTGGCGCTGACGGGCGCGCGTGAGCGGAGCACCGGGTTGGTGCCGAAGAAGTACCTTGGCGCAGCGCCGGCAGGTGATGCGGCATCCCGCCGCCGGACCGCGTCGTGCAGGTCCACCGCGCGGACCAGGAACGAATCCCCGCCCCGCACCGCCTCGCGCACCGTGCCCAGCGCCAGAATATCGTGCAGATCGGTGTGCGGCGCCAGTTCGAGATCGGAATGCGTGCCGCGCGCCTGCGCATCGCCCGGCCGCCGTTCCACCCGCGCGACCAGTTCCCCTTGCGGCGACTGGATCGATGGCGTGCCAAGCCAGCGCCCCATCATCAGCAGGCAGGCGGCGAAGACCTCCTCGCCCAGAACCAAGGGATTGCCGGTTTCGATCACAATCGCCCGCGCGCCCTGCGTAAACGCTGCGCGCAGATCGGCCCGCAGTTCCGCCAGCGCCGCCTCGTCGCCGGCGGCGAACGCCTCGCGTTCCCCCGCCGACAGGCTGCGACGCGGCACCACCGCGGTCACAGGCGCGAGGCTCTCGTTTCGGTATGCGTGATGAACTCGATCAGCGCGGGCTGGCCGGCCTCGATCGCGGCAATGCCGCGCCGGATCGCCGGCGCGATCTGGTCGGGCGTGGTCACCCGCTCGCCATAGCCGCCCAGCGCGCGGGCGAAGGCGGCATAATCACCCGAGATGTCGGTGCTGCGGTAGCGCTCGGTGGCGATCGGCATGACGGCAGTTCGATGGCCATGGCGCTGTTGTTGAGCAGGATCGACAGGATCGGCAGCCGTTCGCGTGCCGCCGTTTCGAAATCCATGCCGGTAAAGCCGATGGCGGCATCGCCCCAGACGTTGATGCACAGCTTGTCCGGGCAGGCGAGCTTCGCGCCCATCGCCAGGCCAAGCCCATAGCCGAGCTGCGTCGACTTGCCCCAGCCGAGGTAGGACAGCGGCGTCTTCGATTTCCAGAACGGCGTCAGCTGGTCACGCGGCGAACCGGCGTCATGGGTGATGATCGTGTTGGCCACGTCCACCGTGCGCTGCAGTTCCCACAGCACGCGATAGGGCTCAGCGGCGTGTCGTCGCTTTCGAGCAGGGGCAGCCATTCCGCCAGCCAGCGGTTTCCACGTCGCGGATTTCGGCAATGGTCGCCGAGGGATCGCGCGGCGCGTCCAGCCGGGTGCGGCAGGCCGCGACCAGCATGGCCAGCGTCAGCTGCGCGTCGCCCACCAGCGCCGCTTCGCAGCGCACGCTCTTGTTGATGTCGGCAGGGTCGAGCGTGGCGTGAATGATCGGTACATGATCGGGCATCGCCACGCCGAACGCGGTTTCCGACAGGCTGCACCCGATGCCGAGGATCAGGTCCGCGCGATCAAGGAAATGGCGTAGCTGGCCGGGAATGGCCGCGCCGCCCGATCCCAGCGCCAGCGGATGCGTTTCGTCGAACGCGCTCTTGCCTTCCAGACTGGTGGACACGGGCGCGCCGAGCAGCTCCGCCAGTTCGCGCAGCTCGGCATAAGCCTCGGCCCAGTGCACGCCCTGCCCGGCATGGATCACCAGCCGCCGCGCGGCGACCAGCCGGTCCGCCACCGCCTCGACCGCCGCGGGATCGGGGCCGAAACGGGTGCTGATGACCGGGAGGTAGTCCAGTTCCCCCGGGATCTCCTCCGCCAGCACGTCCCACGGCATTTCGACAAGGGCCGGGCGCAGCCGGCCGTTGCGCAAGGCCGAGAAGGCGCGGCGCAGCACCGCCGGCGTTCCTCGGCACGCAGGATCGGTTCCGCCGTCTTGGTCACGTCGCGCATCGAGATCGAGGCGTTGAAGTTGTCCGGCACGTTGGCGATGCGCCGGGCATAGCCCTGCGGAAGCACCAGCACCGGCACGCTTTCCGAATAGGCTTGCGCCACGCCGCCATAGGCGTTCTCGGTGCCCGGCCCGTGCTGCATCGCGAACACGCCCATGCGGCGCCCGCGCGTCAGCCGGGACAGCGCATCGGCCATGGTGAACGCCGGTGCGTTCCTGCCGGACGAATCACCGGGCGGATGCCGATGGCCGCCGCCGTTTCCAGCACCGCGTTGCGCGGATAGCCGAAAATGACGTCGACGCCCTCGCGCCTGAGGATTTCCGCGATCGCGGCGCTCACCTTCATGCCGGTTCTCCGTGTCCGCCGCGGTTCAGTTGCCGGCCTGGCGCGGGCCGGACCGACGGGCCGTTCGCCCACCACGGTGGTACGGATCAGATGCCGCCGCTCGTACTTGAAATCGTGGACCCCGCGATGCAGCGTGAAGCGGTTGTCCCACACGATCAGCGTGTCCTTCTGCCACTTGATGCGGCAATGGTAGTGCAGATGCTGCGCCAGGCTCTGGAGATAGGCCAGCAAGCGCGGCTTTCGTCCTCGCTCCAGCCGACGAAGCGCTTGAAATAGGCACTCGTGGCGAACAGCGCCTTGCGTCCGGTTTCGGGATGAAACGCGCACCGCCGGTGGATGCTTTCGAGCTGGTCCTCGGTGAAATCGTGGGCTTTCGCGCAGGCGCAACCGCTTGTCGGGGTCGAGCTTTTCGTTCTTCGCCCAGATATCCTTGCCCGAATAGACCACCTGAAGCCCATCGAGCAGCTCTTCATCCCGTCGGACAAGTGTTCATAGACAAGGTAGGCGTTGGAAAAGGCCGTATCCCGCCCCACTGCGGCACTTCCAGCGCGCATCACGATGCACTTGGCGGCGTGGGCAGGAACGGGCTGTCGGTGTGGAAATGCTCGAACGAGGGCACCACGTTTTCCGGCTCGTGCGCTTCGCGGCGGACTTCCTGCATGTCGCGATGGCCGGCATAGGTTGGCGCCTGCGGCAGTTCGGTCAACTCGCCGAAATAGCGCGAGAAGGCCTTGTGCTGTTCCGGCGTCAGATCCTGATCGCGGAAACACGATCACCAGAAACTGCTCGAACGCCTTCATCACCTCGGCCAGCGTTTCCGCGTCAAGCGGCTGGCGCAGGTCCACCCCGGTGATCTCGCAGCCACAGGCCCGAGATCGGTTCGACGCCAATCCGCCTGAACTCCGGCATCGGCAGGCCGGCGACGATGGGGTTCCGGCGGGAACATCGGATGCCGAAACGGCGGGGTTGGCAACGGGTCGAGACGACACGGTGATTCCTTTCCTGCGATAGTGCGGGTCGCCGGTCTCCGACCGGGCCGAAAGTCCGGCGAAGGACGACCCGCAGGCCGTCCTTCGCCGGATCAGTCGTTCCTAGAAACGGCGCTTGAGCGTGACGGCCCAGGTGCGCGGTTCACCCGGAACGCCCTGGATCGAAATTGGTCGATCCGCGATTGTCGAAAATGTCGGAATAGTAGAGCTTGTTGGTCAGGTTGCGGACTTCTACCGCCAGCTCCCAATCCTTCTCCGCCGTCGCATAGGCCACGCGGGCGTTGACCAGCGTGCGGCTGGGGATCACGCCGAAGATGTCCTTGCCGCCGGTCGCGGCATCGACGTTGTTGGCATTGCGCTCGAACGCGTCCTCGTGGTTGACGTCGATGCGCGGAATGATCGTGCGGCCTTGCCCAGATCGAACTCGTACTGCGCACCCAGGCTCCACTGCCAGGGCGAGATATAGACGCCCTTGTCCTCCAGCCCGATGCCGGCGCTGGCCGCGATCGCGCTGATTGAATCGTATTTGAAGTGGAGATAGGCGAGCGACGCGTCGATCGAGAGGCCCTGCACCGGTCGCACCGCCAGCTCGGCCTCGAAGCCCTTGATCGTCGCCTTGCCGGCGTTGAGCGGCAGCGCGCAGGGCGCGGCCGGGACGCCCACCGCCACCGGACAGTTCGAAACCGTCACCAGGATGTCGTTGTACTTGTTGATGAACGCCGATGCGTTGAGGCGCACGCGATGATCGAGGAACTCGCTCTTCAGGCCGATTTCATAGGCCTTTAGCGTTTCCGGATTGTGCGGCAGGGCCTGGGCCGGGAAAAACGGCCGGGGATTGATGCCGCCGCCCTTGAAGCCGGTCGAGAACTGGGCATAGCCCATGATCGCGTCGGTCAGGTGGTACTGCGCGCCAAGCCGGTAATCGACCCGGCTGCCCGAGAACTCGCGCGACAGGCCGTTGAGCGGCGCCAGCGAAGCCGGAAC